>NZ_JBIAVN010000041.1:0-1030 GCF_042894285.1 Streptomyces sp. NPDC001544 | reverse complement strand
GGACGATGGTGTCGGGGCAGGCTTCCAGGACGCGTCGTACCGCGGTCGGGGAGATCACGTCTCCACCGGTGAAAACCTCACGGACCCCGGCGAAACACTCCGGAGCCTCCTCCGCGATCACCCGGAACAGACCCGCCGTCACATCCAGCCCGGTGATCTCCTCCTCCCGCAACAACCGCGCAACCGTACCCACCTCCAGATCCCCCGGAGGCGACACCACCACCCGACCACCCCGCAACAACGGCACCCACAACGCATACGTCGACGGATCGAAAGCGAACGACGCCAGCAACAGCACCCGCTCATGCCCCTCACGGAACAAACGGTCACCCGCCAGCTCCAGCACATCCCGATGCGTGACCCCCACACCCTTGGGCTCACCCGTCGACCCCGACGTGAACATCACATACGCCAACTGCTCCGGCAGCGACACCACACCCGGATCCACCGCCGGCAACCCACCCAGCAGCTCATCCCCGTCCACCACCACCACCGGGCAACCACCCGGCAGCCCACGCCCCGCCATCACACGATCCGCGACCACCACCGAGGCACCCGCCTCACCGACGATCCACTCCATCCGCTCCACCGGCAGCCCCACATGCAACGGCAGATACGCCCCACCCGCCTTCAACACCGCAACGATCGCCACCACGGTGTCCACCGAACGCTCCATCACCAACGCCACCGGCGACTCCGCACCCACCCCCAGACCGATCAGCCGATGAGCCAGCCGATTCGCCCGTTCATCCAACTCCCGATACGACAACTCCCGACCCGCACACGACACCGCCACCACATCCGGCGACCGCCGCACCTGATCCGCGAACCGCTCCTGAACCGACCCCCCGAACACCACCTCACACGCCGAGCCGTTCCACTCCACAACAACCCGCCGCCGCTCCTCCTCACCCAGCACATCCAGAGCCGACACCCGACACCCCGGATCCGCCACCACCCCCGACAACACCCGACCCAACCGCTCCACCAAACCCACCGCAGTCACCCGATCGAACAAATCCACCGCGAA
>NZ_JBIAVN010000040.1:0-1108 GCF_042894285.1 Streptomyces sp. NPDC001544 | reverse complement strand
GGAGAACCGCACCACCAACGGCACGTTGTACGTCCCCGACGCACCCTCCACACGCGACAGGAACCACAACCGACGCTGCGCGAACGACAACGGAAGCCGCTCCGGCCGCTCTCCGACGAGCAGGGCCGGACGCGCGGGAAGGCTCTGCGCGCCTTCGATCCGGGCGGCCAGGCCGGCGACGGTCGGCGCCTCGAACAGATCGCGAACGGAAAGGTCCGCTCCGATGTCCTTACGGATACGGCTGACGAGCTTGGTGGCCAGGAGAGAATGACCGCCGAGGGCGAAGAACTCGTCGTCGATGCTGACCGCCTCGATGCCCAGCAGCTGAGAGAACAGCCCGCACAGGACCTCCTCCAGCAGTGTGCGCGGTGGGCGGCCCCCCGCCGACTCGCCGAACACCGGCTCGGGCAGGGCACGGTGGTCGACCTTGCCGTTGCGGGTCAGCGGAAGCCGGTCCAGCTCCATGAACACCGCCGGCACCATGTACTCCGCCAGTGACTCGCGCGCGAAGTCCCGCGCCTGCTCGACCGAGCCCACCACGTAGGCCACGATCCGCTTGTCACCCGGCGCGGCCTCGCGCACCACCACCGCCACCTGGGACACACCCGGGCAACCCGACAGCACCGCCTCGACCTCACCGGGCTCCACCCGGAACCCGCGGATCTTGACCTGGCTGTCCGCACGGCCCACGAACTCCAGCGCACCCGCCGAGTTCCACCGCACCACATCACCCGTGCGGTACATCCGCTCACCCGCACCACCGAACGGGTTCGCCACGAACCGCTCCGCCGTCAGCCCCGCCCGCCCCACATACCCACGCGCCAGACCGGAGCCGCCGAAGTACAGCTCTCCGGGTACGCCCATGGGGACCGGTTGAAGCAGCTCATCCAGTACGTAGACCTGCATGTTGTCCAGCGGACGACCGATGGGAATCACGGAGCCCACCTGGTCCGGTGAGGTGAGGGCGTGATGCATGCCGAACAGGGTGACCTCGGTGGCCCCGCATGTCGCCTGGACGATGGTGTCGGGGCAGGCTTCCAGGACGCGTCGTACCGCGGTCGGGGAGATCACGTCTCCACCGGTGAAAACCTCACGGACCCCGGCGAAA
>NZ_JBIAVN010000039.1:0-1581 GCF_042894285.1 Streptomyces sp. NPDC001544 | reverse complement strand
GCGCCTGATGGTGTTGAGCTGGGTGATCAGGGGTGCGATGGTGCGGCCCTCGCGTTCGGCGGCGGCCCAGTCGCGGGGTTTGAGCTGGTACTTCTCCGAGTCGAGGTATTCCTCGGAGCCTTCACGCAACGGGGTGTTCTCGCACAGTTCGTAGCCGCTGTAGATGCCCCAGGTGGGCGAGAGGGTCGCGGCGAGCACCGCGCGGGCCTCGAAGGCGGGACGGCCGCCGTGCTGGAGGTAGGCGTGCAGGATGTCGGGGGTGTTGGCGAAGAAGTTCGGCCGCATGTAGGAGGCGGCCTCACCGGTCAGCTCGGTCAGGTACTCGGTGAGCTCCTGCTTGGTGTTGCGCCAGGTGAAGTACGTGTAGGACTGCTGGAAACCGATCTGCGCCAGGGTGTGCATCATCGCCGGACGGGTGAAGGCCTCGGCCAGGAAGATCACCCCCGGATCGGTGCGGCCCACCTCGGCGATGACCCGCTCCCAGAACACCACCGGTTTGGTGTGGGGATTGTCCACCCGGAAGATCCGCACCCCGTGCGCCATCCAGTGCTCAAGGACACGGACGGTCTCGGCGACGAGGCCGTCCATGTCGGCGTCGAAGGCGATGGGGTAGATGTCCTGGTACTTCTTCGGCGGGTTCTCCGCGTAGGCGATGGTCCCGTCGGCACGGTGGTGGAACCACTCGGGATGCTTGTGCACCCACGGATGGTCCGGGGAGCACTGCAGGGCGAAGTCGAGAGCGACCTCCAGGCCCAGTCCGGCGGCGTGGGCGACGAAGTGGTCGAAGTCCTCGATCGTGCCCAGATCCGGGTGGATGGCGTCGTGCCCGCCCTCGGCCGAACCGATCGCCCACGGCACACCCACATCCTCGGGGCCGGCGGTGAGGGTGTTGTTACGGCCCTTGCGGAAGGTGTGGCCGATGGGATGGATCGGGGGCAGATAGACGACGTCGAAGCCCATCGCGGCGATCGCGTCCAGCCGGCGGGCGGCCGTGCGGAACGTGCCGTGCGGATGCTCGGGGGTGCCCTCGGAGCGGGGGAAGAACTCGTACCACGAGCCGAACAGGGCCCTCTCGCGCTCCACCAGCAGCCGCAGCGGCTCGGAGGCGGTGACCAGCTCCCGCAGCGGATGACGGGCCACCACCTCGGCCACCTGCGGGTCCAGCGCCGCCGCCAGCCGCCAGGCGGCCGGCCGCTCGTCCGCACGCAACGCCGCCACCGCCTCCAGCACGAGCGCGCGCCCGTCCTCCTCGGGGATGTCGGTGGCCGCCCGCTCGTACAGGCGGGCGCCCTCCTCCAGCACCAGGGCGGTGTCGATGCCCGCGGGCACCTTGATCTGCGCGTGGTGTTGCCAGGTGGCGACCGGGTCGCTCCACGCCTCCACGGTGTAGGTCCACAGGCCGGGCTTGTCGGGGGTGACGTCGGCGCCCCAGCGGTCGGTGCCCGGGGCGAGTTCACGCATCGGCGTGAAGGGCCCCGGGCGGCCCTCGGGGTCCCGCAGCACCACATTCGCGGCCACCGCGTCATGACCCTCACGGAACACGGTCGCGGAAATCTCGAACGTCTCGCCGACGACCGCCTT
>NZ_JBIAVN010000038.1:0-1601 GCF_042894285.1 Streptomyces sp. NPDC001544 | reverse complement strand
AGTAGCACGCTCAAGACCCGAAGCGGAGTGATCTAGCCATGGGCAGGTTGAAGCGGAGGTAAGACTTCGTGGAGGACCGAACCCACCAGGGTTGAAAACCTGGGGGATGACCTGTGGTTAGGGGTGAAAGGCCAATCAAACTCCGTGATAGCTGGTTCTCCCCGAAATGCATTTAGGTGCAGCGTCGTGTGTTTCTTGCCGGAGGTAGAGCACTGGATAGGCGATGGGCCCTACCGGGTTACTGACCTTAGCCAAACTCCGAATGCCGGTAAGTGAGAGCGCGGCAGTGAGACTGTGGGGGATAAGCTCCATGGTCGAGAGGGAAACAGCCCAGAGCATCGACTAAGGCCCCTAAGCGTACGCTAAGTGGGAAAGGATGTGGAGTCGCACAGACAACCAGGAGGTTGGCTTAGAAGCAGCCACCCTTGAAAGAGTGCGTAATAGCTCACTGGTCTAGTGATTCCGCGCCGACAATGTAGCGGGGCTCAAGCGTACCGCCGAAGTCGTGTCATTGCAGCATATAGCCCCAACGGGTGCTGTGATGGGTAGGGGAGCGTCGTCTGCCGGGTGAAGCGGCACTGGAAGGTAGTCGTGGACGGTTGACGAGTGAGAATGCAGGCATGAGTAGCGATACAAACGTGAGAAACGTTTGCGCCGATTGACTAAGGGTTCCTGGGTCAAGCTGATCTGCCCAGGGTAAGTCGGGACCTAAGGCGAGGCCGACAGGCGTAGTCGATGGATAACCGGTTGATATTCCGGTACCCGCTGTGAAGCGTCAAACATCGAGCATCGTGATGCTAAGGCCGTGAAGCCGTTCCGGACCCTTCGGGGAAAGGAAAGTGGTGGAGCCGCTGAACCAAGCGGTTAGTAGGTGAGTGATGGGGTGACGCAGGAAGGTAGTCCATCCCGGGCGGTGGTTGTCCCGGGGTAAGGGTGTAGGACGTCAGGTAGGTAAATCCGCCTGGCAATAGTCTGAGACCTGATGCCGAGCCGATTGTGGTGAAGTGGATGATCCTATGCTGTCGAGAAAAGCCTCTAGCGAGTTTCATGGCGGCCCGTACCCTAAACCGACTCAGGTGGTCAGGTAGAGAATACCGAGGCGTTCGGGTGAACTATGGTTAAGGAACTCGGCAAAATGCCCCCGTAACTTCGGGAGAAGGGGGGCCACATCCGGTGATGAGCTTCGCGCTCTGAGCTGGGGGTGGCCGCAGAGACCAGCGAGAAGCGACTGTTTACTAAAAACACAGGTCCGTGCGAAGCCGTAAGGCGATGTATACGGACTGACGCCTGCCCGGTGCTGGAACGTTAAGGGGACCGGTTAGCTCACTTTCGGGTGGGCGAAGCTGAGAACTTAAGCGCCAGTAAACGGCGGTGGTAACTATAACCATCCTAAGGTAGCGAAATTCCTTGTCGGGTAAGTTCCGACCTGCACGAATGGCGTAACGACTTCTCGACTGTCTCAACCATAGGCCCGGTGAAATTGCACTACGAGTAAAGATGCTCGTTTCGCGCAGCAGGACGGAAAGACCCCGGGACCTTTACTACAGTTTGATATTGGTGTTCGGTTCGGCTTGTGTAGGATAGCTGGGAGACTTTGAAGC
>NZ_JBIAVN010000036.1:0-3358 GCF_042894285.1 Streptomyces sp. NPDC001544 | reverse complement strand
ACCGAAAGGTCACGTCTCCATACGCCTGCAACGGGAGCCCGCGTTCCCGAAGGAGACACCCGCACGACCTCACCGCCGCAGCCGGTTGCCTCCGCTGCTCGTCTTGCACGAGCAGCGTCGAGGGGAGCCGGATCGTCCGACTTCAACGGCGCGCGGCCCCGGTGCTGGAACACCGGGGCCGCTGTTCGGGCCGTTCCTGTGTGAGAGGAGCCAGACCCAATGAGCCACATCGTTACTGTTCAGGACGCTGTTACCGCGTTCGCTGACTTCGTGGAGCCGACGGACGCAGAGCTGGACGCGATCGAACGTGAGATGCCCGTAATCCTCGCGGACGTCGAGCTGCTGGACGCGCAGATCGTCACCCTGGACCGCATCTCGACCGAGCTGGACGCCCGCCGCATCCGCCGGGCTCGCCGCCGTGCGCTCGCCGCACGGGTCGCGCTGATCAACCGGGCGGCCGGCACGAGCCTTCCGGGCGGTGCGGCGTGATGAGCCGTAAGGAGCTGACCACCCCGCAGCGCTTCGTGCTTGGGGCCGCGTTCGTCATCATGGCCGCCGTCGGCGGCATCGGCGGCTACGGCATCTTCTCCAACATCGGCCACGCCTACGGCACCGGAACCGCACTCGGTGCCGTCGCGGCCGGCGAGGGCGCCACCGCCGTCCTCGGCCTGGTCCTGCTCGGCCTGACCATGCTCGGGCAGTCCTCGCCCCGGGTCGTCCGGTTGGGGCTGTGGGCGCTGCCCGCCGCCGCGTCCGTCATGGCCGCGATGGCGGGGCCGGACGCCGGCCGTACCGTCATCTACGTCGTGACCCCGATGGGCATGTGCGTGTCGGCTGAGGGCATGGCGTTCCTGGCCCGGCGGATCGTCGTCCACACCGACGGCCGCGATGCCGAGGCCGAGGCGCGTGCGGCGGCCGTCGTTCGGGAGCTGGCCTATCACCGCGCGGTCGCCGCCAACCACCCCGACGCCAAGGCCCGGGAGAAGGCGGACAAGCGGTCATGGAAGCTGGCCCGCAGGGTCGGCACCGGTGACCACTCGTTGGGGAGCGGCTGGTCGACGTGCAGCGCGAGCGCGTCACGATCGGTGCGGATGCCGCGCTGGCCGCGATGTTCACCGCCCCCGCTGAGCTGCCCGCCGCACCGACGGCCGACCCGATCTACCCGACGGGCGTCGACAGCATGAATGTGGAGGAATCCACCGAGACCGAGAGGATTCGGTCTACCGCTGATCAGTGCGAATCGACTCCGGTCATGATCACACTGACCCGGCTTCCGGTGCCCGATCCGGTCCCGGCCGATGCCGGAAAGTCGAGCCTTCCGTTCAAGCCCGTGCCCGCCCTCGCGGCACCGGTCGAGTCGACCCCGGACCGATCGACGGTGCCGCGGTCGGTGGCGGCTGAGTCGCCCCGGCCCCCTCGGGCGACGTACTGGGTCCCGGACGCCGCCAAGACGCCCCGGCCCCGCCGCAGCCCGGAGCAGCTTCTCACCGAGGCCCGGACCGTCACGGCCGACTGGACGGACGCGCAGATCACCGGTGAGGGCATCCGCCGGGCTCTGCACGTCTCCCCAGTCAACGCGCGCAAGCTGCGTGACGCGCTGCTCGCCGAGCGGGCCGCGTGATGGGGGCGCTGCCGGTCTTCCGGTGGCGCCTCGCCCTGGACGGCTACGCCACCCGCCGCCAACTCCGCGCACGCGGCCTGCGCCCTGGCGGGCAGGACGTGGCGGCGCAACCGGAACGGCCGCGCCGCCGCCGGCCGCCGCTGGTTGCCTACCTCTACCGCGTCGACCTGGCCAAGCCCGTCCGGCCGATGACGCCCGCGAAACGGGCGGCCCTGGCCAAGGCCAACCGCGCCCGCCGCACCTGCCCCGCGTGCCCTGCGCCTACCCCGACCCTCCCAAGCCCTGAGGAGTGACTGACATGGGCAAGCCCGACACCCGCCGCCTGGACAAGG
Source organism: Streptomyces sp. NPDC001544 (assembly GCF_042894285.1). Lineage (NCBI taxonomy): Bacteria > Bacillati > Actinomycetota > Actinomycetes > Kitasatosporales > Streptomycetaceae > Streptomyces > Streptomyces sp. NPDC001544. Next base: position 1,405 of record NZ_JBIAVN010000036.1, on the reverse strand, counting down.
CCATCCAGCAGACCAACCGCAAGCTCGACGCCGTCCGCAACCGAGAGATGTGGCCGCTGGACGGCCACGAGCGCCGCGCCGTACTGGCCGCGCTCGCCTCCGGCTCCTACCGCATCACCCGGGGCAACAGCACCGCCCGCGCGGACCGGAAGTTGAACACCGCCTGGCAGAGCGCCGAGACCCGCCTGACCGCCGAAATCACCGCTTTGCAGATCGAGCGGCAGCGCGTCGTCACCGAGGCAGCCCGTGACAAGTCCGTCAAGCGGTTGATGGGCTGGTGGTGACCCTGTTCCGAACCAAGCCCGAGGACGCGTCGACGATGCGCACCCGCCCGGGAGCCCCCCGGGCGGACGTGCACGCACCCGGTGGTTTGAGGGCGCCTGCAGGCGGGCCGTGGGGGGAGCGGGACATCGCCCGGCCGCCGAAGTACGGGCGTCCGGCAAAAGGCTCGGTGGTCGACGCCGGCGAGGTGCATAACCGCGAGCTGCACCATGCGGCGAACCGAACAATCCGCCATTCACCTCGCCGGCACTCACCTCCTTCTCACACACCACCCCCTCCAGCGCATAGACTGCTACAAAAAGACCAGAACTCAAAACTGCATTTCCATGACTCGTCACACTCGCATTCCTGGCAGGAGCCGTTTCTTTCGGTTTGACCCGCTAGCAATCCAGCGCTAATCCCAAAGTGGGCAAACACCTCGAAGATCTCTGACAGCATAAGTGTGGACATCAACGGCTTGTAGCATCCGCCGGCGACTCCTCCATTGGCGAATTTGAGGCTCCCTACGAACGCTTCAAAGTCCGTTCGGGGAAGCTTAGCGATGGCGTTGTTGCCAGCCGCGCGGAGTTGCCGCAAGTCATCTGAGCTGCGCACGATCCAGTCGGCGTCGCTAGCGGCTAGAGCACGCAACTCCTTGGCGGTTGTCGCGAGTCGCGAATTGTCAATTTTCTCGATCTTCATAGCTGAGTCCTCTCTTTTCCTTTGTCAGGAGCCCGCCCTGAAGGGTTTACGCTGCTCTCCTGACTCAGCCTCACTAGATTCCGCTTTGTCCACTACCGGTGCTCCGATTTTGTCTGCCGCGGGTTACATAGGCGGGTTGCGTCAGGGGGGACCCGGTTCACTTTCCGGCTCCTGCCCGCATGGGCGCGACAGGTCTAACCTTCTTTCAGGCCGTGGGCGTAGAGCGCCGTTTGCGTCTTTCCCACTCCAACATGCACCGGACCGGCCAGCAACTGGTTGCCTTGCGCAACCAAGGCCTCTTCGTGCCGCTTCCTTCGGGCGCTGCTTGTCGTGCACCCCTACGGCGCAAACTGCCCCGACTGCGGACCCTCGTCTTTGACGACACCCGCGCCACCGAGGGCCATGTGATCCCCGCCCCAGTCGTGGCCAACGGCTCCGCCCC
>NZ_JBIAVN010000035.1:0-14472 GCF_042894285.1 Streptomyces sp. NPDC001544 | reverse complement strand
CCCGCGGAGCGGGTTCCATCGCGCTGCGCGCGATGCAAGCGAACACCCGCGCTGCGCGCGGGTGTTGCGCTCACGCTCCGCGTGAGCGTTAGCGGTTCGCTGCGCTCACCGCACAAGTTCCCTTGCTTCGCAAGGGAACTGACGCTCCCTCCGCTGCGCTCCGTGAGTGAGCCGGCCTGCGTTGCAGTCCGGTGCCGGGCTTCGCCCGGCCGGAGGCTTCCGCTGCGCTCCAGCCTCGACCGCGCTGCGCGCGGCAAACGGGCCTGCGGCCCGTACAGCAGCAAGGAAGAGGGTGCCGTCAGCTCTTGCTTTGCTTGTTTGCCTGTAGCTGATGCTGAACCTTGAAGAGCAAAGAGAAAAAGACGATCGCTCCACATCCCGTGGACGCAACAACCCAGGCGTGGGGGTAGCTCTTCACCAGGCCTGAGACGAAAGCTGCGAGTTCGAAAAGTCCGAACAGGGCGAAGAGCCAGCGTGCCCTGCGAAGCTGGCTGTCCGTCCGCCCGGCTAAGGGGGGACTCCATTTTCGTTCAGCGGTCATATCCCGCCGATTCCCGTAAACCCTCCCCGCATGTCCCGCACCGCGCCAACCGCCTTCAGAACCGTTGGCCCGCAATCCGCCGGCGGGCTGGCTACGCAGCCAGGGAGGGTCGGGATTCCAAGGCGGCTGACGAATGCTCTCAGGCGTGGGCGTGGCGGGGGCTTGTCGTCTTGTGCGAGGCGGCGTGATGCGCGGGCCGACCTGTCGGAGGGACGGCGAGACGCCGCAGGGACAGGCCAGCGGTGGCGAGGAGACCGGTGAAGACGGCCAGGAGGAGGACGGACACCCACATCTGCCGGCTCCCGGGTGCCTGCCAGCCGGTCCAGGCGGCGGATGCCGCCCACAGCAGGGCGCCCAGGGCATAAAAGGAGCGGACGCGGTGCAGCTGACGCACGGCCCGCAGGAACTGGATGCGTTCGGTCTTCGGTGCCATGCGGGGCCGTGTACCCCGATATGCCACGACCATCAGGGCCGAAGGAATCTTGTGCATTGGGCTTTCCCGGGCGTCTCGCACGTCTGCATCTCGATGTGATGCAGCATGTAGCATTGGCGTAATTCAGGGACACCAGGTGTGGAGGGCTTGCGTGTTGATCTACGAGTATCTGCCGCATGAGCTTGCCCGGCTCGGGGTGGTTGCAAAAGCTGCCGGACTCGATCACCGTCGGATAGCCGCTCGGGAACGCGCCGGGAGGGCGAGGACGGCCCCGCCCGAACCGCATCACTTGAGCGGGAGAAGGAGGGGATGGCCGCGTACGTGCCCTCCCGCGACTCGCGTGCCATCCGCTACGAAACGCAGCGTCTGCAGCGGTTGATGACAGACGTGGCCGAGGCCGAGCGCTCAGGTGTCGCGGCTGTGGAAATCCGGCGGCACCGCGTCTATCGGATCGCTGCCCAGCCCACCGCCGGCAGCTCCGGCCCGGACGTACCTGCCCCCGTCGTCCACCTGATGGCGGCATCAGCCGGTGAAGCGGCCGCGAGAGCCTGGGCCGTCCACGGAAGAGACGGCGGCCTCTACCAGCAGCGCGGCGGATACCGGATCGCTTCCGTCACGCAAATCCTTCCCGAGTCGGGAGAAATCTTTTGATTCAGCTCCGAGAACACCAGGTGGAACAGAAATCACGGTTCCGAAAATGGGTCGGATTTCCCACAAGATCATCTGCCCCACTGGAGGGGGCGCGCGGCACGATCGTGTCCGCGACCGGATCGGGCAAGACGATCACCGCCGCCGCATGCGCGCTGGAATGCTTCCCGGGCGGCCGGATCCTCGTCACCGTGCCGACCCTGGACCTGCTCGTGCAGACCGCCCAAGCATGGCGGGCGGTGGGACATCGCTCCCCGATGGTCGCGGTGTGCTCGCTGGAGAACGACCCGGTGCTCAACTCGCTGGAGGTGCGCACCACCACGAACCCGATCCAGCTTGCCCTGTGGGCCAGGTCCGGGCCAGTGGTCGTGTTCGCCACGTACGCATCCCTCGTGGACCGCGAGGACTCGGAGGACCCGCTCGGTCAGAGGAGCGTTCGCGGGCCGCTGGAGGCCGCTCTGGCGGGTGGAGAGCGCCTGTACGGCCAGCGCATGGACGGTTTTTCGCTCGCCATCATTGACGAAGCCCACTCAACCGCAGGCGATCTTGGCAGGCCCTGGGCGGCGATCCACGACAACGCCCGCATCCCCGCCGACTTCCGGCTCTACCTCACAGCCACCCCACGCATCCTTGCTTCCCCCCGGCCGCAGCAAGGCGCGGACGGCCAGGAGCTGGAGATCGCGTCAATGGGCCAGGACTCCGAGACCTACGGGCCCTGGCTTGCCGAGCTCGGGCTCTCGGAGGCGATCGAACGCGAGATCCTCGCCGGATTCGAGATCGACGTGCTGGAGATCCACGACCCCTCCCCCGTCACCGGGGAGTCCGAGGAGGCGCAGCGGGGCCGGCGCCTCGCCCTGCTGCAGACGGCGCTCTTGGAGCACGCCGCAGCGCGGAACCTGCGCACGGTCATGACCTTCCACCAGCGGGTGGAGGAGGCGATGGCGTTCGCGGAGAAGATGCCGCAGACGGCCGCCGAGCTGTACGCAGCCGAGGTCTCCGACGAGGCTCTGGCCGACGCGGAGGCCCTGCCGAAGTCGTCGATCGACGCGGAGTTCTACGAGCTGGAGGCCGGCCGCCACGTACCCCCGGACCGCGTGTGGTCGGCGTGGCTGTGCGGCGACCACCTCGTCACCGAGCGGCGCGAGGTACTGCGCCAGTTCGCGAACGGCATCGACGCCGCCGGCCGCCGGGTCCACCGCGCCTTCCTCGCCAGCTGCCGCGTCCTCGGGGAAGGCGTCGACATCACCGGCGAACGAGGAGTCGAGGCCGTGTGCTTCGCCGACACCCGCGGCTCCCAGGTGGAGATCGTGCAGAACATCGGCCGGGCGCTCCGCCTCAACCGGGACGGCAGCACGAAGATCGCGCGGATCATCGTGCCGGTGTTCCTGGAGCCCGGCGAAGATCCGACCGACATGGTCGCCTCCGCCAGCTTCCGCCCCCTCGTAGCCGTCCTCCAAGGCCTCCGCAGCCACGATGAACGACTCGTCGAACAGCTCGCCTCCCGTGCCCTCACCAGCGGGAAACGCAAGGTGCACATCCGACGCGACGAAGACGGGCGGATCATCGGGGCCGACGGCGAGGACCAGGAGCACGACGACACCCAGGCCGCTGCCCAGTCCGCGCTGCTCCACTTCTCCAGCCCGCGCGACGCCGCCACCATCGCAGCCTTCCTCCGCACCCGCGTCTACCGGCCCGAGTCCCTGGTCTGGCTGCAGGGCTACCAAGCCCTACTGCGATGGCGGGGCGAGAACGAGATCACCGGCCTGTACGCCGTGCCCTACGACGTTGAGGTCAAGGTGGGCGTGACGAAGGCGTTTCCGCTTGGGAGGTGGGTGCACCAGCAGCGGAAGGCGCTGCGGGCGGGTGAGCTGGAGCCGCGGCGCAAGGAGCTGCTGGACGCGCCGGAGGCCGGGATGGTGTGGGAGCCGGGCGAGGAAGCCTGGGAGGCCAAGCTCGCCGCGCTGCGCTCCTACCGGCGGGCCACGGGACACCTCGCTCCGCGTCAGGACGCGGTCTGGGGCGAGGGCGGGGCGATGGTGCCGGTGGGGCAGCACATGGCCAACCTCCGCCGCAGAGGCGGCCTCGGGAAGGACCCGGAGCGGGCCCGCGTGCGCGCGCAGCAGCTGGCAGCGATCGACCTTGACTGGAACTGCCCGTGGCCACTGGACTGGCAACGCCACTACCGGGTGCTCGCCGACCTGGTCGACGCCGACGGGAGCTTGCCCGAGATCCAGCCCGGCGTGCTGTTCGATGGCGATGACATCGGACGGTGGCTTCAGCGGCAGAAGCAGCCGGCCGCTTGGGCGCAGCTGTCGATCGGGCAGCAGGAGCGGCTGTCCGGGCTGGGCATCAAGCCCGCTGAGGCGCCGCCTGCCGCGCCTGCGGCCACGCGTGCGATGAAGCGCCCCAGCAAGGCACAGCAGGCTTTCCAACGCGGGCTCGCGGCCCTTACGCAGTGGGTGGAGCGGGAGGGTGCCGACCGGGCGGTGCCGCGCCAGCACAGCGAGCAGATCACGATCGACGGTGAGACGGAACCGGTGACCGTGAAGCTCGGCGTATGGACATCGAACACCCGCGCGAGGTGGGGCAAGCTCACTTCCGAGCAGCAATCCGCCCTCGCCGCCGTGGGTGTGCCCTGGGCGCAGGCTGCAGCGGTGCCTGCCCCGTCCACGGTTCCGTCCGGCTAGAGCCGTCGGACGCACGGGCGTAGGAAGACCACAGCCAGGGCGACACGGAAACGCAGGAAGAACGCGAGGGCGCGGGCGCAGCGGATGAACGAGCTGATGCGAGCTTCGAGCAGGCGCTCGTACGCCTCGCGCTCCGGTGGCCGCGGCTCGGTCTTCGCTGACGGTCGCACGCCGAACGTGCAGGGCCGAGGCCTCGTCCAGCGTCGGACCGTGCGCCTGATGCCGCCGCCTGCGCTTCCGCAGGCGGCGGCAGCGCAGACCGGGACGCAACCAGCGCATCGATCCGATCGAACAACTCGGACATCAATACCTCTTGAGCCACACACCAGCCCACGAACCGTATGCATAACGTACTTTTGCCGTACGGATAACGTACGAAATGCGTTGCGGTAGGCGTCCAAGCTGGAGTCCCGTCCTGTGTCCCCTACTCGCAGCACCTGGTCCGCGCGCCGCTGCCGCTGCGGGGAGCGGGAAAAGAAAGCTCCATGCGCTAGGACAGAAACCGACGGGGGTGCCCAGGGGAGCCGAGGGGCCGTTCTGGGGGAACCGGCTTTGGATTCCGCTGGGGCATCCATTGCAAAAGCGGCCCGCCCGGTCGGCGAACACGAGACCTTGGTGGAGTGACCCATCACCCAGGCCTGCTGCGGACCGCTCCCCTGCAGGGTGAGACAACCTCGTCGCTGATCTGCCGCATCGCAAGCCGCTACGGGATGGAAGCGAAGGCGTTGCGGTCGTCCTGGCAGTGGCGCAACTACCCGCCCGGGCACGACGGCGGGGGTGCGCGGACCGACGCCGAGGTACTGCTGAACCCAGCCGGACGGCAACTCCTGGCAGGCCTGTGCGGCGTCACCGAAGGCGTGCTGGCGCGGGCGCTGCCGTCCTGGGGACAGGAGGACGCCAAGCTGCCCGCCGGAGAAGACCAAGTGCCGGCGGCGGCGTGGCGGATCGGCGGCGCGGTCGCCGGGCCAGTGGCGCTCGGCTGCCGCCTGTGCACGGCCCGGCGTACGGGGACGGCCATGCGCATGGTGCGGTACACGCCGCGGTGGGAGCGGGCGTGTGTTCGGCATGGGCGGTGGCTGCTGGACGCGGACGCCAACCAGCCGTTGGAGCACCTCGATCTGCGGGGTCTGCCGGAGGTAGTGGCGGCGCAACGGCGGTGGGCGGCGGTGGCGCGGCGGGCGGTGCGGGCCGGTGCGGAGCCGGAGCGGGTGTTCGCGCTGGCGCAGGCGGTGGTGACCCGGTGGTGGGAGCAGGCTTACGGCTGGGAGCGGGAGACGATCTGGCCGGGGCGCCTGCACCTGGTCGCGGGCGGGGATGCAGGCGGTGATCTGGAGCGGTGGCGGATCGTGGGGCGGGACGCGGTCGTCTTCCCGGAGGTGGTGGCGGTGGCCGATGCATTGCTGGACCCGGCCATGGCCGAGCTGGTGTGGGTGGACAGTGGCGCCGGGCGGCCGCGGGCGCTGCCCATGGACGGGTTGTTCTGCCGCGCGCTCGGTGAGCGGGTGGGCCGGCCGTGGCTGGGGCCGCTCGCCGCGGCGGACCACGGCGGGCCGCTTCTTGCGTGGATGGGCAGTGTCATCCGTCTTCGCCGCGGCGCCGGCGGGCTGCCCGGGTACGACAACGACCCGTGGTGGCTGCGCCAGGAACACCAGGCCGCGACCATGGCCGGCCAGCTGCGGGTGCTGGGCAAGGAGAAGAAGGCGCCCGGTTCGGGGACGAAGTGGCGGGCTGCGGTGGCCGCCGAGCAGCGCAGGCTGATCACCAGCACGATCGACAGCGCCCAGGAGCAGTTGCTGCAGCTGCGCGGGGTGCAGACTGGTCCGACCGCCGAGGTCGCCCGGCGGCTGCTGCGCGGCCTCGGCCACAGCGCCAGCCTGATCGAGAACGCCTGGAAACGGACCGCGGTGGCGGCGGTGAACGGCGGGGTGCCGCTTCAGGAGGTGGCCCGGTGGGTCGACCTGCCCATCGAGGTGCTCCAGAAGATGCTGACCGCAGACAGGCAGGAAGACGACCGCTGAGAGCGATGCGCCAGCCAGAAGTCGACTGTTAGCTGATACGGCACTCGTTCGTGGCAGGAACACTGAAAACAGTGGTCCGGGCAAGCGGGAGCGACTTGGCTGGCACGGGTGAGCAGCACAGGAGCGGCCCGGCACCGGAGCCGGGCAGAGCGAGCGGCCGTCGACCAGGGCAGCGGGTTCGAGGCGGTGTTCCTCGACCCGGTGGGGCAGGCGGTGCAGCAGCGGTGGGCGGATGCCGCCATGACCGTGGCGTTCGAGGACTTGGCGCCGGTGTCGGCGTTCCCGGTGGTGCCGGGGCGGCGCTGGGGGCCGGGCCTGTGGTGGTCGGCAACCACCGGGCGGCACGTAGCGGCGGGGTCGAACGCGATGCGCACCCAGCTGATGGTCCTGGACCGCGACGCGGATGTGACGGGCCTGGCGGGGCGGCCGGTACGGCTGCTGTGGCGTAATCGCCGCGGCCAGGTGCGTTCCTGGGTGCCGCAGCTCTTCGCCCGCCGTGCCGACGGCACCGCGCTGCTCGCCGACTGCCCCGGCCACCCGGGCGCCGGCGGCGAACGAGCGGTGAAGGCCGCCGAGGCGGTGGCGCAGGCATGCGCGGACGTCGGCTGGACCTACCGACGCATCCCGCCGCTCGATGACGTCCTGGCCGCCAACCTCAAATGGCTGGCCGGATACCGCCATCCTCGCAACGCCGGCCGCCCGGGGCTGATGGCGGCGGTCGGCGAGGCGTTCACGCGGCCGCGGCCGCTGATCGAGGGCACCGAAGCGGTCGGCGACCCGATCGAAGTCCTTCCCTGCGTCTTCCACGCTCTGTGGCACGGCCGGTTGACGGCTGATCTCGACACGCCGCTGCACGAACGCCTCCTCGTCGGCCCGCAGGGCTGGAGCGACCCGAGCAAGAAGGAGGGAGGTGCCCGGTGAGTGCGCGGCGCAATGACCGGCCGGCCGTGAAGGTCGGTGCTCACGTCCGCTTCCGTGGCATGAAATGGCAGGTGGTCGCCCTCTCGGGGCAGGACATCCACCTCCTCGGCCCGGACGGCGGTGGTGAGGTCGTGCTCCCTGGGCATCTGTTCGCCGACCCCGGCTTTACCGTCATCGGGGCCGATGCGCCGCAGACGGCCCCGAAGTGGGGCCTGTTCGAGACCGCCCCCGCCGCGGCGCGTGAGAAGGCGCTGGCCTGGCAACGGCACGTGCGGGAAGTCGAATGCGGCCTGCCTGGCGGGCCCGGCAGCGAAGGGACGGTGCGGGAGCAGTACGACCCGCAGCGGCACACGCTGGCCGAGCGGGAGCACGCCAAGGCGAAGGAGCTGACCGCGCTCGGCTTCGGCCGGGTGTCGCGCACCACGGTGCAGCGCATGCGGCTCGCCTACCGCAAGCAAGGCCTGTGGGGACTCCTCGATCACCGCACCACCCGCGCCTCCAGCCCCACCGGGCGGGCCGACGAACGGGTCATCGCCGCCGTCCGCGAGGCACTGCGCCGCCGCCGCGGCCGCTCCAAGGGCACCATCAACGGCCTGTTCCCGCTGATCAACCAGATCCTTGAGGACCGGCACGGCCCCGGCACGGTGCCCGCGCCGTCCCAGGCCACGCTGTACCGGCTCGTCACCGCTCTGGCCCGGCCCGGCGAACTGCCCACCGGGCTCGTGAGGCAGGTGCCGGCGAGCGTCGACGGGCGGGCCTTCACCCCCGCCATGGCGTTGCGGCCCGGCGAACAGGTCCAGGTCGACACCACCCGCTTGGACGTCCTCGCCCTCTTCGACGACGGGCGCCTGGCTCGCCCGGAGCTCACCATCGCCGTCGATGTCGCCACCCGCGCCATCCTCGCCGCCGTGCTCTGCCCGAGCGCGACCAAAGCCGTCGACGCGGCCCTGCTGCTGGCGGAGATGGCCGTCCCCCACCCCGCCCGGCCCACCTGGCCGGACATCCTGCGCATGGACCACGCCCCTGTCCTCCCCCACCAGCGGCTGGCCGCGGTGGACGAGCGCCTCGCCGGCGCGGCGGCCCGGCCGGTCGCCCTGCCCGAGACGATCGTCGTCGACCGCGGCAAGATCTTCGTCTCCGCCGCGTTCACCGCCGCCTGCGAACACCTCGGCATCAGCCTCCAGCCCGCCCCGCCCCACGCCCCCACCGCCAAAGGCATCGTCGAGCGGACGTTCGGCACCATCAACCACCTGTTCTGCCAGCACCTGCCCGGCTACACCGGCTCGGACGTCACCCGCCGCGGCCCCGACACCGAGAAAGACGCCTGCTACAGCGTCCCCCAGCTACAAGACCTGCTCGATGAGTGGCTGGTGCACTACCACCACCGGCCCCACGAAGGCCTGCGCCACCCCCTGATGCCCCGCAAAGCCCTCACCCCGAACCAGATGTGGGCCGCGCTCGTCGCCGTCGCCGGACACGTCCCCGTCCCGCTGACCGGCCACGACTACCTCGAACTGCTGCCCGTGCGCTGGCAGGCCATCACCCCCGCCGGCATCACGATCCACCACCGCACCTACGACCACGATCTCCTGGCCCCCTACCGCGGCCAGGCCTCCCCGGTCGCCGGCCGGGGCGGGAAGTGGGAGATCCACTACAACCCCCATGACATCCGCCAAATCTGGATCCGCCTCACCGACGGTCACCTCACCGAGATCCCGTGGATCCACCGCGACCACGTCCACCAGCCGTTCAACGACCACACCTGGCAGCACATCAGAACCCACACCCATTACAACAACCACGACGACACCCAGCAGCACGAGGCCGGTCTGGCCGACGCCCTCGACCAGCTCATGCGCCGCGTCCACACCGGCCACGCCACCACCGCTGAACAAGCCCTCCTCGCCCGCGCCACCACGCTGCCGGTTCCCGCCGCACGGCCCCCGCACCACGGCACCGGCCCCACCACCGGCGAGCCAGCGCAGCACGACGAGGACGACAGCATCGACGACCCCCCCGAGGACGACACCCACCCCGCCACGGCCGCCGGATTCGGGCTCTACGACGCATACGAGGAAGCCGACAAGTGGTGAACTTGAACCCGCAGAGTGCGGGCAGCACACCCGTCAGCGCCGGCGACAGTGATGCGGCCGAGCTGTCCTGGCCCCTGACCACGTGGCAGGGCTGGCACCGCTTCGCCACCACCGACCCGCCCGCACCGCCCCAGCCCGGCGACCCACCCCGCAGCACCGACGAACGCCTCCCCTGCCACTCCGCGTTCGTCACCATCCGCACCCCCGCCATCAGCGCCCTCGCCACACAGGTCCGCACCCTGATGATCCTCGGCCTCCACCAGCAGGCCACCGCCCTCCCTGATCGTCACCGGACCCGCCGCAGCCGGCAAAACCACCGCCCTCCTGAATGTCGGCCGCGCCTGCCACCTCGCCCACAGCCGCAAAAACCCGCCACCGCCCGGGTCCGCCCACTCCACGGCACCCGTGGCGTACATCCTGGTCCCGCCCGGCGCCACCGCGAAAACCCTCATCACCGAGTTCGCCCGCTACCTCGGCATCCCCGTAAGCACCCGCATGACCCAGACCCAGATCACCGACGCCGTCTGCCACACCTACACCCAAGCTGGCGTCCAACTCGTCCTCATCGACGAGATCCACCGCCTCAACCCCCGCACCACCACCGGCGCCCAAACCGCCGACCTGATCAAAGACCTCACCGAACGCCTGCCCGCCACCTTCGTCTACGCCGGCATCAACGTCACCGACACCCCCCTCTTCAGCGGGACACGGGGCGCTCAACTCGCCGGGCGCGCCACCCTCATCACCTGCGGCCCACTCCCCGCCCGCCACGGCACCCGCGAACCCTTCCGCGACGTCATCACCGACATCGAAAACGCCCTCGACCTCCGCCACCACAAACCCGGCACCCTCCCGGCCCACGCCCCCTACCTCCACCAGCGCACCGCCGGCCGCATCGGATCCCTCACCAGGCTCATCCGCCAAGCCGCCATCACCGCCATCACCGACGGCACCGAACGCATCACCAAAGCCGCCCTCGACGCAGTACGACTCGACCACCTCGCCGAACGACACAACCGCCCCGCCCGCAACCGCTAACCCCTGCCCGCCGACCAGGCAAAACAGCCCTGACCAGCACAAACACCAACCGGGCCTTTACACGCCAGAACTACCTAAAACCCACCCAGCCACGCTCCACGCAGAACACATAAGACCAGCTCACACCCCCACCCACCCCGACCTAACCGCCCACTCAACTTCTCAGCAAACCCACAACACCCCAGGCCACCAATCACTCAGCACACCAACAAACCCCCCTCCGAGCGTTAGGAGGTCTGGCACGTACAGACCGGCGGCCCGTCCGATCTGCACGACGTCCATCGTCGGCTGCGACGAGGATGACTTGGCAGCCCGTCACCTCCTGGATGAAGCCACCTTGTCGCAAGCAGTGGTGTTCCGCCCGACAGTGTGGGAGGACTGAAACCACCGGCTGCAGGATGCGGATAGTCACCGAGGGTTGCCACATGAGGAGGTCGCAGGGCCGAGAGCTCGTGGTCAGGTCTGTGAGAGACGGTCATGTAGTCGAGCGTGGCGGAACTGGTAGATCGAGCCGGCTTGGCGCAGCACGCCACGGCGGTGGGCGTCTTCGAGGAATTGGTTCAGTCGCAGGGGTGTCCGCCCGAGAAGCGCGAGCCAAGCCCTGCTGAGCAGGTAGACACCCCATGATCGAGACAGTGTCGTGGTGAGTCCGATGGCGAGCCCGAATACCGCTCCTGCCGCGAGGCCGAGGCTCAACGGAATGTGTTGGGCCATTGCTTCGCCGCCGATGACGAAGCCAGCGAGTCCGTAGCTCACGCTGCCGATGTACCGGAATGCGAACCAGCCGAACAATGCTGACACGAGTCCGGCCGGCAATGCCCGGACGAAGTGAAAGGGGTCCGCGGCCGGGCCGAGGTTGGAGTGCGGCTGGCTGACGGAGATCGCGAACCCGTAGAACAGCCCGATGGACACGCCCACCGACAACGCGACCGCGAGTGTCGCGAGACGGTCCTGAGCGTAGGTCGTCGCTGGGCTGGACGCACGGTTTACCTCCCGCGGCGCCTCCAGCCAGACGTGCAGTCCCATGCTGAACCCGAAAGCGAACGCGAGCATGACCACCGTCCAGGTCGGGAGTGACCAGACCACCCCGATCACGACGCTGATGACCACCCCGATCACGAACCGGCCGAGGAATGGCAACGCCGTGCGCCGGAAGCGAACGTTGACCCGCAATGGTCCTGACCGTGTTCCCCAGCCGTGGGCGGCACAACCGCCCACGGCGGTGGAAAGCCCGTAGACCCAGGCCAGGATGGGGCCTCTGGCCAGCAGGCCGGCGATGGCGAACAGACATGCCGCGGGCAGGCTGAAGACCAGTCCTCGTACGGGCCGGGGTAGCGCGCAAACCAGGTGCTCCCAGGCGAAGTCGCGGGTTTGCAGGCGCTGTAGGTGGCGAGCGAGGAATGTCAGCCATTGTTGGGCCTGGTCCGGACCGTAGTTCCGGACCGCCGCGGTCTGCGGTCCCGGCGGTTGAGGACGTCGGGCATAAACAGCGGGGATCCACGTGTCGAGCAGTTGGTCCTCGATCGTGGTTCGGTCGGGGAACTGTTGCGGATCAAGAAGTTCTCTGGGGTCGCTTGTGGGGTCGCGGTAGGCCGTCCGGGCGAGGTCGACCATCAGCGGGGTAGACAGCGCCTGTGCAAGTGGGCCGTCGCGGTGGTGGCGCAGGTGTTCGACGACGGGTTGCCAGCGGGTGTCGCCGCGGTGGTGGCGTGCGGTGAGGAAAGTTATGGCGTCGTCGAGTTCAACGGGTTCGATCTCCACCACCGCGGCACTGGCAAGGATGGCGCCGTTCCGGACTGCGTTCTCGTACTCGTTGGTGCGGCAGGTCACCACGAGTGGCCGGCCGCCCGCTATCGCCTGGTCCATGGCGTCGATCGCGGCGGTGTGCAGGCCCGGTGGCGTCTCGTCGAGGCCGTCGAGCACCGGTATCACCCGCTCATCGGTCACCAGGCGGATCGCGGCATCGCGTCCGTACGCCTTGGTGTTGCCCAGACCGGGGTACTCCTCCACCAGCCTGCGTGCCAACCAGGTGTGCAGGTGATCTCGTTGGGGATTCCAGGACGTCAGCGACATCAGTACCGGCGTCGGATCGCCCGGCGTGCGGTCGGCCAGCAGCCCCAGGGTCAGCAAGATCGCCAGCACGGTCTTGCCTGCCCCCGGCTCGCCGAGCACCACCAGTTGACGTACGGGAAGCGACCGGAACTTCAAGGCCACGTCAGAGATGTCACCACGGAGCACCTCACTTGCGCCTGTCACCGGCCGACCGGTGGTCGACCACCGTAAGCGCACCGGCGCCGGCCGGTGCAATGAGCGGATCTCGGCTTCCGCGGTCCACTGCCGGGTTATGGCGGTGGCCAGTTCGCGGGCCGCCCGATCCAGTTGAGTGTCCGGTGTGGGCTCTTCGGCAGCGGCGGTCGCGGGCGGCCCAGAGGCCGCCAGGTCCGGGTCGGCGGTCAGGATCCGCTGGTGCAGCTGCCGCAGGGCGGGACTGGGGTCGAGACCGAGTTCCTCGGCCAACCGCGTTCGGGTCTGTTCGTAGCGGGCAAGGGCGTCAGCCTGCCGGCCCGACCGGTACAAGGCGAGCATCAGCTGCGCCGCCAGTCGCTCGTCCCACTGGTATTCGCCGGCCCGGCTGACCAACGTGGGCACCAACTCCGTGTGCTGGCCCTGCGCCAGCCGCAGATCGGTGAAGTCAAGCTCGGCCGCGAACCGTTCCTTCTGCAGGACCTCCCGGACGTCGTTCAGCCAGGGCGTGTCCACGCCAGAGAACGGATCGCCCCGCCACAATGCCAACGCTTCGTCGAACAACGCCATCGCATCCGAGTCGTCCTGCGCCGCGCGCGCTTGTCGTATCAGCTCACTAAACCGGTGCATATCGACCAGCGCTTCATCGACCGAGATCAGGTAGCCACCGGTTTGCCGAAGGATGTCCACCCCCGCCATGACAGCCAATGCTTTGCGCAACCTGTGCACGTAACCGTAGAGCGTGTCCCGTGCGCGTTGCGGGGGCCGCCCCGCCCACACCCGCTCAACCAACTGGTCGACAGGCACGATCCGATTCGCCTCCACCAGCAAAACGACCAACACCAACCGCTGTCGACGATGCCCAAGATCAACCAGTTGGCCATCGACACGGGCCTCAATGTCCCCCAGTAAGCGGAACTCAGCCGTCATCATCCCCTCCCCAGAAGCTCCCGCACACCGTTCACTCCAGCGTCGCTTACCCATCGCCAGGCACATCCCAGGCGAACGATCGGTCCCACACGTGCCTCACAGCCGCCACGCAGACCAAGACTGCGGAGGAACGCCTGCCAGCGGATATCGATGTCCTGGCTGGTCATGGCGGTGCGCGAGGACCACAGCCATACCGGCTTGGGGTCGCGGTCACCGGGCAGGTGCTCGACCTTCAGCCGGATCAACGTCCCGTGGATCAACGGGAGTTCACCGCAGTGGTCGAGCCAGGGGCCACGGGCCTGCAATCGTGGGTGCATCCGGTCCCAGGCGAGGGCTTCGGCCGTGCCGTAGCGGGTGGTGTCGCATGTCGTGGCCTGGTCGGGGGTGTGCCAGGACTCCGGCTTGGAGAAGGTGAGGACGCCGCCGTGCTTGCGGGGCTGGCCGCCACGCGGGGTGGAGCGGCGTGGGCCGGCATCGCGGAGCATGACCAGCACCAGGTGCAGCTGGTCCCACACCCCGGCTCGTTCCACGCGGCCAGCCGCCGCCAGCACGTCATTCCCGAACCGAAGCCCAGCTCCTGGGGCAGGTACTCCCACTGGATGCCGGTGTGCAGCACGAACAAGATCCCGCACAAGGCCTGGCGGTCCGGCACCCGGGGCCGGCCCTCCACCAGCTTCGGCCCCGGCTCAGGTAGCAACGGCTCGATCAGCGACCACCAGTTCATCCGACACGATCCACGGCCGCGACTGTCGTTTCCCCACGACCAGACCAACGACCCTCCACACCGAAAGTCACATGATCAACAACTTCTGTTAGGACCTCTTAGAGGTCATCTCATTTGGCTGAGTAGGCTGTCGGCTGTGGTGGGGATCATTGAGCGGCTGGTGCCGGACGAGTTGTGGGAGCTGTTCCAGCGGGT
>NZ_JBIAVN010000034.1:0-17653 GCF_042894285.1 Streptomyces sp. NPDC001544 | reverse complement strand
GCCTCGCCGAAACCGTCCGCTGGTACCGCGACAACCGAACCTGGTGGGAACCACTCAAACACCACACCACGGAGCCCAAGCCTCCACTTGAGTGACCACCCTGGACTTCCGGATCGCCACACACCAGGAGATCCGGACCGGCCGCCCTACAGGACGGCTCGACACTCGTGGGCCTCAGGCACCACCTGCGTCCCGCGACCTTCCCCGGCGAGGCGACCTACCTGGTCTCCCGCCGGGGAGTCACCATCCTCCACGGCTTCAGGCGGCACGAACCGGCTCACGGGACACCACGGTGCCGTAGGCCGGTGGACGAGTGCTCGGCGACGGTTCCACGCCGAGCGCTCGACGCATCGTCGCGAGCTTGGCCGTGGTCTCCGCGAACTCGACGTCCAGTCGGCTGCCGGCCACCACACCGCCTCCGGCCCGCAGTCTGAGGCTGCCGTGCTCCCGTGCGTCGAGGTCGAGACCCCGCAGCGCCATGTAGAACTCGCAGTCACCGTTGCTGTCGGTCCAGCCGACGAGGCCGCCGTAGTATCCACGCGTCGATTCGTTCATCGTGATCAGATGGAGCGATTCGGCCTGGGGGACACCGCAGACCGCCGGTGACGGGTGCAGCGCCGACACGAGATCGGCCACGCGCACCCGGGAGTCGACCAGACGGCCGCGGATGGGGGTGCCCAGGTGCCATACGCCCGGCACCCCCAGCAGTTCGGGTTCGTCGGGGTGGTCGAGCACACCGCAGAAGGGCTTCAGGCCCTTGAGCATGAACTCGACCAGGTGACGATGCTCGGCCAGGTACTTGTCGGTGAACAACTCGGCACGAGCCCGCTCTTCGTCCTCCGCGGTGGACAGCGACGGGTCCCGCGGGATCGTCCCGGCCAGCGGCGTCATCGTGACGATGTCGCCGCTCTTCTTCATGAAGAGCTCCGGGCTCGCCCCCAGGGTGTAGACGCCGGGTGTCTCCAGGTGCTCGACGAGGTAGCTGTGCACCCCCGGGTACAGGTCCACGATGCGCCCGTACAGGTGCATCGGGTCGAGATGCTCGGTCGGGAAGTACCGCTCGGCCCGTGCTATGACGACCTTCTCCAGGGAGTTCTCCGGTGAGCGGAGCAGGGGCAGTACGCGTTCGACCAGACGTATGTAGTTGGCTGTCTCGGCGTCGTTGAATCCGACGTCCGGGAGGAAATGGCCACCGCTGCCGGCACTGCTCGCGGAGCGGACCGGTCGACCCGCACCGCGCTGCCCCAGGAAGAACGACGAGGTCCCCGGGCCCTGGTCGAAGGGCACCGCGCCCGCGACGAGGTTTCCGTGGGTGCCGCCCCGCACCGCGTCCTCCGCCTCGGACAGGCTGGTGAAACGGGTCAGCGCGCCGGTGAGCCCGACGGAACTGCTCGGTCCGTGCAGCAGGAAGCGGGGCGTGGCGGTGGTCGGGCGGCTCGGGAGACGCCCTTTCCACAGGTGCTGGTCAGGTATGGATCGGCTGCCGGCTTGTGTCGGTCCACCGTTCATAGTCGGTGTATCCCTCACTTTCGCCCTCGTAGAATTTTTTGGGGTTCGGAACGGCCAGGGGTGCTCGGTGGAGCAGACGCTCGGGCAGATCCGGGTTCGAGATGAACAGGCGTCCCAGGGACACGGCGGTCGGTCCCGCGCCGAGCCGGGCTTCGATCCGGCTCAGCAGTTCCGTGGTGGACCACTGAAGGTCCGTGCCCAGGTTGTGGATCCATCCGCCCGTCCAGTGGGCACCGATCCAGGCGAGCACGTCCGGGTCGCTGTACGAGGACGTGTGGATGTAGGCGAGACGCCGCACCGAGGGATGGGACAGCAGAGCGCTGTACACGTCCGGCGCGTCGCCCTGCACGGTGCGGTCCGCGGAGAATCCGGGGGACAGCCGGAGCCCCACCCGGCCGTGACCGGCCTCGCGCGCGACGGCCTCGACGACTCGGACGGGAAACAGACACCGGTTCTCGGCCGGTCCGCCATGGGCGTCGGTACGCAGATTCGTCCCCGAGCCGAGGAACTGGTGCAGGAGGTAGCTGTTGCCGCCGTGGACCTCCACGCCGTCGAAGCCCGCCTCCATGGCCATGGCGGCGGCACGGGCGAACTCCTCGACGGTGGCGTCGATCTCGCCGCCGGTCATCGCCCGGGCGACGGGACGGTCGGTCACCCGGCCGTCGGGGGCGCCCGTCCCCGGGGGGACGACCGCCGAGGGTGCCAGTGGGGTCCTGCCTCCGTTGACCTGGGGCCGGGCCGCGCTGCCGGCGTGCATGAGCTGCAGGACGATGCGCCCTCCCCGGCCGTGGACGGCGTCGACCACACGGGTCCAGGCCGCCAGGTCCTTCCTGTCGATCATGTGAGGGCTGCCGGGGTACGTCTTGCCGATGAGTGAGGGGTGGACGCTCTCCGTCACGACGAGTCCGGCCGAGGCGCGCTGCCGGTAGTACTCACGCATCAGGTCGTTGGGTGTTCCGTCGGCGTCCGCCCGGCGACGCGTCATGGGACACATGACGATCCGGTTGCCGGCCGGGATGTCGCCGAGGGCCACCGGTGAGAACAGGTCTCCTGACATGTCAGCCTTCCCCGACGTGCGCTCGGGCGTACGCGGCGGCGCTCAGCCGCTCACGGATCGCGGATCGGTCGATCTTCGAGTTCGGCAGCAGGGGGACGTCGTCGTGGAAGACGATCCTCTTGGGTACCGCGGCCGGCCCCAGACGCCGTCGGACCCGGTCCCTGAGGACCTCCCTGTCCGGTGCGGACGTCCCTGCCCGGGGGACGACATGGGCGCCGACGAGTTCGCCCCACTCGTGGTCGGGAAGACCCAGGACGACGGCACTGTCGACCCAGCCGACGCCGAGCAGGGCCTGTTCGACCTCCCCCGCGGAGATCTTGAGCCCGCCGGTGTTGATGAGGTCGTCGGTCCTGCCGAGCGGGACCAGGCGGTGCTGGTCGTCCCACCGGCCGCGGTCGGAGGTCCGGTACCAGCGTTGGACGCCGTCGGTGTAGAACCTGCTCTGCTCCTCCTCAGGGGCGCCGAGGTAGGTGCTCGCCACGGTGTCACCGCCGACGTGCACGATCTCGTCCACGATCCGCACCCGCACCCCGTCGAGAGGGACTCCCCCGTAGACGCATCCGCCGCCGGTCTCCGTCATCCCGTACGTGGCCACGAAGTCCGTGACGCGCCGGAGCTGTGCCGCGGTCTCGTGGTCCAGCGGTGCCCCGCCCACCAGGACCTTGTCGAAACTCGACAGTGCCGCCCTGGCGTCGGCGTCCGCGAGCAGCCGCTTGACCTGGGTGGGGACCAGCGCGGTGTAGCGTCTGCCGGTCCTCATGCGGCTGGTGGCGGCCACGAAGGACGCGGCGTCGAACCGGCCGCCGTCCAGCGTCGTCACGCGGGTTCCGCTGAGGACCGCGCGGGAGACCACCTGGAATCCGGCCACGAACCCGGCCGGGAGGCACAGCAGCCAGTCGCCGGCTCCGCCGAGCCGGCGGAGCGTCGCGGAACCGGAGGCGAGGAGCGCGCTCCGCGGCAGGGCCGTCCGCTTCGGAGCGCGGGTGGACCCCGACGTCGACAGCACCACGGCGGTGCCGTCCGGCACGGTCCGGGGCAGGTCCCGTGCCGCGGCGGCGCCGGCGACCGGTGCGATCGCCGGAGCGCCTTCATAGACCTGCTCGATGGCACGCATGAGGGTGTCGACGGCCTGCGCGGGTTGGTCCGGCAGTACGACAGCACGTAAGGAGACGGTCGACACAGCGCCCTCCCTCAGAAGAAGTAGGGGTGGTCGGACCAGTCCGGTGTGCGCTTCTCGAGGAAGGCGTTGCGTCCTTCGACGGCCTCGTCCGTCATGTAGGCCAGGCGGGTCGCCTCTCCGGCGAACACCTGCTGGCCGACCATCCCGTCGTCCGGGAGGTTGAAGGCGAACTTCAGCATCCGGATCGCCTGCGGGGACTGGGCCGTGATGTCGCGGCAGTACTCGATCGCCGTGCGCTCCAACTCCGCGTGCGGGACGACCTCGTTGACCGCCCCCATCTCGCGCATGCGATCGGCGTCGATCTCGCGTGCGAGGAAGAAGATCTCCCGGGCGAACTTCTGGCCCACCTGGCGAGCCAGCAGCGCGGAACCGTAGCCGGCGTCGAACGAACCCACGGTGGCGTCCGTCTGCTTGAACCTGCCGAACTCGCGGGAGGCGATGGTGAGATCACACACGACGTGCAGTGAATGCCCGCCGCCCGCCGCCCAGCCCGACACGGCGGCGATGACGACCTTGGGCATGGTGCGGATCAGTCGCTGCACCTCCAGGATGTGCAGCCGTCCCGCACGGGCCGGGTCGATGTCCTGCGCGCTCTCGCCGTCGGCGTAGCGGTAACCGTCGCGCCCGCGGACGCGTTGGTCGCCTCCCGAGCAGAACGCCCAGCCGCCGTCCCGCGGGGAGGGGCCGTTGCCGGTCAGGATGACCGCACCGACCTCGGAGGACATACGGGCGTGGTCCAGGACGCGGTACAGCTCGTCGACCGTCGCGGGACGGAACGCGTTGCGCACGTGCGGACGGTCGATGGCGATCCGCACCCAGGGAAGGTCGCGTACGACGGCGCCCTCGGTGTCGCGTTCGACACCTCGGTGGTAGGTCGTGTCCCGCAGATCCTCGAAGCCTTCGACCTCGCGCCAGCACGAGGGGTCGAACGGGTTGGTGACAGGGGCGGCCGTGGTGGTGGGGGCCGTGGTGGTAACAGACATCTTCCAACTTCCGCTTCTCAACTGGTCAGGGCGGACACATGGGCCGCCTCCGCCGTGACGGGGCTCCCGGCCGGAGGGGCGGTGGGGTTCAGACGTGCGTCGGCCAGCTCTCGTGCGGCCGTGTGCACACCGCGCAACGTCGTGCGGGTGACGGGGACTTCGAGGACGACCGGTCGCTTCGCCCGGCGGGCCGCCCGGAGCGCGGTGCCGAGCTCGTCGGTCTCCACCATGCGGTGGGAGACCGCGTAGGCCGTGCACAGAGCCGCGAAGTCGACGTTCTGCGGGGTTCCGTAGATGCGCTCGAAGGTGTTGCCGAAGGGGGCCGTCTTGTAGACGGGGTGCCCCTGTTCCAGCAGTTCGAAGATGCCGCCGCCGGCATCGTTCGAGACGACGACGATCAGGTTGTCCGGCACCTGCTCGAGCACGCCGGACTGCAGGGCGGACGAGTCGTGGGCGAAGGTGAGGTCACCCACGAGCGCGACGACCGTCCGGTCGGGGCAGGCCATCGCGGCGCCCACCGCGGCACTGATGTTGCCGTCGATACCGGCCACCCCGCGGTTGGACAGTGCCCGGACCCCGCTGGGCAGTCGGCCGGTCAGCGACACGTCCCTGACCGGGTTGGAGGCCCCCAGCCAGAGCAGGTCGCCGGGTTCGAGCGCGTCCAGCACCGCCTTGGCGACACCCACTCCGGTGCGCCGGTTACCGTCGTCGCACAGCATCTGCGACCACGCGTGGCGCACGGCCCGGTCCACGTGCCCGAGTTCCTCGGTCCAGGACGGACTCGGCACGCCGCCGAACACCGGGTGTGCGGTGACCACGTCGATGTGCGGCGCCGCGTAGATCCAGTCGTCGTCCCCGTCGCTGACGAGGACCGTGCTGACGTCGCGGCGGGCCAGCAGCGCGCCGACCTGCCGGTGCAGGGTCGGACGGCCGTACACGACGGCCAGTTCCGGCCGTACGTGGTCCAGCACCCAGGGATGCAGGGTCCTGCGGCCACCGGCGTCGACGGTCGGTTCCACGACACAGGGGACGGTCTCGGGCACGGCGTCGAGGTCCGCGCCGTCGCCGGCGACGATGATCGTACGGCGGGTCAGGTCGATGTCGTGCGGTGCCGCCGCTCCGCGGTCGCGCAGCGCGGTCCGGATCCACGGCCGCCCTTCAGGACGGCCGCTGGGGAACGGCACGGACCTGGTCGCCGGCGGGCGACCGGACGGCAGGGCCACATCGATCTGCACCGGTCCGGGGCGCCCGTGGAGCCGTCCGCGGCCGATCGCCAGCGTGTGGCAGATCTGCGATCGCACCCTGGCGTTCGTGTCCGGCGCCGGTTCCGCCCCGACCTGCAGGTGCTGGACGTGGCGCACCTGCGAGGTGAGCAGCTGGGTCTGCTCGACGGTCTGTGACGCCCCGGTGCCGAGCTCCGCGAGCGGGCGGTTGGCCGTGACCAGGACGAGCGGGATCCGCGAGTAGTCGGCCTCCGTCACGGCGGGCAGCAGGTTCGCCACCGCCGTACCCGACGTGGTCACGACCGCGGTCGGGACGCCCGTCGCCTTCGTCATGCCGAGGGCGAGGAAGGCGGCCGACCGCTCGTCCAGACGGACATGGAGTCTGAGGTCTCCCGCGGCTTCCCGCCGGGACAGTTCGAACCCGATGGGGCCGTTCCTGGACCCGGGGCAGTAGACGAACGTCTCGATCCCGGCCCGGACGAGCTCGTCGACGACGACCGCCGCGATCACGGACGGCCCCCAGGCCTGCACGGTGGATTCAGGCCGCATGGGTGATCTCGGTCCGCAGCAGTTCCTCCAGCCGGTTGCGCTGGATCTTCATGGTGGCGGTGCGGGGGAACCTGTCGAACGGCAGGATCACCGGTGCCTCCAGCGCCGGCAGGTCGGCCACGGAGGTCCACCAGGCGTCCCAGTCCATCTCCTGCCCCGTGGCGACCGAGACCACGGGCTGCGGGTCCCCCTCCGCCGTGCGGACCAGGACGACCTCGTTCAGGAACGACAGCTTGTCCAGCAGCGCGTCCTCGATGGCCAGTGTGCTCCTGACGTCATCGATCAGGTCCACCTGCCGGTCGTGCAGGGCGACTTGGCCGGCGCGACCCATCTCGCCCTGGTCCCCGCTGTTCCACCACCCGTTCCGCAGGTTCTGCTCGAAGCGCTCCTCCTCACCGTAGTAGGTGACCGCGCGACCGCGGGAGAACATCTCGATGGCGCCCTGCCGGCCGCGCGGCAACGGGTTGCCCTTCTCGTCCACGACCCGGACGCGGGTGAGCTTCGGCATGCCGATGCCCATCCACCGGGCGTCGCTGAAGCGCAGCGTGGTCCGCGTGTGCGGGCGCAGCACCATGGGACCGCATTCGCTCTGCCCGTAGACCTGCAGGTAGACGGGCATCCGGTGGGACGACGCATTGAGGTACTTGAGCATCGTGCCCTTGTTGACGGCGTCGAAGGTCGAGTGCAGGTACTTGACGCTGGAGAAGACCGAGGGGTCGCGGTCCAGGATGGACGTCCACCGCACGAGGTGGTTCGGGTGCGACTCCAGGGCGAGGGGACGGTACTTGCGCAGTACGGCCTCGACGTTGGCTTCCTGGGGGTCGCCGATGTTCAGGAACGAGTGCCCGTAGGACATGAGCGACGAGATGCCGATGTTGAACCGGCTGTGCACCGGGGAGATGTGGAAGGCGACCAGGCCGCCCGGGTCGATGAAGGACACGATGCGGCGCTGCCAGGTGACCCGCCAGCCCATCGAGGTCGGAGAGTGGGCGATGAGCTTGGGGATGCCCGTGGTCCCCGAGGTGTGGGTCATGTACGCGATGTCGCGCACGCCGGGCTTCCGTCCGGCGCCCTTGGGGTCCTCCACCACGGTGTCCCTGACCGCGAGGGCGTCGAGCTTGCGGGCTTCCTCGACCGAGGAGATGTCCGCGGCCTTCTCGACGGTCTCGGCGTCGTGGATCAGCCACGGCCGCTTCAGCCGGGCCGCCATCACGGTGACCGTGCGGGCGTCCAGGTGGGGCGAGATCATGACGGGTACGGCGCCCGCGTACGAGACGGCCACTGCCAGCAAGTAGCTGTCGAACAGAGCGGACTTGTAGATGACGACATGGTCACCCGGCGCGACACCGCGCGCGATGACCTGCTCGCCGCACCGGGCGACGGCTTCGGCCGCGTCGGCGTAGGTCGCGTGCAGTCCCAGCTCGGGAAACGCCGGCTGCGGCGCGTCCATGTGGATCATCGACGCGGGGTGTGCGTCCGCCGCCGCGCGGAAGTTCTCGAACAGATGGAGCGGCTTGGACGTGGGCTTGAAAAGCTCCTTGAGCGGAAGCATCAGCGGGTACCTCCGGCAATGGACAAGATCTTCATTTTCGCTCCCCGAATAGAAGGGGTATTGGTCAGAATGATTGGCGAGCGGGAAGTGTTCGGCAAGTAGGAACTTTCAAGTGCCTGCCCGTCACCGTGCCGTAGGTACTTCGAAGTTCCTACTTGCCGGACGTCGCGAATCTGCAGAGCATGAGGAAATGACACTTCGTGTTTGCTGTTCCGGTTCCTGACCGTGGAGAAACTTCATTTCCGGTGAGGCTTGGCACGGCCGCCATTGCCGGTTT
This sequence comes from Streptomyces sp. NPDC001544, assembly GCF_042894285.1. Classification (NCBI taxonomy): domain Bacteria; kingdom Bacillati; phylum Actinomycetota; class Actinomycetes; order Kitasatosporales; family Streptomycetaceae; genus Streptomyces; species Streptomyces sp. NPDC001544. The sequence goes on along the minus strand of NZ_JBIAVN010000034.1, from coordinate 9,323 downwards.
CTGCCCTTCCCTTTCTCATGCTCTTCCCAGTCCCCCAGCAGGAGTGGTGTCCCCGTGCCCATCAAGCATCTGTCGCTCTGCATCGTCGGAGTCGGACCGCGCGGACTTTCCGTACTCGAGCGGCTCTGCGCCAACGCGCGTGACCTGTCACCGGGTTCGAAGGTGCAGGTGTACCTGGTCGATCCCTACCCGGCCGGCGCGGGTGCCGTATGGCGCACCGATCAGTCCCGGCTGCTGCTCATGAACACCGTGGCCAGCCAGATCACCGTGTTCACCGACGACAGCGTCTGTCTCGAAGGGCCGGTGGAACCCGGCCCCAGCCTGTACGAATGGGCGGAGGAGCTGAGGAATTCCGCCGGGGCGGCAGCTCCCGCAGGGGGTGAATCCACTCTTGCCGAAGCCCGGGACCTGGGTCCCGACTCATACCCGTCCCGTGCCTTCTTCGGCAGCTATCTGCGTGAGATGTTCGCCCGCATATGCCTGGCGGCCCCGCCTCATGTGGACATCATCACGCACTGCACCCGTGCCGTCGCACTCGACGAAGACCGCGACGGAACGGGAAAGCAGAGCGTGACGCTGGAGAACGGCCGGCTGATCGAGGGCCTGGACGCGGTGATTCTCTCCCAAGGCCATGTCGGCACCGAGCCGAACGGCAAGGAGCGGCTCCTGGCCGCGCAGGCGGAGGAGCACGGACTCACCTACGTCCCACCCGCCAATCCGGCCGACCTGGACCTCGACTTCATCGGGGCCGGCGAGAGCGTGCTGCTGCGCGGCCTCGGGCTGTGCTTCTTCGATCACATGGCTCTGCTCACCAGTGGGCGCGGCGGCCGGTTCGTGCCGCACGGCGAGGAATTGGTGTACGAGCCGTCCGGACGCGAACCCCGGTTGTTCGCCACCTCGCGGCGAGGTGTTCCGTACCAGGCGCGGGGCGAGAACCAGAAGGGACCGCACGGACGGTACTTTCCCCGGCTGCTCACCGAGGCGTATCTCGCCGATCTGCGCAAGCGGGCGCAGGACGGTGACCGTGTGTACTTCGGACTCGACATCTGGCCCCTCATCGCCCGTGAGGTGGAGAGCGTCTACTACAGCACTCTCCTGCAGACGTGGGGCCGCAGCGCGGACCGGGAGGCGTTCACCGAACTGTACTTGGCCGCCGCACGGGAGGAGCACAGGGCCGAGATCCTGCGGGCCTACGGCTTTCCCGCGGAGAGCCACTGGGACTGGGAGAAGATCTCGCGCCCTTACCTGGGACGGCGGTTCGCCGACCGGGACGAGTTCCAGGCCTGGCTGCTGGACCACTTGGCCGAGGACGTGCGGCACGCCGAGGGCGGCAATGTGAGCAACCCGCTCAAGGCCGCGCTCGATGTGCTGCGGGATCTGCGCAACGAGGTCCGGCTCGCCGTGGACCACGGCGGTCTCGACGGCAACTCCCACCGTGACGAGCTCGACGGGTGGTACACCCCGCTCAACGCCTTCCTGTCGATCGGCCCGCCGGCCTTCCGGATCAAGCAGATGAGGGCACTGGTCAAGGCCGGCGTGCTGCGCCTGACCGGACCGGGGGCCGCGATCAGGGTCGATTCCGCGCAGCGGGCGTTCGTGTGCGACTCACCCGAGCTCGCCGGGCCGCCGATCGAGGCGCGCGTGCTGATCGAGGCCCGGCTGCCCGAGCCCGATGTGCGGCGAACCGCCGACCCGCTCATGCGGCGGCTCCTGCAGGACGGGGACATCACACCGTTCCGGATCGAGGGGGCCTGCTCCGTCTCCTACGAAACCGGTGGTCTTGCCGTGACCCGTCGCCCCTGCCGGGTCGTCGACGCCCGGGGCCGTGTCAATCCGCGGCTGTTCGCGTACGGAGTGCCCACGGAGTCCGTGCACTGGGTCACGGCGGCCGCGGTACGGCCCGGCGTCGACTCCGTGAGCCTGGGCGATGCCGATGCCATCGCCCGTGCCGTACTCGCCATGCCTGCGGCCACGGACCGGGCCGGGGAGAACCGCGCGGAGATGCGTTCATGATCACGCCGTTCGACGCACAGGGCGACACCGGCCTGCTCTCACCCGTGCGGGCCGGTACGGAGGTGGAGTCCGCGGTGAGCGACCGCGCGTGGCTCCAGGCCATGCTGGACGCGGAGGTCGCGCTCGTGCGGACCCAGGCCGCCCTCGGCACGGTGCCGCTCTCGGCCGCGGCCGACATCAGCGCGGTGGCGCGTGCGGAGCGGTTCGACGTACGGGCCATCGCGGTCGGGTCACGGGAGACGGCGAACCCCGTGGTGGGGCTCATCCGTGAGCTGACTCGGCTGGTCGCGGCGGTCAACCCCGCCGCGGCCGAGTATGTGCACCGCGGCTCGACCAGCCAGGACATCTTCGACACCGGCGCGATGCTGGTCGCGGCGCGGGCCCTGCGCATCATCCGGGGCGATCTGCGGCGCACGGCCGAGGCCCTCGCGGCACTGGCCGGACGGCATCGGGACACACCGATGGCCGGACGGACGCTCGCGCTGCAGGCGGTGCCGACCACGTTCGGTCTGAAGGCGGCGGGCTGGCGGGAGTTGCTGCTCCAGGCCGACGTCCGGCTCGGTCGGCTGCTGGAGGGCGGGCTGTGGGTCTCTCTGGGGGGTGCGGCGGGAACACTCGCCGGCTATGTGGAGTACGCGAAGGTGGACGGTGCCGACCCGGATGCCGTGCGGTCCGGGGAGTACGCGGACCGGCTCCTCGACGGATTCGCCGCGGAGACCGGTCTCGCCCGCCCACCCCTGCCCTGGCACGCGTTGCGCACTCCGGTCGCCGATCTCGCGGCGGCACTCGCGTTCACCGCGGGCGCGCTCGGCAAAATGGCGGTGGACGTGCAGACTCTGGGGCGTACGGAGATCGCCGAAGTGGCGGAGCCGTCCGCCGCCGGGCGAGGTGTGTCGTCCGCCATGCCCCACAAACGCAATCCGGTGCTGGCCACGCTCATCCGAAGCGCGGCGCTCCAGGTTCCGGTGGTCGCGACCGGTCTCACCCAGTGCCTGCTGTCCGAGGACGAGCGGTCGGGCGGGATGTGGCACGCGGAGTGGCAGCTCCTCCGGGAGGCGCTGCGGCTGACCGGAGGCGCCGCGCACACGGCGGTCGAACTGGCCGAAGGGCTCGATGTGTTCACCGGCCGGATGCGCGGCAACCTCGACATCACCGGCAGCCAGGTGGTCTCCGAGCGGCTGACGGCGGTGTTGGCTCCCCGGCTCGGCAAGGACGCCGCCAGGAGAATGCTGTCGGCGGCGTCCGCGGACGCCGCGCGGAACGGCACCTCGCTGGCGCAGGAGCTGGCGAAAGCCCCCGAGTCGGCCGAGCTGTTCACACCTGCGGAGCTCGACGCGCTGTGCGACCCGACGCAGTACACGGGAGCCGCGGGGCATCTGGTGGATCGGGCGCTCGGCCGAGCTTGAGCTGCCGTGCCCCGTCGCCCTGCCGGTCAGGAGGGCGACGGGAGCGGCAGTCCTTGCGACGCACTCACCCGGGCCAGGCGGTCGTGCCACCACGCGACCCGCCGGGGATCGGTGGGCCGGAACGTGTCGAGCCGCTCCGGGTCGGGCACCGGCGGTGTGCGAGGAACCGGCAGCCAGCCGTCGACGGGCCGGAAGGCCTGAGCCTCGGGCACACTGTCGCCGGTCAACAGGCTCAGGGTGCTCAGCCCGCAGGCGAAGTCGAGTTCCGGCAGGGCGCCGGCGAGGGCGAGTTGGGCGGCGAGGCCGACGCTCGTCTCGAGCGCGGACGACACGACACAGGGCAGTCCGCAGGCCTCGGCCACCCTCAGGGCACGGCGCACGCCACCGAGTGGGGTGCATTTGATCACCGCGACGTCGGCGGCGCCGGCGACGGCCACCTTCAGTGGATCGTCGGCACGGCGGATGGATTCGTCGGCCGCCACACGCACCTCGGTCCTGCGGCGGACCGCGGCCAACTCGTCGATGGTCGCGCAGGGTTGTTCGACGTACTCCAGGCCGCCGGCGGCGCGGTCGATGCGTTTGATGTGGGCGACGGCCGTGTCGACGTCCCAGCGGCCGTTGGCGTCGATACGGATGTTGCCACCGGGACCGAGAGCGGCGCGCACGGCTTCCACCCTGGCGAGGTCCTCGGAGAGCGAGTCCGGGTGGTCGGCTGCCTTGACCTTGGCTGTCCGGCATCCCGAACGGGTGACGATCTCGAAGGCACGCTCAGGACCGACCGCCGGCACGATGGCGTTGACCGGGACCCGGTCGCGGACCGGCTCCGGCCAGCCGAGGGTGACCTGTTCGACGGCCGTACCGAGCCAGGCCGCGGCCTCGCGGTCGCCGTACTCCGGAAAGGGGCAGAATTCTCCCCACCCGAGCGGGCCGCGCAGAAGCACGCCCTCGCGGACGTCGATTCCCCTGAAGGAGGTGCGCATGGGGATGGCGTAGACGTGTGCCGTTGTGGAGGCGATGGCGTCGTTCATCGGATGGTGAACGCCTCTTCTCGGGGCATGGGGGCTCCGTGCAGCGTGCGGCGGGCGAGCACCTCCGCGATGTTCTCCTCGGCCCAGGCCTCCAGGGAGAAGATGATGGGGATCAGGCTCGCGCCGAGTTCGGTGATGCGGTACTCCACCCTCGGCACCGTTTCGGGGTAGTAGTCCCGCGTCACCAGGCCGTCACGCTCCAGATTCCGCAGGGTCGTCGTCAGCACCTTCTGACTGACCCCGGGCACGGAACGGCGCAACTCACCCGATCGCATGGGCGATTGCTCGTTCAGCAGGTACAGGACCACGGGCGTCCACTTGGTGGCCAGGATGTCCAGCAGCCATCGCGCCCGTACCGGAGTGTCGTCTCCCGGACCGTCCCCCGGCCTGTCCTCGTACTCGATCGCCCGTGAAAGGTCTTGTTCCCGCACAGATACGGTGATGGTCATCTGAACTCCCAGGTGGGTACCCTGCTGTCTGACGTGTAGGTGCCGTGTAGGTGAGGTTCAGGCCGCGGCCGGGAGGGGCGCCGGGCGCGGCAGGACCGAGGCGTCCCGGTCCCGGTACAGCTCGGCGACCTGGAAGGCCAGGTCGAGTGACTGACGGTGGTTCAGCCGGGGGTCGCAGGCCGTCTCGTAGCGCTGGTGCAGCTGGTCCACGAGGACCTCGTCGCCGCCGCCCAGGCATTCGGTGACGTCCTCCCCCGTCAGCTCGACGTGGATGCCACCGGGGTGGGTCGCGAGCGACCTGTGCACCTCGAAGAAGCCCCTGACCTCGTCCAGGATGTCGTCGAAGCGGCGGGTCTTGTGGGCGGTGGAGGCCTTGAAGGTGTTCCCGTGCATCGGGTCGCAGATCCAGGCGACCTGGGCGCCGGCGGCCTTGACGGACTCGACGAGCCCGGGGAGCACGTCGCGGACCCGGTCGCGCCCCATGCGGGCGATGAAGGACAGCCGGCCCGGCTCGTTGTTCGGGTTCAGCCGCTCGACCAGTGCGAGGGCGTCCCCCGGTGTGGTGGAGGGGCCCAGTTTCACCGCGACGGGGTTGCGCACCTGCGAGGCGAACTCCACGTGGGCTCCGTCCAGTTGGCGGGTGCGCTCGCCGATCCAGATCATGTGGCCCGAGGTGTCGTACAGCAGTCCCGTGCGTGAGTCGACGCGGGTGAGCGGGACCTCGTAGTCGAGCAGCAGCGCCTCGTGGCTGGTGAAGAAGTCGCTGGCCTGGAACTCCGCCGGGTTCGCTCCGCAGGCCGCCAGGAACGCGAGTGCGTTGTCGATCTCCCGGACGATGCGCTCGTAGCGCTCGCCGAACGGAGAGCTCGCCACGAAGGCCCGGTTCCACTCGTGCACCTGGCGCAGATCCGTGTAGCCGCCCGTGATGATGGCGCGGATCAGGTTCAGGGTCCCGGTGGAAGCCTGGTACATCAGTTTCAGCCGCTCGGGGTCCGGGGTGCGTGCCTCAGGGGTGAAGGCGAGCCCGTTGACCGCGTCCCCGCGGTAGACGGGCAGTTCGACGCCGTCGCGCACCTCGACCAGGTCGGAACGCGGCTTGGAGTACTGGCCCGCGATCCTGCCGACCTTGATCACTGGGACCGAGGTGGCGTAGGTCAGCACGGCCGACATCTGCAGCAGGGTCCTGACCTTGTTGCGCACCTGCTCGGCGGACACACCGTCGAACGTCTCCGCGCAGTCGCCGCCCTGGAGGAGAAATGCCTCGCCGCGGGTCACGGCGGCCAGCCGGTGACGCAGTCGGTCGCATTCGTCGGCCATGACGAGCGGTGGGTACGCCGCCAGTTCGGAGGTCACGGCACGCAGCACGTCCGCGTCCGGCCAGGCGGGCTGCTGGGCGGCGTGCAGCCGGCGACCGAGGTACAGGGTCGTACCGGCGTGGGCGGTGGTGATCGTCGACAGGGCCGGCGCGATCACGTCACTGATCCTGACGTGCTGGGGCGCCGCAGGGCCATCGCCTCGGTGGGGCCGCCGATGCCGCCACCGGCGATGAGCACACGACGGATGATGCGTCCGCTTGCCATCTTCTGTCTCCTTGGGGGGCAGGGCATGGGCCGTTGACCGATAGTCTCGCCGTGCGGGGTTGGCGCTCATCTTGAATCGGCCTTGAATGCTTCTGTACCGGTGTCACGCGGACGCGCGATGGCGACAGCTCGGCGTCCTGCGGATCCCGGGCAGGGGAAAGCCCCAGGTGCCGGCCGCTGTGACCGGATCGGGCTCCGGTCGTACCGCCCCTGTTCTACGGTGAGTTCATGTCCAGCGCAGACGATGTCTTAGTGCCGCCCCGTCCGGAACCCGAGGAGAGCACCAGCGAGCCACCGGCGCTGCTCGGGCCGGAGTCCCCCGGCGACGAACCGTGCCTGCGTGCCGACGCGGCCCGCAACCGGGCCCGTCTGCTGGACGCCGCCGCCCGTCTGGTCGCCGAGCACGGCGCGGCCGGGGTGACGATGGAGGCGGTGGCGGCCGCGGCGCGGGTGGGCAAAGGGACGGTCTTCCGTCGCTTCGGCGACCGTACCGGCCTGCTGACGGCGCTCCTCGACGACTCCGAGCAGAAGATGCGGGCCGCGATCCTGACCGGTCCCCCGCCGCTCGGACCCGGCGCACCGCCCGTGGAGCGGCTGCGCGCGTTCGGTGTCACCGTGCTGCGGCGCTGCGTCGACGAAATGGACCTGCAACTGGCGGCCGAGCCCGGCCCGGAGCGCCGGTACACCGTGCCGGCCCGCCGTTTCCACCACAGCCATGTGGCGCTGCTGCTGCGCCAGGCCCTGCCGGACGCGGACCACGATCTCCTCGCCCACACGCTGCTGGGCTACCTCGACCCGGTGCTGATCCACCATCTGACCCGGCAGTCGGGGGTGTCGCTGCGACGGCTGGAGCATGGCTGGCGTGATCTGGTGGACCGCGTGACGGGCGGCTCCGCTCCCTGAAAAGGGGCCGGACGCACTTCAGGCCCGTGGCCCCACACGAGGTCGTCGTGTGGGGCCACGGGCCGGTGTACGGGGGTCAGCGCGTGGCTGACGGGGCCGGTTCGGCCGTGGCCGGCGCCGGTTCGGCGCCGTGGTGCTCCCCCGCGGCCGCGGGCCGGGTGGCGAAGAACATCACGGCCGCGGCGAGCCCCACGGCCGCCGCGCCGACCCACAGGGCGGGTACGAAGCCGTCGACGAAGTTCTGACCCGACGCGTAGCCGCCGTTGTGGGTGAAAACGCTGGTGAGGGCGGCCACGCCGAGCGCCGAGCCCACCTCCCGGGTGGCCGATGTCGCGCCGGATGCGATGCCCTGTTCGGAGACGTCGACGGAGCTCATCGTCAGATTGAGGAGCGGGGCGAAGAAGCAGGCGACGCCCACACCGCCCAGGAGATAGCCGGGCAGCTGCTCGAGATAGGACACGTCCGGGCTCATCACCAGCGCGAAGTAGACGAACCCGGTGGCGAGCAGCGCCAGTCCGAACGCCACCACGGGTCCTCCGCCGATCCGGTCCGACATGATGCCGGCGAAGGGCGCCACGAGCAGCGGCATCGCCGTCCACGCCAGCATCCGCACGCCCGCCTCCGTCGGCGAGAAATGCTGGATGGTCTGCATGAACTGCGTGATGAGGAAGACCACGCCGAACATGCCGACGGACATCAGCAGGCCGCCGATGTTGACGGCGCTGAAGGCCCGGTTGCGGAACATGCCCATGGGCAGCATCGGCGCGCTGCTGCGCCGCTCCCACTGGACGAACGCGGCGACCAGCACCGCGCCGGCCAGCATGGGGCCCAGGACCTGCGGGGCGCCCCAGCCGCCGTGGCCGTTGGCGCGGATCAGACCGTAGACGAGGCCGAAGATGCCGAGGCTGACCAGGAGCGTGCCCGGTGCGTCCAGGCGGTTGTCCGGACCGCGGCTCTCGGCCAGGCCGCGCCAGGCGGCCGGGGCGAGCAGCAGGCCCACCGGCACGTTGATCCAGAAGATCCACTGCCAGGACATGTGTTCCACCACGACACCGCCCACCAGCGGACCGCCCGCGACGGCCAGTCCGTTGAGCGCACCGTAGATGCCGAGGGCGGCGCCCCGTTTCTCGGCGGCCACGGCGCTGGTGAGCAGGGTGAGGGAGAGCGGCATGACGATGGCGGCACCGGCGCCCTGGACCGCGCGGGCGGCGATCAGCTCGCCGATGCCCGGCGCCAGGGCGGCCCCGGCCGACGCCGCCGTGAACAGCAGCAGACCGGCGACGAACACGCGGCGGCGTCCGAACCGGTCGCCCAGGGCGGCACCGAACATCATCAGCACGGCGAACGACAGTGTGTAGGCGTTCACCGTCCATTCCAGTTCCTCCAGGCTGCCACCGAGTTTCTCCCTGATGGTGGGCAGCGCGGTGACGACCACCAGATTGTCGAGCCCCGCCATGAAGGCGATCAGGCCCGTGATCAGCGTGGCCGCGCCCGGGGACTTCCCCGTCCCGGCCGCACCGCCGGCGGCGACTTTGTCAGTACTCATCCAGGGATTTCCTTCCGACTTCGCCATGGGGGGCAACGGTGTTCGTCGCGCGGTCGGTGACGAAGCGCCGGTCCGCTGCGGACGGCGCAAGACATCCCGCCGAGGCTAGACAGTCGCGCTCGAGCACCGGTCGAGCCGCGGTCGCGTCGCCGGGGCGAGGCAGCCTCCAGCCCTTCTCCGCCCGCGCCCGATCGGACGGCGGCACCATCGAGTCGCACCGCCACCGACGCCCCCGCGTCCCGGCCGCACCGCATCCGTCCGTCCGCCCGCCCTGGGAGGCACCCGCATGACAGAGGCACCGGTACCGTCATGACGACCAAGACCCGCATCCTGGTGACCGGCGGCGCCGGATTCATCGGCTCCCACTACGTCCGCACCCTGCTCGGCCCCCACGGCCC
>NZ_JBIAVN010000033.1:0-19538 GCF_042894285.1 Streptomyces sp. NPDC001544 | reverse complement strand
TGGTACTGCAGGGGGGACCCTGTGGGAGAGTAGGACACCGCCGAACAAATATTGGGAAAACCCCCGCACCACACGGTGCGGGGGTTTTCTGCGTTCAAGGCGCGGTTGGCCCGGCGGGGCCCGACGCTTCAGAGCCGCCCCGCCGCCTTGAGAGACAAATACGCATCGGCCAGCGCCGGAGCCAGATCATCCGGTGCCGCATCCACGACCGTCACACCATGACGGCGAAGCTGCTCGGCCGTCCAGTGCCGTCCGCTCTGGGCCTGGGCGGCGGCAGCGGCCTCGTACACCGCCTCGGCGCTTCCACGAGCCGTCGCCATACGCGCGACATGCGGGTCTGCCGCCGAGGCCAGCAAGACGGTGTGGCGCTGGGTGAGCTGCGGAAGAACAGGGAGTAGACCCTGCTCGACCGGGGCCGCGTCGAGGGTGGTGAACAGGACGATCAAGGAGCGGCGCGGGGCTGTCCTCAAGGCCGTGGCCGTGAGGCCCCGGGCGTCGGTCTCCACGAGTTCGGGTTCCAAGGTCGCCATCGCATTGACGAGGGACGGCAGCACGTCCCCAGCGGCACGGCCCTGCACCAGCGCGCGGATCCGGCGGTCGTAAGCGAGAAGGTTCACGCGGTCGCCGGCCCGGGAGGCGAGAGCCGCGAGGAGCAGCGCCGCGTCCATGGAGGCGTCCAGCCGCGGTGCGTCGCCGACGCGTCCCGCAGAGGTGCGCCCGGTGTCGAGAACCAGGAGGATGTGCCGGTCGCGTTCAGGACGCCAGGTGCGTACCGCGACCGCCGACTGGCGGGCGGTGGCGCGCCAGTCGATGGAACGGGTGTCGTCGCCTGGAACATACTCGCGGAGGCTGTCGAATTCGGTGCCTTCGCCGCGGGTCAGCACGCTGGTGCGGCCGTCGAGTTCGCGCAGCCGAGCGAGTTTCGACGGAAGATGCTTGCGGCTGGTGAACGGAGGCAGGACCCGTACGGTCCACGGGATTCGATGCGCGCCCTGGCGGGCGAACAGGCCGAGGGGGCCGTACGAGCGGACGGTCACCCGGTCGGCCTGCCGGTCACCGCGGCGGGTGGGCCTCAGCCTGGTCGTCACGCGGCGGCGCTCGCCCGCCGGCACGGTGAGGCGGTGCCGGGACGCCTCGACCTCCGTGCCGGGCAACCAGCTGCTCGGCGGCCAGGCATCCCTCAGCCGGGCCCGCAGCGGGCGCCGGGACGGATTGGTGACGGTGAGCGTGACGTCGGCGCTCTCGCCCAGGCGCACGGAAGTGCCCCCGGAGCGGGTCAGCACGAGACGTCGTACGGGCGCCGCGAGGGCGAAGTCGCATGCGCAGGCCACAGCCAGCGGTGCGTTGACCGCGAGGATCCCCGTCCAGCCGGGTCCCCAGATGCCGACGGGAACCGAACCCAGGGCCGCGAGAAGAGCGGCGCGTCCGGTGAAGGCCATCAGCGGGGCACCGGGACGTGGGCGAGGATCGCGTTGATGACGGAGTCGGCCGTGACGCCTTCCATCTCGGCCTCCGGGCGCAACTGGACGCGGTGGCGGAGAGTGGGCAGGGCCAGGGCCTTCACGTCGTCGGGGATGACGTAGTCGCGGCCGGTCAGCCATGCCCAGGCACGTGCGGTGGCCAGGAGGGCGGTCGCGCCGCGGGGTGAGACGCCGAGCGTCAGCGACGGGGACTCTCGGGTGGCGCGGCAGATGTCGACCACATAGGCGGTGATCTCGGGGGAGACCGTCGTCCCGGCGACGGCGGCGCGCGCGGCTTCCAGGTCGGCGGGGCCCGCGACGGGGCGTACGCCGGCGCCGCGCAGGTCGCGTGGGTTGAAACCCTCGGCGTGGCGGGTGAGGACGTCGATCTCGTCCTGGCGTGAGGGGAGAGGGATCGTCAGTTTGAGGAGGAAGCGGTCCAGTTGCGCCTCGGGCAGGGGGTACGTGCCTTCGTACTCGACCGGGTTCTGGGTGGCGGCGACCAGGAACGGCTCGGGGAGCGGACGGGGCGTGCCGTCGACGGTGACCTGGCGCTCCTCCATGGCCTCGAGGAGGGAGGACTGCGTCTTGGGGGGCGTGCGGTTGATCTCGTCGGCGAGCAGCAGGTTGGTGAAGACCGGGCCGGGCTGGAAGGAGAACTCGGCGGTGCGGGTGTCGTAGACGAGGGAGCCGGTGACGTCGCTGGGCATGAGGTCGGGGGTGAACTGGACGCGCTTCGTCTCGAGTTCGAGTGCGGATGCGAGGGCGCGGACGAGCAACGTTTTGGCGACTCCAGGGACTCCTTCTAGTAGTACGTGTCCGCGGCAGAGGAGGGCGACGACGAGGCCGGTCACGGCGGGATCCTGACCGACCACGGCTTTGGCGATCTCGGCGCGCAGGGCCTCCAGGGAGGCCCGGGCGGCGCCCGGATCCCCGGTGTACCCGGCGTTGTCGGTGGTCGGATCCATCATGGACGGCGTACCTCTCTTTCGAGGGCGTCGAGTTGGTCGGTGAGTGCGATGAGAGCGGCGTCGTCGCCGGGCGGTGGGCCGAACAGGAGGGAGTGCAGGGACTGTCCGTCGCCGTGGAGATGGGCGGACAGTGCGGGCAGCAGGGCCTCGGGCGCGTGCGCCTGGGTGACGGGGACGCCGACGAGGGGGGCGAGGCGGGTGCGGGCGGTGGAGCGCAGCGCGGTGGCCGCGCGGTCGCGGGCGTTGGCCTTGCGGTAGAGGCGGGCGCGGCCTTCCACGGTTTCGGAGGCGCGGATCGCTACGGGGAGTCGCTCGGGTACGAGGGGGCCGAGCCGGCGTGCCCGCCAGAGGGCGGCGAGGGCGGCGGCGATGAAGAGCTGCAGTGTGCCCCAGAGCCAGCCCGAGGGGATCAGGTCGAAGAAGCTTCTGCGGTCGCTCGTGTCGGTGGCCGAGGTGTCGGAGAGCGAGGGGAGGTACCAGATCAGATGGGGGCGCGAGCCGAGGAGTTGCAGGGCGAGCGAGGCGTTGCCCTGTTCGCCGAGACGGTCGTTGAAGAGGATGTCGGGCGCGCCGAGGACGACGGTGTCGCCACCCCCGGACGCCGCTGGGACGCGGATCAGGGTGGCCAGGCGCTCGCTGGGGTAGCAGGAGTCGGCGTCGAGGTGGCTGGTGGTGTAGCGGATGCCGCCCGTTTCTGCGGTGCCCGCGCGCCGGGCGGCGGGCAGGGTGCAGTGGGGGGTGAGCGTGGAGTCGAAGCTGTGGGCCGGGTCTGCGGTGACGCCGGGGGCGAGTCGCCCGACGGACGAGTTGCCCGCGGCGACGAGGACGGTGCGCCCGCCGGAGTCGGCGGTGGCGGAGTGCAGTGCCGACTGCTGCCGGTGGGTCAGCAGGTCGGGTTCGGCGACGAGGAGCGTGGTCTTCGGGCCGGCCGAGGCGCGCGCCTCGGCAAGGGTGGTGACCACGCGGGTGGAGACGCCTCGTTGGGCGAGGAGTGCGGAGACGGCTCGGCTGCCGTAGGGGTCGGCGGAGCGGGGGTCGAGCTCGCCGTGTCTGGCGTCGGAGCGGACGACGGCGATCGCGACGGCACCGATGAGGAGCAGCACCACAGCGATGACTACACCGCGAGCACGGACCCACACCTGGCGGGCGGTGGGCGAAGCGGAGGTGGAGGTGGAGGCAAGGGTGGCCCCGGCGGTCATCCGGCGGCCCCTCGGCGGTTGTCGGCGGGCGTGCTGCCGGCGCTGCTAGCCAGGGCCGGGCGGGTGCTTTCCAGGGCCTTATCGAGTTCGGCGATGCGGTGGTACGACTGCTGGCTTGCCCGGCGTCCGCCGTATGTGACGTCGTCGAACTCGCGGGCGGCGGACCGCAGTCGGTCGGTGTGCAAGGGGAGCGAGCGGCCGGCTTCGGCGGCTGCCTCGTCGGCCGTGCGGCCGGGCCGGACGTCGAGGAGGGCGCGTTCCTCCAGGGCGCGGACGATGGCGCGCATGCGTTCCTGGACGGCCTGGTTCCAGTGGCCTTGGGCGGCGTGTGCCTCGGCGGCCGCACGATGCTCGGCGGCGCTGCGGGGCCGGTCGTCGAACAGGGCTGCGGCGGATGTCGGACGGCGGCGGGGGGTGCCCAGGCGCCACCACAGCGCGGCCAGGACGGCGACGACGGCCAGAATGGCGACGGCCAGGCCCAGTGTGCCTCCGGGGGTTGCCGACGAGGCGGCGTTGAGCACCCGGCCGACCCAGTCCCAGAAGGCGTTGAGTGCGCGTTCGAGGAGGCTGGGGTCGTTCTGGTGGTACATCCGCTTGGCCAGTTCGCGCCGTGCCGCCTCCCGTGCGGGGTCGCGTGAAATGGTCACCGGCGGCTCGTCGCCGGAGCTCGCCAGTGATGCGAGAACTCCCCCCGTGAGGCTCACCGCATCAGCTCCCCGCGGTCGTGCCGGTGTCGTAGCCCTGGACTCCGGCGGCGCGGGCCAGTTCGAGGTCGAGGGCCTCGCGGCGGATGCGCTGGTCGATGTACAGGAGCACGGTGACGCCCGCCGTGATCGGGAAGGTGATCATGGATCCGATCACCGAGCCGAGGCCGCTGATGATCAGGAAGGTCCAGCCGAGGTCGCCTCTGGTGCCGCTGACGAAGTCGGCGAGACCGTTGCCGCTGACCGCGGCCGCGATCACGGCGAAGGGGATGGCGACGATCGAGGCGATGATGTTCGCGATGATCGCGGCGAGCAACTGGATGCCGAAGACCCGCCACCAGGCACCGCGGACCAGCTTCGCGGACCGGCTCATCGACTTCAGGATGCCCTGCTTCTCCAGCATCAGCGCCGGCGAGGCGAGGGAGAAGCGGATCATGAGCCAGAGTGCGACGATCGCGGCGCCGAAGAGGCCGAGGACGGCGAGCGCTGCGGCGCCGTCCGAGCTTCCGCCGGCGACCGCGACGAGGATGCCGGGCAGTGCTCCCGCGAGAGCGATGCCGAAGGTGATGAGCAGCAGCAGGAAGATGAGGCCGAACAGCTTCGGGATCTGCGGGCGGGCGTCCCGCCAGGCCTCGCCGGTGGTCACCGGCTTGCCCAGTACGGCCCGGCTGGTCACGGCCGTCAGCATGGCGGTCGCGACGATCGTGCCGATCAGGGAGATCAGGACGACGGCGCCGGAACTGAGCATGACGTCGCCCATGGCGCGGGCCACTTCGCCGAGGGTGGCGCTCGAATCGTTGAGGGCGGCGTTGTCGGTGGTGTTGTCGAGGACGAGGCCCTGGAGGAGGACGACGAGGGTTTCGGTGAGCACCGCGACGGTCAGCGAGATACCGAGGACGGTGCGCCAGTAGGTGCGCATGGTGGAGACGGCGCCGTCGAGGATCTCTCCCACGCCGAGCGGGCGCAGCGGGATCACGCCCGGCTTGGCCGCGGGCGGGGGGCCGCCCCAGCCGCCCCAGGCGCCGTATCCGCCGGGCCGTCCGTATCCGCCGTGGCCTCCGTAGCCACCGGGAGCACCGGAGCCTGCGGGCCCACCGGGAGGTCCGTATCCGCCGGGTCCCGGCTGCCCGCCGCCGGGGTACTGGCCGCCCCAGCCGGGGCCGGGCGGTGGAGGCGGTGGTGCGGGTGCCTGCGCCGGGCCGGGACCGCCTGCGGGTGCGGACCACTGGCCGGGCGGCGGCTGCTCCTTGGACCACTTCGAGCCGGGGTCCTGCGCGTCGGCGCCCGGTTGATCGGCGGGCTGTGCGGGGCTCGGCCGGTCGGCCGGCTGGGACGCGTCGGCTTCCTGCCCGTCGGAGGGGACGGATCCGGGCGAGGCCCAGCCCGGAGTGTCTTTCATCGAGGCTCCTTCACGGTGCCCGCCCGCGGTCGCGGCGGAAGGTTGGCAGCCATCGTGCCATGGGGCGGTCCTGGGCGGACCGGCCGCGGTATGCGCTGCGCACCTTCAATTGTCCGCCGGATCCGGGGCAGACTGACGGCATGGCTGATCAGTACGCGCAAGCCCACGAGGACACACGGCCGACCGAGAAACCGGCGATCCGATGGGAGGAGCCACCCGAAGGCCCCGTACTGGTCCTTCTCGACCAGACGAGGCTGCCGACCGAGGAGGTCGAGCTGGTCTGCACGGATGCGGCGGCGCTGGTCGAGGCGATCCGTTCGCTCGCCGTGCGCGGTGCGCCGCTGCTCGGGATCGCGGGTGCGTACGGTGTCGCGCTCGCCGCGGCACGGGGTTTCGACGTGGAGGAGGCCGCCGGGGCGCTCGAGGGCGCACGGCCCACCGCCGTGAACCTGTCCGTCGGCGTGCGCAGGGCCCGGTCGGCGTACCAGGCCGCGCTCGGCAGGGGCGGGGACGTGCGGCAGGCGGCTGCGGCGGCGCTGGCCGCGGCGCGGGCCCTGCACCGGGAGGACGCCGAGGCCAGCGCCCGCATGGCCGAGCACGGGGTGGCGCTGCTGGACGAGTTGCTGCCCGGCGGCGGGCACCGGATCCTCACCCACTGCAACACCGGATCCCTGGTGTCGGGCGGTGAGGGTACGGCCTTCGCGGTGGCGCTGGCCGCGCACCGGGCCGGCCGGTTGCGCCGGCTGTGGGTGGACGAGACGCGTCCGCTGCTGCAGGGGGCCCGGCTGACGGCGTACGAGGCGGCCCGCAGCGGCATGGCGTACACCTTGCTGACCGACAACGCGGCGGGCTCGTTGTTCGCTGCCGGGGAGGTGGACGCGGTGCTGATCGGGGCGGATCGCATCGCGGCCGACGGTTCGGTGGCGAACAAGGTGGGCAGCTACCCGCTGGCGGTGCTGGCGCGGTACCACCATGTGCCGTTCATCGTGGTGGCGCCGGTGACGACGGTCGATCCGCAGACGCCGGACGGGACGTCCATCGAGGTCGAGCAGCGCCCCGGCTTCGAGGTGACCGAGGTCGCCGCGCCGCAGATGCCGGTGACGGGACCGGGCGGCGGGATACCGGTGGCCCCCTTGGGGACCCAGGCGTACAACCCGGCGTTCGACGTGACACCGCCGGAGCTGATCACCGCGATCGTCACCGAGGAGGGCGCCATCTCACCGGTGACGGCCGAGGCGCTGGCGGAGCTGTCCTCCGGGTCCCGCGGGGCGGTGATCGGCTGACGGGGAGGGAACGCAGACAGTAGTAGTCCCGTACGACTATCGTCACAGGCCAGTGACCCTGCTCACCAGCGCTCCGGTCACCGTTACGAGAATGGGATGATGTCGTTTATGAAGGGACGAGTCCTTGTCGTCGACGACGACACCGCACTGGCCGAGATGCTCGGCATCGTGCTGCGTGGTGAAGGTTTTGAGCCGTCTTTCGTAGCCGACGGCGACAAGGCGCTGGCTGCGTTCCGGGAGGCCAAGCCGGATCTGGTGCTGCTGGACCTGATGCTGCCCGGGCGGGACGGCATCGAGGTGTGCCGCCTGATCAGGGCCGAGTCCGGGGTGCCGATCGTGATGCTGACGGCGAAGAGCGACACCGTCGACGTCGTCGTGGGCCTGGAGTCCGGCGCCGATGACTACATCGTGAAGCCTTTCAAGCCGAAGGAGCTGGTGGCCCGGATCCGGGCGCGGCTGCGGAGGTCGGAGGAGCCCGCGCCGGAACAGCTGGCCATCGGTGACCTGGTCATCGATGTGGCCGGTCACTCGGTCAAGCGGGAGGGGCAGTCGATCGCGCTGACGCCGCTGGAGTTCGACCTGCTGGTCGCGCTCGCGCGCAAGCCGTGGCAGGTGTTCACGCGCGAGGTGCTGCTGGAGCAGGTGTGGGGTTACCGGCACGCGGCGGACACGCGGCTGGTGAACGTGCATGTGCAGCGGCTGCGCTCCAAGGTCGAGAAGGACCCCGAGCGGCCGGAGATCGTGGTGACGGTGCGGGGTGTCGGTTACAAGGCCGGACCGAGCTGACATGTCGGGAGACAGTGCCGCTTCGGCTCCCGGCCGTTCCGGGGACCGTCCGGGGCGGTCTGTCGGCCGTAAGGCGGCGGGGTCGCGCTGGGGGCGTCTTCTAGAGGGCGGGCTGCTGCAGGGCGGGGTCCAGGGCAGCCCGGTCCTCCGGCTGCTCATGCGCTGGGTGCGCCGGCCGCTGCTGCCGATGATGCGGCTGTGGCGGCGCAACATCCAGCTGAAGGTCGTCGCCACGACGCTGCTGATGTCGCTGGGCGTCGTCCTGCTGCTGGGCTTCGTCGTCATCGGGCAGGTGCGCAACGGCCTGCTGGACGCCAAGGTGAAGGCGTCGCAGAGCCAGGCCACCGGCGGGTTCGCGGTGGCCAAGCAAAAGGCCGACGAGGCGGCGGGAAGCACCAACACCACCGACGACACCTCGACCGCGGACGGGCGGCAGTCCCAGAACGTCACCCCGTGGATGAGCAACCTCGTCGAGTCGCTGTCCAGCGGCGGTCAGGGCGCGTTCGACGTGGTGACGCTGCCGGCCGGTGACGGGAGCGGCGGCGGGCGCAGCCCGCGCGGCCCGCGGTACGTGGACGCCACGAACAGCGTGCCGGACGACCTGCGCGCGCGGATCGACGAGAACACGACGGCGGCCCAGAGCTACACCCGCATCGTCTACAACAACGGCCAGGAGTCCCAGCCGGCGCTGGTCATCGGCAAGCAGGTCAACGACCCCAACGGGGACCCGTACCAGCTCTACTACCTCTTCCCGCTCACGCAGGAGGAGAAGTCCCTGAGCCTGGTCAAGGGCACGCTGGCAACCGCCGGGCTGTTCGTGGTCGTACTGCTCGGGGCCATCGCGTGGCTGGTGGTCCGCCAGGTCGTCACGCCCGTGCGGATGGCGGCCGGGATCGCCGAGCGGCTGTCCGCGGGGAAGCTGCAGGAGCGGATGAAGGTCACCGGCGAGGACGACATCGCGCGGCTCGGCGAGGCCTTCAACAAGATGGCGCAGAACCTGCAGCTGAAGATCAGCCAGCTGGAGGACCTGTCGCGGATGCAGCGGCGGTTCGTGTCGGACGTGTCGCACGAGCTGCGCACCCCGCTGACGACCGTGCGGATGGCCGCCGACGTCATCCACGAGGCCCGCGAGGACTTCGACCCGGTGACCGCCCGGTCGGCGGAGCTGCTGGCCGACCAGCTGGACCGGTTCGAGTCGCTGCTCGCGGACCTGCTCGAGATCAGCCGCTTCGACGCGGGCGCGGCTGCCCTGGAGGCCGAGCCGATTGACCTCAGGGAGGTCGTCCGGCGGGTCGTGAGCGGTGCCGCGCCGCTCGCGGAGCGCAAGGGCACGCGTGTCCGTGTCGTCGGTGACCAGCAGCCGGTCGTGGCCGAGGCGGACGCCCGGCGAGTGGAGCGGGTGCTGCGCAACCTCGTGGTCAACGCCGTGGAGCACGGCGAGGGCAAGGACGTCATCGTGAAGCTGGCCGCGGCGGGCGGCGCGGTCGCGGTCGCGGTGCGGGACTACGGCGTAGGGCTCAAGCCCGGCGAGGCGACCCGCGTCTTCAGCCGCTTCTGGCGTGCGGACCCGGCACGCGCGCGTACCACCGGCGGTACGGGTCTGGGGCTGTCGATCGCGCTGGAGGACGCCCGGCTGCACGGCGGCTGGCTGCAGGCCTGGGGCGAGCCGGGCGGTGGTTCGCAGTTCCGGCTGACGCTGCCGCGGACCGCTGACGAGCCGCTGCGGGGCTCGCCGATACCCCTGGAACCCAAGGACTCGCGACGCAACCGCGGACTGGGCGACGCCGGCCTGCCGGGCGGGGGCGACGACAAGCGCGCCACCGTGCCGATGCAGCCGACCGGGGGGCAGACGCCGCCGCTGCCGCCGCGCGCCCCGATCGTGCCCCGGCTGGCCACGGTGACCCCCGCCGCCGACCCGACCGCGCTGCCCGGCAACGGCGCGCGCGTGGTGCCCCGGCCCACCGGGGGCGCACGGCGGCAGGACGATCCGTCAGCCGGTACGGCACGTGAGGGTGCCGTGAGCCGTGAGGACGCCGTCGAGGACTCGAACAAGCCAGGGGAGGCATTTCGTGGGCGCTGACCACGAGGGGGGCGTGCGTCGGCGGCCGGTGCGCGCGGTGGTGTACGCCGCGTGTGGCGTCGTACTGCTGGCGGGGTGCGCCTCGATGCCCGACAGCGGAGACCTTCGCGACGTCGAGTCCACGCCCCGGCAGGACACCCAGGTGCGGGTCTTCGCGATGCCGCCCGCTGAGGGCGCCCAGCCCTGGGAGATTGTGCAGGGCTTCCTGGAGGCGCTGACCAGCGACGACCCGCACTACGACACGGCGCGCAAGTATCTGACCCCCGACGCCGCGCGCCACTGGCGGCCGGAGCAGTCGGCCACCGTGCTGGCGGACGGGCCGGACATCGAACCCGACGGGCGGCCGGGCGGTCGTGCGAACACCGGCAGCCGCTCCTACACGCTGGCCGGGGACAGCGTCGCCACCCTGGACGAACACCAGGCCTACGCGCCCGCCGACAGTCCTTACAGCAAGAAGGTCCGCCTGGCGCTGGACGCGAAGACCAAGCAGTGGCGCATCAGCGGGCTGCCCCAGGGCGTGGTGATGGGCCAGTCCGACTTCCAGCGCAACTACAAGTCCGTCAACAAGTACTACTTCGCCTCGAACACCTCGATCGGGGCGACCGGGCAGCCGGTGGCCGTCGCCGACCCGGTCTTCGTGCGCGAGGGCGTGGACCCGATGACCCAGGTGGTGCGGTCCCTCATCAGCGGGCCCACGACCTGGCTGTCGTCCGTGGTCAGATCCAGCTTCCCCACCGGTGCGGCATTGCGTAAGGGCACCGCCTCGCTGACGCCCGACGACCAGAACAAGCTGACGGTGCCGCTGAACGGCAAGGCCTCCCACGTGGGCACGGTACGGTGCGCCGAGATGGCCACCCAGCTGCTGTTCACCCTGCGCGACATGGCCCCCGTGGTGGACACGGTGGAGCTGCGGGGCGCCGACGGCAGGAGGCTGTGCGACCTCGGCGAGGGACAGGCCGAGCACACCACCTGGGACGCCGCGGCGAAGAGCCCCGAGTACCTGTACTTCCTCGACGACAAGCACCGGGTGGTACGGATGGCCGGCCACAGCGGCGGGACCAGCGCCGCGCCGGTGCCGGGCGCGCTGGGCGAGGCCGGCAAGGAGCTGCGTTCGGTGGCCGTCTCGCGCGACGAGCGCACCGCGGCCGGGGTCGGCATCGACGGCAAGTCGCTGTACGTCGCGTCGCTGAGCCCGGGAAGTCCGCTCGGTGACCCGTTGGTCACCAGCCAGGGCGCGACCGAGCACGACAGGCTGACCACGCCGAGCTGGGACGCCCGGGGCGACCTGTGGGTGGCCGACCGCGATCCGCACCGTCCCAGGCTGCTCCTGCTGGAGCAGGGCAGAGGGGAGCCCGTCAGCGTGCAGACCCCCGAGCTGCCCGGGCGCATCAAGGACGTGCGGGTGGCCGCCGACGGAGTGCGGATGGCGCTCGTGGTGGAGAAGGGCGACAAGCAGTCCCTGCTCGTCGGCCGCATCGAGCGGGACGAAAGATCGGCGGGGCACTCGGTCTCGGTCACCGAACTGCGTTCGGTGACACCGGAGCTGGAGCAGGTCACCGCCATCTCCTGGGCGGGCGACAGCCGGCTCGTGGTGGCGGGACAGGAGCACGGGGGCGTGCTGCAGATGCGGTACGTCCAGATCGACGGTTCCACACCGGACGGGCCGGCGCCCGCTGCTCTCTCGGGTGTGCGGGCGATCACCGCGTCCGAGGACGACCAGCTGCCGCTGGTGGCGTACTCGGAGGACGGGATCGTACGGCTGCCGTCGGGAGCCCAGTGGCAGAAGGTGGTCAAGGAGGGCTCCGCGCCGGTCTATCCGGGCTGAGGTTGCCCACAGTGGGTTGTCCACAGGGGTGGCCGGTCCGGTCGCGCGTTGGCACAGTGGAGGCCATGCGGGGGTGGTGGCAGGACCTCACCGACCTGGTGCTGCCGGCCGAGTGCGGAGGCTGCGGAAGGTCTCGCACGGTGCTCTGCCCTGAGTGCCGTGCCGCCCTGAGCGGGGCCGCGCCGCGCCGGGTGCGACCGGTGCCGGAGCCGCCCGGGCTGCCGGAGGTCCATGCGGCGGCCCCCTACGGGGACGAGGTGCGGGCGGCTCTCCTCGCCCACAAGGAGCGGGGCGCGCTGACCCTCGCGGGTGCACTCGGGACGGCCTTGGCGGGGGCTGTCCGGGCGGCGGCCGCCGGGCCGGAGGGCGGGCCCGTGCTGCTCGTGCCGGTGCCTTCCGCACGGCGGGCCGTGCGGGCGCGCGGGCACGACCCGGTGCGCCGGATCGCGTTGGCGGCGGCGGGTGAGCTGCGACGCGTCGGGACGCCGGCCCGGGTGGTGGCGGTGCTGCGGCAGCGGCGTGCCGTGGCCGACCAGTCGGGGCTCGACTCGCGTCGGCGGCTGGAGAATCTCGCGGGCGCGCTGGAGGTGCGGGCGGGCGGTGCCCGGCTGCTCGGCGGGGGTCGTCCGGTGCTCGTCGACGATCTCATCACGACGGGCGCGTCCCTGACGGAGGCGGCGCGTGCCGTACGGCACGCCCTCGTCCACGAGGGTGGGAGAACGGCTGTGTACGCCCACCCAACCCGGGAAGAGATGGGGGAACGGATGGCTGGATCAACGAGAGGAACGGTGGTCCGCGCGGCCGTGATCGCGGCGCCGCCGGATTCCTTCGAAACGAACCGGAACTGACTTCGAACTTACGACGTTGCAGGTTGTGAGAGGGCTAATTCATCTGAACGGAGGTACGCCGCAGTAGAGGGTGACGACATCCGTCCGGGCGAGATATGTTCGGTTGTGAGGGAAAGCCGCAGGCCATACCCCTCGTATTCCAATGCCGTGCTGCGGGTTTCCTGTAATCACCCGCACCGGCGGGGTGGAGATCTCGCCCGTGGGGGAGGAGGTGGACGTCACCGAGTCCGAGGGTTCCGGGGCTGACCGGAACCGGGTGCAAAAGGGAGATGCTCCGCCGTTGATGCGGAGCGATCCGGGAACGGAGTTCTGCGTGGACATCGTCGTCAAGGGCCGCAAGACCGAGGTGCCTGAGCGGTTCCGCAAGCACGTGGCCGAGAAGCTGAAGCTGGAAAAGATCCAGAAGCTCGATGCCAAGGTGATCAGCCTCGATGTCGAGGTGTCCAAGGAGCCCAACCCCCGACAGGCCGACCGCTGCGACCGGGTGGAGATCACTCTCCGTTCCCGCGGTCCGGTGATCCGGGCGGAGGCAGCGGCCAATGATCCGTACGCGGCACTCGACCTGGCGGCGGAGAAGCTGGAAGCCCGGCTGCGCAAGCAGCACGACAAGCGTTTCTCGCGTCGTGGCCGCCGGATCTCGGCAGCCGAGGTCCCCGACCATGTCCCGGACGCGGCGACGCTCAACGGCGATGGTCATCCGGTCCACGAGGAAGAGACGGGCGGAGTACCGACGAAGAAGATCGGCTCGCTGGAAGTGCAGGGTGAAGGCCCCCTCATCGTCCGCGAGAAGACCCACGTCGCGTCCCCGATGACCCTCGACCAGGCTCTCTACGAGATGGAACTGGTCGGGCACGACTTTTATCTGTTCGTCGACTCCGAAACAAAGGAACCGAGCGTCGTCTACCGGCGCCACGCCTACGACTACGGCGTCATTCACCTCAACACCGACCCGATGGTCGCTCAGGCGCAACCCCCGGCGGCCGGCGGCACGCTGGGCGGCTGAATCATCCGGCTGACAGCCGATCAGGTGCCCCTGGAGCGCTGTGCGCCCCCAGGGGCACCGGTGTGCGACCAGTTCGCGCCCCGCTCTGTCACCGCAGTGGCGTCCCGGCATGAAATCATGGCCGCACCGGCCCAACCGGTGGGCCGCTGCCTTGGGTTGGCGATGGCACAGGACCACAGGCCACAGCCTTCAGGGGGAGGAACGATGGCGGACAGTTTCGGACCGATGCAGGAGGAGGATGCCGACGACGGCGTCGTCGGCATGGGCCCGGACGCGGGCACTCCACGCAAGGAGCCGATCAGAGTCCTGGTCGTGGACGACCATGCCCTCTTCCGCCGTGGTCTGGAGATCGTGCTCGCCGCCGAGGAGGACATCCAGGTCGTCGGAGAGGCGGGTGACGGCGCCGAGGCCGTCGACAAGGCCGCCGACCTGCTGCCCGACATCGTCCTGATGGACGTACGGATGCCCAAGCGCGGCGGGATCGAGGCGTGCACCTCCATCAAGGAGGTGGCCCCCAGCGCCAAGATCATCATGCTGACGATCAGCGACGAAGAAGCCGATCTCTACGAGGCGATCAAGGCCGGTGCGACCGGATACCTCCTCAAGGAGATCTCCACCGACGAGGTGGCCACCGCCATTCGCGCGGTGGCCGACGGGCAGTCGCAGATCAGCCCGTCCATGGCGTCGAAGCTCCTCACCGAGTTCAAGTCGATGATCCAGCGCACGGACGAGCGCCGACTGGTGCCTGCGCCGCGGCTCACCGACCGGGAGCTGGAGGTGCTCAAATTGGTCGCCACGGGCATGAACAACCGGGACATCGCCAAGGAGTTGTTCATCTCCGAGAACACCGTGAAGAACCATGTCCGCAACATCCTGGAGAAGCTGCAGCTGCACTCCAGGATGGAGGCGGTGGTCTACGCGATGCGGGAGAAGATCCTCGAGATCCGGTGAGCCCGCGCTCCGTCGAGACTGAGGCGAGGCTCAGGCGAGCAGGCGGGCGAGTTCCACGGTGAGGGGCTCGCGCAGTTCCGGCGCGTCGACGCGTTCCACCCGTACGTCCGTGCAGTCCACCCAGCTCGCGGCCTCGACGAGGGCCTGGGCCACGGCCGGCACCGCCTTCGGGCCGTCCAGCGACACCTGCTTGGCCACCAGGGTGCTGCCCTCGCGGGCCGGGTCCACCCGGCCGACCAGATGGCCGCCGGCCAGGACCGGCATGGCGAAGTAGCCGTACACCCGCTTCGGCTTGGGGACATACGCCTCCAGCCGGTGTGTGAAGCCGAAGATCCGTTCCGTGCGGGCCCGCTCCCAGATCAGTGAGTCGAACGGGGACAGCAGCGTGGTGCGGTGCCGGCCGCGCGGGGGCGTCTGCAGAGCCGCTGGATCGGCCCAGGCGGGCTTGCCCCATCCCTCGACCGTGACCGGGACCAGGCCCGAGTCCGCGATCACCGCGTCGACCTGCTCACCCTTGAGGCGGTGGTAGTCGGCTATGTCCGCGCGCGTGCCCACACCGAGGGACTGACCCGCCAGCCGGACCAGACGGAGCAGGCATGCGGTGTCGTCCAGCTCGTCGTGCAGCAGCGCGTCCGGGATGGCGCGTTCGGCGAGGTCGTACACGCGCTTCCAGCCGCGGCGCTCCACGCAGACCACCTCGCCGTACATCAGCGCACGCTCGACGGCGACCTTCGTCCCGGACCAGTCCCACCACTCGCTGGTCCGCTTGGCGCCGCCCAGCTCCGTGGCCGTGAGCGGGCCTTCGGCGCGCAGCTGCTTGATGACCTGGTCGTAGGCGCCGTCGGGCAGCTGGTGGTGCCAGTGCGGGCGGTCGCGGTACGCGCGGCGGCGGAACGCGAAGTGCGGCCACTCCTCGACCGGGAGGATGCAGGCGGCGTGGGACCAGTACTCGAAGGCGTGGCTGTCCCGCCAGTAGGCGTGCTCCACGGTTTTGCGGCCGACGGCGCCGAGGCGCGCGTAGGGGATGAGCTCGTGGGAGCGTGCGAGTACGGAGATGGTGTCCAGTTGGACCGCGCCGAGGTGGCGCAGGACACCGCGGACGCCCGCCCGGCGGTCCGGTGCGCCGAGGAAGCCCTGTGCGCGCAGGGCGATACGGCGGGCGTCGTCTGCGGAGAGTTCGATGGCGGGGCGCGGGGTCGTCATGGGTTCGGACGATAGGGGATGCCACTGACATTGCCGCCGCGCGCGGGCAGGTACGGGGACGTGGACGGCAGGCCCAGGTCCGACGGGAGCAGGGAGCCCACCCAGCAGTCGCGTCGCACGCCCTTGTTGTTGACGGCGGAGCGCAGGGTGCCCTCGACGGTGAACCCGACCCGTTCGGCCACCGCGCGGGAGGGTCCGTTGCCGACTTCCGCACGCCACTCCAGGCGGTCGACGGCCAGCGCGGTGAAGGCCCAGCGGGCGGCGGCGAGCGCGGCCTCGGTGACGTAACCGCGTCCGCGGTGCTCCTTGGTGGCCCAGAAGCCGATCTCGCCCACACCCAGGGCGCGCATCGTGATGCCGAGCATGCCGGCCAGCCGCCCGTCGGGCAGGAAGAGGCCGAAGGTGTACATCGAGTCGTGCGCCCAGCCGTCCGGTGCCGTCTGCCCGGTGAAGCTCTCGGCGTGCTCGCGCAGGTAGGGCGAGGGGAACTGGGAGATCCAGCGCTGCGTGTCGTGGTCCTGGGCGGCGGCGTACACCGCGTCGGTGTCCTGCGGGCCCACGGTGCGCAGCAGGAGACGGTCGGTGGTGAGCGTCACGGGTTCCATCGGCCGATTGTCCTCGGGCGGCAGAGGGGAATGCCATCGATGTGCCGTGCGTGAGCGCGTGATCACGGTTCGCGCAAATCCATGCGACGATGCGGCACCATCCGCGCGGCCCGTCCGTTGTCCCGTTGGAGCAGCCCCCGCACGGCCAGGCCCTCCCGGCGTGGCCGGGTCCTCGCATACGATGGCCGTTGCTCAGTACGTCCAATGGAAACCGACCGTCCCAAGGCCCGACCGGCAAGGAGACCAGCCCCCGTGTCCGTCCTCTCGAAGATCATGCGTGCAGGCGAAGGCAAAATCCTGCGCAAGCTGCACCGCATCGCGGACCAGGTCAACTCCATCGAAGAGGACTTCGTCGACCTCTCCGACGCCGAGCTGCGGGCTCTCACCGAGGAGTACAAGCAGCGGTACGCCGATGGTGAGACCCTCGACGACCTGCTCCCCGAGGCGTTCGCCACCGTCCGCGAGGCCGCCAAGCGCGTCCTCGGCCAGCGGCACTACGACGTGCAGCTGATGGGCGGCGCCGCCCTGCACCTCGGCTATGTGGCCGAGATGAAGACCGGTGAGGGCAAGACTCTCGTCGGCACGCTGCCCGCGTACCTGAACGCTCTTTCCGGTGACGGCGTCCACCTCATCACGGTCAACGACTACCTGGCCGAGCGCGACTCCGAGATGATGGGCCGCGTCCACAAGTTCCTGGGCCTGGATGTCGGTTGCATCCTGGCCAACATGACGCCGGCCCAGCGCCGCGAGCAGTACCTGTGCGACATCACGTACGGCACGAACAACGAGTTCGGCTTCGACTACCTGCGCGACAACATGGCGTGGTCCAAGGACGAGCTCGTCCAGCGGGGCCACAACTTCGCCATCGTCGACGAGGTCGACTCCATCCTCGTCGACGAGGCCCGTACGCCGCTGATCATCTCCGGCCCGGCCGACCAGGCCACCAAGTGGTACGGCGACTTCGCCAAGCTGGTCACGCGCCTGAAGAGGGGCGAGGCCGGCAACCCCCTCAAGGGCGTCGAGGAGACCGGCGACTACGACGTCGACGAGAAGAAGCGGACGGTGGCCATCCACGAGTCCGGCGTCTCGAAGGTCGAGGACTGGCTGGGCATCGACAACCTGTACGAGTCGGTGAACACCCCGCTGGTGGGCTACCTGAACAACGCCATCAAGGCGAAGGAGCTCTTCAAGAAGGACAAGGACTACGTCGTCATCGACGGCGAAGTCATGATCGTCGACGAGCACACCGGCCGTATCCTCGCCGGCCGCCGCTACAACGAGGGCATGCACCAGGCGATCGAGGCGAAGGAAGGGGTGGACATCAAGGACGAGAACCAGACGCTCGCCACGATCACCCTGCAGAACTTCTTCCGCCTCTACAAGAAGCTCTCCGGCATGACCGGTACGGCGATGACCGAGGCCGCCGAGTTCCACCAGATCTACAAGCTCGGCGTGGTCCCGATCCCGACCAACAAGCCGATGATCCGCAAGGACCAGTCGGACCTGATCTACCGCACCGAGGTGGCCAAGTTCGAGGCGGTCGTCGACGACATCGCCGAGAAGCACGAGAAGGGCCAGCCGATCCTCGTCGGTACGACGTCCGTCGAGAAGTCGGAGTACCTGTCGCAGCAGCTGAGCAAGCGGGGCATCCAGCACGAGGTGCTCAACGCCAAGCAGCACGACCGCGAGGCGACGATCGTCGCCCAGGCCGGCCGCAAGGGCGCGGTCACGGTCGCCACGAACATGGCCGGCCGTGGTACGGACATCAAGCTCGGCGGCAATCCCGAGGACCTCGCCGAGGCGGAGCTGCGTCAGCGCGGCCTCGACCCCGAGGAGCACATCGAGGAGTGGGCGCACGCCCTGCCCGCCGCCCTGGAGAAGGCCGAGCAGGCGGTCAAGGCCGAGAAGGAAGAGGTCGAGGAGCTCGGCGGCCTGTACGTGCTGGGCACCGAGCGGCACGAGTCGCGCCGGATCGACAACCAGCTGCGCGGTCGTTCCGGCCGTCAGGGCGACCCCGGCGAGTCGCGTTTCTACCTCTCCCTCGGCGACGACCTGATGCGGCTGTTCAAGGCCCAGATGGTCGAGCGCGTGATGTCCATGGCGAACGTGCCGGACGACGTGCCGATCGAGAACAAGATGGTCACGCGCGCGATCGCGTCCGCGCAGTCGCAGGTCGAGCAGCAGAACTTCGAGACCCGTAAGAACGTCCTGAAGTACGACGAGGTGCTCAACCGGCAGCGCGAGGTCATCTACGGCGAGCGCCGCCGCGTCCTGGAGGGCGAGGACCTGCAGGAGCAGGTGCAGCACTTCATGGACGACACGATCGACGCGTACGTCGAAGCGGAGACCTCCGAGGGCTTCTCCGAGGACTGGGACCTGGACCGGCTGTGGGGCGCCTTCAAGCAGCTCTACCCGGTGCGGGTCACCATCGAGGAGCTGGAGGAGGCGGCCGGCGACCGGGCCGGGCTGACCGCCGAGTTCATCTCCGAGTCCATCAAGGACGACATCCGCGAGCAGTACGAGGCCCGTGAGGCGCAGCTCGGCTCCGAGATCATGCGTGAGCTGGAGCGCCGGGTCGTGCTGTCGGTCCTGGACCGCAAGTGGCGTGAGCACCTCTACGAGATGGACTACCTCCAGGAGGGCATCGGCCTGCGTGCCATGGCGCAGAAGGACCCGCTGGTCGAGTACCAGCGCGAGGGCTTCGACATGTTCCAGGCCATGATGGAGGGCATCAAGGAGGAGTCCGTCGGCTACCTGTTCAACCTGGAGGTCCAGGTCGAACAGCAGGTCGAGGAGGTCCCGGTCGAGGACGCCCCGTCCCTCGAGAAGCAGCCGCAGGACACGGTTCCGGCGCAGGCCGGGGCCCGTCCCGAGATCCGCGCCAAGGGGCTGGACGCCCCGCAGCGCCGGAACCTGCACTTCTCCGCTCCGACCGTGGACGGTGAGGGCGGCACCATCGAGGGCGACTTCGAGAACGACGACGAGCCCGTGCGCTCCGAGGCCGACGGTCTCACCCGTGCCGAGCGGCGCAAGCAGGCCAAGGCGGGCCGTCGCCGCAAGAAGTGACCGCACCGCCGGTGACGCACCGGTGACGGAAGGGCCGGGACCCCTTGAGGACGCTGTTGGTTAATCCCCGGCCCTGATGCTTCGCCCCGTCGTTATGCGGCGGGGCGAAGTGCTGCCAGTGGGCTGGTGCGGGTCCGGGCGCGGGGCTTGTCGCT
>NZ_JBIAVN010000032.1:0-39301 GCF_042894285.1 Streptomyces sp. NPDC001544 | reverse complement strand
CAGATCCTTGAGTCGCTGAACCTCAGGCAGCGGGGTCTGGAGATCGTCTCGTGTCCGTCGTGCGGCCGTGCGCAGGTGGATGTGTACAAGCTGGCGGAGGAGGTCACGGCGGGCCTGACCGGTATGGAGGTTCCGCTGCGGGTGGCCGTGATGGGCTGTGTCGTCAACGGTCCCGGTGAGGCCCGTGAGGCCGATCTCGGTGTGGCCTCCGGCAACGGCAAGGGGCAGATCTTCGTGAAGGGCGAGGTCATCAAGACCGTCCCGGAGTCGAAGATCGTGGAGACCCTCATCGAGGAAGCCCTGAAACTCGCCGACCAGATGAAGTGAGTCCGAAGCAAGGTACGGACCGAGAGGGGGCCCGATCGTGACGATTCTGGAAACCATCCGGCAACCACGCGACCTGAAAGCGCTGTCCGAGGCGGAACTCGGTGAACTGTCCGAAGAAATACGCGAGTTCCTGGTGCACGCGGTGGCCAGAACCGGCGGACACCTGGGTCCCAACCTGGGGGTGGTGGAACTCACCGTCGCTCTCCACAGAGTGTTCGAGTCGCCGGTCGACCGCATCCTCTGGGACACCGGTCACCAGAGTTACGTCCACAAGCTGCTGACGGGACGTCAGGACTTCTCCAAGCTGCGCGGCAAGGGCGGCCTGTCCGGCTATCCCTCCCGTGAGGAGTCCGAGCACGACGTCATCGAGAACAGCCACGCCTCCACGGCCCTCGGCTGGGCCGACGGACTCGCCAAGGCCCGCGCGGTGCAGGGCGGGAGAGGGCACGTGGTCGCGGTCATCGGCGACGGCGCGCTCACCGGCGGCATGGCGTGGGAGGCGCTGAACAACATCGCGGCCGCCAAGGACCGGCCGCTGATCATCGTCGTCAACGACAACGAGCGCTCCTACGCGCCGACCATCGGCGGTCTCGCCAACCACCTGGCCACCCTGCGCACCACCGACGGCTACGAGAAGGTCCTGGCCTGGGGCAAGGAGGTCCTGCTGCGCACCCCTGTGGTCGGCAGCACGGTCTACGAGTCCCTGCACGGCGCGAAGAAGGGCTTCAAGGACGCCTTCGCCCCGCAGGGCATGTTCGAGGACCTGGGCCTGAAGTACGTCGGCCCGATCGACGGACACGACGTCATGGCGGTCGAGTCGGCGCTGCGCCGCGCCAAACGCTTCCACGGGCCCGTGCTCGTCCACTGCCTCACCGAGAAGGGCCGCGGTTACGAACCCGCGCTGGCCCACGAGGAGGACCACTTCCACACCGTCGGCGTGATGGACCCGCTGACCTGCGCGCCGCTCGTGCCGTCGGCCGGCCCGTCGTGGACCTCGGTGTTCGGCGACGAGATCGTGCGGATCGGTGAGGAGCGGGCGGACGTCGTGGCGATCACGGCGGCCATGCTCCACCCGGTGGGCCTCGGTAAGTTCGCCGAGCGCTTCCCCGACCGGGTGTGGGACGTCGGCATCGCCGAGCAGCACGCGGCCGTGTCCGCGGCGGGCCTGGCGACCGGGGGACTGCACCCCGTCGTCGCCGTGTACGCCACCTTCCTCAACCGCGCCTTCGACCAGCTGCTGATGGACGTGGCCCTGCACCGTTGCGGGGTCACCTTCGTCCTCGACCGGGCCGGTGTCACCGGTGTCGACGGGCCCTCCCACAACGGCATGTGGGACATGTCCGTCCTCCAGGTCGTCCCCGGTCTGAGAATCGCCGCCCCGCGCGACGCCGACCAGTTGCGCGCCCAGCTGCGCGAGGCCGTCGCCGTCGACGACGCGCCCACCGTGGTCCGCTTCCCCAAGGAGTCGGTGGGACCCGAGATCCCGGCCGTCGGACGTGTCGGGGGCATGGACGTCCTGCACCGGGCCGAACGGCCCGAGGTACTCCTCGTCGCCGTCGGCGTCATGGCACCGGTGTGCCTCCAGGCGGCCGACCTGCTCGCGGCGCGCGGCATCGACTGCACGGTGGTGGATCCCCGTTGGGTCAAACCGGTCGACCCGGCGCTGCCCGGGCTCGCCGCCGAACACCGGCTGGTCGCGGTCGTCGAGGACAACAGCCGTGCGGCCGGCGTCGGATCCGCCGTGGCCCTGGCCCTCGGCGACGCGGACGTGGACGTTCCCGTACGGCGGTTCGGCATCCCCGAGCAGTTCCTGGCGCACGCCAAGCGCGGTGAGGTGCTGGCCGACATCGGCCTCACACCGGTCGAGGTGGCCGGACGGATCAGCGCGAGCCTGGCGGTCAGGGACGCCGGCGGGCAGGGCGAGCAGAAACAGGAGAAACCCCAATGACCACGGAGTTCGACCTCGGCGCGCTGCTGGCCGAGCGCGGGGCCGAGCGCTACGAGCTGCACACCAGGCACCTCAACCACCAGCTCCCGCGCATGCTGCACACCATCGGCTTCGACAAGGTCTACGAGCGTGCCGCGGGTGCCTACTTCTGGGACGCGGACGGCGACGACTACCTCGACATGCTCGCCGGGTTCGGGGTGATGGGCCTCGGCCGTCACCATCCGGTCGTCCGCAAGGCGCTGCACGACGTGCTCGACGCCTCGCTCGCCGACCTCACCCGCTTCGACTGCCAGCCGCTGCCCGGCCTGCTGGCCGAGCGGCTGCTCGCGCACAGCCCGCACCTGGACCGGGTGTTCTTCGGCAACAGCGGCACGGAGGCGGTGGAGACCGCCCTGAAGTTCGCCCGCTACGCCACCGGAAGACCCAGGATCCTGTACTGCGAGCACGCCTTCCACGGCCTGACCACCGGCTCCCTGTCGGTCAACGGCGAGAGGGGCTTCCGGGACGGCTTCGCGCCGCTGCTGCCCGACACCGCCGTTCCCCTCGGCGACCTGGACGCCCTGGCCCGCGAGCTGAAGAAGGGCGACGTCGCCGCCCTGGTCGTCGAGCCGATCCAGGGCAAGGGCGTCCACGAGGCGCCGCCCGGCTACCTGCGCGCGGCCCAGGAGCTGCTGCACAGACACAAGGCCCTGCTCATCGCCGACGAGGTGCAGACCGGTCTCGGCCGCACCGGTGACTTCTACGCCTACCAGCACGAGGACGGCGTCGAGCCCGACCTGGTGTGCGTGGCCAAGGCACTGTCCGGCGGCTACGTCCCGGTCGGCGCGACCCTCGGCAGAGACTGGATCTTCAAGAAGGTCTACTCGTCCATGGACCGGGTGCTCGTCCACTCGGCGAGCTTCGGGTCCAACGCCCAGGCGATGGCGGCCGGGCTCGCCGTGCTGTCGGTCATGGAGAACGAGCAGATCGTCGCGAACGCCCGCGCGACCGGTGAGCAGCTCAAATCCCGGCTCACCGCGCTGATCGACAAGTACGAGCTGCTCGCCGACGTCCGAGGCCGGGGCCTGATGATCGGCATCGAGTTCGGCCGGCCCGGTTCCCTGAAGCTGCGCAGCCGCTGGACCATGCTGCAGGCCGCCCGCAAGGGCCTGTTCGCGCAGATGGTGGTGGTCCCGCTGCTCCAGCGGCACCGGATCCTCACCCAGGTCTCCGGCGACCACCTGGAGGTCATCAAGCTGATCCCGCCGCTGGTCATCGGCGAGCGGGAGGTGGACCGGTTCGTCGACGCCTTCAGCGCCGTGATGGACGACGCGCACAGCGGCGGCCTGGTGTGGGACTTCGGCAAGACACTGATCAAGCAGGCGGTGGCCAACCGCTGACACCCCCTAGCCGGGCAGCACCACGAAGAGGAGGAAGAGACCGGCGAGCCCGGTCGCTCCGAGGGCCAGGCCGACCGCGGAGGTCCACAGCCGGCCGACACCGCGCCCCGCGTAGTACAGGCCCATGGCGCCGAAGGTGACGGAGAGCCCACCGGCGATGAGCGACCAGGGCAGCAGCATGAACGTGAGCGTGGGCCACGTGCTCGTCGCGGCCACGAGCCCCAGCAGCAGCGCGAGGGGGCCGAGGGCGGCGGCGGGCGCGTCGGCGTGGGAGGGCGTGGAACGTGTGGTCATCTGATCCCGCGCATTCTTGAACGCGTTCAATTCTTCGTCGAGGCTAGCACGGGCGCAGGGCGGCGGGGGACGGACCGCAGGCGGGAGAGCCGGTTTGCCTCAGAGGCAAAGGAATTGCCTCACAGGTAAAACCGCGGCTGAATGGAGGCATGAACGCCTCAGAAGCCGCGCCGTCGTCGGGCATGAACGCCTCAGAAGCCGCGCCGTCGTCGGGCGAGGGCGCCGACCTGCCCGCCGTGGCGCCGCAGCTGCGCGCCCTGCGCCGGCGCGCCGGCCTCACCCTGGAGGCCGCGGCCCGCACCGCGGGCCTCTCGCCCGCCCACCTCTCCCGACTGGAGACCGGTGGGCGCCAGCCCTCGCTCCCTATGCTGCTCGCGCTCGCCCGTGTCTACGGTACGACGGTCTCGGAGCTACTCGGCGAGAGCGTCGCCGACCGGGACGCCGTCGTGCGCGCCGCCGACATGGAGCCGACCCGTGCGGGCGGCTGGACGTACTTCCAGGCCGGCGCCCCCGGGCGCGGGATGCAGGCACTGCGCGTACGGGTGCCGTACGGCACGCAGGGCGACATCGTGCGGGTCCACCCCGGCGAGGAGTGGCTCCACGTGCTGCGGGGCCGCCTCAGACTGCGCCTCGGCGACACCGCGCACCTGCTCGCGCCCGGCGACAGCGCGCACTTCGACTCGCTCACCCCGCACCGCCTCGCCGCCGAGGACCACGACGGGGTGGAGCTGCTGTTCGTCCACACCCTGCTGCAGAGCCCCACGGCCGCACTGTGCCTGGGGCCCCTTACCGGAGAGCCGTCATGAGCGACTACGAGACGAAGTTCCCCCGCTCCCTGTGGGTCCGGCTGATCATCTACATCGCCGTGGGCCACCTCTTCGCCGCGTTCCTCTACCTGCTGTTCGCGCTGGGCGCCAAGGGCTGACCGCGCTGTCGGGCGGACGTCAGTCCAGCAGCCGCTCGCGCAGCCGTTCCCGGGTCTCGGAGGTCAGTCCGAGGCCCTGCTCCAGGTAGGTGTCGACCCCGCCCCAGGTCTCCTCCAGACTCGTGAAGGCCGCCGACAGGTACTCGGCGCGCGCGTCGAAGAGCGGGCTGAGCAGCTCCATCACCTCGGGGGTGTAGGCGCTGTCCGGGCTGCCGCCCCGGCGCACCTTGTAGCGGCGGTGCTTCGCGTTCGACTCCAGGTAGTCGGCGACGATCGCCTCGCGCTCCACGCCCACCGCGAGCAGCGTCACGGCCACGGAGATGCCCGCGCGGTCCTTGCCCGCCGCGCAGTGCATCAGGGCGGGGACGCTGTCCTCGGCCAGGGCGCGCAGCACCCTGGAGTGCTCCGCGGTGCGCTCCCGCACGATCTTGCGGTAGGAGGAGATCATCCGGTTCTCCGCCTTGCCGTCCGCGAGGATCGCGCGCAACTGGTCGAGGTCGCCGTCGCGGACCAGCTTCCAGAACTCCGCGCCGTCCGCCGGGTCACTCAGCGGCAGGTTCACATTGCGCACACCGGGCAGCTCGACGTCGGGGCCCTCGAGCTTCCTGTCGGCCGCGTTGCGGAAGTCGAAGATCGTGTGCAGGCCCAGGGAGGCGAGGAACGCCGCGTCCTGCTCGGTGGCGTGCGCGAGATGCCCGCTGCGGAACAGCACCCCGTGCCGCACCCGGCGGCCGTCCACCGTGGGCATGCCCCCCACGTCCCGGAAGTTGCGCACTCCGGTCAGCTCCGGCTCGGTCGACGGGACCTGCTGCGTCACGTGGGCTCCTCGCTGTCGCTCCCGCCGTCTCGACACGTCGGCGGGCACTCGCTCGACGATACGACATCGGTTTTCCCGGGCAATGAGTTGTCCACAGGCGTTGCCTCCGGTGCCGTCAGCCCCTGATGATGTTGATGCTTGAGCGGATCTGTCGGCACCTGTGAGGCCTCGATGGTGGACATCGCCGAAAACGGTCGTACCTGGCTCCTGACGGGGCCCACCAGCGGTTACGCGCTGCACCTCACCGAGGAGCACGAACTGCTGCACCTCCACTGGGGCCCGCGCATCGCGCTCGCCGACGCGGAGGCCCTCGCGGTGCGCCCGCTGCCCGGCTACCGGCCCTTCGAGTCCCCGCTCGACGGCCGGGAGGAGTACCCGGTCGAGGGCGGCCCCCGTTTCGTCCGGCCCGCACTGTCCGTGCGCACCGACGAGCGGCGTGGCACCGAGTGGGCCTTCGAGGCGTACGACACCGAGGGCGACGAGCTCCGGCTGCGCTTCAGGGACGACGCGGTGTCGCTCACGCTGCACTACCGGATGCGCGGGGACGTCGTCGAGCGCTGGGTGACCGTGGGCAACGAGGGGCACGCGCGCGTGGAGCTGCTGCGCGCCGACGCCGCCACCTGGACCCTGCCCGACCGGGACGGCTGGCGACTGTCCCAGCTGCACGGCCGCTGGGCCGCCGAGTCCCTGCTGACCAGCGCCCCGCTCACGTACGGCGACAAGGTGATCGGCAGCCGTCGCGGTCACACCGGCCACCAGCACCTGCCCTGGGTCGCCCTGCACACCGACGCCGGCGAGGAGCACGGCGAGGTCTACGGCTGCGCCCTCGGCTGGTCGGGCTCCTGGCGGATCGCGGTCTCCCAACTCCCGGACGCGCGCGTCCAGATCACCGGCGGGGCCGGTTACGACGACTCGGGCCTGCTGACGCTGGCGCCGGGGGAGTCGTACACCACCCCCGTCTTCGCGGGCCTGTGGAGCGACGGCGGCTTCGGCGGCGCCAGCCGTGCCTGGCACGCCTACCAGCGGGCCCATGTCGTCCCGGACGCGGACCGGGACCGGCCCGTGCTGTTCAACTCCTGGGAGGCCACCACCTTCGACATCTCCGAGGAGCAGCAGGCGACCCTCGCCCGGCGGGCCGCCGCGATCGGTGTCGAACTGTTCGTGGTCGACGACGGCTGGTTCGGTGCCCGTACGAGCGACCGGGCCGGGCTCGGCGACTGGACGCCCAACCCGGACCGCTTCCCGAACGGCCTGAAGCCGCTCGCGGACTATGTGCACGCCCTCGGTATGCAGTTCGGCATCTGGGTCGAACCGGAGATGGTCAACCCGGACAGCGACCTGTACCGGGCCCACCCCGACTGGGTGCAGTACCAGTTCGGGCGGAAGCGGACGGAGTTCCGTAATCAGCTCGTGCTCAACCTCGCCCGCGAGGACGTCCAGGAACACCTCTGGCAGCAGCTGGACGGCCTCCTGTCCAGCGCCCCCGTCGACTATGTGAAGTGGGACTTCAACCGCTGCTTCACCGACGCCGGATGGCCGGGTGAGCCGTACCCGCAGCGGCTGTGGGTGGACCACGTCCGCGCCTTCTACGCGCTCCTCGACCGGCTGCGGGCGGCCCATCCCGGTGTCGCGTTCGAGTCCTGCTCGGGCGGCGGCGGCCGGATCGACCTCGGTGTGATGAGTCGCACGGACCAGGTGTGGACCTCCGACAACACCGACCCGCTGGACCGGCTCGCCATCCAGCACGGCTTCAGTCAGATCCATCCCGCGCGGGTCATGGCCGCCTGGGTCACCGACAGTCCGAACACCCAGCTCAACGGGCGGGTCAGCAGCCTGCGCTTCCGGTTCGTGAGCGCCATGGCCGGGGTGCTCGGCGTCGGGGGCGATCTGTCGGAGTGGACGGAGGAGGAGCTCGCCGAGGCCCGCCAGTGGGTGGAGCTGTACAAGGAGATCCGCCCGGTCGTGCAGCACGGCGACCTGTACCGGCTGCGACCGCCGGAGGGCGGGCTGAGCGCGGTGCAGTACACCCTCGGGGACGAGTCGGTCGTGCTGGCGTGGCTCCAGGCGCAGCGGTACGGCGAGCCGGTCCCGGCGGTGCGGCTGCGCGGCCTCGATCCGGCGGCGTCCTACGAATGCCGTGAAACGGGCGAAGTCCACCGAGGTGCCGTGCTGCTGCACCATGGACTGGACACCGGGTTGCGCGGCGATCTGGACGCGACCGTTGTCCGTCTGCGCCGCATCTGATGCTTCTGCCCCAATTGGATTCTTTGGGGAAACTAGTTCTGATATAGGGAGGCATGAAGGTACGTTCCGTGAGGAGCGTCATATTTATGACTGTCCGTCACGCGTCATGTCCACGTAATCGGTGGGGATTTCCGGGGAATTGAAGGGTGGTTCCGGAGGAGGTTCACGGACGGTGACGGGGGATATCCAAAACGGATCAAGCCAAACCCGGTCCGCGGGAAGCACTCGCTTGTCCGTTCCCGTCCCGCTCGCTTACCTTCGCCACCACTCCGGACGGAACGCCGAATCCTGCCGCCGCCCAGAGCCCGCACACACTCACCCGTGCACGGCAGGAGCGGGGGACCCACCAGGCAGGACCGCCTGTTCCGGTCTTCGGAACGGCTAGGGGTGAAGCCGCGCGCAGCGCGGCCGGGCAGCTCCAGCCCGAACCCGACAGCTCACCTCGCAGGCGCCGGAGAGGAACTCGTCATGCCCGCGAAGGGTAAGCACCGCCGTCCCAAGAACCGGCGTTTCACCCGCTCGATCGCCGTCGCCGGAACCGGCGGCGCCGCGCTGGCCCTGCCCCTCGTGGGAGCCGGCGGCGCCCATGCCGCCACGGCGGCCACCGCGAAGGAGTCCGCCTCCAAGGAGACCGTCCAGACCGCGCCCGTGGCCCAGAAGGAGACCTCCGCGGCCCGGTCGGGCGTGCACATCTACACGGTGCGGGCCGGTGACTACCTCTCGAAGATCGCCGACGAGCAGAACGTGAGCGGCGGCTGGCACCGGCTCTACGCGGACAACCGCGAGGCCGTCGGCAGCGACCCCTCGCTGATCCACCCCGGTCTGAGGCTGAGCATCGGCGAGCGGGCCGCGCACACCGGCACCGAGTCCGCCACGTCCACCCGGTCCTCCGCCCCGCAGCCCACGACCCGGTCCACGCCCCGTTCCGCGACCCGCTCGCAGACACGGCCCTCCGCGGCGCCGACCGCCTCCACCGGTTTCACCCTCCCGGTCGTGGGCGCCACCATCGGCACCGGTTACC
Source organism: Streptomyces sp. NPDC001544 (assembly GCF_042894285.1). NCBI lineage: Bacteria > Bacillati > Actinomycetota > Actinomycetes > Kitasatosporales > Streptomycetaceae > Streptomyces > Streptomyces sp. NPDC001544. Next base: position 30,346 of record NZ_JBIAVN010000032.1, on the reverse strand, counting down.
ACGTGCCGGGCGGCATGTGGTCCAGCGGCTACCACACGGGCGTCGACTTCGTCGTCCCGACCGGCACACCGGTCAAGGCCGTGGGGGCGGGCACGGTCGTCTCCGCCGGCTGGGGCGGCGCCTACGGCAACCAGGTCGTGATCAGGCTCGCCGACGGCCACTACGCGCAGTACGGCCACCTGTCCTCCCTCTCGGTCTCGGCCGGCCAGACCGTGACGGCGGGGCAGCAGCTCGGTCTCTCCGGCGCGACCGGCAACGTGACCGGCCCGCACCTGCACTTCGAGATACGCACCACCCCGAACTACGGCTCGGACGTGGACCCGGTCGGATACCTCCGCTCGCACGGCGTCGCCGTCGCCTGATCCCCGGTCCGGCCTCCGGTGCGTCCCACGATGGCGTATTCCCGTCTGGCGCATGTCGGGAAGGTGGGTTATCTCACCGTCCGTCAAGCCTTTATTACGGTCGCGTAGGTCACATCGAAAGGTGAATCATGGTCCGACGTGGCAGACGATTCGAAGAGTGACAGCAGATCAGTGATCGGGTCGTACGTGGCGGTGGGGGACAGCTTCACCGAGGGCGTGGGCGACCCTGGCCCCGACGGGGCGTTCGTCGGCTGGGCCGACCGGTTCGCGGTGCTGCTCGCGGACCGGCGGCCCGAGGGCGACTTCAGGTACACGAACCTGGCGGTACGCGGCAGGCTGCTCGACCAGATCGTGGCCGAGCAGCTTCCGCGAGCCGTCGAACTCGCCCCGGACCTGGTGTCCTTCTGCGCGGGCGGCAACGACATCCTCCGTCCCGGCACCGATCCCGACGAGGTGGCCGAGCGTTTCGAGCTGGCGGTGGCGCAGCTCGCCTCCGTGGCCGGCACGGTCATGGTGACGACCGGCTTCGACACCCGTGGCGTGCCCGTGCTCAAGCATCTGCGCGGCAAGATCGCCACGTACAACGGCCATGTCCGCGCCATCGCCGACCGGTACGGCTGTCCCGTCCTCGACCTGTGGTCACTGAGGACCGTCCAGGACCGGCGGGCCTGGGACCACGACCGGCTGCACCTCTCACCCGAGGGGCACACGCGCGTGGCCCTGCGCGCGGGCCAGGTGCTCGGTCTGGAGGTCCCGGCCGACCCGGAGCAGCCCTGGCCCCCGCTCCCGGCCCGGGGCGCCCTGGACATCCGCCGCGACGACGTGCAGTGGGCGCGCGAGTACCTGGTCCCGTGGATCGGCCGCCGTCTGCGCGGCGAGTCCTCCGGCGATCATGTGACGGCCAAGGGCGCGCTGTCCCCGGACGACATCAGGATGCGCATCGCCGCGGTCGCCTGACCGGGGCTCCGGGCGGGGCCGGCGCTCGCCCCGCCCGGAGCGCTAACGCCCGGTCAACGCGTCCCGTGGCACCCCCAGTTCGCGGGCCAGTGCCTCGTCGACCCACTCCTGGGCCCGGGACCGGGGCACCGCGCCCGCGTAGGAGGTCATCTGGACGGCGAGGCCGTCGAGCAGGGCCGTCAGGCGCAGGGCCGCGGCGGCGGGGTCCGGGCAGACGAACTCTCCCGCGTCGACGCCCTCGGCGATGACCTCGGCGATCGCCGCCTTCCACTGCCGGTCCAGATCCCGGGTGACCTCCCGCAGGGCGGGCTCGCGCAGCGCCACCGCCCAGCCCTCGATCCACAGCCGCCAGCCCTTGGCCTGACCGGTGGGCGCGTACCAGCGCACGGCGGCCCTCAGCCGGCGCAGCGCGGACGTACGTCGCCCCAGCAGCCCCCGCAGATGCGCCAGATCGCCCTCGGCGGCGTGCGCGAAGGCGGCGGCGACCAGCTTCTCCTTCGTCGAGAAGTGGTACAGCACCAGCGCGTTGCTCACGCCGAGCGCCGAGGCCACGTCGGCGATCCGTACCGCCGCCACACCCCGCGCCTCGATCTGCTCGACGGCGGCCCGCAGCAGTTCCCCCCGCCGTTCCGCCACGCTCAACCGCACTCTCGCCACGCGGTCACCCTAATCGGTCGCCGGGGCGCCGCAGCGGCACGGTCCGGCCGTCCGGTCAGCGGTACCATCCGAAGCGTTCCGTGATCACCGGCAGCCGGTCGGCCACGATGGCGTGCGCGGCGGCCCGGGGAGTCGTCCCGTCGGCCTCCGCGCGCGCCAGCATCAGCTCGACCAGGGCGCGCATCGAACGCCGGATGTGGGCGAACGCCTCCTCCGCGTCCGGGCCGACGTCCCCGAACAGCGTCCACCACCACCAGGCGTTGGTGCCGGAGTTGACCACCACGTCCGGCAGCACGGTCACCCCGCGCGCGGCCAGCGCCTCCTCCGCCTCGGGCAGCACCGGCATGTTGGCCGCCTCGACGATCCAGCGTGCGGTGATCCGGTCCTGGCCGGCCGCGTCGATCGCGTACGACACCGCCGCCGGCACCAGCACCTCCGCCTCGGTGGACAGCCAGGCCCCGCCGGGCAGTTCACGGTCGCCGGGCCGCAGCACGACGCGGTCCACGGTGCCGTACGCGTCCCGCGCGGCGAGCAGCGCCTCGACGTCCAGGCCGGCCGGGTTCGCGATCGTTCCCTTGATGTCCGCGACGGCCACAATCCGCAGGCCCGCGCGCGCGAGGAAACGCGCCGTCGCCCCGCCCATGGTGCCCAGCCCCTGCACCGCCACCCGTGTCCCCGCGCGGGGCACCCCGGCCCGGTCCAGGGCGGCGAGCACCGACTCGGCCACCCCGCAGCCACCGGCCAGTTCGTCCAGGCCGATGCCGTCCACCTCGACGGCGAAGGCCTTGGCCAGTCGCCGCCGGGCCGCGGCCTCGTCGTCGAGCAGCGGGTACACGGCCTGCACGGACGACACCAGCCCCGCCTCGGCCGCCGCCCGGTCGACCAGGTCCTGGGTGAGACCGAGGTCCTCGCCGGTGGTCCAGCAGCTCTCGACGTACGGCCGCATCGCCCGCAGGTAGCGCACCAGCAGTCCGTACGCCCCCGGGTCCCGCGGATCGCAGTCGATGCCCCCCTTGGCGCCGCCCAGCGGCACGTACCGGCTCGCCGGGTCGTAGTGCAGGGCCTCCTTCATCGTCATGCCGCGGGCGAGCCCGGTCACCTCCTCGAGGGTGCAGCCGGGACGCATCCGCAGGCCCCCGCTGGCCACGCCCCGCACCAGCCGGTCGACGACCAGGAAACCCTGGCGTCCGGTGACGTGGTCCGTCCAGACCAGCGACAGCAGGGGGGTCGTCATACGGGCTCCTGGAGACTACTGAACAGCGGGTCAGTAAGGCGGGTGTCCGACGGTATCGGGGCTCCGGTGGGTGGGCAAGCACAACCGGACCCCGGCCGTCCCCGGTTGCCGGGGCGGCCGACCATAATGGGATGACCTCGCCGACTCCACCTGGAGGTACCGTGACCGGATCGGTTTCCCTGAGCTCCGGGCTCCGCGCGCTGCGGCCCGAGGCCTTCGGCGCGGACCCCGGCGGTGAGCGCCTCGCGCGCATCCGCAGATCGCCCCACTTCAAGGACGGCGTCTTCCAGAACCCCGGAGGCACCGCCCGGACCCGGCCCTCCGGCTCCACCCTGGATTTCGCGAAGGTCTTCTTCGACAAGGAGACCCGCCCCCGGCGTTCCCCGCGGGGCACGGTCCCGGTGCACCCGACCACCGTCGCGGACCTCGCCAAGCCGCCCGCCACCGGCCTCAGGCTGACCTGGATGGGGCATTCCAGTGTGCTCGCGGAGATCGACGGGCAGCGCGTGCTGTTCGACCCCGTCTGGGGCGAGCGCTGCTCCCCGTTCCCGTTCGCCGGGCCCAGGCGGCTGCACCCGGTGCCGCTGCCCCTGGCCGCGCTCGGCCCGGTCGACGTCGTGGTCATCTCCCACGACCACTACGACCATCTGGACATGCCGACGATCAAGGCGCTGGCCGGGACGGACACCCTCTTCGCCGTGCCGCTCGGCGTCGGCGCCCACCTCGAACGGTGGGGCGTGTCCGAGGGCCGGCTGCGGGAGCTGGACTGGCACGAGGCGACCGAGGTCGGCGGCCTCACCCTGACCGCCACCCCCGCCCGCCACTTCTGCGGCCGCGGCCTGCGCAACACCCAGCACACCCTCTGGGCCTCCTGGGCCGTCGCAGGACCCGAGCACCGGATCTACCACAGCGGCGACACCGGCTACTTCGACGGCTTCAAGGACATCGGCGCCGACCACGGCCCGTTCGACGCCACGATGATCCAGATCGGCGCCTACAGCGAGTTCTGGCCCGACATACACATGACACCCGAGGAGGGCATGCGCGCCCACCTCGACCTGCAGGGCGGCCTGGCCGAATCCGGTGTGATGCTGCCGATCCACTGGGCCACCTTCAATCTGGCCACCCACGCCTGGTCGGACCCCGGCGAGGGCACCGTGGCCGCGGCCCGCGCGGCCGGCGCCCGCACCGCGCTGCCCCGTCCCGGCGAGCCCTTCGAGCCCACCGCCGAGACCGTCCCGTCCCAGCCGTGGTGGCGCGGGGTGGCCCAGGCCCCGGCGGGCGGCTGGTCGGACGTGGTCACGGAGGCGGCCGTGAAGGCCACCGCCGACTCGGCGGCCCGGGCCCAGGCCGACACGGCGGGTGACGCCCCCGGCGGCACGGCCGAGGACGAAGGGGACCCGGAGACCGTTCCGGCGGGCTGAGCACACCGGGTCCACGAGGGCCGGGGGGTCATGGACTCCCCGGCCCTCGCCGTCTCTTCCCGACCGGATTCGACCAGGCTGGACCGTCAATGGTCGATCCTTTTCGGTGTATCCGGCCGGGTTATCGGTCTGTCGTACGAGAGTTCATACCAGAGCGGGACCCTCTCCAGGGGACTTCGTCAACTGCCCGCCGCACATGATGCCGAGGCGACTACGGTGAGTGTCCGTCGCACGACGCAGGGCCGCGACGGGCCCGACGGACCAGTACGAGGACACCCATGTCTCACCTCCGCGCACCGGCCGCGCGTGCCGACCGCCGTGAGGGCGGCCGGCACGGGCGGCCGGTCGCCCGCCCCGTTCCCGCACTGCCCGAGGCCCCCATACGGCCACAGCTCCTGCGTCTCGCGGTGCTGCCGCCCGTCGCGGTCGCCCTCAGCGCCAGCGCGGCCGTCCTGGTCACCGTCCGCTCCGCCGGAGTCCGCCCCGGTCCCACCCTGTGGGCCGTGCTCGCCGGGGCGGTCTCGGTGACCGTCGCCGGCATCCTGATCGCCGCCGTCGCCGCCGACCGCGCCGCCCGCTCGGTGAGCGACCGGGTCGGCGCCCTGCGCCGCAGCGCCGCCCGCGGCGAGGCGGATCTGCGGACCCTGGTCGAGGCGCTGCGGCGCGGCGAGAACCCGCCCCCGCGAGGGACGCGCGGCGGACCCCCGAAGGACGCCGACGACCTCGAACTGCTCGCCGCCGACCTCGCCCGTGCCCACGACGGCGCCGTCGCCGCCGTCGTCCAGGCGGCCCAGCTCTCCAGCCAGACGGGCAGCGAACAGAAACTCGAGGTCTTCGTCAACCTCGCCCGGCGGCTGCAGTCCCTGGTGCACCGGGAGATCTCGATCCTCGACGAGCTGGAGAGCGAGATCGAGGACCCCGACCTGCTCAAGGGCCTCTTCCACGTCGATCACCTCGCCACCCGCATCCGGCGGCACGCCGAGAACCTCGCCGTGCTCGGCGGCGCCGTCTCCCGGCGGCAGTGGAGCCACCCGGTCTCCATGACCGAGGTGCTGCGCTCGGCCATCGCCGAGGTCGAGCAGTACTCACGGGTCCGGCTGGTCCCGCCCGTCGACGGCCGGCTGCACGGCCACGCCGTCGCCGACGTCATCCACCTGCTGGCCGAACTCGTCGAGAACGCCACGCTGTTCTCCGCCCCGAACACCCAGGTGCTGCTCCGCGCCAACCTCGTCACCTCCGGCCTCGCCGTGGAGGTCGAGGACCGCGGCCTCGGCATGCCGGTGGAGGAGCAGACCAGGATGAACGCGCTGCTCGCCGACCCGGACCAGGTCAACGTCGCCAGCCTGCTCGCGGACGGGCGCATCGGCCTCTACGTGGTCTCGCAGCTCGCCCGGCGGCACGGCATCACCGTCCGGCTGCAGACGAACATCTACGGAGGCGTGCAGGCCGTCCTCGTCGTGCCCCAGGAACTCCTGGGCACGGCACCGGACGACACGCCGGGCACGGGCCACGCGGGCACGGACCGAGCGGGAACGGGACACACGAGCACGGGACACACGGGCACGGGCCCGACCCCGGTGCCGCCGCCCGCGCCGATCGCCCAGCGGCCGCCCCGGCCCGGTGCCGTCCGGCAGACCGGTGGTCCCCAGGACACCGCCGCCGAACATCCGACCGCTCCGGGACGGCACGTGCACCGCGGGCCGTCGAGGGCGGACGACGGCGCACCGGCACCGCTGCCGGTGCGCGGCGCCCACGAGGCGCGCCCCACACCCGCGCGGGCCACCCCAGGCATCCGGCCCGACGAGCGACGCACCATCGCGGAGAGCCCGGGCGCACCCCCCGTCCCGCGCGGCGGCGGCACGGTGCGCGGCACCATGGGCAAGCCCCAGCTTCCCCGCCGCCGCGCCCAGGAACACATCGCGCCCCAACTGCGGGGCGGCCCGGCCCCCCGCCAGGACGGCGACACCCTCGTAGGCCATGACCCCGGCCTGATGGCGGCGTTCCAACGGGGGATCGGCCTGGCCGAGGCGCAGCAGCACCTGGAGGAGGCCGAAGCCCACACGGGGCAGGCGGAGACAGACCCTACCGAGCCGGTCTCCTTCCTGGCCCAGGCACGCCCGCACGCCCCCGGAAGCCATGCCGGTCTCCGGCCCGACGGGAGCGCACCGGCCGGATGACCTCACGCTGCAGCCCAGCCCCCGCCCTCACCGCTCCCGCAGACCTTCGCACCCTTCGTACCCCAAGGAGTCGATCCACCATGGCGAGCGATGCGCCGACCGCCCAGGTATCCGACCTCGACTGGCTGTTGAGCGGCCTCGTCCAGCGCGTACCGCACACCACCAGCGCGGTACTGCTGTCCTGCGACGGACTGGTGAAGTCCGTCCACGGCCTCGACCCCGACAGCGCCGACCACATGGCCGCCCTCGCCTCCGGCCTGTACTCGCTCGGCCGCAGCGCGGGCGTCCGGTTCGGCGACGGCGGCGAGGTCCGGCAGGTCGTCGTGGAACTCGACTCGACCCTGCTGTTCGTCACCACCGCCGGCTCCGGCACCTGCCTGGCCGTGCTGGCCGGCCGCGAGGCCGACGCGGCCGTGCTCGGTTACGAGATGGCCATGCTGGTCAAGAGCGTCCGCCCCTACCTGGTGACAGCGCCCCGCCGGCACTCCGTCGAACCCCCGGCGACGAGGCCTTGAGCGCGGCCGCGGCCGGCGACGGGCCCTGGCTCGACGACGCGGCCGGACGGCTGGTGCGTCCCTTCACGGTCAGCAACGGCCGCACCCGGCCCACCATCGCGCTCGACCTGATGTCGCAGGTGATGGCCACCGGAGCCACCCCTCTCGGCTATCTCGGCCCCGAACACGCCCAGGCGCTCGAACTGTGCCGGTCGCCCGTCCCGGTCGCCGAGGTCGCCGCGCATCTGGGGCTCCCCGCGGCGGTCACCAAGGTGCTGCTCTCCGACCTCGTCGACTGCGGGGCGCTCACCACCAAGCCCCCCGCCTTCCACCACAACCCCACTGACCGGTCCCTTCTGGAGGCAGTGCTCGATGGACTACGACGACAGCTCTGACCCGTTCCCCACCGCACTGAAGATCCTGGTGGCCGGAGGGTTCGGGGTGGGCAAGACCACCTTCGTGGGTGCGGTGAGCGAGATCGCGCCGCTCAGCACGGAGGAGCTGCTCACCACGGTCAGCGCCACGACCGACGACCTCGACGGCATCGAGAACAAGGTCGAGACCACGGTGGCGATGGACTTCGGTCGCATCACCCTGGATCCGCGACACGTGCTGTACCTGTTCGGCACGCCCGGGCAGGAGCGGTTCTGGTTCATGTGGGACGAGCTGTCCGAGGGGGCGCTCGGCGCCGTGATCCTGGCCGACACCCGCCGCCTGGAGCAGTGCTTCGCCGCGGTCGACTTCTTCGAGGAGCGCGGACTCGGCTTCATCGTCGCCGTCAACGAGTTCGACGGCTCCTACCGCTACGACCCCGAGGAGGTGCGCGCCGCCATCGACCTCGACCCCCGGATCCCGGTCGTCCGCTGCGACGCCCGTATCTCCTCCTCCGGCGTCCAGACCCTGCTCACCCTCGTGCGCCACCTCATCGCCCACGCCCCCGCGCACGCACCGGGCCACGGCGCCCCCATGTCACCCGGAGCCCGGTCATGAGCCACGACCCGCCGCGCCCCATCAGGGGTCTGCTGCTGACCCCCGAGGACAGGGAGGCCCCCGCCCGCGTCCGGCGGCTTGACCGGCTCGGCTTGGGGGAGCGCCCCGAGCCCGCCCTCGACGCCTTCGCGGCGCACCTCGCGGAGCTCGCCGCCACGCCGTACGCGATGGTCAACTTCATAGGCGAGGAAGGACAGTTCTTCGCGGGCCTGCGCACCCCGGTCGCCGGACCGCGTCCGAAGGCCGACGGCAACCGGCCCGAGGTCGGCCGCCGGCTGCCGCGCGACCACGGTTTCTGCCCCCACGTGGTGGTGCGCCGCAAGGCACTGGTCCTGGAGGACGTCCGTGACTACCCGCGGTTCGCGTGCAACCCGGTCGTGGACGAGTTCGGCATCCACTCGTACCTGGGTGCCCCGCTCCTCGACAGCACCGGGATGACGCTGGGCACCGTGTGCGTCGCCGACGTCACCCCCCGGCCCTGGGGGAAGGCGGGCCTGGAGACCATCAAGGCGCGGGCCGCGGAACTCGCCCTGCGTCTCGAACGGGGCGCGGACGACGGACTCGGCACTGTGACGGTCGTGTGAAGCCGAGCTGTGGCGCCGCTTAAGAAATCCTCGATGGACCCGGTGCCCGTCGTAGGGCAGATTGCTGTGCGAATCCACTCCTCTCCCCGGACGCGGGTGCCTCCGGCATGCCGTGGGCCGGGACCGCACACACAGGAGCCGTAGCGTTGAAGGCGCTGGTCAAGGAAAAGGCGGAGCCCGGGCTGTGGCTCACGGACGTGCCCGAGCCCGCCGTCGGTCCCGGTGACGTGCTGATCAAGGTCCAGCGGACCGGGATCTGCGGCACCGATCTGCACATCCGGTCCTGGGACGGCTGGGCGCGGCAGACGATCAGCACCCCGCTGGTGCTCGGGCACGAGTTCGTCGGCCAGGTCGTGGACACCGGCCGTGACGTCACCGACGTCCGGATCGGCGACCGGGTGAGCGGCGAGGGCCATCTGGTGTGCGGCAAGTGCCGCAACTGCCTGGCCGGGCGCCGTCACCTGTGCCGGGCCACCGTCGGCCTCGGCGTCGGCCGCGACGGGGCGTTCGCCGAGTACGTGGTCCTGCCCGCCGCCAACGTCTGGGTGCACCGCGTCCCCGTCGACCTCGACGTCGCCGCGATCTTCGACCCGTTCGGCAACGCCGTGCACACCGCGCTGTCGTTCCCGCTGGTCGGCGAGGACGTCCTGATCACCGGCGCCGGCCCGATCGGCCTGATGGCCGCGGCCGTGGCCCGGCACGCGGGCGCCCGGAACGTGGTGATCACCGACGTCAGCGAGGAGCGGCTCGACCTCGCCCGCAAGACCGGCGCGACCCTCGCCCTGAACGTCTCCGGCGCCACCATCGCCGACGGCCAGCGGGAACTGGGCCTGCGTGAGGGCTTCGACATCGGCCTGGAGATGTCCGGCCGCCCCGAGGCCCTGCGCGACATGATCGCCAACATGACGCACGGTGGCCGGATCGCCATGCTGGGCCTGCCCGCCGAGGAGTTCCCGGTCGACTGGGCCCGGATCGTCACCAAGATGATCACCCTCAAGGGCATCTACGGCCGGGAGATGTTCGAGACCTGGTACGCGATGTCGGTACTGCTGGAAGGCGGCCTCGACCTCGCGCCCGTGATCACCGGCCGGTACGACTACCGGGACTTCGAGGCGGCGTTCGCCGACGCGGCGAGCGGCCGCGGTGGGAAGGTCATCCTCGACTGGACCGCGTGACCTCCTCCCCGTACGCCCCTTACGCGAGCATCCCCAGGAGCTTCCCCGTGTTCGACTCCGTGCGCGACGACCTGCGCGCCACCCTCGACGAGATCCGCGCCGCCGGCCTGCACAAGCCGGAGCGCGTCATCGGCACCCCGCAGTCCGCGACCGTGAACGTGACCGCCGGCGGCCGACCCGGCGAGGTCCTCAACTTCTGCGCCAACAACTACCTCGGCCTCGCCGACCACCCCGAGGTCGTCGCCGCCGCCCACGCCGCCCTGGACCGCTGGGGCTACGGCATGGCGTCCGTGCGCTTCATCTGCGGCACCCAGGAGGTGCACAAGGAGCTGGAGGCGCGGCTGTCCGCCTTCCTCGGCCAGGAGGACACCATCCTGTACTCCTCCTGTTTCGACGCCAACGGAGGTGTCTTCGAGACCCTCCTCGGCGAGCAGGACGCGGTGATCTCCGACGCCCTCAACCACGCCTCCATCATCGACGGCATCCGCCTGTCCAAGGCCCGCCGCCTCCGCTACGCCAACCGTGACCTCGCCGACCTGGAGGCGAAGCTCAAGGAGGCGTCCGGCGCCCGGCGCCGTCTGATCGTCACCGACGGCGTGTTCTCCATGGACGGGTACGTCGCGCCGCTGGCGGAGATCTGCGACCTCGCCGACCGCTACGACGCGATGGTCATGGTCGACGACTCCCACGCCGTCGGCTTCGTCGGCCCGACCGGCCGGGGCACACCCGAGCTGCACGGCGTCATGGACCGCGTCGACATCGTCACGGGCACCCTCGGCAAGGCGCTCGGCGGGGCCTCCGGCGGCTATGTCGCCGCCCGCGCCGAGATCGTCGCCCTGCTGCGCCAGCGCTCCCGCCCGTACCTGTTCTCCAACACCCTCGCGCCGGTGATCGCTGCGGCCTCGCTGAAGGTGCTCGACCTGCTGGAGTCGGCCGACGACCTGCGCGTCCGGCTGAACGAGAACACCGCGCTGTTCCGTCGCCGGATGTCCGAGGAGGGCTTCGACGTCCTGCCCGGCGACCACGCCATCGCGCCGGTGATGATCGGCGACGCGGCCCGGGCCGGCCGCATGGCCGAACTGCTCCTCGAGCGGGGGGTGTACGTGATCGGATTCTCCTACCCGGTGGTCCCGCAGGGCCAGGCCCGCATCCGCGTCCAGCTGTCCGCCGCGCACTCCACCGAGGACGTGAACCGCGCGGTCGACGCGTTCGTCGCGGCGCGCGCCGAGCTGGAGGCCTGACCAGGGCGGACACCTGGGATAATCGGCCGCATGATCGAAGCACGGCGGCTCCACATCCTCCGTGCGGTGGCCGACCACCGCACGGTCACGGCGGCGGCCGCCGCGCTCTATCTCACCCCCTCCGCGGTCTCCCAGCAGCTCACCGCGCTGGAGCAGGAGACCGGCCACCGGCTGGTCGAGCGCGGCGCGAAGGGCGTACGGCTGACCCCGGCCGGGGAGATCCTGCTCGGCCACACCCACGCGGTCCTCGCCCAGCTGGAGCGCGCGGAGGCCGAGCTGGCCGCCTACGACTCGGGGGAGGCCGGCACGGTCACCGTGGCCGCCTTCGCGACCGGCATCGCCGAGGTCGTGGCGCCGGCGGTGGCCCGTCTCGCCTCCTCGGCGCCCGGCATCCGCATCCGCGTGCAGGACGCCGAGGGCGACGCCAGCCTGCCCATGGTCCTCGACCGGCAGGTGGACGTGGCCGTCGCCGTCGAGTACCGCGGGGCGCCGCCCGCCGACGATCCCCGTCTGACCCACGTCCCGCTTTACGCCGAGCCGTTCGACGCGGTCGTCCCGGTCACCCACCGGCTGGCCGAGACGGCCGAGGTGCCCCTCGCGGACCTGGCCAAGGACGCGTGGATCGGCCCCTACCCGGGCAACCCGTGCCACGACGTGGTCGTCCTGGCCTGCGAGAGCGCCGGCTTCCAGCCCCGTCTCGAACACTCCTCCGACGACTTCCGTGCGGTCGTCGCGCTGGCCGCGGCCGATGTCGGCGTGGCCCTCGTCCCGCGCTCGGCCCTGCGCGGCATGGACCTGACGGGCGTGGTCGTCCGCCCCGTCGACGGTGTGGCCCCCACCCGGCGCGTCTTCGCCGCCGTGCGGCGGGGGGCCGAGGAACACCCGCTGATCCGGCCGGTACTGGACGCACTGGGCGAGGCCGCGCGGGCGTGAGGGGGCGCCCGACGGCTCCGGCCGGGTGACTGTCAGTGGCAGGGGCTACGGTGCGGAGCATGCCGGACGCCGAAGACGTACGACGTATCGCCCTGTCCCTGCCGGACACCACGGAGAAGACCGCCTGGAGCATGCCCACCTTCCGGGTGGCCGGGAAGATGTTCGCCACGCTGCCCGAGGACGAGACCTCCATAGCCGTGCGCTGCCCCAAGGAGGAGCGCGACGAACTCGTGCTGGCCGAGCCGGAGAAGTTCTGGATCGCCGGTCACGAAGCCCAGTTCGCCTGGGTCCGCGCCCGGCTCGCCGCGCTCGAGGACGAGGCCGAACTGCGCGACATCCTGGCCGACTCCTGGCGCCAGGCGGCCCCGCCCCGGCTGCTGGAGGCCCACCCGGAGCTGGGGCGTCCGACCGGGGAGTGACCGCGCCCCCGTGTCCTCCCCATGTCACCCCCGCGTCGCCGCCGCGGCCGCCCCGAGGAAGCCCCCGATCCGCTCCCGCAGGCCCGCCGCGTCCAGCCCGTGCGCGGCGACGTGCTCCTCGAGCGTCCCGTACCGGCGCAGCTCACGGCGGCCGACGCCGAGGCCCAGCACACGGTGCGGCATATCGGACAGGGCGTCGTTCACGGCGGCCGTCGACGTCCCGGCGAGATACGGCTCCACCACGACGACGTCCGGCCCGGCCGCCCCGGTGGCGCGGCGCAGGGCCGCCGCGTCGAAGGGCCGGACCGTCGTCGCGTAGAGAACGCTGACGTCGAGGCCCTCCGTGGCGGCGAGCACGGCGTCCAGCATCGGCCCGACCGCGACCACCACGCCCGCGCGGCCCTCGCGGACGGTGACGAACCGCTGTCCGTCGACGGCGAGCCCCCGCCGGTTGGACTGCACGGACAGCCGGACGTAGACCTTGTCGTCGCCGGCGGCGACCGCGTGCCGCAGCAGCGCCTCCGCCTCGTCGGGGTGGCCGGGGACGTGCACGGTCCAGCCGTCCAGGGTGTCGAGCAGCGCCACGTCCCCGGGCGCCATGTGCGTGTACCCGCCGGCCGGCCAGTCGAAGGAGGCCGCCGCGCTCACCAGCACCGCCCCGGCGTTCTGGTACCCGAGGTCCAGCTTGACCTGCTCGAACGGCCGCTCGATGAGGAAGCTGGCGAAGGTGTGCACGACCGGCCGCAGCCCGGTGAGCGCCAGCCCCGCCGCGGCCCCCACCAGGAGCTGTTCACGGATGCCGACATTGATCACCCGGTGCGGATGCCGGCGCGACGCCTCCGCGAAGGCGTCCACGCCGATGTCGGCGAGGACGACCGCGACCCGCGGGTCCTCGTCGAGCAGCCTCGAGACGACGGGTGCGAAACGGTCACGCATGGTGTCCATGGCGGACAGGCCTTTCTGAGGTGGGGGATGCTTCGGATGTCAGGCGTACTTCGGCTCGACACGGGCCACGACCACGTGCGGGCGGCCCGGATGCGGCGCGGTGAACGCGGCGTGCAGCGCCTCGTGGTCGCGCCCGTCCACGGTCACGGCGGACCAGCCGGCCACCTCGAAGCGCGCGGCGATACCGCCGGGCCGGGAGTAACTGGCGGAGGAGTTGTCGACGACGACCGTGTGCAACCGGTCCAGGCCCGTGGCTCCGGCGTAGGCGATCGCCTCGTGGTTGCTGCCCTCGTCCAGTTCGGCGTCCCCGATCAGCGCCCACACCCGCGGCTCGCCGAGCCCCTGGGCGCGCAGGCCCAGCGCCGTGCCCACGGCGATCGGCAGCCCGTGCCCCAGCGACCCGCTGCCGATCTCGGCGCCCGGCACCAGCACCCGGTCGGGGTGATGGCCGAGCGGCGAGTCGTAACCGCCGAAGCCCGGCAGCCACTCCACCGGCAGGAAGCCCTTCGCGGCGAGCACGGCGTAGTACGCCATCGGCCCGTGCCCCTTGCTCAGCAGGAACCGGTCCCGGCCCGGGTCCGTCATCCGCTCGGGCGTGACCCGCAGCACCCGGTCGTACAGCACCCACAGCACGTCCAGCGTCGAGGTCGCCGCCGGCCCGTGCTTCTCGTCGCCGGTCATCGGGCTCATCAGTTCCGGCAGGTCGGCGTAGGTGTGAGTGCGCCGCTCCTCTTCGATGATCGTCATGGGAACGATCGTGCAACCTCAACCGAACTTGAGGTCAAGCCGTCGGCCGACGACAAAGGCGTGCGCGATCACCGACCCGAGTGCGGTATGGTTTCCGTGCACGTTTCGACCGGGGAACTCCCAGGTCAACGAGCATCGGGACGTGGCGCAGCTTGGTAGCGCACTTGACTGGGGGTCAAGGGGTCGCAGGTTCAAATCCTGTCGTCCCGACTTTTGGAGTCGCAGCCGGAGGCCGCCTTCTCATCGAGGAGGCGGCCTCCCGCCGTTTCCAGGGCCGATGCGGCATTTGGGTGAAAATGCTTGGACCGCGCGGTCGGCGCTGCGGGACATTGCTGTGCCATGGGACCGCGTGAATTACACAGGACGCCGCCGGGCAGGGGCTCCGTGCTCCTCGCCCTGCGCTACTACGGACGAGAACTGGGCCGCCTGAGGTGGCTGACGGTGCCCGCGATGCTGCTGCCGGCGCTGGGCAACATCGGGATCAACTACCTGGCGCCGCTCGTCGTCGCCAAGCTCGTCGGCCGTATCGCCGACGACTCCGGTGCCGCCATCGGTGCGACGCTGCCCTACGTCCTCGGCTTCGCCGGTGTGCTGCTGCTCGCCGAGGCGCTGTGGCGTGTCGGCCTGCACTGTCTGAACCGCCTGGACGCCCTCGGCATCGAACACCTGTACATCGTCGGCATGGACGAGCTGTTCGCCAAGGACGCCGCGTTCTTCCACGACAACTTCGCCGGATCGCTGACCAAGCGGGTGCTGAGCTTCGCCGTCCGCTTCGAGGAGTTCGTCGACACGCTGGCGTTCAACATCGTGGGCAGGTTCGTCCCGCTGGCGTTCGGCTCGGTGGTGCTGTGGCGCTACGAGCCGCTGCTCGTCGTCGGACTCCTGGTGATGATCGCGCTGACGGCGGTGTGCGTGGCGCCGCTCGTCCGGCGCCGTCAGGCGCTGGTGAACCTGCGCGAGGAGGCGATCGCCCGGGTGTCGGGCCATGTCTCCGACAGTCTGATGAACATGGACACGGTCCGGGCCTTCGCCGCCGAGGACCGCGAGGCCGCCGAGCACCGGCTGCGGGTCGCCCAGTCGCGGCGGCTCACGCTGCGGTCGTGGGACTACGGCAACCTGCGCATCGACACGCTGGTCGCCCCGCTGTCCGTGCTGACCAACGTGCTGGGCCTGCTGCTCGCGGTCACGCTCGGCGGGGGCGAGCACGGGGTGGAGGCGGTCGTGGTCGCCTTCACGTACTACACCAACGCGACGCGGATCATGTTCGAGTTCAACCAGATCTACCGCCGTCTGGAAAGCTCGATGACCGAGGCGGCGCAGTTCACCGAACTGCTGCTGACACCGCCGACCGTGCTCGACCCTCCCCAGCCGCAGCCGCTGCTGACGGAGGCCGCCGACATCCGCTTCGAGAAGGTGACCTTCGCCCACGCGGGTGCCGAGCCGCTGTTCCAGGGCCTCGACCTGGCGGTGCCCGACGGTGCGAAGATCGGTCTCGTCGGCCGGTCCGGCGGCGGCAAGACCACCCTCACCAGGCTGCTGCTGAGGATGACGGACATCGACGACGGCCGGATCCTGATCGGCGGCCAGGACATCAGCAGGCTCCGTCAGAAGGACCTGCGCAGCCTGATCTCCTACGTGCCGCAGGACCCGGCGATGTTCCACCGCACCCTGCGGGAGAACATCGCCTTCGCCCGGCCGGGCGCCACCGACGCCGAGATCCGCCGCGCGGCCGAGGCCGCACACGTCACGGAGTTCGCCGACGCGCTGCGGGACGGCTTCGACACCATGGTGGGCGAGCGCGGTGTGAAGCTGTCCGGCGGCCAGCGGCAGCGGGTCGCGCTCGCCAGGGCGATCCTGCGCGACGCACCGGTCCTGCTGCTCGACGAGGCGACCAGCGCCCTGGACTCCGAGAGCGAGATCCTCGTCCAGGAGGCGCTGTGGCGGCTCATGGAGGGGCGGACGGCACTCGTGGTGGCGCACCGGCTGAGCACGGTCGCCGGCATGGACCGCCTCGTGGTCCTCGACCGCGGACGGATCGTCGAGCAGGGCACGCACCAGGAACTGCTCGCCGCGGACGGCACCTACGCCAGGCTGTGGCAGCACCAGTCGGGCGGCTTCCTCGACGACAGTCCCGCGCGGGCCGACCTGGGCGCCGTGCCGGACTGACCCGCTCCGCACCGGCCGGACGGCCCGCCCGGCTCAGGACACGTGGCCCACGTACGCGAGGGCCTGCTTCAGCAGCACCCCGTGCCCGCCCGGCATCTCGCTCTGCAGGGCCGGTGACGCGGCCTCCTGCGGGCTGAACCACACCAGGTCCAGCGCGTCCTGCCGGGGGCGGCAGTCACCGGCCACCGGGACGATGTAGGCGAGGGACACGGCGTGCTGGCGCGGGTCGTGGTACGGGGTGATGCCCGCGGTGGGGAAGTACTCGGCCACGGTGAAGGGCTGCAGGGAGGCCGGGACCCGGGGCAGCGCCACCGGGCCGAGGTCCTTCTCCAGGTGACGCAGCAGGGCGTCGCGGACCCGCTCGTGGTGCAGGACACGGCCGGAGACCAGGGTCCGGCTGACCGTTCCGTCCGGCCCGATGCGGAGCAGCAGGCCGATGCTGGTGACTTCGCCGCTGTCGTCGACACGCACCGGCACGGCCTCGACATAGAGGATCGGCATGCGGGCGCGCGCCATCTCCAGCTCGTCGGAAGTCAGCCAGCCGGGCGTGGTTTCGGTCATGTCAGACATTGCTTGATCATACTTTCCGGGGATCGGATACGGCGTGTCCTCAGTCACAGGCGGCCGGACGGTGACCACCCGGCGGCGGGCAGTCCGTACAGGCGGCGGGCGTTGTCCCGGCCCGTCCAGGCGGCGATCCGCAGGGCGTCGGGCAGGCTCAGCTCGTCGGTGTCCACCCGTTGCCGGAGCAGTGCGGCGAGCCCCTGGCGGAAGCACAGCGCACCGAGGTGGTGGAATTCGGCCACACCGTACGCGTCGGAGCTGTACAGGAGTTTGCGGAACGGTGTGATCTCGAGGGCCTCCTCCAGGATCGCCCGGGACCGGGACGGGCCGGCGTGGTGGAGGGCGAGTCCGACGTCGAGATACACCTCCTCGAAGACCGCCGCCAGATAGGCGGCCTGGCGCTGGTAGGGCCAGCAGTGCAGCAGCAGTACCGGGATGGTGCCCCGGATCAGGTGCAGCCAGTCCGTCAGGAGGGCGGGGTCGGCCCGGTGCAGCCGGATGTCGTCGTCGCCGAAGCCGGTGTGCAGCTGCAGCGGCAGGCCGAGGTCCACGGCGGTCCACAGCACGTGGCGCACCAGCACCGGGTCGGTCAGCCGTCCTCCTCGCGTGAGCCAGTGCCGGGCCGCCTCGGTCACCTCCGTGCCGGCGGGCCGCTCCGGGGCCAGCGCGAAGCCGGTGCGGTAGGCCGCCACGGACTTCACCGCCACCACCCCGGGCCGGCGCACGGCGCTCTCCGCGGCCGCCCGGAACTCTCCCGCGTACTCGCCCGCCTCCACGCCCGCCGCGGCCACCGACTCGGCGACGCCCTCCAGCCGCACCACCTCGTGGGCCGCCCCGCCCGAGGCGTCCGCCAGCTCTGCCGGGGAGGTGACGGGATGCGGGGCGAACCCGGTGTCCACGCAGAACACCCCCACCCCCGCCGCAGTGAGGAACCGCTGGTTGACCTCGCGCCAGCCCAGCTCCGCCCGCCGGGCCGTGTAGTCGGCGGCGGGTGCGTGCCGGGGCAGGTCCAGCAGGGGAGCGCAGTGCCTGCGTACGGCCACTCCGGCCGGTGTGTCGAAGGGGGAGGCGCCGCTCCCGGGCCGGGCCCGTCCCTCGGTGAGCAGGGAGGCGAACTCGTCGGGACCGAGGTCGGCGGTGCGGGCGCCGTGGCAGTGGTGGTCGACCAGGGGAAGCGCGGCGAGCGCCTCCTCGACCGGTCCGGACGCGGGGGCGGGCACGGTCAGTACTTCCAGCGGTAGGCCGCCGCCACGTGAGCGTCGTCCAGTCCGTCCACGGCGGCGGCCTCCCCGAGGCGTACCGCGGTCACCGCGTCGGCCAGGACGTCGCCGAGCGCCGCCCGCAGCACCTCGTCGCCGCGGAACTCGGCGACGGCCTCCGGCAGCGAGGTGGGCAGCCGGCGCACCCCCCGCGCCGCCGCCTCCTCGGCGTCGAACCGTGCCGGGTCCCCGGTGGTCTCCGCGGGCAGGGCCGCCGCCGACGCCACGCCGTCGAGCCCGGCGGCGATGACGCAGCCGAGGGCGAGGTAGGGGTTGGCGGCCAGGTCGACGGGCTTGACCTCCAGGTTCGCCGCCTGCTCCCGGTGCCCCGTCGTGCCGGTGACCACCCGCACCGCGGCCTCCCGCCGCTCACGGCCCCAGACGGCGAACACCCCCGCCCACTGCGAGGGCTTGAGACGGAGGTAGCTGGCCGGGCTGGGCGCGGTCACCGCCGTGAGGGCGGGCAGATGCGCGAGGATCCCGGCCGCGAAGGACTCGGCGTCCGCCGTCATGCCGTACGGCCCCGGACCCGAGGTGTGCAGATTGCGGCCGTCGCGCCAGCCGGACAGGTGCAGATGGCCTCCGTTGCCGACGCCCTCGGCGGACACCGCCGGTGCGAAGGAGACGCGCAGACCGTGCCGTCGGGCCACCGCCCGGACGGTCTGCCGCACCAGCACGCTCCGGTCGGCCGCCGCGACCGGGTCCAGCGCGCCCACGGACAGCTCGAACTGCCCGGCCGCGTACTCGGGATGGAACTGGTCGACGTCGATGCCCTGCGCGGCGCAGGCCGCCAGCAGGTCGGCGCCGTAGTCGCTCAGCTCGATCTGCCGGACGGCGCCGTAGGCGGGGCCGGACACCGCCGGGACGAACTCCCCGTCGGACCCCGGGCCGGCACCGACGGCCCATTCGACCTCGACGGCCGCGCGGAAGCTGATGCCGTGCCGTTCGGCGGCCTCCGTGACGATCCGGCGCAGGAACGTCCGCGAGCACCCGGGGTGCCGCTCGCCCTCCTGGGTGATCCGGTCGACCGGGGCCCACGCCCAGCCGGGCTGCCCGGCCAGGACCACCAGGTGGTCGAGGTCCGGGTACAGGCGCAGATCACCGTCCGGGGAGCCGAGGACCTCGGTGGTGACGATGGAGTCGTCGGCCAGGAAGGTGTCGAACACCGGCGACATCCCCACCCCCCAGGCCGCCGCCGCGGACAGCCGGGCCGCCGGGACCGTCTTCACCCGGCCGATGCCCGCGGTGTCGACATAGGACAGCACGACACCGTGCACGCCACGCCCGGTCAGTTCGGCGGCGAGCGCGGTGGCCCGCTGGACCTCGCCGGGACGCCCGCCCGGCACCGGGTCGGCAAGGGTGGTCATCGGCGTTCCTCCTCGACGGACAAGCGCTGTGCGTGGGCCGGGGCCAGGTTTTCACGGCCACCCCGGCGAACCGCGGTACCACGGCCGCACGGCCGCACCCGGCACCGCCCGGTTCGGAGTCCGTACGCCGTATGAGGAACACTTGGCCGACGTACACCCGACCCCGACCGGAAGCACGACATGCCCGCCACCCCCGAGTCCCTCCCCGTCGACCAGGGCCCGCCGGCCGGACCCGCCGACATCCGGCTCGTCGTCAGCGACATGGACGGCACACTCCTGGACGACGACAAGCGGATCCCGGACGGACTGTGGCCGATGCTGGCCGAACTGCGCCGGCGTGGTGTGCTGTTCAGCCCGGCGAGCGGCCGCCAGTACGCCACCCTGGCCCGGCAGTTCGCCGAGGTCGCCGACGGCATGGTGTTCATCGCGGAGAACGGCACCTACGTCGTCCGGGACGGCGTCGAGCTCAGCTCGGACCCGCTGCACGGGCGGGTCGTGGCCGCTCTGGCGCGCGCCGTACGGGAACTGGCGGCCGACGGCGTGGACGTGGGCGCCGTGGTCTGCGGCAAGCGGTCCGCCTATGTGGAGCGGACCGACGAGGCCTTTCTCACCGAGGTCCGCAGGTACTACGTGGAGAACAGGATCGTCGACGACCTCACCGCCGTCGACGACGAGGTGCTCAAGGTGGCCCTGTTCGACTTCGGCTCCGCCGAGCGGACCACGGCGCCCGCGCTGCAGGCCTTCACCGCCACCCACCAGGTCGTCGTCTCCGGCGAGCACTGGGTCGACGTCATGAACGCCACCGCCAACAAGGGCGCCGCCCTGCGCGGTCTGCAGCGGGAGCTGGGCATCACCCCCGCGCAGACCATGGTGTTCGGCGACTACCTCAACGACCTGGAGATGCTGGACGCGGCCGACTGGTCCTTCGCCGTGGCGGGCGCCCACCCCGAGGTCGTCCGCCGGGCCCGCCACCTGGCCCCGTCCAACAACGACAACGGGGTGCTGCGCACCATCGCCCGCGTCCTCGGCATCTGAGAAACCTCGCTCCCCTCGGCCCCCGCACGCCGACGGCCCCGGCGGATGCGCGGGGAATCGAGCGAGGCGCGGCGCGACTCTGGGATGCTGGTGCTCGTCAGCGGGACGCACGGGGTGGGGAGGGGGCGGCGTGCCGAGGAGGGAACGTCCGCTGGACGAAGGGGACGGACCACTGCTGCGGCTGGCGGCGGGACTGCGCCGATTACGGCGGGAGGCAGGAAACCCGACCTACCGTGAACTGGCCGAGACCGCCCATTACTCGCCCTCCACCCTGTCGGCCGCCGCCGCAGGACGGCAGTTGCCCAGCCTCGCCGTGGTGATCGCCTTCGCCCAGGCCTGCGGCGCCGACCCCGCCGTGTGGGAGGAGCACTGGCGTGCCGCGGCGGAGGAAGCGGCGGCCGGCGACGGCATGCGACCGTCCGGCACGGACTGCGCGCCGGACGAGAAGAACGCGCCGTACGCGGGGCTGATGGCCTTCCGAACCGAGGAGGCCGACTGGTTCTTCGGCCGCGAGCGGCTGGTGGCGGTGCTGGCCCGGCGGGTGACGGAGTGCCGGTTCACCACGCTGGTCGGGGCCTCGGGCGCGGGCAAGTCCTCGCTGCTGTACGCCGGGTTGCTCTCGCGGTGGTCGGCCGAGCACCGCGACTGGCCCGTGATGGCGTTCACTCCGGGTCCGCACCCTGTGGAGGGGTGCGCGGCAGTGCTGGCCGCCCACACCGGTGAGTCCCCGGGCGCCCTGCACGACACGTTGATGCGCGATCCGCGAGCCCTGCACCGGGCGGTGCTCCATGCCCTGGCCGGGAGACCGGAGGAGACCGAAGTCCTGGTCGTCGTGGACCAGTTCGAGGAGGTCTTCGCCCTGTGCGAGGACCCTGCCGAGCGCGGCGCCTTCATCGAGGCGCTGATCACCGCGGCCCGCGCCGCGAACAGCCGCTGCCGGATCGTGGTGGGCGTGCGGGCCGACTTCTACGCCCACTGCACGGACCATCCCCGGCTGGTCGAGGCGGTGGGCGAAAGCCAGGTCCTGATCGGTCCCATGACCACCGACGAACTGCGCCGGGCGATCGTCCGGCCCGCCGCCCGCGCCGGACTGACCGTCGAGGGAGCACTGCTGGCGGAACTGGTCGCCCAGGCGAAGGACCAGGCCGCTCTTCTTCCGCTGCTCTCGCACGCCCTGTTGGAGACCTGGCGGCGACGGCGCGGCAACGCTCTGAGCCTGGCCGGCTTCCGGGCGACCGGCGGTATCGACGGCGCGCTCGCCCGCACCGCCGAGACGGTGTACGCGGCGCTCGAACCGGACGGGCAGCGGGTCGCCCGCAATGTGCTCCTGCGCCTCACGGCTCCCGGCGAGGGCACCGAGGACACCAAGCGCCGGGTGGACCGAGCGGAACTGGACTTCCCCGGAACCGCTGACGTGCTGGAGCGCTTCGCGCGCGCCCGGCTGCTGGCACTCGACCAGGACGGCGTCGAGATCGCCCACGAGGCTCTGATCCGCCGCTGGCCACGGCTGCGGGGCTGGCTGGCCGAGGACCGTGAGGGGCTACGGATCCACCGGCGGCTCACCGAGGCCGCGACCGCCTGGGAGGCCGTCCAGCGCGACCCCGGCGCCCTGTACCGGGGCGTCCGTCTCGACCAGGCCGCGGAATGGGCGGCGGACTGGGGCAGGGACGCGCTGAGCGAGCGGGAGCACCGGTTCCTCACGGCGAGTCTGGCCGCCCGGGACGCCTCGCGGGCGGCGGCGCTGCGCGGCGCCCGGCGGCTGCGAGCGCTCCTCGTGCTGCTCGCCGTCCTGCTGCTGGGCACCGCCACGGCCACGGGGTTCGCCCTCGTCTCCCGGGAGCAGGCCCAGCAGCAGCGGGACATCGCGGTATCCCGCCAGGTCGCGCAGCAGGCCGACGCACTGCGCCGCACCGACCCGGCCCTCTCCCTCCAACTGGCGCTCGCCGCCTACCGGTTGCATCCGACCGCCGCCGCGCGCGGGGCCCTTCTCAGCTCGTACGGCACACCGTACGCCACCCGGCTCAGGAGCACGGACAAGGTCGACGCGGTGGCCTTCAGCCCCGACGGACGGCTCTTCGCGGCCGCCGGAGCGGACCGGAGGGTACGGCTCTGGGACGCCGCCGCTCCGCATCGCCCCCACCCGCCCGTCGTCCTGGCCGGCCGGGAGGCGAGCTCCCCGGCGGTGGGTGTACGGGCGATCGCGTTCGGCGAAGACAGCCGGACGCTGGCCGCGACGGACGCCCTCGGCACGACGACGCTGTGGGACCTTCGTGCACCCCACCGGCCGCGTGTCCGGGCGGTACTGGATCCGCCGCGGGCCGCCGCCGGGCCCGGGTCCGCGGCGGTGGCCTTCAGCCCGGACGGACGGAGCGTCGTGTCCGCGGGACCCTCGGGCGTCGTCGCCCGGTGGCCCGCTTCGAGCCGGGGCCACCGGGCGGCGGAGGCCGTCCTGGGTACCTCGGGCGGCGAGGTCCGTTCCCTGGCCTTCGCCCCGGACGGGCATGCCCTGGCCGTCGCCGGACCGGCCGGGACCCTGGTGTGGTCCGTCGTACCGCGCGACTCGGGCGAGGTGAAGGCGGCGCGGACGGTGCGCCTGCCGCCCGCCAACGCCGTGGCCTTCGCCCCCGACGGCCGTATGCTCGCGACCGGCGGGGACGACCGTGTCGTACGCCTGTGGGATCCCGCGAAGCTGCGGCCCGGCGACCGGCCCCGCCCGGTGTCCCTCCTCACCGGCCACACCGACACCGTCTTCGCGCTCGCCTTCGCCCCGGACGGCCGCACCCTGGCCAGCGCAGGCGTCGACGCCGAGGTACGGGTGTGGGACCCCCACGTCCGGCCGGGTGACCGGACGGCCGTCCGGCTGCTGGGCGTCCTCAGCGGTCACACCGGGTACATCACTTCGGCGGCCTTCAGCAGGGACGGTCGTATCCTGGCCACCGGCGCGAGCGATCAGACGGCGCGTCTGTGGGACCTTCCGCTCCCGGCCCTCACCGGCCATACGAGTTCCGTGTACACGGTGGCCTTCAACGGTGACGGCCGCACCCTGGCCACCGGCAGCTACGACCGCGAGGTACGACTCTGGGATGTCACCCATCCGCTACGCCCACGACCGCTGGCCGTTCTGTCCGGACACACCGCCGCCGTCAACGCGGTCGCCTTCGATCCGCGCCGGCCGGTGCTCGCCTCCGCGAGCCTGGACCGGACGGTGCGTCTGTGGGACGTCGGCCGTCCCGGCGCACCGCACCCGCTGGCACGACTGACCGGCGGCGGCGACGCGGTCAACACCGTCGCCTTCGCGCCGGGCGGCCGCCTTCTCGCCGCCGGCGACGGCGACGGGACCGTACGGCTCTGGGACACCGGCGACCCACGGCGGCCCCGGGTGCTGTCGGTGGTGCCGGCCCACGGCGACGAGGTGGAGTCGGTGGCGTTCAGTCCCGACGGCCGCACACTGGCCAGCGCGGGCCGGGACCATCTGGCCCGCCTCTGGGACGTCAGCCGCCCGGACCGGCCACGTCCACTGGCCGTCCTCGACCGGCACCGTGACGCGGTCAAGACGGTCGCCTTCGCCCCTGACGGCCGCACCCTGGCCACCGGCGGGGACGACCGGGTGCTGCGCCTGTGGGACATCACCCGGCGCACCGCCCCCCGGCCGGTCGCCGCCCTCGGCGACTACGCCGGCGCGGTCAAGGCCGTCGCCTTCGCCCCCGACGGCGGCACCCTGCTCACGGCGAGCGAGCGGGCCGTGCGGATGTGGGACGTCCGTGATCCGCACCGGCCGGCCGAACTGGCCGTGCTGAGCGGCCACGGCAAACAGGTGGACGCGGTGGCCTTCCGCCCCGACGGCCGCCTCGTCGCCACCGGCAGTGAGGACTGGACCGCGCTGCTCTGGGATCCCGATCCGGAACGAACGGCCACACGGGTCTGCCGCGACGTCGGCCGCTCTTCCCTCAGCACCGCCGACTGGCACCAGTACCTGCCGGGCCTCTCCTACCGGCCCCCCTGCCCGGCGGCGAAGGCCGCAGCGGCCGGACCGTAGAGCGCACCGGCCACGCCGCCCCGAACGGACGGCGCGGTCGCGGCGCCGCTGCCGTGGTCCCGTGCGCGCCGTGGACGAGGGCCCTTTGTACGGCGGTTGATTGTTCGGCGTTCTTCTCCCGACGTCGGACAAAGTCCACGGGCTATACCGGTGCCGGAGACCGAGCAGGCCACGGGGGCCGAGCCGCGACGCGATCGCAGACGTCGTTCGTACGCCCCCTCCGTCCCCGCCCCGGCGCACCGGGTGGCAGCGCTCACGCGAGCCGGAACGGGAGGACCGGACACCGTCCGTCGACCCCGTTCCTCAGGAAAGGACAGTGCAATGAATCGCAGGACACGCATCGGCACCATGGCGTCGGCGACCCTCACCGCGACTCTGTGCTGGTCGGGCGGGACCGCGGCCGCGCACGCGCCGACCACCGTCACCGGCCGGGCGGCGGTCACCTGTGTCGGCCCGTCGTTCTCCGGAACGCTGGGGGTCAATCAGGCCATCTGCAACAGCGGTTACTCGGTGACGATGCAGGACAACGGTGATCTCGTACTGCGCCGCTCGAACGGAAGCGCCTGCTACGCCAGCGGCACGCGCGCCCCCGGCGACGCCACGGCCACCTTCGTCTTCCACGCGGCCGCCCCGCCGACCGTGGACATCAACAGCGCCTCCCAGGGCCGGATCGGGCGCATCGTCGGGGCGCACAACTTCACCGGCCTGGGAACCAACGCGAGTGTCAACAACAGGGGCGAGTTCTACGTGGGCTACAAGAAGATCGGCTACTGCTGACCCGCCCGCGCGCCACACCGAGGCCGGGCGGACCCGCGTCCGCCCCGTGCCACCACGCCGAAGCAGGCACCCGTTCCACGTCCGAACCCCCGCCCAATGAACCCAAGGAGATCCGCACCATGCGTGTGAAACGCCTCCTCGTCGCCATGACCGGTCTGACGGTCCTGCTGGCCGGATTCACCCCGGCCGCAGCGGCGGACGCCGCGACCGCCGACTCGCCGTCCGCCCACGGCGCCCGAACGCAGCCGTCAGCGCTGCGCCCGCTCCCGCCCGCTCCCCGGCTCCCCCGGGGCGTGAAGGCAACCGCGCCGTACGTCGCGCCTG
This sequence comes from Streptomyces sp. NPDC001544, assembly GCF_042894285.1. Lineage (NCBI taxonomy): Bacteria > Bacillati > Actinomycetota > Actinomycetes > Kitasatosporales > Streptomycetaceae > Streptomyces > Streptomyces sp. NPDC001544. The sequence goes on along the minus strand of NZ_JBIAVN010000032.1, from coordinate 4,479 downwards.
CGGCCGACTTTGACGAGTTCGTGCGCGGTCATCTGCCCGTACCGTGCAGCAACGGCACCCTCTGCCCGGTCGTGTGGAACCCGGTGGCGCAAAAGTGGCGGCAGTACCACCTCTCCGTCTGCAGCGCCTATCAGCTGTTCTTCTGGCAGGGAGACGGCGACTACTTCGACAACCAGACCGGCAACGTCAGGTCCTACTTCTACGACCGGCAGGGAAGGGAGCTGTACTCCTTCACCCCGGACCGCGTCACCCACCCCTACAACTGGGACGCGGTCTGGTCCATCCGCAACTGCTGACCCCGGCGCCGGCCCGTGAGCTGCGGTTCGCGGGCCGGCACGATCACGCGGCGCGGCGGAGGCTGTCTTCGGTCACCTGTTTGTCCAGGGCCGCGCGCACCAAGCCGGCGGCGAGCACGGCGGGTTCGGTGTCGCCGGCGAGTTCCAGCAGCCGGGCGGGGTCCTGCGGCAGACCCAGCCGTTCGGCCCCGGAGAGCGCCTTGCCGTCCAGGTACGGCGCCACCTCCCGCCACACCCGCTGCACCTCGCGCAGGAAGATGTCGGCGCCCGCGGGCCCCAGTCCCGGTATCTCCTGCAGCAGGCGCCTGAGTTCACCGACGTCGCCGTCCGCCTCGGCGCGCATCCGCCGCAGGTCGCCGCCCCACCGCTCGATCAACAGCTCGGCTCCGCCACCGAGTTGGGTGGCGGTGCGTTCGTCGTAGCGCCGGTAGCCGCCCCGGCCCAGCGCGTCCACCCGGTCCTGCCAGTCGGCGTCGGCCGTCCGGCGCGGGGTGTCGAGACCCGACTCGTGCAGGGCGCGGGCCGCGGCGACCGCCACCGAGGCGCGGATCCGGGCGCTGAGCAGGACGGCCAGCACCAGCAGCCGGTACAGCGGCTGCGGCGTGTCCCTCAGCCGGATCCCCGCCTCCTCCGCGTACGTCCGCCCGTACGCGGAGACCAGTTCGGCGAGGATCCGTCCGGACCGTTCGGTGCTGGTCATCGCTACGGCTTGAGCGGGTCGTGTCCGAGCGTCATCAGCTGGTGCCGGCGGCGGGTGTCCTCGGGGGAGTTCTCCGGCTCCGGCTCGTTCTCCACGTCCACCAGGTCGGTGACCCGGTCCACGACCTTGTACATCACTCGGATGTCGTCGTCGTCGAGGTCCGTGCGCCGCTTCTGCAGGATCGCGAGTACATGCTGCCCGGTGGGCGTGCCCGCGTCCTCGGGCAGCGGCTCCGCGTCCTCGTCCGCGTCGCGCACCCGCAGCCAGGCGGCGAGCTCGGCCGAGGTCATGTTCACCACGCGGTGGAAGTCCTCCCACAGCGCGTCCATTTCCAGGGCGTCGGCCATGCCGTGTCCCCTTCCGTACGTACGTGTGCTTCAGCGCGTGGCCCGGGGCCGCTCACTTGTCGTCGCGCGGCCAGTTCTCGGCCTCGAACATCCAGCGCTGCTTCTCCAGGTCGGCGGTGATGCCGATCAGCAGGTCCTGGGTGACCGGGTCGGCCTTCTCGGTCGCCTCGATCCGCTGCCGCAGCCGTCCGATCGCCGCCTCCAGCGACTCCACCAGCAGCTGCACGACCTCCGTGTCGCGCAGCCAGCCGTCCTTGGTGCCGGGCAGCGCGAAGGTCGCCGCGATGGTCTCCGGCCGCCCGTCCGGCGCCACGCCCAGTGCCGCGGCGCGTTCCGCGACCGTGTCGGCGTAGTCGCGGGCGGCCGTCACCACCTCGTCGAGCTGGAGGTGGATGGACCGGAACCGCGGTCCCACGATGTTCCAGTGCGCCTGCTTCCCGATCAGCGACAGACCCAGCAGGTCCACCAGGGTGTCCTGGAGGGCCTGGCCGGTGACCCCGAGTGCTTCCTCGGGCAGCGTGCTCTTCACCACGGTCATGGGGCGCTTCTTCCTTTCTCGGCTTTCTCGAGCTCTCTGTCGTCCCTGGACGCACGGAGCAGTGCGTCGCGCTCCTCCTCGCAGGTACCGCCCCAGACACCGGAGGTCTGGCCGTACGCCAGCGCGTACGTCAGACACTGGGCGGTCACCGGACAGCGGGCACACACGCGTTTGGCCGCCGCGGTGTCCCGCAGCGCCGGTCCGGTGGTGCCCACAGGGAAGAACAGTTCGGGGTCCTCACCCACGCAGGCGGCAGCGCGCAACCACTCCATGGGGGCGCGGGTGCCCCGCGCTCACACCCGCAAACGCGGTGCCGAGCAGGCCGGATCCGCTGTGCCCGCGGTTGTTCCCACGGCCCCGGGAGCTTGTTGCTACGGCCGCGGGAGCACTCCGTCGAGGAAGCGCGTCACGTCGGCGAACACCTGCGCACGGTTCGTCTCGTGGAACACCTCGTGCCGGGCGCCGGCGTAGATCCGCTCGGCCGCCCGGCCCCCCGTCAGCCTCTCCACCCCCGGGCGGCTGCCGGGCAGCGGGACCAGCCGGTCGTCGGCTCCGTGCAGCCACAGGACGGGCAGTGCGCCCACGTCGCCGCCCTTGTCGACGGTCTCCAGGGTCCGTACGAACGCCTCCAGCGTCGGCCGCTTCATCGGGCCGTGCCACACCAGCGGGTCGGCGGAGTACGCGGCGCCCACCGCCGGGTCGCGGGAGAGCGCGGCCGGACTGACCGGGGTGTCCGGGACCTCCGGCAGGGCGAGCAGACGCCCCGGCAGCTCCCAGGCGCCGATCACCGGCCCCGAGAGCACGAGCGCGGTGAGCCCGTCGCCGTACCGCTGGGCGTGACGGGCCGCGATCAGGCCGCCCATCGAGTGACCGACCAGGACGAGCGGCAGACCGGGATGGGCGGCGCGGGCGAGGCCGGCCACAGCGTGCACGTCGGTGACGACGTCCTCGAAGTCCTCGATCACCACGCGCTCACCCGCCGACCTGCCGTGGCCCCGGTGGTCCGGCGCGTAGACCGCCGCGCCGTGCCCGGCGAGCACTCCGGCCAGTTCTCCGTACCGGCCGGAGTGCTCGCCGTACCCGTGCACGACGAGGGCGAGGTACCGCGGCTCGGGGTGCTGCCACGCGCGGACGCTGATCGTGCCCAGGGTCCCGGTGAGGACGTGCTCGCGGGCGTCGGCCATTTCTCCTCCGGCTGCGTTGGTGAGCGGTACCCGGGGATCTTCCCAGCGGGCCGGTCAGCGGTCTATAGTCCAAAACTAGCAGTGCTAATTAACTGGGTGCTGATCCACAGCGTCGTCGGTCAGGAGTCCTTGCCTTGCGTCCCGTCCACTTCGCGGCCGCCCGCCGCACCCCCATCGGCAAACTGCGCGGCGCCCTGTCCTGCGTGCGCCCCGACGACCTCGCGGCGACCGTCGTCCGCCGCCTCCTGGCCGACGTGCCCTCGCTCGACCCCGCCCGGATCGACGACGTCTACTGGGGCGCCGCCAACCAGGCCGGCGAGGACAACCGCAACGTCGCCCGCATGGCCGCCCTGCTCGCCGGCCTGCCCGAGACGGTGCCCGGCGCCACCGTCAACCGGCTGTGCGCCTCCGGCCTGGAGGCGGTCACCCTCGCCGCCCGCACCGTCGCCGCCGGCGAGGCCGACATCGTGCTCGCGGGCGGCTCGGAGTCGATGAGCCGCGCCCCCTTCGTGCTGCCCCGCCCCGACGAGGCCCTGCCGCACCGCATGGAGACCGCCGACACCCGCCTCGGCTGGCGGCTGGTCAACCCGGCGATGAAGGACCTGCACGGGCTGCTGTCCATGGGGGAGACGGCCGAGGAGGTCGCCGAACGGTACGGCGTCCCGCGCGAGCGTCAGGACGAGTTCGCGCTGCGCAGCCACCGGCTGGCCGCCGCCGCCCGCAAGGACGGCCACTTCGACGACGAGCTGCTGCCCGTCGAGCGCCCGGACGGTGTCGTCGTCGAGGCCGACGAATGCGTCCGCGAGGACACCTCCTACGAGAAGCTGGCACGGCTGAAGCCCGTCTTCCGCGAGGGCGGCACGGTCACCGCGGGCAACGCCTCCCCCATGAACGACGGCGCCGCGGGCCTCCTGCTGGTCAGCGAGGAGGCCCTGACCCAACTGGGCCTGGAGTCCCTGGGCCGCTATGTGGCCGGTGCCTCGGCGGGGGTGCACCCGGACGTGATGGGCATCGGCCCGGTGCCCGCCACCCAGAAGGCCCTCGACCGGGCCGGCTGGGGGATCGCCGACGTCCAGGAGGCCGAGTTCAACGAGGCCTTCGCGGCGCAGGCCCTCGCCTGCGTCGACCGCCTCGGCATCGACCCCGACCTGGTCAACCCCACCGGCGGCGCGATCGCCCTCGGCCACCCCCTCGGCTGCTCCGGCGCCCGCATCCTCACCACGCTGCTGCACCGCATGCGCCGTACGGGGGCGACGCGCGGGCTGGCGACGATGTGCGTGGGGGTGGGACAGGGCACCGCGGTGCTGGTGGAGCGGCATTAGGGGGTGTCTTGTGGATCACGCCGGGGTCGCGGGGTCTGGCACGCACTCCCCCACTCTCGACTTCGCTCGAGCGGGAGGGGCCCCCACCGGCG
>NZ_JBIAVN010000031.1:0-41052 GCF_042894285.1 Streptomyces sp. NPDC001544 | reverse complement strand
GCCGGTGGGGGCCCCTCCCGCTCGAGCGAAGTCGAGAGTGGGGGAGTGCGTGCCAGACCCCGCGACCCCGGCGTGATCCACAAGACACCCCCTAGTTCATCGGCGCGCCGATGGCGGTCGATCCCGTGGTGAGGAAGGTCGTCGCGGGCAGTGAGCCGTCCTGCTTCCGGGCGCCGTACGCCGTGGTCGCGTCGGTCGACTTGAAGGCGGGGGTGCTGACGCCGCTGTCCCAGTTGTTGGCGGCGGAGACCGTGGCAGGCCCCAGCTTGTCCGGGCCGCCCTTGTTGCTCACGGCGAGGTTGCGGGCGAGATGGGCCTTGCCGGTGGCGAAGTAGAAGCCGGCCTCGGTGTTGGCGTACGCGGTGTTGCGGTTCAGCACGATCGCACCGGTGTTGGAGTTCTCGGTGAAGCCGTTGAGGGTGTTGTCCCAGGCCGCGTTGTCGTTGACGACGTGTGCGACCGCGACTCCCCCGCCGCCCAGCTTGAAGCCGTTGCCGTTGCCCTCGAAGGCGGAGTCGTTCCAGCGGTTCTTGCCGTTGCCGAAGGCCCAGGAGTGGTCGACGGTGACCGGTGAGGAGAACTGCCAGAGGTCGAGGCCGTCGTCCGCATTGTTGTACAGGCGGGCGCCGGTGACCTTGTTGCCCGTGCCGGAGCCGAACTTGATGGCGATGCCGTCGGCGTTCTGGCCGTGCCCGGCGGCGTCGTAGTTCCCGTAGCTGTCCAGGTTCTGCACGAGGTTGTTCACGGTGTTGTCGCCGCGCAGGGTGAAGCCCGAGTCGCCGTTGTCCGCGGTGACCAGGTTCTTGAAGACACCGCCGGTGGAGGAGGTGACGACGAAGCCCTGCGCCGGGGAGTTCCGGAAGGTGAGGTTCTGGACGGTCCAGTAGCTGCCGTAGATTCCGGCCAGCCAGGAGCCGGCGGGCAGCTTGGAGCCGTCGATCTTCACCTTCTCGCTGCCGTAGGCCTGGAGGGTGATCCGGTTGGAACCGGTGCCGCTCGCCGTGGACTTCAGGGTGGCCGTCGGGTAGTACGTGCCCCCGCGCACCTGGATGACGGTACCGGCCGCCGCGTTCTTCACGGCCGACTCCAGCTGCGCGGTGCTGGACACGGTGACCGTGGTGGTGGCGGCCTGGGCGCCGCCGTTCGACAGACCGAGGCAGACGCCGCCGGCCCCCGCGGCGACGGCCACCGTCGCCGCGATCGAGAGGGTGCGCGTCCTGCGGTGGCGTCCGGTGCTCTGGCGCACTGGGATGTTCCTTTCCTAGGGGGAAGCTACGGACACCAGTCGCCGCGGGGGCCGGAGGAGGTTGCCGGGGGCGAGCGAAAGCGAGCGAAAGTTTCGGCGGTTCTCATCTCCCTCTCATAGATTGACGCGCCGATCCCCACTGGCAACACTCCGAGGGCGCAACAACCAACAGAAACCCCCACGCTCAGACAGGATTGCCCATGCGTCTCAGAGCCGCACTCCTCACCTGTCTCGCCCTCCTCCTCACCCTGTTCGCCGCCCCACCCGGCACCGCGCACTCAGGAGCCCCGCCCGTGAAACACCCCAAGTACGCCGGCTATCTCTTCGCCTACTTCACCGGCGAGGGCACCGCCGACGGCGAGCAGATCCGCTACGCCCTCAGCCGGGGCAACGACCCGCTGCACTGGCGGGAGCTGAACGCGGGCAAGCCGGTCCTGACCTCCACCATCGGCGAGAAGGGCCTGCGCGACCCGTTCGTCATCCGCTCCCCGAAGGGCGACAAGTTCTACCTGATCGCGACCGACCTCAGGATGTACAACAACAGCAGTGGCAGCTGGGACTACGTCCAGCGGCACGGCAGCAAGTCGATCATGATCTGGGAGTCCACCGACCTGGTGCACTGGACCGACCAGCGCCTGGTGAAGGTCGCGCCCGACACCGCGGGCAACACCTGGGCGCCGGAGGCCTACTGGGACGACTCGCTCGGTGAGTACGTCGTCTTCTGGGCGTCGAAGCTGTACGCCGACGACGACCCCGACCACACCGGATCGACGTACAACAAGATGATGTACGCGACCACGAAGGACTTCCGGACCTTCAGCGCGCCGAAGGTCTGGGACGACCCCGGCTACTCCGTCATCGACTCCACTGTGGTCAAGTACAAGGACTCCTACTACCGCTACACCAAGGACGAGCGGGACCCCTCCTCCAGCTCGCCCTGCTCGAAGTTCATCACCGGGGAGAAGTCGACCAGTCTGACGAGCACCAAGTACGACTTCGTCTCCGACTGCATCGGCAGCGGGTCCATCGAGCGCGGTGAGGGCCCCACGGTGTTCAAGTCGAACACCGAGAAGAAGTGGTACCTGTTCATCGACGAGTACGGACTGCGCGGCTACGTGCCCTTCGAGACCACCGACCTCGACTCGGGCAAGTGGACGATGTCCAAGGACTACCAGCTCCCGGCGAGTCCCCGGCACGGCACGGTGATGCCGGTGACGCAGGCGGAGTACGACCGGCTGCTGGCCGCCTACCCGAGCACGTCCACCTCCGTGGTGGACGCCACGGCGAAGGACCAGAAGGGGTACGCGATCGTCACCGAGGCGGCGTCGAAGGTCGTGCTCCCGATGGAGCCGGACGCCGATCTGTCCCGGCTGGCACCTGAGTTGTGGGTGGGTGAGGGCGCCACCATCAGCCCGAAGTCCGGCAAGCACCGCGACTTTCGCACACCGCAGAAGTACACGGTGACGGCGGCGGACGGCACGACCCGCACCTGGACGGTGGAGGCGGTCCGCACCCGCAGCCCGATCCTGCCCGGCCTGAACGCCGACCCGGACGTCCACTACCTCGACGGCCAGTACTGGATCTACCCGACGACCGACGGCTTCCAGGGCTGGAGCGGCACCAGCTTCACGGCGTACTCCTCGAAGGACCTGGTCCACTGGACGGACCACGGCGTGATCCTGGACCTCGGCCCCGACGTCTCCTGGGCCGACAAGAACGCCTGGGCGCCCGCGATCGCCGAGCGGAACGGCAAGTACTACTTCTACTTCTGCGCGGAGCAGCAGATAGGCGTGGCGGTCGCCGACTCCCCCGCCGGCCCGTTCAAGGACGCGCTCGGCAAACCGCTGGTGGCCAAGGGGAAGCTGGCGGGCCAGATGATCGACCCGGCGGTCTTCACGGACGACGACGGGCAGTCGTACCTCTACTGGGGCAACGGGCACGGGTATGTGGTGCCGCTGAACGACGACATGACGTCGTACGACCCCGCGAAGGTGAAGGACATCACCACGGACAACTTCCGTGAGGGATCCTTCGTGATCAAGCGGAACGGCACCTACTACTTCATGTGGTCCGAGGACGACACCCGCAGCGAGAACTACCACGTGGCCTACGCGACGGGACCGTCCCCGCTCGGCCCGTGGACCAAGCGGGGGACGATCCTGTCGAAGCGTCCCGAGTACGGCATCCTCGCCACCGGCCACCACTCCGTGGTGAACGTGCCCGGCACCGACGACTGGTACATCGTCTACCACCGGTTCGCACTGAACGGCCCCGGCAAGGCGGGCGGTGACGGTATGCACCGTGAGACGACGGTCGACCGTATGCGGTTCGCCGCCGACGGCACGATCGAACCGGTCGTCCCGACCCTGGAGTCGATCAGACCGGTCAAGACCGGTGCGGACCGCTAGCTGACGAAGTACGTCGGGTTCGGGATCTTGTACGTGCGGTCGGCGTGGCCTCCGTCGAGGTCCGAGTACTGGTCGCCGAAGTTGGCGATGATCTCGTACCCGAGGTCGTCCTCGATGTGCTTGCGTGTACCGGACTTGTACTGGACCGTGGTGCAGTTCCAGGTGCCCGGGGTCGCGCAGGCGCTCAGGTAGGCCGGCGGGTTCGCCTTGTCCTTGAGGAACATGTGGTCGGCGTCGAGGTTCACATCGGCGCCGACCTTCTTCAGGTTCTCCACGGCGGCGGAGCGCTGCGCCTCGCTCAGACCCGAGTTGTAGAAGACCTCGACGCCCTGGGACTCGGCGTACCGGACCAGCTCGGGGCTGCCGAAGACGGCCGGGCGGTCGGCCTTGTTCACGTAGTCGGCCCATGTGGTGCCGTTGTACGTGTAGTTGTAGCGCTTCTCGTAGTCGAGGCTGAGCAGCAGCGTGTCGTCGATGTCGAAGACGACCGCGGGCTTCTCGTGCCGGTGGTGCGCCTTGCGCGCCGCCTTGTCGATGTACTTCCTCGCCGCCGCGTCGAGGTGCGCCAGGTCCTTGGCGTACGGGCTGTCCGGCGACGCCTGGTACACGCCGCCCGCATCCGCCGTGGTGCCGTAGTAGGTGTCGATGTCCTTCACCAGGAGCCCGATGTTGTAGGGCTCGTGGGTGGAGTTCGCCGTGGACTGACCGGCGGTGGCCACGCCGGCGCCGTAGAGGGCACCACCGGCGAGGGCGCAGGCGGCGGTGACCGCCGCGATCCGCAGTGATTTATGCATGACAGGTTTCTACGCGCGTCACCCCTCCGGGCGCGACACCCGTTGCCCGATCGATACCTTCTCGGTCGGTTCAACGGGTCCGCGCACTCTCACAGGTGGAAGCCGGGGCCGCGATCCGGCACGGGGCTCAGGGACGCCAGTCGCCGAGGTAGGTCCCCCGGGTCGCCGACCGGGCCTGCTCGGCGGTGAGTTGGGGGCGGTTGTCCGGGAGGATGATCTCCGCGCCCGGGCCGGTGTCGCGGTACTCGGCGAAGCGCTGGCTCTGCCAGGGATGCGCGGCCGACATGTCGGTGTACGGTGCCACCGCGTCGATGCCGGGACCGAGCCAGGTCTCGCGCACGGTCAGCATCGGGCGGGCGGTGGGGTCGGAACCCGGGACCCAGGGACGGGCCAGCTTGTAGCAGGCGTCCGGGGCCTCGCTGCTGACGCGGCTGCGGGTGACCAGGTAGCCGCGGGGGTTGGCCACCGCCGTGGAGGGCGCGAAGACGAAACCGTAGGGGGCGGCGGTGAGGTCGGCGCGGTTCAGGGTGCGGAAGTGGCAGCGGTCGAAGACGGCGGTCGCCCGGCCGAAGACGAAGTCGACGTCGCCCTCGATGTAGCAGTGGGCGTAGTACTGCCGGGCGCAGGCGGTGAGCGCCATGGAGTCGGCGTACAGGGTGTCCTGATGGCCGAGGAACCGGCAGTGGGTGAACGCGCTGCGGTCGCCCTGCACCTTGATGGCGACCGCCTGGGTGCCGGTGATGTCGGGGTGGTCGGCGCGCAGCCAGTCGTTGGCGAAGGTGATCCAGCGGGCGGTGAAGCCGTCGGCCTGGACGGTGGTGGTGGCCGAGCCGGTGGTGCCGTACGTGCCGGAGCCGTCCGGCTTCGGCGTCCCGTTGGCGTGGTCGTAGACGATCACGACGTCGCGGGGGTCCTCCGAGGCGCCGATCCAGGTCGCCTCGGTGCGGGTGGTGTCGAGGGCGACGGTCTCCCGGTAGGTGCCCGGGGCGAGGACCAGGGACCGGCCGGTGCCGGTCGCGGCGGTCACGGCGGCCTGGACGCCTGTGAAGTCGCCGCGGCCGTACGGGTCGACGTACAGGGTGTTCGGCGTCAGACGGCGGGCCGGTGACCCGTACCGGCCGAAGGGGCGCCTGCCGCCGGTGGCGTGAGCGTGTGCGGGGGCGGCGGTCGCGAGGCCGAGCGCGGCGGCGGTACCAGCGCTCGCGGTGAGGAAGCCCCTTCTGGACAGGGGCGGTCGGTGATGGGGCGAGGGCATGCGGATGCTCCTTCGCGGTGCGGCTCAGGGGGACGGGCCGGGGCGAGGGCCCCGGCCCGTGGTGTGCGGGTGCGTCAGCGCAGTCGGCCGGCGCCGGCGCAGTGGTCGACGATGCCGGGCACCCGGTTCGCCGGGTCGACCTTCGTCCGCAGGGTCGGTGTCCAGCCCGCGCCGGGCTGCAGGACCTCGCCCGGGACCTCGGCGTTGTGCACGGCGATCAGGTCGGTCAGGGTGCCGTTGACATAGTTGTCGTCGGCGGTGACCGGTGCCTCCTTCCACTTCTTCAGCACGTGTCCCGCGTCGGCCCCGGCGGGCAGCGTGAACGCGTTGTGCTCGGCGACCAGTTGGGACTCCATGCCGATGCCGTAGCTGTATCCGTAGCCGTCACCGGCGACGAAGTGGTTGTCGTACGAGTCCACCTGGCCGAAGCGGACGCGGGGTGCGCGCTCCACCAGGTTCGAGAACAGGTTGTGGTGGAAGGTGACCTTGAGGTGGCCGCGGTCGACGGCGGCCGTAGCGGCGCCGTCGCTGTTGCCGATCAGGATCGTCTTGTCGTGGTCGGCGAAGACGTTCCAGGAGGCGGTGACGTAGTCGGCGCCCTTGACGATGTCGAGTTCACCGTCGTGCTGCTCGTAGATCCGACCGTAGTAGTGCGGCAGGGTGCTGTCCGGGTGGTCGCCGTCGGTGAAGGTGTCGTGGTCCATCCACACATGGGTGGACCCGTAGATCACGGCGCTGTCGTACTCCGAGTTCCAGTTGCCGTCGGCCGTGTCGGTCGGGTCCCACTGCGGGAAGCAGTCGAGGGGGCTCTCGAAGAGCAGGTTGCGGACGATGACGTTGTCCACGCCCTTCATCTGCAGGCTCGCGCCCTTGAAGCCGGCGTTCCCGCCGACGCCGATGATGGTGGTGTTGGCCGGGATCTCCGCCTTGACGTAGGCGTCCTGGCGGGCGGCGGAGGCGCGGCGCAGGCCCTCGGGGCTGTCGTCGGGCTCGGCGTCCAGGTTCCTGTCGCGGCCCCACACGGCCGGGTCGTACGTCTTCAGGTAGGCGTCGAAGTCGTATCCCGGCACCGCGAACGACGCACAGCTCGGGCCGTCGGCGTCGATCCTGCCCTGCACCTTGATGATCTTGGGTGCGGTGCCGCCGTCGGCGAGGGCGGCCTTGAAGGCGTCCCAGGTGGTGACGGTGTAGACGTGCGCGCGGTCGGCGGCGGCGCCGCCCGTGGTGCCGGTGCCGGAGGCGGCCCAGCCGTCGTTCGGCGCGAGGGTCTGGTGGGCGGGGTCCAGGTGCCGGGGCTGGGCGGCGGCGGAGGCGGTGCCGGCGCCGGTGACGGCGAGCGCGAGGGCCGTGCAGCCGACAAGGGTCGTTATGACAGGTCCATGACATTTCGGTGTGCGCACTGTGCGGGTCTCCTCAGCTTGCGGGTGGCCAGGTGATCCAGGATGTCGGGATGTCCTCGTGCAGCCGGACGACGTCGCGCGGGGCCAGCACCCGGGTGCGCAGCAGTTCCTGCGCCACGAGCCGGGCCACGGCGATGGCCCCCGGCGGGTTGAAGTGCGTGTTGTCCTGCTCGGTGTCCGTCCAGTTGAAGTACGTCTTGGTCGCCTCGACTCCGAGCGACTGCCACAGCGCGAGCGACAGCGCCTCGATGTCGAGCAGCGCCACGCGCTCCTCCTGGGCGAGCGCGCGCATCGCCGCCGGATAGTCGCCGTGGGTCGGCACCGCGTTGCCGTCGGCGTCGAACTTCCTCCGCTCGACGGGGGTGGCGAGGACGGGCCGGGCGCCCTTGGCTCGCGCCCCGTCGACGTAGCGCCGCAGACAGTCCTGGTACGTGCTCCAGGGCTCGGTGTAGCGGGTGGGATCGGCGGACTTCTCGTCGTTGTGCGCGAACTGGATGATCAGCAGATCGCGCGGCCGGATCTCGGCGAGGATCGCGTCGAGCCGGCCCTCTTCCACGAAGCTCTTCGAACTCCGCCCGTTCACGGCGTGGTTGGCGACCCGTATCTCCTTCCGGAGGAAGAAGGGGATCGCCGTCCCCCACCCCGTCTCGGGGGCGGCGTCGGCGTACTTCTGGGCGGCGGTGGAGTCACCGGCGATGTAGAGGGTGCGATGCCCCTTCGGGGGGCGAACCGCAAGGGGTATCGCTGCGATGGCAGCGGAAGTGACCTGTCTGCGCGTGAGTGACACGAGGCTGTGCCTTTCCACACCGGGTTGGACAGATAGGGGCGCGGGGCCGTATCGATATACGGCTCCGCCGCGTGGGCGCGACCGGCCAAGACGAACCGGCAGTCCCCCACAACCGAAACCACCCCGACTCAGTGGTGGCTCTTCCAGTCGGCCTGCGCCTTGTTCAGCTGGTCGGCCAACGTGTCCAGGAACTCCTTCGCGCTCATCTTCCCGAGCAGCAACTTCTGGAAGTTCGGCTCGTTGTCCGCCTTGGAGATCGTGTTCCAGTCGGGCAGGTAGTAAGGCAACTGCACGATCTTCGTGTCGCCCCCGTTCAGCGCCTCGGCCGCCAGCTTCGTCGGCTCGGCCTGCTGGATCCACGCGTCCTTGGCCGCGTCGGTGTTCGCCGGGACCTGTCCGGCCGACTCGTTGAACTTGGAGTTCTCCGCGGCGGAGACGGCGAACTCGATGAACTTCCAGGCGGCCGCCTTGTTCTTGCTCGACTTGAACAGGCTCAGCCCGTCCACCGGGTTGGACACCTGCACCCGGGTGCCGTCGTCCAGCGTGGGGTTGGGAATGCCGCGGAACTTGTCCTTGCCCAGTGCCTTGAGATGGTCCTGGTAGGAGCCCAGGTTGTGGCTCAGCATGCCGATCGTGCCGCTGTCCCACTGGGCGACCATCTTCGTGAAGTCGTTGTTCACGTCGGCGGACGGGGTGTCCTTCTTGTAGAGCGCGACGTACTTCTCGAGGGCGGCCACGTTCTTGGGGTCGTTGACGGTGGTCTTGTCACCGTTCCAGAACGACGTGATCCCGGTCTGGCCGTAGACCGCGTCGAGGGCCGGTGCGATGGCGCCCTCACCGCCGCGAATGGTGAAGCCGAACTGGTTCTTGCCCTTGTTCGTGAGCTTGTCGGCGGCCGCGTAGAACTTCGACCAGGTGGTCGGCGCGTCCAGGCCGGCCTTCTTGAACATGTCGGTCCGGTACCACAGCGTGCCGTTGTTGGCGGAGGTCGGCACCTGGTACAGCGTGTCCCCGCCGCCCGCCGATTTACTGACGTCGATCAGGTTCTGGCTGAGCTTTCCGTTCAGCGAGCTCTTCTGCAACCTGCTGTCCAGCGGCTCCAACGCACCCTGCGCGCCGACCTCGGCGAGCATCGCGGTGCCCACGCCGCCGACGTCCGGCAGGCCGCCGCCCTGGATGGCGGTGTCGTACTTGGACTGGGCGCCGGCCGCCGGGATGCCGACGTACTTGACCTTGATGTCCGGGTACTTCTGCTCGAAGTCGGCGATGACCTGCTTCCAGATGTCGGTACGGACACCGCCGTTGTTGTCCCAGAAGGTGATCGTGCCCTTGCCGGAACCCTCGTCGCCCTTGCCGCCCGTGCCGCCGCTGCCGTCGCCGCAGGCGGTGGCGGTCAGCGCGAGCACGGAGCCCAGGGCGACGGCCGTGGCGGCGCGCCTGCTTCTGTGGATGCTGCTCTTCATCGGTCGGCTCTTCTCTGCTTCCGGATTCGACGGTGAGGTGAGATCACGAACGGTTGGCAAGCGCTTGCTACGGAGGTGCGTCATTGCGGCTCCCGACAGGCGTACGGATGGGTTACAAGGGGTCGACCCGGAACCGGGTGAAGGCCGCCGCCCCCGCGTGCCCCGGCCCCTCGGGTGCGACGGCGAACAGGCCGAGCAGAGCACCGACCCAGCGCCAGGGCGTGGCGGTGAAGACGGGACCGGAGGGGCGGAAGCCGTCCCCGGTGTCGGCGGCGAAGCGGCAGCGTGCGCCCGGACCGATCTCCACTCGCAGCCGGGCCTGTCCCTCGGGCGCGGACCGCGGGTGCTCGGCGTCCCGCTCCGACACCGCCGCGGCCTCGGCGAACCGGTGCACGAGCCGGACCGTCCCGTCCGCCGCCCGCTCCAGCCCGATCCACGCGAAGGCATCGCCGAGCACCGCCAGTCCGGCCCGTGCCCCCGGCACGGAGCCGTCCAACCGCAGCCCGACCTCGACCGCGCACGGTGTGCCGGGCAGCCGCTGGGTGAGTACGTTCGGCAGTTCGCGCAGGTCGCGGTGGCCGGCCGAGCGTACGCAGGTCAGCCGGAGCCCGTCGGCGGAGTGCTGGGTGGCCCAGCCGCCCTGGGGGTTGGCGGTCCACTGCCACTGGCGGCCGTACCGTCCGCCGGGGAAGTCGTCGCCGGTGGCGGGCGCGGCGGGCGGCTGCGGCGGCAGGTCGGGCCTGCGGTGTACGGCGACGGGTGCGCCCTCGTCCCCGATCACCGGCCAGCCGGCCTCGGTCCAGCGCATCGGCTGCAGATGGACGACCCTGCCGCACGCGCCCCGCTGCTGGAAGTGCAGGAACCAGTCCTCGCCGGCCGGAGTGCGCACCCAGCCGCCCTGGTGCGGCCCGTTGACGTCGGTGTCCTTCTGCTCCAGGACGATCCGCTCCTCGTACGGTCCGAAGAAGCCGCGCGAGCGGAAGGCGCCCTGCCAGCCGGTCTCCACCCCGCCGGCCGGCGCGAGGATCCAGAACCAGCCGTCGTGCCGGTAGAGCTTGGGGCCCTCCAGGGTGAACCAGCCGGGGATGCGGTCACCGTCGACGATCACCTTGCCCTCGTCGAGCAGGGTGGTGCCGTCGGGGTGCATACGGTGGCCGGTGAGGCGGTTGTTGACGCCGGCGCGGGACCTGGCCCAGGCGTGCACGAGGTAGGCCTCGCCGCTCTCGTCGTCCCACAGGGGGCACGGGTCGATCAGCCCCTTGCCCTCCTTCACGAGGTGCGGGGCCGTCCAGGGGCCCCGGATCTCAGGCGCGTTGACCTGGAAGACGCCCTGGTCGGGGTCGCCCCAGAAGATCCAGAAACGGCCGTCGTGATGTCTGATCGACGGTGCCCAGACCCCGCGGTCGTGCCGCGGCGCCGCGAACTCGTCCTCCGGCTCCAGGCGTTCGAGGGCGTGGCCGACGAGGGTCCAGTGGACCAGGTCGCGCGAGTGCAGCAGTGGCAGACCGGGGGCGCGGCCGAAGCTGGAGGCGGTGAGGTAGAAGTCGTCGCCGACGCGGACGACGTCCGGGTCCGACCAGTCGGCGTTCAGGACCGGGTTGCGGTACGTCCCGTGGGTCACTGGCTCACCGCCCTGCGCACCAGCGCCGCCGCGTCCTGCCGGTCGAGGCGGCCGTCGGCGACGACCGTGACGATCCGCCGTACGACGGTCTCGCCGGGCGGGAGGGGCAGCCGCTCCTCCGACGCCAGCGAGGAGCCCACCCCCGGGTACTCGGTGCTGCGGACGAACCAGGGGTCGCGCCGGGTGTCCTCGGTGGCCCCGGCGAAGACCAGCGTCCAGCCTCCCCCACTCTCGACTTCGCTCGAGCGGGGGGACCCCCATCCCGCGAGGGCGAGCCAGCCGGCGCGGCCGCCGTGCACCGCCGACTCGCCCTCCCGGTCGGCGGTGAAGACCTCCGGGGCGGCGGCCTCCTTGCGGGCCCGCCAGAAGAAACCGCCGTAGGCGGCGCCGGGGCGCCCGTTGGTGGCCGGGCTGCCGATGGACAGCGGGCCGGAGGTGACGTTGGTGAGGGAGAAGGTGAAGTCGAGCGCCCAGGCGGAGTCGGTGAGTTCGGTGGCCGCGACGATACGGCGTTCACGCAATAACTCGGTTCCCGCGGCGATCCAGCGCAGTTCCTCGACGAAGCCGTCGGGGTCGCGGAGCTGGAAGGACACGTGGCGCTGGCTGCCGTGGTCGTCCAGCTCCGTCGGGCCCCGGCCGCGGACGAAGGTGCGCCCGCCCCAGAAGTTGTGCCCCTCGACGTCGGGAACGGCGACACCGACGCCGAGGTGGTGGGTGTGGTCGGCGGGGCGGAATTCGGTGACCGCCGTGCCGGCCAGCGTGGTGACGGGGTGCAGACAGGGGCGCGGGGAGAGCCGGGCCGGCAGCTCGGGACGGGTGAGGTAGCGGCCGACCGGGCGGCCCGCGACCCGCAGGACCGGGTTGTCGTTGGTCGTCATCAGGTGCTCACCTCTTTCGGTGGGGCCCAGGGGGCACCCAGCTCGGAGTAGAGGGCGAGGGTGTCGGCGGCGGCCGCGACCAGGGAGTCGATGCCGGGTACGATCCGGCGGTTCTCGTCCGGGAGCAGCCGCCAGGCGCCGGCGGGCAGGGCGGCCGGGTCGTCGGCCAGCCGGATCGCCTCGACGACCTTCATGAAGGCGCCGGTCGACTCGGGCTCGACCAGCAGGTCCGCGCCGGTGGTGAGGTGGTCGACGAGGTTCTCCAGCAGGTCGGTGCGCTCGTACTCGGTCTCCTCGGGCCCGTGGCCCGCGCGCTGGAGCAGCACGCGGTCCTGCTTGTACCAGTAGGTGATCCGGCCGGCGGAGCCGTGCACGAGGACGTACGGGTCCCCCGGCCGCTCGGCGCACAGGGTCGCGGCGACGGTGACCGGGCCGAGCGCGGTGGTCACCCGGACGCAGGAGGTGTCGTCGGACTCGATGTCGTTGGCGCGCAGCAGTTCGGTCTCGATGCCGGTGACGTCCTCGGCGCGGGTCGTGCCGAGGACGGCGAGGCTGGTGGCGACGGCGTGGGCGAGCGGGTTGGTGAGGACCCCGTCGATCACGTCGTGGCCGTTCAGCCGGCGCTTGCCGGCCCAGGGCGCCCGCCGGTAGTAGGCCTCGTCGCGTGCCCAGGCCCCGGCGCCGCCGACCCCCCTGACCTCGCCGATCGCGCCCTCGGCGATCATCCGGCGGATCGCGGGCACGGCGTGCGAGCCCAGCGACTGGAACCCGATCTGACAGCCGACCGAGGCCTTCGCGACCCCGTCGGCCATGCGCCGGAACTCGGCGTAGGACGGCGCGGGCGGCTTCTCCAGCAGGACGTGCACACCCCGGTCGGCGGCGGTCAGCGCCAGGTCGGTGTGGGTCGGGATAGGGGTGCATATCACGGCGATCCGGGCTCCGGTGGCGTCGAGGAGCGCCCCGAGGTCGGCGGACTGCTCCGGTGTGCCGAGGCCCTCCGGGATCTCCTCGTCCGCCAGCGGGGTCAGTTCGCAGATCCCCGCCAGCCGGACGGCTCCCATCGCCTGGAGCCGGTGGATGTTGCCGAGGTGCCAGCGGCCGTGGCCGCGCGCGCCGGCCAGAACGATCGGTACGGTTGTGCTCATGGACGCATCCTCCCTGTGTCCGTACCGAGAGTGACCTGCCGGGGGCTCATCCCTTCACCGCTCCCGCGCTGAAGCCGGTGATCAGCCACTTCTGGATGAAGGCGAACACGATCACCACCGGTACGGCCGCGACGATGCCGCCCGCCGCCAGTGCGCCCAGGTCGACGCTGTCCGCGCTCATCAGGGTGTTGAGCCCGACCGGGATGGTCTGCTTGCTCTGGTCGGACAGGAACATCAGGGCGAACAGGAAGTGGTTCCAGGCGTGCACGAACGCGAAGGAGCCGACGGCGATCAGCCCTGGACGCAGCAGCGGCAGGACGACGATGCGGAACGCGGTGAAGCGGTTGCAGCCGTCCACCCAGGCGGCCTCCTCCAGGGAGTACGGCACGTTCCGGATGAAGCCGCTGATGAGGATCATCGACAGGGGCAGCTGGAAGACGGTCTCGGCGAGGATGACACTGCCGAGCGAGTTGATCATCTGGAGCTTGGCGAAGATCTGGAACAGCGGCACCAGCAGCAGCGCCCCGGGGACGAACTGGGAGCACAGCAGCGCCAGCATGAACGCGCGTTTGATCCTGAAGTCGAAGCGGGCGAGGGCGTAGCCGCCGGCCAGCGCGACGACCGTGGTCAGGAACAGGGTGGCGACGCCGACCAGCACGCTGTTCTGGAAGTAGGTGCCGAAGCTCCGCTCCGTCCACACCTTCTGGAAGTGGTCGAAGGTGACCGGCCAGGGCACCAGCGAGGTCGAGCCGGCCGGGCGCAGGGCGAAGAGCAGGATCCAGTAGAAGGGGATCAGGGTGAAGAGCAGGTAGACCGACAGCGGGACGTAGATCTGCCAGCGGGGGACCTCGTCCCATGCGCGGCGCTTCCCGCTCGACCGGGCCGGCCGGGGTGCCGCACGCTCGGGTGCGGGCGCGATCTCGGTGATCACTTCTGGTCACCTCCGAACTTGCTCAGCCGCAGATAGACGATCGAGCAGAAGAGCAGGATCACGAACGCGACCGTGGTCAGGGCGGACGCGTAGCCGAAGTTGTGGGCGTCGACGCTGGTGTTGGCGATGTAGAGCGGGAGTGTCGTGGTCTCGCCCGCGGGGCCGCCACCGGTCAGGGTGTAGAGCAGGTCGACGTTGTTGAACTCCCACACCGCGCGCAGCAGTGTGGACAGGACGATGGCGTCCTTCAGATGGGGCAGCGTGATGTGCCGGAACTGCTGCGGGCGGCTCGCGCCGTCGACCTCGGCGGCCTCGTACAGGTCCTTGGAGACGGACTGGAGGTCGGCGAGGATGAGGATGGCGAAGAACGGGACGCCGCGCCACAGGTCGGCGACGACCGCCGCCGGGAAGACGGTCGAGGTGTCCGACAGCCAGCTGGTGCCGTAGGAGCCGATCCCCACGTCGGCGAGGTAACGGGTGATGCCGGTCTGGGAGTTGTAGAGCAGTACCCAGATCGCGGAGGTCAGCACGCCGGAGACGGCCCACGGGGAGAAGACCAGGGCGCGGCCCAGCGCCCGTCCGGCGAAGGTCTGGTTGACGATCAGGGCGAGGGCGAGACCGCAGAGCAGCTGGAGTCCGACCTCGACGACGACCCACTTCGCACTGAAGGTGAGCGTGTCCCAGAACTGGGGGTCGTGCGCGAAGGCCTGGGTGAAGTTGTCGAAGCCCGCGAATCCGTTCCGCCACGGCTTGGTGGGGTTGTAGTTCTGCAGGCTGTAGTAGAAGACGCTGATGACCGGGTAGGCGATGAAGCCCAGCATGAGCAGGGCCGCCGGGGCGATCAGCAGGTACGGGAGCCTGCGCGGCGTCGCGGAGGCACGGCGCCGCCGGGGTGGCGCGGGCGGTTTCGCCACGGCTGCGGCTTGGGCCATGACTGTTCTCCGTTCTGGTGCGTCGTGCGGTCTCGTGCGGGCCTCTTGCGGGGGAAGCGCTTTCTCAGTGGGCAGGGGCCGGGGCGTCGGCCTCGACGGGTGGGTCAGCCCGCGTACGGGTCCGCGACCTTGCCCGGGCGGGCGAGGAACTCGAAGTCGCAGCCGGTGTCGGCCTGGGTGATCTGGTCGTTGTAGAGCGCGCCGTAACCGCGCTCGTAGCGGGTGGGCGGCGGCGTCCACCGCGCCCTGCGGCGCCGGAGTTCCTCGTCGTCCACGTCGAGCCGCAGGGTGCGCGCCTCGACGTCCAGGGTGATCAGGTCCCCGGTGCGGACCAGCGCGAGCGGTCCGCCGATGTAGGACTCGGGCGCCACGTGCAGCACGCAGGCGCCGTAACTCGTCCCGCTCATCCGGGCGTCGGAGATCCGCACCATGTCGCGCACGCCCTGCTTGAGCAGGTGGTCGGGGATGGGCAGCATCCCGTACTCGGGCATGCCCGGGCCGCCCTTGGGGCCGGCGTTGCGCAGCACGAGCACGCTGTCGGCGGTGATGCCGAGTGCGGGGTCGTTGATGGTGCGCTGCATGGTCCGGTAGTCGTCGAAGACGACCGCGGGACCGGTGTGC
This sequence comes from Streptomyces sp. NPDC001544, assembly GCF_042894285.1. NCBI lineage: Bacteria > Bacillati > Actinomycetota > Actinomycetes > Kitasatosporales > Streptomycetaceae > Streptomyces > Streptomyces sp. NPDC001544. The sequence goes on along the minus strand of NZ_JBIAVN010000031.1, from coordinate 25,571 downwards.
TTGAGCAGGTGCGGCTCGGCGGCGATGTGCTTGATGACCGCACCGTCCGGGCAGAGGTTGCCGCGCAGCACCGCGACACCGCCCTCGTCGGCGACCGGGTTGTCCCGGGGGCGGATGACGTCGTCGTCGTGCACCCGGGCGCCGGCGAGCTGCTCGCGCAGCGTGTCGTGGGAGACGGTCGGCCGGTCGAGGTGGAGCAGGTCGGTGATGCGGGAGAGGAAACCGGGCAGGCCGCCGGCGAAGTGGAAGTCCTCCATGAGGTACGTCCGTCCGCCGGGGCGGACGTTGGCCAGGACCGGGACGGTGCGGGCGATGCGGTCGAAGTCGTCGAGGGTGAGGCGGATCCCGGCGCGTCCGGCCATGGCGATCAGGTGGATCACGGCGTTGGTCGAGCCGCCGAGGCCGAGGACGGTGGTCACCGCGTCCTCGAAGGCCTCACGGGTCAGGATGTCGGACAGTTTGCGGTCCTTGTGGACCAGTTCGACGATCCTCAGGCCGGACGCGGCGGCCATCCGGTCGTGCCCGGAGTCCACGGCGGGGATGCTGGACGCGCCCGGCACGGTCACGCCGAGTGCTTCCGCGGCGGCGGTCAGCGTGGACGCGGTGCCCATGGTCATGCAGTGGCCGGGCGAGCGGGCGAGGCCGCTCTCCAGCTCGGCCATCTCGCAGTCGCCGATGAGGCCGGCGCGCTTGTCGTCCCAGTACTTCCACATGTCGGTGCCGGAGCCGAGGACCTCACTGCGCCAGTGCCCGGGGAGCATGGGCCCGGCGGGCACGAAGACGGTGGGCAGGTCGACGCTCGCGGCGCCCATGAGGAGGGCGGGCGTGGACTTGTCGCAGCCGCCCATCAGGACGGCGCCGTCGACCGGGTAGGACCGCAGCAGCTCCTCGGTCTCCATCGAGAGCATGTTGCGGTAGAGCATGGGGGTCGGCTTCTGGAAGGTCTCGCTGAGGGTGGAGACCGGGAACTCGAGGGGGAAGCCGCCCGCCTGCCACACGCCCCGTTTGACGGCCTGCGCGCGATCCCTTAAATGCACATGACAAGGATTGATGTCGGACCAGGTGTTGAGGATCGCGATGACGGGCTTGCCCAGGTGCTCCTCGGGGAGGTAGCCGAGCTGCCGGGTGCGGGCCCGGTGGCTGAAGGAGCGCAGCCCGTCGGTGCCGTACCACTGGTGGCTGCGGAGCTCTTCCGGTTGCTTCATGTCCGGCTTCTTCATGTCCGGCTGCTTCATATGGCCCACCCCGCGGCGATGGCGGCGACCTCGGCGCGTTCGTCCTCGGGCAGCGGCCTGCTCGGCGGGCGGACGTCCCGGCGGCACAGTCCGAGGGAGGCCAGGGCCTCCTTGACGACGGTGACGTTGTCGGCGGAGCCGTTCGCGGCGCGCAGTTCCTCGAAGCGGCGGATCTGCTCCCAGACCTTCATGGCGGCCGGGTAGTCACCGGATCGAAGCGCTTCGATCATGTTCAGCGAAACGGCCGGGGCGACGTTCACCAGCCCCGAGGTGAAGCCGGTGGCGCCCGCGGAGAAGTACGACGGGGCGTACGGCTCGGCCAGTCCCGCCACCCACACGAAGCGGTCCAGCCCCGCGTCCCGGGCGAAGGCGGCGAACCGCGCCGCGTCCGGCACCGCGTACTTCACGCCGATCACGTTCGGGCAGGCGTCGGCGAGCTCGGCCAGGCGGGCACCGGTGAGCTGGGCGTTGCGGATGTAGGGGACCACGCCCAGTTCGGGGACGGCCTCGGCGATGGCGCGGTGGTAGTCGACCCAGCCGGACTGGGAGACGTAGGGGTGCACGGGCTGGTGCACCATCACCATCCGCGCGCCGTGCTCACCCGCGTGCCGGGCGGAGGCGACGGCGGTCGGCAGGTCGTGGCCGACACCCACCAGGACGACGGCGCGTTCTGCGGCCTCCTCCAGGGTCAGCTCCGTGACGAGACGGCGCTCCTCGGGGCTGAGGGCGTAGAACTCGCCGGTGTTGCCATTGGGCGTGAGCGTGGTGATGCCGCCGTCGAGCAGGCGACGCAGCAGGGCCCGGTGGGTGTCCCGGTCGACGCCGCCGTCCGCGGCGAACGGGGTCACCGGGATCGCCACCACGTCGGCCAGAGCGGCCCGCTGGGTCTCGAACGTCGCGCTCATTCCTGACCTTCCTCTGCGTGGGCGTGGGGGAACGCGCGCCGCACGAACGACGCGATGTGCGCGTGCAGGGCGGCCGCCGCGCCGTCCGCGTCGCCGGCCAGGGCGAGCCGCAGGATCTCCCGGTGCTCGTCGGCCTCCCGCTCCCAGGAGGGGTCGGCGGCCCAGGCGACGGCCGAGACCAGGGCGGCCTGGTCGCGGACCTCGTCGAGCATCCGGCCGAGCAGCGGATTGCCGCACGGCAGGTACAGCGCGCGGTGGAACTCCCGGTTGGCCAGGGAGCGTTCGGCGGTGTCGGTGGCCGCGTCGGCCCGGTGCAGGGCGTCGCGGGCGTCGTCGAGGGACGCACCCCGGCGCACGGCACGCCTGAGGGCCTCGGGTTCGAGCAGCAACCGTACGTCGTAGACCTCGCTCGCCATGTCCGCGTCCACCATGCGTACCGTGACGCCCTTGTACTGGCTCATCACCACCAGCCCGGTCCCGGCCAGCGTCTTGAGCGCCTCGCGCACCGGGGTCTTGGACACCCCGAACTGCGCGGCGAGCTCGGTCTCGACCAGGGCCTGACCAGGCGTCAACCGCCCGGTGAGGATGCGGTGTTTGATCCCTTCCAGCACGTACTGCGTGCGGGACGGGATCGGCGTGGGCACAGAGGTCATGCGCGCCTCTCGGTGTCGCGTATCCGGTGTCGTGTATCGCGTCTCATATATGACGTACGAAGTACGACGCGACGAAGGTAGGAGCGCGCGTGTCTTTCGTCAATGCTTCCGGCAGCGGAGGTTGAGGTTGTCGAGGCTGGAGGGTCAGACGGTTCGCGTCTCGCCCTCGCGGGCGGTGTCGGTGGGCCGCCCGGCGGCCACGGCGGCGCGGGCGGTCGCCGTCTCGCGGGAGAGCGTCGGCCCGACATGAGTGACCAGCAACTCCTGCACACCCGCCGCCCGGGCGACGCGTCCCGCGTCCTCCGGGGTCAGATGGACCTGTTCGCCATCGCGATGCTCGTCGATGTCCGCCTCGCACAGGAACAGGTCTGCGCGGACGGCGAGTTCGGTGAGCGCGTCCCAGGGGCCGCTGTCACCCGAGTACGCCAGGACGCTTCCCTGGCTCTCGGCGCGCAGCCCGTACGCCTCGGTGTCGTGGACGACGGCGCGGGCGGTGAGGCGGAGGTTCCAGTGCCGGACGGTGTGCTCGTCGTACAGGGGGCGGAAGTCCAGGACGTGGCTGAGCCACTTCACGTCCGACCGGCCGAGGAAGCCCGCGAGACGGCGGGCGCAGTCCTGCGGCGCGTACACCGGGATCGGCGCGGGCGGGGTCAGTCCGCCGAAGGCGAAGGCGTAGGCTGCGGCCAGCAGGTCGGCGCTGTGGTCGGCGTGCAGGTGGGAGATCCAGATCGCCGTGAGCCGTGCCGGATCCGTGTGCCGCTGCAACTCCGCGAAGGTCCCGGTGCCCGCGTCCACCCACACCTCGGCGCCCCCGCCGCGCAGCAGGTACCCGGAGCAGGGGCGGCCGGGGCCGGGGTGCGGGGAGGCGGTGCCGAGGACCGTGAGGCTGAGGGGCATGGTGGGGAGGGTACGGTCGCACGACCCCGGCCCGCCCGCCGTTTGCGCCGATCTACGGTCACCTCGTCCTGTTTGCGTCCAGCTACGGGCGCCATCCCGGGGCACGTCCGCTCAGCCCGACGGTCCGGTCCAGCAGCGGTGCGCCGTCCGGGGCGGGCACGACCGGGCCGAAGATGGCGGGACGGTCCGGGGCCTCGGCGGCGGCGCGCAGGAAGCCGTACGACGCCTCCAGCGCGGCCGGGTCGGGGACGTACTCCTGGCCGGTGGCGCGGGCCAGGTCCCAGCCGTGGACGACCAGCTCGTCGACGGCGACGGCTCCCGCGACCGCGCCGGGCAGGTCCACGCCGCCCGCGCGGGTCATGCCGGTCCAGGCGTCCGGGTCGCGCCAGGCCCCGGCGAGTTCGTCGAACACCTTGGGCAGCTCCTCGCGCCACCCGGGGCCGATGTCCGGTAGGGCCGTGTTCGGGCTGGTGTCGGTGGTGGCACCGAGGTCCTTGCGGGCGGCGTCCCGGAAGGCGGCGGCGAGGCCCACCAGGTGCCCCAGCAGATGACGCACCGCGTAGTCCGGACAGGGCGTGGCGGCCGAGAGCTGCTCGTCGGTCACCCTTTCGGCGAGCCGCGCCACGACCAGGGTCTGCGGGCCGAGGTCGAGGATCGTGTCGGTCATGGCTTGCTCCTTCGGGGCTGCGGTACCGGTACGGAGGGTGGACCGGGCGGGGCGGCGAAACTCATCGGTGGCCCGGGGAGTTCCTGTGGCCCGGGGAGTTCTTAGGGCACCTGCCCGATGCTCGCGGGCAGGCCTTAGACCCACGATGACCAGGTATGACCACCTCCTGGACAGTGACCCGCCTGCTCCGCGACCGCAACGCGGCCCTCTATCTCACCGGCGTCGTGGTGTCCGGTTTCGGCACCTCGGCGCTCTGGCTCGTGTCCGGCGTCTGGGTCAAGGACCTCACCGGATCCAACGGCCTCGCCGCCCTGTGCACCGCCGCCCTCTGGGCCCCCACCCTCGCCGGACCCGCCCTCGGCACCCTCGCCGACCGGTTCCGTCGCAAGCCCCTTCTGATCCGGGTCGACCTCGCTCTCGCCGGGCTCCTGCTCCCCCTCTGGACGGTCGACTCGCCCTCCTCCGTCCCTCTGCTGCTCACCGTCCTCGTCTGCTACGGCGCGGCGGGAGTCGTCGAGGACGCGGCCAACTCGGCCCTCGTCGCCACCGCCGTCGACCCCGCCCTGCTCGGCGATTTCAACGGGCTGCGGATGACCGCCCGCGAGGGGACGAAACTGGTCGCCCCGCTGACCGGCGCCGCTCTGTACACGGCGTACGGCGGGCCGAGTGTCGCGATGCTGGACGCCGGCACGTTCGTGCTGGCGGCGGGACTGTGCGCGCTGCTCCGGGTGCGCGAGGAGCGCCCGGGGCCGGCCGGCGACGGCTGGTGGCGGCAGACCGTCGAAGGCGCCCGGCTTCTGTGGGCCCGCACCACGCTCCGGCCGCTCGTCCTGGCCGGCGGGACGACCATGTTCCTCACCGCGCTCGGCAGCAGCCTGAACTACGCCGTCGTGGACGCCCTCGGCCACTCCCCCGCCTACACGGGCGTGATGTACGCCGTCCAGGGCGTCGGGTCGGTCGCGGTCGGGCTGGTCTCCGGGCCGGCGCTGCGCCGATTGGGTGAGCGCCGGTTCGCGGCGTGCGGCATCGCGCTGACGGCGGTCGCGGTGGCCGCGCGGGCGCTGCCGTACGACGCGGTGGTGCTGGCGTGCAGCGCGGCGGGCGGGCTGGGGCTGCCCTGTGTGCTGATCGCCGCCTACACCGCCGTGCAGCGGGAGATCCCGGCCGACGCCCTGGGGCGGGCGACCGCGACCGCCGACACCCTGATGTTCACGCCCAATGCGGTCGGCCTGGCCGTGGGTGCCGCCCTCGTCCAACTCGTCGACCACCGGCTGCTGCTGGTGCTTCTCGGCGGCGCGCTGGTCGCCACCGCCGTTTCACTGGCTCAGCGCAGTGCCTCCCGCACCGCCGCGAGGTCCCCGTCCGACGCCAGTCCGGCGTGATACAGCCGCAGTTCCGTCGCCCCCAGCTCCCGTGCCCGCGCCGCGTCCGCCGCGAGGGTGCCGGGGCTGCCGCCCATGCCGGAGACGACGGTGAAGTTGGCGGCGATCACCGCGCCCTCGCGGCGCTGCTCGGCGAACGGTACGAGCGGCTCCGGGCCGCCCGTGCAGGGAACGACCACGCCGTCCGCGACGGACAGGATGTGCGCGGGGTCCACGCCCGGGTTGGCGCCGCAGTGGTAGGGCACCGGGTCGGCGTGCAGCAGGACCTGGAAGCCGTCGGGGGCGGCGGCGCGGACGGCGGCGACCGCGTCCTCCTGGAGGCTGCGGGCGGTCCGGTCGCGCCACGCGCGCGTGGCGGCCGCCGTCTCCTCGCCGAGGAGCTTCTCCACCCCCGTCCAGGCCCCGTCGTCCGTGGCGCCCTGCCACAGGGGCTCCAGCGCGGCCCGTACGGAGGCCGCCAGCTCGTCGGCGTCCAGGCCTTGTGCGGCGTAGCCCTCGCGGCAGACCGGGCAGAAGCACAGCGCCATGAGGTACTGGCCGGCGTCCCCGAGGCCTACGCCGGCGGTCTTGTCGTGGGCGTGCAGGTGCTGCAGCCCGTACCAGCCGAGGGACTCCAGCTCCGTGCCCCGCGCTCCGGGCCGTACGGCGGCCTCGGCGGCCAGGTCGACCAGGTACGCGCGCGTGGCGGGCTGGGCGATGCAGGGCGCCCAGGGGTACCGGTCGCCGTAGGCGTTGACGACCGAGGTGCCGGGGTGTTCGGCGCCGAGGCGGGAGTTGTGGGCGAGGACCACCCAGGTGTGCACCTCGAGGCCGGCCGCCGCGAGGGCGTCGGCGGCCTCCCCGTAGGCGTCGCCGGGGGCCCAGTCGCCGGCCGGGTACGGGCTCGGGGTGCGGCCCGCCCAGTGGTCGCCCGGCGGGTAGAGCACGGCGGCGTGTTCGGCGGTGACGATGCGGTGGCGCGGGTGGCGGGGGGTCAGCGCGCGCGTGGAGTGGTAGGCGGCGGCGAGGGTCACCTGCCGGACGCCGAGCGCGGCGATCCGCGCGGGTGCCTCCGGGTCCCCGTTGACGTCCCAGGGGTAGACGAACGTCGACGTCTTCACACGTCCTCCTCGAGCAGTGCGTACCCGCGCTCGATCAGCCGAGCGAGCTGCTTGACATGATCCTCGGTCGGCTCGTGCAGCGGGGACCGCACCTCCCCCACGTCCAGCCCGCGCAGCCGTACGGCCGCCTTGACCAGGGCGACGGCGTAACCGCGGCCCTGGGCGCGCAGTTCGACGAACGGGCGGTAGAAGCCGTCCAGGAGGCGGTGGGCGGCGGCGTCGTCGCCCGCCTCCAGGGCACGGTGGAAGGCGAGGGCGATCTCGGGCGCGAAGCAGAACACGGCCGAGGAGTACAGGCCGATGCCGATGCCTCGGTAGGCGAGCTGGGTCTGCTCGGCGGTGGGCAGGCCGTTGAAGTACAGGAAGTCTCCGGGGGTCTCGGTGCGGACGGCGCTGACGATCCGCTGCATCAGGTCCAGGTCGCCGAGGCCGTCCTTGAAGCCGATGATCCCCTCGGTCCGCGCCAGCTCCGCCACGGTCGCGGGGGTGAACACCGCGTTGTCGCGCTGGTAGACGATCACGGGCAGTTCGGTGGCCGCGGCGATCTCCCGGTAGTGGCGCAGCAGCCCCTCCTGGCCGGGGACGACGAGATAGGGCGGCATGGCGAGCAGGCCGTCGGCCCCGGCCGCCCGGGCCAGTGCCGCGTACCGCACGGCGAGCGCGGTGCCGTATCCGGCGCCCGCGATGACCGGTACGCGCCCCTCGGCCGCCTCGACGGCCGCCCGTACGCAGGCCTCGAACTCCTCCGGCAGCAGGGCGTGGAACTCGCCGGTGCCGCAGCAGGCGAACACGGCGGCGGCGCCCGCCTCGACGCCCCGGCGCACGTGCGTGCGGTAGACGTCGAGGTCGACGGAGCCGTCCGGGCCGTACGCGGTGACGGGGAAGAACAGCGGCCCCCGGGGGTCACGGAGACGAGCGGCGAGAGGGGCTGGCGTCACGGGCTCTCCCTGTCGGTGCATACTTCTGATCGACGTCTATATTTCTGAACGCACCCACGCTAAGGGCCCCACTCGAGGCGGGTCAAGCACGCAAACGCGCAACAAAGGAGCGGATTTCCGCAGTCCACGGCACACTTGACCCGGCGCGCCGCCGCTCCCTAACGTGTCCATGCATGTGAATGCCGGACAGGAATCCGGACAGCGGATGCTCCGCCCGAGCCTAGGAGACCCAGGATGCCCGCACCCCGCACCGTTCTGCTCACCGGCGCCGCAGGCGGGCTCGGCACCCTGATGCGCGGCCTGCTCCCGCAGTACGGCTACGAGCTGCGCCTGTTCGACGTGCGCCCCATCGAGGACGCGCCCGAGTCCGTCGTCGCCGACCTCGCCGACAAGGAGGCGCTGCGCGAGGCGGTCCGGGGCGTCGACGCGGTCCTCCACCTCGCGGGCATCTCCCTGGAGGCACCGTTCGAGAAGATCCTCCGGGCGAACATCGAGGGCACCTACAACCTCTACGAGGCGGCCCGCCAGGAAGGTGTACGGCGCGTCGTCTTCGCCTCCTCCAACCACGCGGTGGGCTTCACCCCGGCACCCCGGGACGGCGCCCCGCTGATCCCGATCGACACACCGCGCCGCCCGGACACCTTCTACGGCCTGTCGAAGTCCTTCGGCGAGGACCTCGCGCAGTTCTACTGGGACAAGCACGGCCTGGAGACCGTCTCCGTGCGCATCGGCTCCTGCTTCGCGGAGCCGACCAACGTGCGCATGCTCTCGGTGTGGATGAGCCCGGCCGACGGCGCCCGCCTCTTCCACGCCGCGCTGACCGCCGAGGACGTCGGCCACACCGTCGTCTACGGCTCCTCCGCCAACACCCGCCTGTGGTGGGACCTGAGCACGGCGCGGGCGCTCGGCTACGAGCCGCAGGACGACTCCGAGCCGTTCGCCGAGAAGCTCATCGCCGAGCAGGGCGAACTCGACCCGGAGAATCCGGCCCACACCCACCTCGGCGGACCGTTCGTGAGCGACCCGCCGATCTGGCCGTACTGACCGGGAATCCACCCCGTGCGGCCGCGGGCGGGCACCGAACGGGCCCGCCCACCGCCCCATGCGGGCATCCGCGCCGCCCGATCCCACCCCTCCCCCGGCGCTCACGCAGGTCCGAGACGGTCATGCCGCGCCGGGAACGGGCACATTCGGGCAGCATCGGGCCCGCAACAGACCTGGTCACCGCCTCCTCTCCGCTGTACAAATTCCCCCAAGGCCCCACCGGGCCCGAACGGGCAGCCCAGCAGGGAGGCGGGTGACGACATGGGAACCAGGACGGCGGAGGAACGCCAGCGCGAGATCGTACGGGCCGCTCGGGCCACCGGCTCCGTCGACGTCACCGCGCTCGCCGCCGAACTGGGCGTGGCCAAGGAGACCGTCCGGCGCGATCTGCGCGCCCTGGAGGACCACGGTCTGGTGCGCCGCACGCACGGCGGGGCCTATCCGGTCGAGAGCGCCGGGTTCGAGACGACGCTCGCCTTCCGTGCCACCAGCCACGTACCCGAGAAGCGCCGGATCGCGGCCGCCGCGGCCGAGCTGCTCGGGGACGCGGAGACCGTCTTCGTCGACGAGGGCTTCACCCCGCAGCTCATCGCCGAGAACCTGCCCGGGGACCGGCCGCTGACCGTGGTCACCGCGTCCCTTCCGGTCGCCGGCGCACTCGCCGGGGCCGACAACGTCTCCGTCCTGCTGCTCGGCGGCCGGGTCCGTCCCGGCACACTGGCGACCGTCGACCACTGGACGACGAAGATGCTCGCCGGCTTCGTCCTCGACCTCGCCTACGTCGGCGCCAACGGCATCTCCCGCGAACACGGCCTGACCACGCCCGACCCCGCGGTCGGCGAGGTCAAGGCCCAGGCGATCCGCGCCGCCCGGCGCACCGTCTTCGCGGGCGTGCACACCAAGTTCGGCGCGGTCGGCTTCTGCCGGTTCGCCGAGATCGGCGCACTGGAGACGATCGTGACGAGCACGCTGCTGTCGACCGCCGAGGCCCACCGCTACTCCCTGCTCGGCCCGCAGGTGATCCGGGTCTGACCTTCCCACCAGACGCACTCCCCAGGGGATCCCGCGCACCTCGGTACCCCTTATGTCCCCATATCTCCAGGAGCGATCCATGCGAACCCAGAGCCGACGACGGCCACCGCGAGCCACGCTCGCCCTGGCCGCCGCAGGGACGCTGCTCGCCCCGCTGCTCTCCGGCTGCTGGGTCGGTGCGGGCGGGTCCGGTTCCGGCGGCGACTCCATCAACGTCCTGATGGTCAACAACCCGCAGATGACCGAGCTGCAGAAGCTCACCGCCGCCCACTTCACCAAAGAGACCGGCATCAAGGTCAACTTCACCGTCCTGCCCGAGAACGACGTCCGCGACAAGATCAGTCAGGACTTCGCCAACCAGGCCGGCCAGTACGACGTGGCCACCCTCTCCAACTACGAGATCCCGATCTACGCCCGCAACGGCTGGCTGCGCGAGATGGACTCCTACGTGGCCAAGGACCGGGCGTACGACCAGCAGGACGTCCTCGGGACCATGCGCCAGTCCCTCACCGCCGACGACGGCAAGCTCTACGGCCAGCCCTTCTACGGCGAGTCGTCCTTCCTGATGTACCGCAAGGACGTGTTCAGGGCGAAGGGCCTGACGATGCCCGCGCACCCGACCTGGACCCAGGTCGCGGACCTGGCCGCCAAGGTGGACGGGGCCAGGCCCGGTATGAAGGGCATCTGTCTGCGCGGCCTGCCCGGCTGGGGCGAACTGATGGCACCCCTCACCACGGTCGTGAACACCTTCGGCGGCACCTGGTTCGACAAGGACTGGAAGGCCCGCCTCGACTCCCCCGGGTTCGAGAAGGCGACGAAGTTCTACGTCGACCTGGTCCGCGCGCACGGCGAGTCCGGGGCCGCCCAGTCCGGGTTCGCCGAGTGCCTCAACAACATGACCCAGGGCAAGGTCGCCATGTGGTACGACGCCACCTCCGCGGCCGGTTCCCTGGAGGCGAAGGGCTCCCCGGTCAAGGGCAAGCTGGGTTACGCCCCCGCTCCCGTCGAGAGGACGAAGTCCTCCGGCTGGCTCTACACCTGGGCGTGGGGCATCCAGAAGGCCTCCCACAACCCGGACAAGGCCTGGAAGTTCGTCTCCTGGGCCTCCAGCAAGCAGTACGAACAACTGGTCGGCGACGAGATCGGCTGGTCGAACGTCCCGGCGGGCAAGCGCGCGTCGACGTACACCAACGCCGCCTACCGCAAGGAGGCAGCCGCCTTCCAGGACATGACGAAGGACGCCATCGAGAACGCCCGCCCGAACGACCCCGGAGTGCAGCCGCGCCCCGCGCCCGGCATCCAGTTCGTCGACATCCCCGAGTTCACCGACCTCGGCACCAAGGTCTCCCAGGAGATCAGCGCGGCCATCGCCGGACGCCAGTCCGTCGACTCGGCCCTGAGGAAGTCCCAGCAGCTCGCCGAGCGCATCTCCAAGGAGTACGAGGGACGATGACCGCCACCACCACGGCCCCCGTGGCCGCCGCACCCGCACGCGCCGCCCGGCAGCCCTCCGCCCGGCTGCGCGCCTGGGCCACCCGCGCCCCGCTGCTCCCCGCCCTCGTCTTCATGATCGCCGTGACCCAGTTGCCGTTCGTGGCCACGCTGGTGATCTCCTTCTTCGACTGGAACGCCCTCTACCCCAAGGCCCGCCACTTCACCGGCCTCGACAACTACCGCCAGGTGCTGACCGACGCCGACCTGCGCCACTCGGTCTGGACGACCGTCCTGCTCACGGTGGCGGTGGTGCTGGCCAGCCTGGTCCTGGGACTGGCCCTCGCACTGCTGCTGGACCGCAGGTTCCCCGGCCGGGGCGTGGTCCGCACCCTGCTGATCGCCCCGTTCCTGGTGGTCCCGGTGGCGGCGGCGCTGCTGTGGAAGCACGTGCTCTACAACCCCGAATACGGCCTGCTGAACGGGCTGTTGCACTACGTCGGCGGCCCACAGCCCGACTGGATCTCGAAGACCCCGCTGCTCGCGGTCGAAGCTTCCCTGGTGTGGCAGTGGACGCCGTTCATGATGCTGATCCTGCTCGCCGGACTGCAGAGCCGCGACCAGCAGCAGATCGAGGCCGCCCGGGTCGACGGCGCGAGCGACTGGCAGATCTTCCGCCACCTCACGCTGCCACACCTGCGCCGCTACCTGGAGCTGGGCGCCCTGCTCGGCTCGATCTACATCGTCCAGAACTTCGACGCGGTCTTCACCCTCACGTCCGGCGGCCTGGGCACCGCCAACCTGCCCTACACCGTCTACCAGAGCTTCTACCAGGCCCACGAGAACGGCCTCGCCTCGGCGGCCGGCGTGCTGGTGGTCATCGGCTCGATCGTCATCGCCACCTTCGCCCTGCGCGTGGTGTCGTCCCTGTTCCGTGAGGAGGTGTCCCGCGCATGAGCGTCGTACGACGAAACGGCCTGGGCCTGCTGGCCTGGCTGACCGGGATCGTGTTCTTCCTGCCGATCGCCTGGATGGCGCTGACGTCGTTCCACTCGGAGGCCGACGCGGCGACCAACCCGCCGTCCTTCGCGGCGTCGCTGACGCTCGACGGCTACCGCGAGTTCTTCGGCACGGGCGGCGGGGCCAGCCCCTGGCCCGCCCTGATCAACTCCACGGTGGCGTCGGTGGCGTCGACGGTCCTGGTCCTGCTGCTCGCGCTGCCGGCCGCGTACGCGCTCTCCATCCGGCGGGTGCGCAAGTGGACGGACGTGCTGTTCTTCTTCCTGTCGACGAAGATGCTCCCGGCGGTGGCGGGCCTGCTGCCGATCTACCTGTTCGCCAGGAACACGGGCATGCTCGACAACATCTGGCTGCTGGTCGTCCTCTACACCTCCATGAACCTGCCGATCGCGGTGTGGATGATGCAGTCCTTCCTCGCCGAGGTGCCGGTCGCGGTCATCGAGGCGGCACGCGTGGACGGCGCGAGACTGCCGACGGTCCTGGCCCGGGTGGTGGCCCCCATCGCGCTGCCGGGAATCGCGGCGACGGCGCTGATCTGCTTCATCTTCAGCTGGAACGAGCTGCTGTTCGCCCGGGTCCTCACGGGCGTGGTCGCCGAGACCGCCCCCGTCTTCCTGACCGGCTTCATCACCAGCCAGGGCCTGTTCCTGGCCAAGGTGTGCGCCGCGTCGCTCGTCGTCTCCCTGCCGGTGCTCGCCGCGGGGTTCGCCGCCCAGGACAAGCTGGTCCAGGGCCTGTCGTTGGGAGCCGTGAAATGAAGGCCGCCGTCATCGAGTCCGTGGGCCGCGCCGTCGTCACCGAGGTCCCCGACCCCACCCCCGGCCCCCGCGAGGTCGTCGTCGAGGTCGCGGCGTGCGGGCTGTGCGGCACCGACCTGCACATCCTCCAGGGCGAGTTCGCACCCAAGCTGCCGATCGTGCCCGGGCACGAGTTCGCGGGCGAGGTGGTCGGGGCCGGCGCCCAGGTCACGGAGGTCGCGGTCGGTGACCGGGTGGCGGTGGACCCGTCCCTCTACTGCCACGAGTGCCGGTACTGCCGCACCGGCCACAACAACCTCTGCGAGCGGTGGGCCGCGATCGGCGTGACCACGGCGGGCGGCGCGGCGCGGTACGCGGTGGCCCCGGTGGCCAACTGCGTGAAGCTCCCCGAGCACGTCCGCACCGAGGACGCGGCGCTGGTGGAGCCCCTGTCGTGCGCCGTCCGGGGCTACGACGTACTGCGTTCCCGCCTCGGCGCCCATGTGCTGATCTACGGCTCCGGAACCATGGGCCTGATGATGCTGGAACTCGCCAAGCGCACCGGCGCCGCGAGCGTGGACGTCGTGGACGTCAACCCGGCGCGGCTGGAGACGGCGCGGCGGCTGGGAGTGTCGGCGACCGCGGAGGGCGCCGACGAACTGGACCGGCCGCAGGGCTGGGACCTGGTCGTCGACGCGACCGGCAACGCGGCGGCGATCCAGGACGGCCTGGGACGGGTGGCGAAGGCGGGCACCTTCCTGCAGTTCGGGGTGGCCGACTACGCGACGCGGGTGACGATCGATCCGTACCGCATCTACAACCAGGAGATCACCATCACCGGCTCCATGGCGGTGCTGCACAGCTTCGAACGGGCGGCGGAGCTGTTCGCGAACGGGGTCCTGGACCCGGAGGTCTTCATCAGCGACCGGCTGCCTCTCGACCAGTACCCGCAGGCACTGGAGCAGTTCGCGTCGGGGGTCGGACGGAAGATCGTGGTCCTGCCGTAGGTCCTCGTCCTCAGGCGCCGGACGGGCTGAAGACAGCCCCTCCGGCCCTGGAGGACGGGAGGGGTGGGGGCGGCGGGTGCGAAAGCCCTCGACGCGTCGCCCACGGTAAGGGAACGGTAAAGCGCCTCCGCTCGTTCACCCGGCATGACAGCTATGACCCCTGGCTCGAACATCCCTCTGTCCGTCTCCCGCGTCGCGGTGGACGTCGCCGCTCCGGTGCGGCTCGACGTGTCGGGCCTGCTGCTGACCGCCGACGGCAAGGTGCGCTCCGACGACGACTTCATCTTCTACAACCAGCCCGCCGGGCCGGGCGTGACGTACCGCTCGGGCGGGGGCACGGCGCCGGACGCGATCACCGTCGACACCGCCGCCGTACCGCCCGGCATCGAGAAGATCGTCGTCACGGCGAGCCCGGACGCCACGGGGCAGACCTTCCAGGGCATCGAGCCCACGGCGACCATCCGCGATGCGGACGACGGCAGCGTGCTGGCCACGTTCACCCCGCCGCAGCTGGGCACCGAGACGGCGCTGGTGGTCGTGGAGATCTATCTGCGGGGCGGACAGTGGAAGGCCCGCGCGGTCGGCCAGGGGTACGCCGACGGGCTGGCGGGCATCGCGACGGACTTCGGTGTGACGGTCGAGGAACCGGCCTCGGCGCCCGCCCCGCAGCCGGCCCCCGCTCCGGCGGCCCCGGTCACCGCTCCCCCGGCCCCCGCCGCTGCCCCGGCCCCGCCCGCCCCGCCCGCCTCCGGCGCCGGGAAGATCAACCTCGACAAGGGCCGGGTCAGCCTGCAGAAGAACCAGACCGTCTCCCTCATCAAGGGCGGCCGCCCGCTGCTGTCGCAGGTGCAGATGGGTCTGGGCTGGGAGCCGGCGTTCCGCGGCAAGGACATCGACCTGGACGCGTCGGTCATCGCCTACGGTCCGCAGCGCAACCACATCGACAGCTGCTACTTCGGCAAGCTCACGATCCTCGGCGGCGCGGTGCGGCACTCCGGCGACAACCTCACCGGCGAGGGCGGCGGCGACGACGAGGTGATCACCGTCGACCTCGGACGCCTGTCGCAGGAGGTCACCGGTCTGGTCTTCACCGTGAACTCCTTCTCCGGACAGAAGTTCACCGAGGTCGCCAAGGCCTACTGCCGTCTCCTGGACGCCGCGACCGGCGAGGAGCTGGTCCGCTTCGACCTCACCAACGCCGAGCCCCAGACGGGCGTGATGATGGCCAAGCTCGTCCGGCAGTTCTCCGGCGAGTGGGACATGACGGCGATGGGCGACTTCGTGAAGGCCCGTACGGTACGGAACATGGTGAAGCCGGCCGCGCAGGCCCTCTGAGCGGCCGCGCAAGCAGTCGCGGGACACCGACGGGCGCCCCGGCCTGGGGCGCCCGCCGTCGGTCTAGGGCCGCAGCCCCTCCGTCAGCAGCAACAAATACCGGCGGATCTGCCTGCCCTCGCCGTCCGCCAGTTCGGACGCCGTGGCCACCCCGTGCGCCAGCCGCAGGATGTCGATCGACTCGACGTCCCCGCGCAGCGTTCCCTCCTGCTGCGCCGCCTCGACCAGCCGCCGGGCCGCCGCCTTCAGCGAGTTGCCGCAGGCCGTGACCGCGAGCGAGCTGCCGTCCGTGACGACGGAACCCAGCAGCGCCTTCAGGCCCCGGACCTGGATCATCCCCACGCCGAGCTCGTTCAGCCACTCGGCCAGCGCCTCGCCCGGCGGCAGCTCCCGCGCGATCTCGTCGGCCCGTGCCGCCATCGCTTCGACGGCGTCGACGTACACCGCCTCCAGCAGCGCCTGCCGGGTCGGGAAATGCCGGTAGAGCGTCCCCGAACCGACCCCCGCCCGCTTGGCGATGTCGTCGAGCGACGCGTTCTCCCCATGCTCGGCGAAGGCCTCCGCCGCCACCTTCAGCAACCGCTCGTAGTTGCGCCGAGCGTCCGCGCGCATGGGCTTGACCTGCGTCATCCAGATACTCCTTGCGAACCGGGGACCTTCTCCGTATCTTATCGAAGGTCAAACGGAGACAGTCCCCGCTTACCGCCGTGTACTCCGCGGGCAGTCCGACCTGCCCTTTCGCGCCTCACCGGGGACGCCACAACGGGAGAACCCATGTCCACCCCGTCCGCACCGCCCACGACGACCGGCGCCCGCTCCGCACCACCGCATCCCGCCAGACTCGGCACCGTCCTTCTCGTGATCGTGACCGCCTACCTGATGGTCGGCGTCGACTCGACTGTCGTCAATGTCGCGCTCCCCGACATCCAGCAGGGCCTTCGCTTCAGCGGCACCGGCCTGTCCTGGGTCCTCAACGCCTACACGCTCGCGTTCGGCGGTCTGCTGCTGCTCGGCGGACGTGTCGGCGACATCCTCGGGCGCCGGCGCACCCTCACCGCCGGCGTCCTGCTCTTCGCGTTGTCCTCGCTGCTCGGCGGGCTCGCCACCGAGGGCGGCTGGCTGCTCGCGGCCCGCGCGCTGCAGGGCGTCGGCGCCGCCCTCATCGCGCCGAGCACCCTCGCCCTGATCACCACCAACTTCCCGGAGGGGCCGCGCCGCCACCACGCCCTGAGCGTCTACGCCTCCATGGGCGGCATCGGCGGCTCCCTCGGCCTGGTCCTCGGCGGCATGCTGACCTCGTGGGTCTCCTGGCGCTGGGCCCTGCTCATCAACGTCCCCATCGGCCTCGGCCTCGCCCTCACCCTGCCCCGCTTCGTCACCGAGACCCCGCGCCACCCCGGCCGGTTCGACGTGGCCGGCGCGCTGACCGGCACGGCGGGGACGACCTCGCTGGTGTACGCGTTCATCCGGGTCTCGGAAGGGGGCTGGAGCGACGGCCAGGCACTCCTCGGCTTCGGCGCGGCGGCCACGCTGCTCGCCGGCTTCCTCCTGGTCGAGGCCCGCGCCGGACAGCCGATCATGCCGCTGCGTCTGTTCGCCGACCGGGACAGGGCCGGCGGCTACCTCAGCATCATGCTGCTGCCGGCGGGGATGTTCGGCGCGTTCTACTTCCTCACCCTGGTCGGCCAGCAGGCCCTGGGATTCAGCCCGTTGCGCGCGGGGTTCGCGTTCCTGCCGCTGACACTGGTGATGTTCACGACCGTGCGTCTGGTACCGCGGCTGCTGGCCCGGTTCGGCACCAGGCCCGTACTGCTCACCGGCACGACGCTGATCACCGTGGCGAGCGTGTGGCTGTGGCGGCTGCGGCCGGGCGACGGCTACGCGGCCGGTCTGCTCGGCCCGCTGCTGCTGATGGGCCTGGGCGTCGGCCTCAGTTTCATGCCGTTGAACGCGACGATCCTCGCCCGGATCGAGCCCCGGGAAGCCGGCGCCGCCTCCGGTCTGCTGCAGACCCTCCAGTGGCTCGGCGGCACCGTCGGACTCTCCGTCCTGGTCACGGTGTACGGCACGGCGACCCGCCACGCCACCGGATCCCCGGCCGACATCCTCGTCCACGGCGCGTCCCGCGCCTTCGGCGCCGGTGCCCTGATCACACTGACCGCGGTGCTGGTGGCGGGGTTCGTGATACAGGGAAGGCGTCGGCGATAGGCAACTGGAGTGGCCCGCACCCCCCGTAGCAGTGCGGGCCACGCTTCGGCGGCTCAGGCGGCCCAGGGCCAGTCGGCGTTCCGGGCCGCTTCGAGCAGGGGAACCATCCGGAAGGCCGCGTCCGAAAGGCCCCCGAAGGTGTGCCGGTTCGCCTTGCCCGACGGGCCGTGGCCCGCCCGGTAGCCGGCGAGGTTCCAGGTGTAGACCGGCACGTGCGCCGGGACCTGCTCGGTCGGGTCGCCGCGGTGGTTGAAGGTGTGCTGCTCGTCGGTGACGATCAGCACCCGGTCCTGCCCCCGGTAGTGGGCGCGGACCGCGCTGGTGGTGTCGGTGCCGCCCAGGTCACCGAAGCGGCCCAGGACCCCCAGGACCGACTCGCCCTTGCCGAACGCCAGCCGCCTGCTCGTGGTACCGAACTCGACGAGATCCGCGTCCGCCGCCCGCAGCGCGAGCGCGGTGCCGAAGATCGCCGCCGCGTCGGCCCGGTTGAGCTCCGAGCGGTCCGACAGCGGCGCCCACATGGAGCCGGACCGGTCGACGAGGACCAGCGTGCGGCCGGGCAGCGCCGGCACGTTGGCCAGCGAGTGGCCGAGCGCCTGCTCCAGCGGGTACGACCAGCGCAGCGACGGCGCGTGCTGGTACGCGGCGAGGTACCGGAAGGGGAACTGCCGCGAGCGCGCGACCTCCGCCGGATCGCTGATCTTCGCCGCCACCCGGGCCGCGACCTCGTCGCAGACTCCGGCCTGGTCGAAGTTGCGCAGGTTGCGGACCAAGGCCATCGCGCCCATGGACGGGATCACGGCCTCCCAGGCCGCCTTGTCCATCGGACCCTGCAGCCAGCCGGCCAGGGCCTCCCAGGTCATCCCGGCCGCCGCGAGCCGCTCGGCACCGCCCCTCGACGTCACGACCGCGCGCCGCCGCTGCACCGGCAGGGCCATCAGCTCGCGGTGCGCGGTCAGGACGCGGTTCGACGCGGGCGGCACCGCGGTGTCGGGGTTGTGCCGGCGGTCGAGGGCGTACTGGAACAGCTCGCCCTGCCACGGCTTGTCCGGGTCCGGCGCCGCGTGCACCAGGTTGAGGATGTCGCCGAAGCGGTAGCCCTTGGACGCGGTGTCGTACTTCAGCAGCGACTTGCCGCTGTAGAGACGGCGTACGGCGTCGGCGACGCCGCGCTTGACGGGCTTGGGGACGGCGCGGCCGTAGGTCGCGGTCCAGTAGGCGAGCAGCTCGCCGGGCTCGTCGGGCCGCTGCAGTACGCAGGCCACGACCTGGCGGTTCGACGGGCCGTCGGTGGCGCCCGCCGTCAGGCGCGCGTGTACGTACTCCGCGGCCCCCACGATCGAGGCGGTCCGCATGTTGCCCTCACCGCGCAGCCAGCCGAGCAGCCCCGCGGTCCACGCGGGATCCTCGACGGCGAGCTGCCGTACGAGCTTCGCGAAGCGGTCGTCGCGGTCGTCGCCGCTCTCGTAAAAGGTCCGCTGGGAAACGAAGTTGGCGACGGCGAGCAGGAAGAGCTCCGAGCGCGCATCACGCTCCCGGCCGCGGCCGCCCTCGTAGGTACGGAGCATCCGCCCCGTCGAGGTGACCCGCGAAACAGGCTGCGCACGGGCGGACTTGCGGTTGAATCGCGCCATGGTGAATTCCCCCGAATTCGTTGGAGTTCCGGAGGGAGGCGCCGCAGAAGGAGGATGCCCGAGATCAGGATTCGGCGACGGGACTTATCACCTGGCGCGTCTTGCCTTTTCCGCCACACCGGCCCTGAGCCGATGACGGGATTCGAACCCGCACCCCTGTTTCCAGGGACCAAGCCCCTGAAGTATCCGCTGCCTGCGCACCGGGCACCCACCTTGAGCTGCGCCTCCCGAGATCAGGTCGGCGGCGGCGTGGGAATCTCTTTGCAGAAGAAGTAGCCGCTGCCCGCGCACCGGGAGGTGCATGAAGTTGTGGTGTCCAGAGATCGAGGTCGGCGGAACCGACGTAGGTGCTCTAACCCCTGAGCTACACCGGCGCGTTGTACCGGTGGCGGGACTCGAACCCGCGGCCGCCCCATTATGAGTGGAAGTAGGTCCTGCCTTCGCACCTGGACGTGCATCACTCTAGGAGGGGGCCGCGGGACGGGCGAGCGAATTGATTCCCGCGAGGACTGTTACCGCTTCTGCCGCTTCCAGGGGCCGGTGATGGCCAGCATGATGCCGGGCTCCTGGATGTTGGCGAACAGCGTGCTGCCGTCGGGCGAGAAGGTGACGCCGGTGAACTCGCTGTATTCCGGCTCCTCGGCGGTGCCGATGTTCAGTTCGTTGCGGGCGATCGGGTAGGTGCGGCCGCTGTCGGTGGCGCCGAACAGGTGCTGGACGCCCTCGCCGTCCTCGGCGATGACGAGGCCGCCGTAGGGGGAGACGGTGATGTTGTCCGGGCCGTCGAAGTCGCCGTCCTTCGACGGGTCGGGGTTCACGCCGAGCAGGACCTTCAGGGTCAGCGTGCGGCGCCCCGGGTCGTAGAACCAGACCTGGCCGTCGTGCTGGACGGGGCTCTCCGCACGGGCGTAGGAGGAGACGATGTAGGCGCCACCGTCGCCCCACCACATGCCCTCGAGCTTGCGGGCGCGGGTGACCTGGCCGTCGGTGAACTGCTTGCGGACGGACGTGGTCTTCGCGTCACGGTCGGGGACGTCCACCCAGTCCACCCCGTACACCGTGCCGGTCTTCGTGGCCCGGGAGAGGTCGTCGACGAACTTGCCGCCGGAGTCGAAGCACTTGAAGGCCTGGAGCACGCCCGCGTCGTCGGCGAGGGTACGCAGCCTGCCGCGGCCGTGGTGGAAGCCCGCCGGCGGAGTCCAGCGGTACAGCAGGCCGTTGGGGCCGGACGCGTCCTCGGTCAGGTACAGGTGACCGCGCTTGGGGTCGACCACGACGGCCTCGTGGGCGTAGCGGCCGAGCGCCTTGATCGGCTTGGGGGCGCGGTTGGCGCGGCGGTCCTCGGGGTCGACCTCGAAGACGTACCCGTGGTCCTTGGTCATGCCGTTCTGGCCGGCCTTGTCCTCGGTCTCCTCGCAGGTCAGCCAGGTGCCCCAAGGGGTGTTGCCACCCGCGCAGTTGGTGGAGGTGCCGGCGATGCCGACCCACTCTGCGACATGGTCGCGGCGGACCTCGACGACCGTGCAGCCACCGGAGGCGGCCGGGTCGTAGACGAGGCCCTCGGTGAGCGGCACCGGGTACTTCCAGTTGGCGCGGGGGCCCTTCAGCTCGTGGTTGTTGACCAGGAGCGTGGCGCCGCGCGGGCCGCAGAAGGTGGAGGTGCCGTCGTGGTTGGACGGGGTGAACTCACCCGACTCCAGCTTGGTCCTGCCGCTGTAGGTGATGATCCGGTACTTGAACCCGGCGGGCAGCGCCAGGATGCCGTCGGGGTCGGGGACCAGCGGCCCGTAGCCGACTCCGCCGTGTCCGCCGTGCGCTTCCGCGTCCGCGCCGTCGGCCTCCGTGGACGCGAGGGCGTTCGGCGCGGTGGCGAGGGCGCCGACACTGCCCGCCAGCGCGACTCCGGCACCGGTGATCGCGGATTTTCTGGCGAAGTCCCTGCGGGTGAGCGACATGGTGTCTCCTGTGACGGTGTGCGAGCCGTGGAGGGTGGCGGACCTCGGGTCGGCGAAACAGTCCCGCCCGCCGCTGAACGGGGGTTGAACACGGGGCGACTTCACCGGGCCCGCTTCCATGAATCCGTAATGACTCACCCACGGACACCAAAAATCCCGCCGACTTCCGACCGGTGCCGGAAAGTTCCCCCGACCACCGACGCCGACGGCCCGAGTCCGCCCCGGCGACTTCGACGACCAAGCCCCGCAGGGGTCCAGAGGACGCAACCCTTGACAGGGTCCAGAGGACACGGCCCCCGGCGGGACCCAGACGCGCCCCAGGGCCGAGGGGGCGCAGCCCCCGGCGGGATTGAGGGGCGGGAGCCCCCGGGCAGGGTCCAGCGGGCAGAGCCCCCGGCGGGCCCCAAGGGACGCAGCCCCGGCGGGGTTGGAAGCGCAGCCCCCGGCGAGATTGCAGGGGCGGCAGCCCCGGGCAGGGTCCAGGGAGGCAGCTCCCCTGCTGAACGCAAGAGCCATGCAGGGGTCCAGGGGGCGCAGCCCCCGGGCCGGGTTGAAGGGGCGGAGCCCCTGGGGATGGGAAGGGTAGGGGCGGCGGGGGCGAGAACCCCCCACCCCAACCCCGTTCGGCCCGCAGCCGGGTACAGGGGCGAGGCCTGTCCCGCGCCCCCCGGCGCGCGGCCCCAGAGCACGGCCCCCGGCCAACGGGCCCCGCTCAACCCCCCTGCTGCGACCGCGCCTTGAACGCCGCCTTCCTGGCTTCCTTCGCGACCTTCTTGTCGGGGTGCAGGCGGCCCATGGCCTCCAGGACGTCCGCGGTCGCCGGGTGTTCCACGCGCCAGGCCGCCGCGAAGAAGCCGCCGTGCCGGCGGGCGAGGCCCTCGACGAGCGACTCGAGTTCCTCGGAGTTGCCTTCGGCCTGGAGCTGGGCGGCGACCGTGTCGATGGTCAGCCAGAAGACCATCTCCTCGGACGGCGGCGGCACGTCGGCGGCGCCCTGCTCGCTCAGCCACACCCGGGCCAGCCCGCCGAGTTCCGCGTCGTCGAGCACCTCACGCAGCGCGGGTTCGGCCTGCTCGCCGACCAGGGAGAGCGCCTGCTGGCAGCGCAGCCGGCGCAGCGGTGCGCCCGGGTCGCCGCCCCGCGCGGCGGCCAGCAACTCCCGTGCGGCGGCCAGTGGTTCACGGCGATCCAGCCACTGCTCGGTCTCCGCCCGGGCCGAGGCCGAGGGGTAGCCGGACGTCCCGTCGAGCAGCACGTCCGCGCCCTTGTCCGCGAGGTCACCGACGGCAGGGGCCGTCACTCCGGCCTCCTGAAGCCGCGACCGCAGTCCGTAGAGGCCGAGCGGGGTCAGCCGGACCATGCCGTAGCGGGTGACATCGGTGTCGTCGACCGGTCCGGGTGTCTCCTCGGCGGCGCCGCCGGTGCCGTCCGTACCGTCGGCGCCTTCGGCGTCGGTCATCAGCGTCTCGTCGACGGGCTGGTACTCCACGAGCCCGACCGGCTCCAGCACCCGGAACTGGTCGTCCAGTCGCATCATCGCGTCGGAGACCTGTTCCAGTATGTCGTTGGTGGGCTCCCCCATGTCGCTGGGCACGATCATGGACGCGGCCAGCGCGGGCAGCGGGACGGCCGCTCCGGCGGGACCGGCCTCGTTGACGGTGAGCAGGTAGAGGTTGCCCAGGACCCCCTCGAGGAACGCGGCGTCCGCCTCCGGGTCCCAGTCGAGCGACGAGAAATCGACCTCGCCGCCGGTGTCCATCGCCTCGACCAGGCCGTCCAGGTCGGGGACGCTCGCGTCGGCGACCACGGTCTCCAGGGCGGCGAGCCACACCGTGAGCACGTCGTGCGGGGAGCCGCCGGTCAGCAGGGCCAGGTCCGGCCCCGCGGCCACGGTCCCTGCCTCCTCGTCGACGATCTCCACCAGACCGGTGTCCACGGCGATCCGCCAGGCCTCACTGGCGAGCGAGGCGGCGTCGTCCCCGCTCAGCGAGAGCACCTCGGCGGCGGCCGGGAGCTGCTCGTCGACCAGGCCGCCGCCGGCGTCCACGCGGGTCTCGGGGCCGGCCCAGCGGGCGAGCCGGGCGGCCCGGGAGAGCAACGGCGTGGACAGCGCGTCACGCGCCAGCTCCGCTTCGGGGTGCAGCCGCACCGGCGGCAGGGGGGAGCTGTCTGGCATCGGCGGGTTCTCCTCGACCTGGATAGGGCTCAGCCGCTCAGCCTAGACGGGTTTCGTCCCATGCGGCCCGGTTCATCTCCCCGCCGCCGGCCGTATATGGCCGAAACCTTGACAACTGGCCTGAGCAGGCAGGAGATTGACGCGCGTAGAAGCGGGGGGACAAGTGTTCACTCACTTTCTGCGCGTGCCGACCACGCTCCACCCACGCACGCTGTCCCACCCACGTCCCGGCGCTCACGCATGTCCCCGGAGGGATCCCTTGCCGAGCAGGTCTTCCGCGCGCCTCGCCGCGCTCACCGTCGCCGCCGTCTGCAGCGCGGCCTCCACCGTCGCGCTCACCTCGCCCGCGCACGCGGACTCCGTGCGCATCCACGACATCCAGGGCACCACCCGGATATCGCCGTACGCCGGCCAGAAGGTGACCGACGTACCCGGCATCGTCACGGCCATCCGCACCTACGGCTCCTCCAGGGGCTTCTGGATCCAGGACCCGACCCCGGACCACGACCCGGCGACCAGTGAGGGCGTGTTCGTCTTCACCAGCTCCACCCCGAAGGTCGCCGTGGGCGACTCGGTCACCGTCACGGGCACGGTCTCGGAGTACGTGCCCGGCGGTGCCTCGACCGGCAACCAGTCGCTGACCGAGATCACCAAGCCGGTGGTCACCACCCTCTCCAGCGGCAACACCGTCCCGGCCGCCACGGTGATCAGCCGAAAGTCGGTGCCGGCGAAGTACGCCCCGGCCGGCGACACCGCCGCGAGCGGTTCGGTCAACGGCCTGGCCCTGCAGCCGGCGAAGTACGCCCTGGACTACTACGAGTCCCTGGAGGGCATGAACGTCCAGGTCGCCGACGCCCGCGTGGTCACCGCCACCGACCCCTACAGCGAGCTGTGGGTCACGGTGAAGCCGCACGAGCACCGCAGTCTCCGGGGCGGGACGATCTACGGCTCCTACACCTCGCAGAACACCGGCCGCATCCAGATCCAGTCGCTGGGCTCGACCGCCGACTTCCCGAAGGCGAATGTCGGTGACACCCTCACCGGCACCACCACCGGCCCGCTGGACTACAACCAGTTCGGCGGCTACACCCTCGTCGCCGGGCAGCTCGGCACCCTCAAGAGCGGCGGCCTGCAGCGGGAGACGACCCGCAAGCAGTCCCACGGCGAGCTTGCGGTGGCCACGTACAACGTCGAGAACCTCGACCCGTCCGACGCCACCTTCGACAAGCACGCCTCCGCGATCGTGCACAACCTCCAGTCGCCGGACATCGTGTCGCTGGAGGAGATCCAGGACGACAACGGCGCGAAGGACGACGGCACGGTCGACGCGAGCGTGACCGTGCACAAGCTGATCGACGCGATCGTGGCGGCGGGCGGCCCGAAGTACGAGTGGCGCTCGATCGACCCGGTCAACGACCAGGACGGCGGCGAGCCCGGCGGCAACATCCGCCAGGTGTTCCTGTTCAACCCGGAGCGGGTGTCCTTCACCGACCGCGCGGGCGGCGACTCCACCACCGCGGTCGGTGTCACCAAGGTGCACGGCAAGGCGCAGCTGACGGCCTCGCCGGGCCGGATCGACCCCGCGAACGCGGCCTGGAAGTCCAGCCGCAAGCCGCTGGCCGGCGAGTTCGTCTTCCGCGGCAGGACCGTGTTCGTGATCGCCAACCACCTGAACTCCAAGGGCGGCGACCAGGGCCTGACCGCGCAGTACCAGCCGCCGGTGCGCAGCTCGGAGGTCCAGCGGCACGCTCAGGCGACGCTGGTCAACGCGTTCGTCAAGAACATCCTCGACGTCCAGAAGGACGCGGAGGTCATCGCGCTCGGCGACATGAACGACTTCGAGTTCTCCGGCACCGCCAAGATCCTCGAGGGTGACGGCGCGCTGTGGTCGGCGATCAAGTCGCTGCCGACGAAGGAGCGCTACACGTACGACTACCAGGGCAACGAGCAGGTGCTGGACCAGATCCTGGTGAGCCCCTCGATCCGCCGCGACGGCGACTTCGACTACGACAGCGTGCACATCAACTCGGAGTTCAACGACCAGATCAGCGACCACGACCCGCAGGTGCTGCGGTTCCGGCCGTAGCGTTCACGCGCCGGACGACGCGGCGGGGGGGGGGGGGGGGGGGGGGGGGGGGGGCGGCGGGGGGGGCGGGGGGGGGGGGGGGGGGGGGGGGGGGGGGGGGGGGGGGGGGGGGGGGGGGGGGGGGGGGGG
>NZ_JBIAVN010000030.1:0-42160 GCF_042894285.1 Streptomyces sp. NPDC001544 | reverse complement strand
AGAAGTACCAGCTCAAACCCCGCGACTGGGCCGCCGCCGAACGCGAGGGCCGCACCATCGCACCCCTGATCACCCAGCTCAACACCATCAGGCGCCGGCACCCCGCGCTGCGGCGCCTGAGGAACCTCCACTTCCATCCGACCGACAACGACGCCGTCATCGCGTACAGCAAGCGCACCGGCTCGGACACGGTTGTGGTGGTCGTCAACCTCGACCCGCACCGCGCCCAGGAGGCGACGGTCTCGTTGGACATGCCGCAACTCGGCCTGGACCAGCACGCATCCGTGTCCGTGCACGACGAACTGACCGGTGAGACCTATCACTGGGGCAGGGCCAACTACGTGCGCCTCGAACCCGGCCGGGCGCCGGCGCATGTGCTCCATGTCCGGCGACCGTCCGCCTCGCCCCAGATCGGAGGGCCCAGCGCGTCATGACTGTCAACAGCCCCGTCCCGGACACCTTCGAGGACACTCCGGCCAAGGACCGCGACCCGGAGTGGTTCAAGCGCGCCGTCTTCTACGAGGTCCTGGTCCGCTCCTTCCAGGACAGCAACGGCGACGGCGTCGGCGACCTCAAGGGCCTGACCGCCAAGCTGGACTATCTGCAGTGGCTGGGCGTGGACTGCCTGTGGCTGCCGCCGTTCTTCAAGTCACCGCTCAGGGACGGCGGCTACGACGTCTCCGACTACACCGCCGTGCTGCCCGAGTTCGGTGACCTCGCCGACTTCGTGGAGTTCGTCGACGCCGCCCACCAGCGCGGCATGCGCGTGATCATCGACTTCGTCATGAACCACACCAGCGACCAGCACCCCTGGTTCCAGGAGTCACGGAAGAACCCCGACGGGCCGTACGGGGACTATTACATGTGGGCCGACGACGACAAGCGGTACGAGGACGCGCGGATCATCTTCGTCGACACCGAGACCTCCAACTGGACCCACGACCCGGTACGCGACCAGTACTTCTTCCACCGCTTCTTCTCCCACCAGCCGGACCTGAACTACGAGAACCCGGCCGTCCAGGAGGAGATCCTGGCCGCCCTCCGCTTCTGGCTGGACCTGGGCATCGACGGGTTCCGGCTGGACGCCGTGCCGTACCTGTACGCGTGCGAGGGGACGAACTGCGAGAACCTGCCCGCCACGCACCAGTTCCTCAAACGGGTCCGTCGCGAGATCGACACGATGTACCCGGACACGGTGCTGCTGGCGGAGGCGAACCAGTGGCCGGAGGACGTCGTCGACTACTTCGGCGACTTCACCTCCGGCGGCGACGAGTGCCACATGGCGTTCCACTTCCCCGTCATGCCACGCATCTTCATGGCCGTGCGGCGCGAGTCCCGCTACCCGGTCTCGGAGATCCTCGCCAAGACCCCCGCCATCCCCTCCGGCTGCCAGTGGGGCATCTTCCTGCGCAACCACGACGAGCTGACCCTGGAGATGGTCACCGACGAGGAACGCGACTACATGTGGGCCGAGTACGCCAAGGACCCCCGCATGCGCGCCAACATCGGCATCCGCCGGCGCCTGGCCCCCCTCCTCGACAACGACCGCAACCAGATCGAGCTGTTCACCGCGCTGCTGCTGTCCCTGCCCGGCTCCCCGATCCTCTACTACGGCGACGAGATCGGCATGGGCGACAACATCTGGCTCGGCGACCGCGACGCCGTCCGCACCCCCATGCAGTGGACACCGGACCGCAACGCCGGCTTCTCCGCCTGCGACCCCGGACGTCTCTACCTGCCCGCGATCATGGACCCCGTCTACGGCTACCAGGTCACGAACGTCGAGGCGTCCATGGCCTCGCCGTCGTCCCTGCTCCACTGGACCCGCCGCATGATCGAGATCCGCAAGCAGAACCCTGCCTTCGGACTGGGGTCCTACACCGAACTGCAGTCCTCCAACCCCGCCGTCCTCGCCTTCCTCCGGGAGTACGAGGACGACCTGGTCCTCTGCGTCCACAACTTCTCCCGGTTCGCCCAGCCCACCGAACTCGACCTGCGGGCCTACGACGGACGGCACCCGGTGGAACTCATCGGCGGAGTGCGCTTCCCCGCCATCGGTGAACTGCCCTATCTCCTCACCCTCGCGGGCCACGGCTTCTACTGGTTCCGGCTCTCCCGAGTCGCATCCCGCATCGGCCGACGGCGCTGAGCTCGTCGCCGAGGAAAGGACGCGTCACCATGGCGAAGACCGCAATACTCCAGCCGAGAAGCACGGGCATCGAGCAGCGCCTGTCCTCGCTGTGCGAGCTGCTGCGCGACTGGCTGCCCCGGCAGCGCTGGTTCGCCGGCAAGGACCGGCCCGTCACCGAGCTCACCGTGCTCTCCGCGACGGAGATCTTCCCGGGCTGTCTGCACATACTGGTCGACGCCGGATGTTTTCCGGTCCCGGCGCCCGGCGGCGGCACTCCCCCACCCGGTGACTGCTACCAGCTGCTGCTCGGAGCGCGCGAGCACCTGTCGCCGCGCCTCGGCCCCGCCCTCGTCGGCCGGGTGCAGGACGGTCCGCTGGCCGGTCTCACGGTGTACGACGCACTGCACGACCCGCGCTCGGCGGCACTGCTCCTGGACCGGCTGAGGCGCCCCGGCACGGCGGGCCCGGTGCGTTTCGAGGCCGACCCGGCCGCCGAGCTCCCCACCGGACTCGCGCCGCGGCTGCTGGACGCCGAGCAGTCCAACTCGTCGCTGGTGTACGGCGACGCCTTCATCCTGAAGGTGTTCCGGCGCATACAGCCCGGCGTCAACCCGGACCTGGAGGTCCCCCGGGCGCTGGCCGCGCAGGGCTGCGGACGCGTCCCCGCCCCGGTGGCCTGGCTGCGCACGACCGAGCCGTGGGCGGCGACGCTCGGCGTGCTCCAGCCGTACCTGCGCGACGCCTCCGACGGCTGGACGCTGGCCCTGCGCGCGCTCGCCGCGGGCGGGGACTTCACCAAGGAGGCCTACGAACTGGGGCAGGCGACCGCCGACGTGCACCTCGCCCTGGCGTCCGCCTTCCCCGCCGGGACCCACGGCGACATGGCGTGCACCGCGGGGGCGATGACGGCCCGGCTGGAGGCCGCCGCCACGTGCGTCCCCGCGCTCCGGCCGTTCGTCCCCGGTCTGCGCACCGCCTTCGGCGCGCTCGCCACCTGCGACGCCGGGCCGCCCGCCCAGCGCATCCACGGCGACCTGCACCTGGGGCAGGTGCTGCGGGCGGGCCGGGAGTGGTTCGTCATCGACTTCGAGGGTGAGCCGTCCCGCCCGCTCGCCGAACGCCGCGAGGCCCAGTCCCCGGTGCGGGACGTCGCGGGCATGCTGCGCTCCTTCGACTACGCGGCCCGTCAGCGGCGTCCCTGGCGCCCGGAGTGGGCCCGGCGCTGCCGGGAGGCGTACTGCGCCGGCTACGCGGTCCGCGCCGGCTGGGACCCGCGAAAGAAGCACGCGCTGCTGCGCGCCTACGAGACCGACAGGGCGGTCTACGAAGTGCTGTACGAGGCCAGGCACCGCCCGGCCTGGCTGCCCGTCCCGATGGCGGCGATCGAACGACTGGCCGTACGAGGAGGATGAACCGTGGCACTGCGCGACGACTCACTGCCCGAGTCGGCCGGCCCCCGGCCGCTGCCGGCCCCCGCCCTGGACCCGGCCGACCGGGAACGCCTGCTGGCGGGCGCCCACCACGATCCGCACGCGCTGCTCGGCGCCCACCGGACATCCACCGGGGTCGTCTTCCGCACGCTCAGACCGTTCGCCCGCGCGGTGAGCGTCGTACTCGACGGCGAGCGCCACCGGTTGGCGTCCGAGGGGGACGGCCTCTTCACCGCCGTTCTGCCCCTGGACGCGGTCCCCGCGTACACCCTGCTGGTGGAGTACGCGGAGGGCGAGCAGGAGGTGCACGACCCCTACCGCTTCCTGCCGGCGCTGGGCGAGCTCGACCTGCACCTGATCGCTGAGGGGCGGCACGAAGAGCTGTGGCGGGCGCTGGGGGCCGAGCCGATGACCCACCAGGGTGTGGCCGGCACCCGTTTCACGGTGTGGGCGCCGAACGCGCGCGGGGTCCGGGTCGCCGGGGACTTCACCTTCTGGGACGGGACGGCGTTCCCGATGCGCTCCCTCGGCGCGTCGGGGGTGTGGGAGCTGTTCCTGCCCGGCATCGGGGAGGGCGCCACGTACAAGTTCGAGATCACCTCACGGTACGGGCACCGGTTCCTCAAGGCGGACCCGATGGCGCGGCGCACCGAGGTGCCGCCCGCCACGGCCTCCGTGGTGACGGCGTCGCACTACGAGTGGGGTGACGAGGAGTGGCTCGCGCGCCGGGCGAAGACCCCGGTGCACGAGGCGCCGTTCTCGGTGTACGAGGTCCATCTGCCGTCCTGGCGGCCGGGCCTCGGCTACCGGGAGCTGGCCGAGCAACTGCCCGCGTACGTCAAGGACCTGGGCTTCACCCACCTGGAGCTGATGCCGGTCGCCGAACACCCCTTCGGCGGCTCCTGGGGCTACCAGGTCACCTCGTACTACGCGCCGACCGCCCGGCTGGGCTCCCCCGACGACTTCCGGTACTTCGTCGACGCCTGCCATCGGGCGGGCATCGGCGTGATCATGGACTGGGTGCCGGCGCACTTCCCCAAGGACGACTGGGCCCTGGCCCGCTTCGACGGGGACCCGCTGTACGAACCGGGGGACGCACGGCGGGCGGAGCACCCGGACTGGGGGACGTACGAGTTCGACCACGCCCGCACCGAGGTGCGCAACTTCCTCGTGGCCAACGCCGTGTACTGGTGCGAGGAGTTCCACATCGACGGCCTGCGCGTGGACGCCGTCGCCTCCATGCTCTACCTGGACTACTCCCGGGAGCCGGGGCAGTGGGAGCCCAACGTGTACGGCGGCCGGGAGGACCTGGCGGCGATGGCGTTCCTGCAGGAGATGAACGCGACCGTCTACCGCCGGGTGCCCGGAGTGGTGACGATCGCGGAGGAGTCCACCGCGTGGGGCGGCGTCACCCGGCCCACGGACAGCGGCGGGCTCGGGTTCGGGCTGAAGTGGAACATGGGCTGGATGCACGACTCGCTGGAGTACGTCGCCCGGGAGCCGGTGCACCGCAGGTACCACCACCACGAGATGACGTTCTCGATGGTGTACGCCTACAGCGAGAACTACGTGCTGCCCATCTCGCACGACGAGGTGGTGCACGGCAAGCGGTCGCTGGTGTCGAAGATGCCCGGCGACTGGTGGCAGCGGCGGGCGGGTGTCCGCGCCTACCTGGGCTTCATGTGGGCGCATCCCGGCAAGCAGCTGCTGTTCATGGGGCAGGAGTTCGCCCAGGGCGCCGAGTGGTCCGCGGACCACGGACCGGAGTGGTGGCTGCTGGACCCCGGTTACTGCGCCGCGGGCGACCACCGGGGCGTACAGGACCTGGTCCGCGACCTGAACGCCGTCTACCGCTCCACCCCCGCCCTGTGGCAGCGCGACACCGACCCGGGCGGCTTCCGGTGGGTCGCCGTGGACGCGGCGGACGACAACGTCTTCGCCTTTGTGCGCTTCGACACCGCGGGCCGGCCGCTGCTGACGGTGTCGAACTTCTCCCCCGTCGTCCGTCACGACTACCGCCTCGACGTCCCAGCGGAGGTCCCCGCCTGGCAGGAGGTCCTCAACACGGACGCCCTGAGGTACGGCGGCAGCGACGTCACCATCCCGGATCCGGTCAAGAAGGAGGACGACGCGATCCGGCTCACGCTGCCGCCGCTGGCCACGGTCTGGCTGACACCGATGCCGTGAGAGGCCGCCCGAGGTGTCGACAGCTCTCCCAGGGGCATTCGGGGTCGTACCAGCCGCGGCGCCCGGCCGCGGCACGGCAGAGAGGCGGCCCCACGTGCGCACCGTCGGTGTGGAGGAAGAACTTCTTCTGGTCGACCCGGAGAGCGGTGACCCGAAGGCACTGTCGGCCGCGGTGCTCGCGCGTGCCTCCCTGGACGATCCCGGACAGGACGTCTTCGAGAAGGAGCTCTACGGGCAGATGCTGGAGTTCGCCACGCATCCGCAGACGGACATGGCGGATCTCGGCGCGGAGATCGTCCGCTGCCGCAAGGAGGCGGCCCGGCACGCCGGGGAGATCGGCTGCGCGGTCGCCGCGCTCGCCACGTCACCGCTTCCGGTGAGCCCCTCGATCAGCATGAACGACCGTTACCAGTGGATGGCGGAGCACTACGGCATCGCCACCCGGGAGCAGCTCGTCTGCGGATGTCATGTCCATGTGGCAGTGGAGTCCGACGAGGAGGGCGTCGCCGTCCTCGACCGCATCCGGCTCTGGCTGCCCGTGCTGTCGGCGATCAGCGCCAACTCACCGTTCTGGCAGGGCCACGACTCCGGGTACGACAGCTACCGCAGCCGGGTGTGGGGCCGTTGGCCGTCGGCCGGCCCGACGGAGCTGTTCGGGTCCGCGGAGCGCTACCACCGCCGGGTGTCCGACATGGTGGCCACCGGCGCCATCCTGGACGAGGGGATGGTCTACTTCGACGCGCGTCTGTCCAAGCGCTATCCGACGGTCGAGATCCGCGTCTCGGACGTCTGCCTGCACTCGGACACCCCGGTCCTCGTCGCCACGCTCGCGCGCGGCCTCGTGGAGACCGCGGCACGCGAGTGGCGGGCCGGCCGGGAGCCGGCCGATCACAGCGTGAGCGTGCTGCGGCTGGCCGCGTGGCAGGCGGCCCGGTCGGGCCTGGCCGGAGAGCTGCTCCACCCCTCCACCATGCGGCCGCAGCCGGCCCCGGAGGTGGTACGTGCCCTGCTGGGGCACACCGGCGACGCCCTCTCCGACATCGGCGACCTGGCCCGGGCCGAGGAGGCCGTGTCCGAGCTGCTGGAGCGCGGCAACGGGGCCCGCGTGCAGCGTGAGCTCATGGAGCGCACGGGCAGCCTGCGGGACGTCGTCACCGAGTGCGTGCGCCGTACCCAGTCCTGACGCGCCCCGCCCCGAGGACTCTCACAGGATCAGCACCAGGGCATACACCAGGAAGAAGGCCGCGACCAGCGCGACGAGCAGCAGAATCAGGGTGAGCGGGGCCTTCGCCCAGCCCTTGGTCGGGTTGTGCGTCTCCCGGGGCCCGGCCTCGGGCATGCTGCTCTCCGCGGGCGGCGTCTCGCCGGGCGGGACGCCGCCCCCGGGCTCCAGGCCGGTGGTGCGCTCGGGCTCCGGGTCAGGGTTCACATGCGTCATGTCCTCCGAGTCCCCAGCAGACGCCGAGATCATCAGTCGGGCACGACTTCTCCGTTCCCGGCACCAACCGCTCGCACCTGGGCTACATTCGAGCACCGCCGACGACGGGACTCGTCGGCAACATCACTCTCCGTACACACCAGGAGCAGCGCATGCGCGACCCCGCTCTCGGTCCGGCAGCCGCCCCGCCCCTCGTGGGCGGGCTGGCCGACGGCGTCTTCGAGACCGCGGCCCGGACTCCGGACCTGCCGGTGCTCGCCCGCCACCCGGACGGCGCCCCGACCTCCTGGGAGGAGGTCACGGCGGTCGAGCTGCGGGACGAAGTGGTCGACGTCGCCAAGGGACTGGTGGCCGCCGGGATCTCGCCCGGTCACCGGGTGGCCGTCATGGCGCGCACCCGTTACGAGTGGACGGTGCTGGCGCAGGCGCTGTGGGCGGTGGGCGCCGAGGTGGTCCCGATCCATCCGGCGTCCGCACGCGACCAGGTCGAGTTCATCCTTCGGGACGCCGGCTGCGTGGCCGTGGTGGTGGAGGACGAGCAGGGTGTCATGACGGTCGGCAC
The DNA here is from genome assembly GCF_042894285.1 of Streptomyces sp. NPDC001544. NCBI lineage: Bacteria > Bacillati > Actinomycetota > Actinomycetes > Kitasatosporales > Streptomycetaceae > Streptomyces > Streptomyces sp. NPDC001544. Next base: position 34,412 of record NZ_JBIAVN010000030.1, on the reverse strand, counting down.
GGTCTGCGCGGTGCTGCCCCGGCTCAAGCACGTGTGGCAGCTGGACGCCGGTGCGCTGGCGCAGCTGGCGAAGCAGGGCGCGTTCGTGTCGCTGACCACGGTGGAGTCCCTGCGCCGGATCGTCATGCCGGACTCCACCGCGGCCGTCGCCTACACCTCCGGCACCACGGGCCGTCCGCAGGGCTGCGCGCTGAGCCACCGGGGCATCGCCTATCCGTGCGACACGCTGCTCGCGGGCTGGGGGCACACGGCGGCGCGCCCGGGCGACCAGGCGTCGGTGCTGGCCTTCCTGCCGTTCTCCCATGTGTACGGGCTCATGATCCAGGTGATGTGCCTGCGCGGCGGGGTCCTCATGGGCCACGAGCCGGAGATGACCGAGGCGGCGCTCGCGTCGGCGCTGAACACGTTCCGGCCGACGTACCTCTACGGCGTGCCGTCCCTCTTCGAGAAGCTCTACAAGAATTTCCTGCGCACGGCGCAACAGGGGGGTCGCGGGGCTCTTTTCGAGCGGGCCGCGCAGACCGCGCGGGACTTCGCCGCGGCCGTGGAGCGGCAGCGGCTGGGCAGGGGAGCCGGGCCCGGGTTCGACCTTCGGCTGCAGCACGCCCTGTACGAACGGACGGTCTACCGGCGGCTGCGGGCGGCGCTGGGCGGCCGGGTGGTGCGGGCCACGTCCGGCGGTTCGTCGCTCAGTCGCGAGCTCTCCCTGTTCTTCGAGGGCATCGGCATCTACGTGCACGACGGGTACGGGCTGACGGAGAGCAGCGGCGGGATCACCATGCAGCCGCTGGGCAGGGAGAAGTCCGGGACCGTGGGACGGCCCCTGCCGGGTACGGAGCTGCGGGTGGCCGACGACGGGGAGATCCTGGTGCGCGGCCCCTCGGTGTTCCAGGGATATGTGGGCGACGAGGCGGCGACGCGGGCCGCGACGCGCGGCGGCTGGCTGGCCACCGGCGACATCGGGCAGCTCGACTCCGAGGGCTATCTGACCATCACGGGCCGCAAGAAGGACGTGATCGTCACCAGCAGCGGCAAGAGCGTGGCACCGGCCCCGCTCGAGGAGCGCCTGCGGATGCATCCGCTGGTCCACCAGGCGGTGGTGGTGGGCGACGACCGGCCCTGCGTGGGGGCCCTGCTCACCCTGGACCCGGATTTCCTGGCGCACTGGCGGACGGCGCTGGCCCTGCAGGGCGACACCCCTGTCCGGGACGTCCGCGAGGACAACGCGCTGCGCGAGGAACTGAACCGGGCCGTCGCCGCCGCCAACAGCTCGGTTTCGCGCGCCGAGTCCATCCGGGTCTACCGGGTGGTCACCGAGCCGTTCGCCCCGGCCAACGGGCTGCTGACGCCGTCGCTGAAGCTGCGCCGGGACGCGATCGTCGAGCACTACGCCGCGGAGATCGATGCGATGTACCTGGCGCGGAGCCGGGTCTCGACGCGGCCCGCACCGGCCGAACCCGCCGACTGGGACGACTCGGACAACGTGTTCCGGTGAGACGGCCCGCGGTGTGACGACCGCGACCGGACGAGGACGCGTACCCGGCCCGCCCCTGGGAACCCAAAGACATGGGAAAGCTGAGGAACGACGACAGCCGCGATGATCCGGGCTGAGGAAGATGTGATGGCTACGGAGCCACGTTGGGACGACACACCGGACTCGGAGGAGACCCACGAGCGCACGGTCTCCTTCGCCGGCGAGCTGCGCAATGTGACAGGTGCGCGGCTCGCCGCCGAAGAGTTCCTGGCTGCCCTGGCGCGGGCGGCGCCGCCGTCGGCCCCCGAGTCCTGGGACGACATCCTGCTGGTCGTGACGGAACTGGCGGCCAACGTCGTCCAGTACGCGCCGGGCCCGTTCGAGCTGCGGATGCGGCGCACGTTCGACGGCGTTCACCTCACGATGCACGACACCAGTACCACCCGGCCGGAGCCGCGCCCGTTCCACCCGAACACGGGCGGCGGCGGCATCGGCTGGCACCTCGTGCACACGCTGTGCGACCAGGTGAGCGTGGTGGTGACGGACACCGGAAAGGACATCCACGCGTTCCTGCCCTGGTGAGCCCCGCGCCGCAAAGTGACGCGGGACCCGGGTTACTCAGCCCGTACCGGGGCATGCTGGTGCCCACGCGTTCGTCTGCCTGCCGCACCTGGCTGGCGTGGCGGCTCGGGGCACGGTGGGATCGATGTGGTGCGAAGCAGCGATCCAGGGGCATGCGAACGGCGTCGACTCGAACCGCCTGGAGCCGCAGAAAGGGATGGACACCGTGACACGACCCAGGATCCTGGTGGTTGGCGCAGGCTTCGCCGGAGTGGAGTGCGTTCGCCGTCTGGAGCGCAAACTCGCCCCCGACGAGGCCGACGTCACCCTGGTGACACCGTTCGCCTACCAGCTCTACCTGCCCCTGCTGCCCCAGGTCGCCTCGGGTGTGCTGACACCCCAGTCGATCGCCGTCTCCCTGCGCCGCAGCAAGAAGTACCGCACCCGGATCATCCCGGGCGGCGCCATCGGTGTGGACCTGAAGGCCAAGGTCTGCGTCATCCGCACCATCACCGACGAGATCGTCAACGAAAGCTACGACTACATAGTCCTGGCACCCGGCAGCGTCACCCGGACCTTCGACATCCCCGGGCTGACCGAGCACGCCTTCGGTATGAAGACCCTCGCCGAGGCCGCCTACATCCGTGACCATGTGATCTCGCAGCTCGACCTCGCCGACGCCAGTCACGACCCGGAGGAGCGCGCCTCGCGGCTGCAGTTCGTGGTGGTCGGCGGCGGTTACGCGGGCACCGAGACCGCGGCCTGCCTGCAACGGCTGACGCACGCCGCCGTCAAGCGCTACCCGCGCCTCGACCCCAAGCTGATCAAGTGGCATCTGATCGACATCGCGCCCAAGTTGATGCCGGAGCTGGGCGACAAGCTCGGCCGCAGCGCGCAGGAGATCCTGCGGCGGCGCGGGATCGACATCTCCCTGGGCGTGTCCATCGACAAGGCGGGCCCGGAGGAGGTCACCTTCACCGACGGCCGCGTGGTGCCCACCCGCACCCTCATCTGGACGGCCGGTGTGGTCGCCAGCCCGCTGATCGCCACGCTGGGCGCGGAGACGGTCCGCGGCCGGCTCGCGGTCACCGCCGAGATGTGCCTGCCGGGCCACGACGGGGTCTTCGCGCTCGGCGACGCCGCCGCCGTCCCGGACAAGGCGAAGGACCAGGAGGGCGCGGTCTGCCCGCCGACCGCGCAGCACGCCATGCGCCAGGGGAAGGTGGTCGCCGACAACGTCATCGCGACCCTGCGCAACCAGCCGATGCAGCCGTACGTGCACAAGGACCTGGGGCTGGTCGTCGACCTCGGCGGCAAGGACGCGGTGTCCAAGCCGCTCGGCATCGAACTGCGCGGCGTGCCCGCCCAGGCCGTCGCGCGCGGCTATCACTGGTCGGCGCTGCGCACCAATGTGGCCAAGACCCGTGTGATGACGAACTGGCTGCTCAACGCGGTCGCGGGTGATGATTTCGTGCGTACCGGGTTCCAGGCCCGCAAACCGGCCAAGCTCAAGGACTTCGAGTACACCGACGCGTATCTGAACCCGGAGCAGGTACGGGCGCATGTGGAGGGCGGCCAGGATGTTCCTCCGCCGGCCTGACCGCCCGGCCTGACGGCAGAACACGGTCCGACGTCCGCGACACGGGAGAGAGCACGGCGGCGTGAGCACAACGGTACGTTCGGTGCGGGCGCGGGCGTGGGACCGGGTCGCGGCGTCCGATCCCGGGCTGCTCCGGCTCACCGCGGGGCTGCGGACCGTGTCCGCCATCGCACTCACGCTGCTCGTGCTGGGTCCGCTGCGGGTGGGTGTGACCCATCTGGTGGCCGGGGCGATGGCGGCGATGGCCGCCACCTTCGCCATCCGTGAGAAGCAGCCGGCCCGGCAGGCCGTCACCCTCGCGCTCGGCCTGCCGGTCGCGCTGGCCTCCGTGTCGCTGGGCGCGCTGCTCAACACGCGGGTGGTGACGGGCGACCTGTTCTTCGTCGCGCTCATCTTCTGCGCCGTGTACGGCCGCCGGTTCGGCGACCGTGGCACCGCGCTGGGGCTCATCGCCTTCCAGACCTATTTCGTCTCCCTGTTCGTGCGCGCGAGCCCCGGCGGACTGCCGGGGCTGTACGGCACGATCGCGGTGGCCTTCGCGTGCGCCGCGACCGCCCGGTTCGTGCTCGTACGGCAGACATCCGCGGGCATCCTGGACCGGCTGCGCCGGGCGTTCCGGGCCCGGCTGGCCCAACTGATCGACGCTCAGGTCGCGTTGCTTGACGCCGGCCCAGATGAGGTGGACAAGGCGCTGGACGCCGTCCGTACCGGGACCGCCCGGCTGCACGAGGCGGCTCTGATGATCCAGGGCCGGCTGGAGGACGGGACCTCCGACGAGGGCGTGGCCCGCATGGTGCAGCGCCGGATCGCGGACGCCGAGATCGCCGCCGAGCGGCTGGGCCTGCTGCTGCTCACCGCGCGCGCCGAGCGGCGGGCGGACACGCTCACCCTGCACCTCCCGGGCGCGGCCGTGCCCTTCACGGTGCGCGAGCCGGTACGGGACGTGGCGCTCGAGGGGTTGCGCCGGGACCTGACGGCGCTGCGCGTGCTGGTGCTCAGGTCGGCCGGCGGGAACAACGGGACGGGCGTGTCACAGGTGCGCAACCGGCTGCTCGGCTATCGGGAGGGCGAGAACCTGCCGCCCGCGCCGCCCGCCGTCCAGGACGTCTTCCGCGGCGTCGGGGAGGCGGCGCGGGCGGTCCTGGGGCTGCGCATCGCCCTGGACGGGCCGCAGGACGAGTCCGACGACAGCCCGGCCACGACCCGCTCGCGCGAGGAGCTGGACGCGGAGGACGCCGCCATCGCCGGCGGCGAGGACGAGCCGCGGGAGGAGGAACGGCAGGACGGACTGCGGCCGACCACACGGGCGGCGGTGCAGGTGTCCGTCGGTTCCGCCCTCGCCATCCTGGGCGGCGAGCTGCTCTCCGCCCACCGCTGGTACTGGGCGGTGCTGGCCTGCTGGATCGTGTTCATCAACACCTCGTCCACCGGGGAGATCCTGGTCAAGGGCTACCGCCGGGTGCTGGGCACGGTGCTGGGCGTGGTGGCGGGGATCGGACTGGCGGGGCTGGTCGGACAGCACACCTGGACGGCGTTCGGGCTGATGCTGCTGTTCATCTTCGCGATGTTCTACACCGCCCCGCTGTCCTACACCCTGATGTCCTTCTTCGTGACGGCGATGATCGGCCTGCTGTACACGCTGCTGAACACCTACAGCACGGCCGTCCTCGTGCTGCGCGTGGAGGAGACGGCCCTGGGGGCCGCCTGCGGGGTGGTCGCGGCGGCGGTGGTCCTGCCGGTGCGCACCGACCGCCGGACCAACGAGCTCCTCGTCGGCGCCCTGGAACGCCTCGCGGACGTGACCCGTGCCGCGGTCGACCAGCTCAGCGGCGGCCCGCCGGCCGACCTGCTGGACATGGCACGGGACCTGGACCAGGCGCTCGCCGACCTTCGTGCGTCCACGCAGCCGTTGACCCATCCGATCACGCCGCTGCGGTCCCGGCGGAACACCGCCCGCTATGTCGTGGCCCTGCTGGAGACCTGCGCGTACCACGCACGCGCCCTGGCGGCCACGGCGGAACTGCTGCCCACCCATCCCTCGATCGCCGCGGACCCCCGGCTGCGCGGGGCGGGGCGGCGCATCGTGCACAACATCGAGACGATCGCCGCGCACGTCACGGACCGGCGGTCCGCCTCCCGGCTCGAGACCGGCCCCAGCATCGCCTCTCTGCTGGAACCCGGCTCCTACCACGCCCCCCGCTACGACCGGGTCACGGACCGGGTCCTACGGCATCTCCAGCGCCTCGACGAAGCGGCGACGGGCCTGGCCCGGCCGCTCGACGTTCCGGTCCCGCAGCCGCAGGACTGACCGCGCGGCGGATCTCCATGCCGGTGCTGCCCGGGTGCGGGGCCGTCACGGGCTCCGTACCCCTGGACCGGATCCGGTCCCGGCCGGGGCAGACACGTTTCCCCCGCCACCCCGGAAGGCTCCCGATCGGCCATGCACCGCCGGAGAGCCGAGCACGCGGCCGGGCTCCCGGAGCCGTGCCGCACGCTGCTCGGCCCGAGCCGCGCCGCACGCTCTGACCAGGCACGGTGTGCAGCGCGGCGTCCAGGACGCCTACGGGCGAGCACAGCGGTCAGGTGCGGATCCAGCGGGCCTCGGCGAAGGAGAAGACGCCGAACAGTGCCAGGCCGGCCGCGACGAGCGCCAGCAGCCAGGGGCCCACCGGGGTGTCGGCGAAGGTGCGGAGCGTGTCGTCGAGGCCCTTGGCCTTGTCGGGCCGGGAGTCGACCGCGGCACGTATCGCGAAGGCGCCCGCCGCCGCGAACACCACACCGCGCGCGACACCACCGGCCACGCCGGTCACGTCCACCAGGCGCCGTGTCGCGGGTGACATCTCGCCCCTCCTGAGCCGGTCGCGGTACTTGCGCCGTGCGGCCTGCACCGCGATCCAGACGCCGCTGACGACGATCCCGACGGCCGCCGCGCCGACGAGCCACTGGCCGGCCGGCACGGACAGGACCCGGGCGGTGAGGTCGCGTGACTGGCTGTCGCTGGACCGTTCGCCGCCCGAGCCGGCCGCGAAGGACAGTACGGAGGAGGCGACGAACCCGTAGAACACGCACCGCACCACGGCCGTCAGCCTCTTCCGCGCCGAGCGGCCGTCCTTGCCCATGGAGCCGAAGAGCGCCTCGGACAGCCGCCACAGGGCCATGCCGACGAGCCCCAGGCCCAGCGCCCACAGCAGCACGGCGCCGAAGGGGCGGTGGGCGATCTCGGCCAGGGCTCCGCTGCGGTCCGCCTGCTTCCTGCTGCCGCCGAAGGCGATCTGCAGGGCCAGCAGCCCCACCAGCAGATAGATCACACCGCGCGCGGTGAGCCCCGCCCGCGCGGCCCATTCGGTCACCGTTCCGGTCGGTCCCGTCCGGGCCCGCACCCCCGCACCCCGTACCACTGCACTCGTGTCCATCTCGACCTCCCGAGCTCCGGATGCCCCCGGGCCGCCCGGGGACACACCTTCGGTGACGACAGAGGGAGCCGCCGGCGCGACCGCGTGCCTGCGGCCGCGTCGGCGGCTCCCTGACGGTGGGGACGGGCTCAGTGCTGCCCGGTCGCGGCCACCGTCACTTCCGGCTGGATCCCTACCACGCCCAGATGCCGGCGGGCGGTGTCCAGGGCGGCTCCCACGTCTCGGGTGCCGGTCAGCACACACAGCGTGTACGCCAGGTCCTGCGCCCGTGCGCCGGATACGGCCGGGTCCTGACCTCCGTGTCGCTCGAGGAGTTCCTCGTACTCCTCGAGGAGGTTTCTTAAGGTCGCGGGATTCGGCCTGAGGGGAATCAGCATCGTTCGAACTCCTTGGTCGCTCGCGTCGCTCGGATGGTCGCTGGCGTCGCTCGGGTTTGACTCACGCCGTGGGGCGGCCGCCGGCACCCCGGCCGCCCTGGCGCCCGCCGAGCGCCTCTTCCCGGATGCGTGCGCAGCTGCGGCTGATGAGCCGGGAGACGTGCATCTGGGAGATGCCCAGCTGGTCGGCGATCCGGCTCTGCGTCATGTCCTCGAAGAAGCGCATGTAGAGGATGGCGCGCTCGCGTTCGGGCAGGCGGCGCAGCCCTTCCTTGGCAGACTCACGGTCCACGACGACGTCGAACGAGGAGTCGGTGGCGCCGAGGGTGTCCGCGAGGCTGTATCCGTCGTCCCCGGCCGACAGTTCGGCGTCCAGGGAGAGCGTGCTGAAGCTCTCCAGCGCCTCGAGGCCGGTGTTGACCTCTTCCTCCGTCAGTCCGGTGTGCGCGGCGAGGTCGGCGACCGAGGGTTCCGGGCTGCCGGGGTTCTGGGTGAGCTCGCGGCGCGCCACGCGCACCCTGTTGCGCAGCTCCTGCACCCGGCGCGGCACCCGGAGCGCCCACATCCGGTCCCGGAAGTGCCGCTTGACCTCGCCGGTGATGGTGGGCACGGCGTAGCTCTCGAACGCGCCGCGCTCGGGGTCGAACCTGTCGATCGCCTTGACCAACCCGAGCGCGGCGACCTGGCGCAGGTCCTCGACGGACTCGCCGCGGTCGCGGAAGCGGCCGGCGATCCGGTGTGCCATGGGCAGCCAGGCGGTCACCAGCTCGTCACGCAGCGCGTCACGTTCCGGACCCTCCTCGAGCTCCGCCAGCCGGGTGAAGAGGGCGGCGGTGTCGGGTGCGTCGTCGTGGGACCGCTTCGGTGCGGCCGTGGTGGCCGAGGGAGCGGCGGGAGAAGGGTCGGCGGAGGGGTGGACGGGCGTGCCAGGACGGCTGGTCATATCGGTGAGCATGCGGAATCGCTCCTGAACTGGTGATTTCAGGGAAATGCCGCGGGAGAGTGGCCCGGATCACTGCGGAGGGGCCGCTGAGCTGGGACAACACTCCCGCTGGGCGCGCCTCCGGTCCGAAGCACGAAACTCCGTCTGCCCTGACCCCGGTGGCCCAAACTCCGGTTTTTCCCTTCGCCGGTAAGAGTTTCCGTGCGCGGGCGTGGACGGGTTTCAGATCAGCGGTACGAGGGCGGTGATCCGCTTGCCGCCGTGGGGCAGACAGGCGACGTGGACGTCGTGCGCCAGTCGGCACACGATCGGCCAGCCGCGTCCGCCGACGCGGGACCTGCCCCGGTCGTCGACGGGTGCGAGGGCCACCGGGAGGTCGTCGCTGCGGTCGCTCACGGTGACGCGCACGTCCCTGCCGACGACGTCGACGGAGAAGTCGGTGATCCCGCCGCCGTGCAGCAACGCGTTGGTGGTCAGCTCGGAGACGACGAGCAGGGCGTCGTCGAGGGCGTCCGTGTCGCAGTCGACGTGCTGGGCCTCGCACCGCTCGGCCACCGCACACCGCACCCTTTTGCGGGCGTCCGCGGGCCGGCACGGCATGGTGCGGCGCGCGTCCGACGGCCCGAGGGCGGATTCGGTCCCGTGCGTCTCGTGCATCCTTTCGCTCCCTGGGTGGTGAGGAGTTGTATCCGGTGCCTGCTCGAGCCGGGGCGTATTGCCCGGCTCTCTCCTTTTTCGGCTGACCTGTCGTGGCACGGCCAAACACGTGGGGGCCCATCGAGGCCGGGTTCGGGGGTACGCGGATGCCATGACGGATGTCGTGGACTCGGACGAACTGCTGCGCCGGATGCAGCGCGCGAAGGCCTGCGCACAAGAGGAGGAGAGGGCGTGGCGGGAGCGTCGTGACGCCCTGCGGGAGGACGATCCAACGGGGGCGCGGGACGCCGCCGTACGGGCGACGGCCTACGAGGTCGTGCTGCGGGTGCTGGACGAGATCCTCACCCCGGGGGCACGTGGGGCCGAGAAGCCCGGCGCTCCCCCGGGCTGATTGACGGTCACCGGTCCGGGCAGACGGGACGCATGTCCGTCGACCACACCGAAGCACCTGTCCTGCAAGCCCTCTCCGACTACCACCGCGAGGGGCGTCTGTCGTTCACCCCGCCGGGGCACAAGCAGGCCCGCGGCGCCGACCCCGCGGTGCGGGAGGTGCTGGGGGACGCCGTCTTCCTGGGCGACGTACTGGCCTCCGGCGGGCTGGACGACCGGCTGGAGCGGGGCCGGGTCCTGGAGCGGGCCGAGAAGCTGATGGCGGACGCGGTGCACGCCGAGCACACCTTCTTCACGACGTGCGGGAGTTCGCTGTCGGTCAAGGCGGCGATGCTCGCCGTGGCGGGGCCGCACGAGCGGCTGCTCATCGGGCGGGACGCACACAAGTCCGTGGTGTCGGGACTGATTCTGGCCGGTATCGAACCGGTCTGGGTGGAGCCGCGGTGGGACGCGGAGCGGCACATCGCGCATCCGCCGTCGGCCGCCGACTTCGAGAGGGCGTTCGCCGCGCACCCGGACGCCAAGGGCGCCCTGATCACCAGCCCGACCCCGTACGGTGCCTGCGCCGACCTGCGAGCCGTGGCGGAGGTCTGCCACCGCCGTTCGCGCCCGCTGATCGTGGACGAGGCGTGGGGTGCGCATCTGCCCTTCCACCCGGATCTGCCGTCGTGGGCGATGGACGCGGGCGCCGACGTCTGCGTGACCAGCATCCACAAGATGGGCAGCGGCCTCGAACAGGGGTCGGTGTTCCACCTGCAGGGCGACCTGGTGCCGCCGGAGCTGCTGAAGACGCGTGCGGACCTGCTGGGCACCACCAGTCCGTCGGTGCTGGTCTACGCGGGCCTGGACGGCTGGCGGCGGCAGATGATGGCGCACGGGCGGGAACTCATGGGCGGCGCACTGGAACTGGCCGAGCGGGTCAGGTCGGCCGTGGAGCAGTTGGAGGGTCTGCACGTCGACGGCCGCGAGGACTACTGCGGGGCGGGGGCGGCCGACGACTTCGATCCTCTGCCGTGTGTCATCGATGTGACCGGCCTCGGGATCACGGGCTACCGCGCGGCGGACTGGCTGCGCGAACACCGTTCCGTGGACGCGCATCTGACCGACCATCGGCGCATCGGTGCCCAGCTCACCCACGCCGACGACTCCGCCACGGCGGACGAGCTGCTGGCCGCCCTGAAGGACCTGGTGCGCGCCGCGCCGGAACTGCGTCCGGCCCCCGCAGTGGACGTCCCGCCCCCGTCCGAACTCCGCCTGGAGCAGGCGATGCCGCCCCGGGACGCGTTCTTCGGGCCCACCGAGAACGTGCCGGTGACGGAGGCGGCCGGGCGGGTCGCCGCCGAGATGATCACCCCGTATCCGCCGGGCATCCCGGCCGTCCTGCCGGGCGAGCGGCTGAACGAGCCGGTGCTGCGGTACCTGCGCACGGGGCGGGCCGCGGGCATGAACCTGCCCGACCCGAACGACCCGGAACTCGGCACCGTCCGGGTGGTGGCGCGGGACGTCCGAGTGGCGAGCACGTGAAACAGGTCACGCGCCCCGCTCCTATTGCACGGATTCGCCCAGGATGGTTTATCGTTCATACATACGTGGACGGGAAGTGGACCAAGACGTCCTTCCCGGGCCACCGCATACGGCCCTGGCTGGCCTCCCCCGTCCAGCCAGGGCTTTCTCCTGTCCGGTGAGCCGTTGTTCACCGGATTCTTCCTTCCTCCGAGGTGCTCCCGGCCGCCGCAGCGGCTGAAATGGGCGTAGGGAAAGACACCCGAACCGTCGCCGGCGAGGAGCCGCGCCATGACCAAAGCGATCAAACTGCTGACCGCCCTGCCGCAGAAACAGCGCGAGCGCCTGATGGAACTGGCGAAGGAGGTCTCCTTCCCCGAGGACACCCGCATCTTCGAGGCCGGCGGCACCGCCGACCGCTTCTGGGTGATCCGCTCCGGCGCCGTCAATCTGGACCAGCAGGTCACGTCCACACAGCGGGTGACCGTGGCCACCCTCGGCGCGGGCGACATGCTCGGCTGGTCGTGGCTGTTCCCGCCGTACGAGTGGGACTTCGGTGCGGTGGCCTTCAGCCGGGTGAGAGCCTACGAGTTCGACGGAGCGGCCGTGCTCGGGCTGTGCGTGGAGGACCCGCTGCTCGGACTGTCCCTGGTGCGCACCGTCGCCGAGGTCCTCGCCCACCGGCTGGAGACGACCCGGGGCAAACTCATGGACCAGTACACGATGCGCCGGCGCGGCGGACTGTAGTTCAGCTGCGGTAGCGGCGCAGTGCCGGTACCGCGGCGGCCAGGGTGAGCATCACCGCGACCACCAGCAGACCGCCGCCCGCCACGGCCGCGCGGGGCCCGAAGACGGAGCCCGCCGTGCCGTGCAGGACGTCCGCCAGACGCGGGCCGCCCGCCACGACCACCGTGAACACGCCCTGCATACGGCCACGCATCTCGTCGGTCGCCGCGGACAACAGGATCGCCCCGCGGAAGACCATGGAGACCATGTCGGCCACCCCGGCCGCCGCCAGGAACGCCGCCGCCACCCACAGGTTCCGGCTCAACCCGAAGCCGGTGACGGCCACGCCCCAGCCGACGACCGCGCCGATGACCATCCAGCCGTGCCGCCGGGCCCGCGAGAAGGTGCCGGAGAACAGGCCGCCGGCCACCGCGCCGATGGGGATCGCGGCGAACAGCAGGCCCAGCGCGAGCCCCTCACCGTACGAGCCGAAGGTCTGCGCGGCGAGCTGCGGGAACAGGGCGCGCGGCATACCGAGGACCATGGCGACGATGTCGGCGAGGAAGGACAGCAGCAGCACCTTGTGACCGGCGATGTAGCGGAAGCCCTCCGCGATCTCCCGCGGGCCGGCGCGGCGCGCGGCCGAGCCGGCCAGCGGCGGCAGGGAGGGCAGCCGGTACACCGCCCACACGGTGACGCACAGCGCCAGCGCGTCGATCAGGTACAGCTCGGGCAGCCCGATGACGGGGATGAGGACACCCGCGAGCAGCGGCCCCACCACCTGGCCGGTCTGCATGACGGTCGAGCCGAGGGCGTTCGCGGCGGGCAGTTCGTCTGCGGGCACCAGCCGCGCTATGGAGGCGTTGCGGGCCGGCGCGTTCAGACCCCAGAACGCCTGCTGCACGGCGAGCAGCACCATCAGCACCGCCACCGACTCCAGCCCGACGAGGGCCTGGAGCCAGAACAGCACCGAGGTGACGGCTATGCCGCTGTTGGTGATCAGGAGCAGCCTGCGGCGGTCCATGGTGTCGGCGACCGCGCCGCCCCACAGGGCGAACACGATCAGCGGCAGCAGCCCCGCGAGGCTCGCGGCGCCGACCCACGCCGAGGACCCGGTGAGGTCGTAGATCTGCTTGGGCACGGCGACGGCGGTGAGCTGGCTGCCGACGGCCGTGACGATGGTCGACGACCAGAGTCGGCGGTAGGCCGGGATCCGCAGCGGGCGGGTGTCCATCGCCCAGCGGCGCCAGCCGCTGCGCGGCGGGGGCGCAGCGGGTGCGGGGGTGTCGGTCCGGGGCTCGGTGCTGCTGCTCTCGCTCGTGTCCACGGGGTTCCTGGGGTCCTGGGGGCTCGTCAGATCTTTGCTTGTTACACCTTTCGGTGCGGGCTTCACTATCCCAGGGCCGGCTGTGGACGCCGAACCGGTTTCCTCAGGCCCCGGCGACGAGCACGGCACCGAGCGCGACCATCGTCGCCGCGACCAGGCCGTCCAGCACCCGCCAGGCCGACGGACGGGCGAGGAACCGGCCGAGGAGCCGGGCGCCGAAACCCAGCGCGGCGAACCAGCACAGGCTGGCGCATGCGGCGCCCAGCCCGAACGTCCAGCGCAGGGACCCGCGGTCGGCGGCGAGGGAGCCGAGCAGGAAGACGGTGTCGAGATAGACGTGCGGGTTGAGCCAGGTCATCGCCAGGCAGGTGAGCACCGCCCGCCTGCGGGAGCCCGCCGCCTCGCCCTCCGCGCGCAGTCCGCCGCCCGGGCGCAGCACCCGGCGGGCGGCGAGGGCGCCGTAGCAGAGCAGGAAGGCGCCTCCGATCAGCCCGACCGCGGTCAGCGCTCCGGGCCATGCCACCACGACCGCGCCGACCCCGCCCACGCCGAGCGCGATGAGCACGGCGTCGGACAGGGCGCAGATCCCGACGACGGCGAGGACCGCGTCACGGCGGATCCCCTGGCGCAGGACGAAGGCGTTCTGGGCGCCGATGGCGACGATGAGCGAGAGGCCGGTGCCGAATCCGGCGGCCGCGGTGGTCAGTGCGTTGGACATGCCGTTGACGCTACGAGTGCGATCACTTAGCGTCGAGCTAAAGATTCTTAGGTAGCCTTAGCTGAACTAATGACGCAACGGATGACGCCAGGGAAGGCAACAGCTCGGTGATGTCCGACCTCCCCCTCGAACAGGTGCGCACACTGCTCGCCGTGGTGGACGAGGGCACGTTCGACGCGGCGGCCGCCGCCCTGCATGTGACACCGTCGGCGGTCAGCCAGCGGGTCAAGGCGCTGGAGCAGCGCACGGGCCGGGTCCTGCTGCTGCGCACCAAACCCGTGAAGCCCACCGAATCCGGCGCCGTGCTCGTGCGGTTCGCCCGGCAACTCGCCCGGTTGGAGCGCGACGCCCGCGGTGAGCTGGGACTGAGCGGAGCCGGGGAGCCGACCCTGGTGCCGGTGGCGGTGAACGCGGACTCACTGGCGACCTGGTTCCTCGGGGCGCTCACCCGGCTCCCCCGGCAGCCGCGGATCTGTCTCGACCTGCGCCGCGAGGACGAGGACCACACGGCCGCGCTGCTGCGCGAGGGCCTGGTGATGGCCGCGGTGACCTCGTCCGCCGATCCGGTGCCGGGCTGCTCGGTGCGGGCGCTCGGCCGGATGCGCTATCTCGCGGTGGCTCGCCCGGAGTTCACCGAGCGGTATCTGCGCGGACCGCTGCGCGAGGTGCTTCCCGGGGCGCCGGTGGTGGTCTTCGACCGGCGTGACGACTTCCAGGACGGCTTCGTACGCAACCTGCTCGGCGGGAGCGGCACCGCGAGCGCCCTGCGGCACTACGTGCCGACCTCCGAGGGCTTCGCCGAGGCAGTCGCCGCGGGGCTCGGCTGGGGCATGGTGCCCGAGCCGCAGGCGACCGCGCTGCTCAGGGAGGGGCGGGTGGTGCAACTGGCGCCGGACCGGCCGGTGGACGTGCCGCTGTACTGGCAGCAGTGGAAGCTGGATTCCCCCGCGCTGGTGGCGGTGGCCCGGGCGGTGGGACAGGCCGCGGCCGGGGCGCTCACGGCCTCGCCCTGAACGGCCGGTGCCTTCACGCGCCCCCGGTCTCCACCGCCCCTCGCAGGGCCTGCGCGACGGGTCCCGCGACGCTCCCCCGGGCCAGGTACTTGGTCGCGGTGTGCGCCCACAGGCCGTCGGAGTCGATCCGCTCGGTCACCGGCCGGCAGCCCAGGCCGTTGGGCAGCACGTCGTCCTCCAGACGGGGGCGTGGTACGACGATGTCGTCGCGGTCCCAGAAGTTCAGCCAGCGCTCCACGCAGCCGGGCACGGCCGGCGGCTGCGGCAGGAGCCGGGGACGCACCACCGCGCGCATCCCGATCGGGGATCCCAGGGTGACGAACAGCGGCACCGGCCCCGGGTGGTGGTGCAGGGCCTCCATGGCGACGACGCTGCCCAGGGAGTGGGCCACCACGACGGTGGGCCGCGCCGCGTCCAGCCGTTCCAGGACACGCTCGCGGATCCGCCGGTCGACGGTCAGCCCGGTGGCGTCCCGTTCGCTCCTGCCCAGATAGCGGGTGACCTGGGCGAGGTGTCCCGCCATGAGCCGGCCGCCGGCCCACTGGCCGGCCCGGCGCAGTCCCGGTAGGGCGAGCAGCGTCGTACAGACGCTCACGATCCGGCGGACCGGTTCGTCGGCGTTCCTGCCCGGGTGCGGCGGGCGCAGTTCGGCGCGCGCGTGTTCCAGGATGCGGCGCTCCCGCGGGTCCGGTCCCAGTTCGAGCCGTACCTCGATCAACTCGTCGAGCAGGTTCCGCAGTTCCTCCGTGTCGGCGGGGTCGATGCCCGCCGCGCCCAGGGGTTGGCGGGCGGCGAAGAGGTCCGCGTAGTAGGCGAACGCCGGCTCGGCGAGGCCGTTCAGGGCGGCTGCCGAGGAGTCCCCCTGGCCGTCGGCCTTCCGGACGCCCACGGCCAGTGCCGCGAGCCATGCGGCGCACTCCGCCCGCGGATCGCGGGCGCCGCCGATCCCGTGCACGAACAGCAAGGCCGGTCCCATGCCCCGTCTTCCCTCCCCCTCGGACATCCGTCCGCCCCCCGATCCCCGGGCAACGAAACGCTGTAGCACGGGAGTTGGCGGCGTACACCCGGGAGGGTCGAGGGTAGCAAAGCGGCCGACATCGTGGACCCGTGCGTGCGAGGCCGTCCGGAACCATGCGACTCTGCTGTTTCACCTGGCATCCACCGGTCACCCGAAGAAGGCGAGCATGTGGCAACACAAGGACGACAAGGACGACTTCGAACGCAGGTGAACTTCGATGGACAACTGGCGCGACCACGCCGCCTGCCGTCACGAGGACCCGGACCTCTTCTTCCCGGTCGGCACCACCGGGCCCGCCGTGCTGCAGGCGCGTCAGGCCAAGGCGGTCTGCGAAGGCTGCCCCGTACGTGAACAGTGCCTGGACTGGGCACTGGACACGAGTCAGACCATCGGGATCTGGGGTGGTACGACGGAAGGCGAACGCCGCGCGCTCAAGCGCCGCGCGGCCTCACGCCGACGCTCCGGCTGACCGGGTGAGCGACTGACCGGCGGCTGACGCCCCCCTGCCCGGCCCGGGTGGGGGGCGTCAGCCGCCGGTGCGGCGCAGGGGGCCCCACGCCCTCTCCTGCCGGGCCACCACCGCCTCCGCCTCCTCGATCGCCTCCGCGGCGATCCAGCACAGGGGCTCGACATGTGCCACGAGCGGCTCGTTGTCCGGGCCGCGGCCGGTCTCCCGGCCCTTGAGGATCCAGGGCCGTACACCGGTGCCCTTCTCCCGGGGCAGGTGCGCGTAGTCGTACAGGCGGCGTGCCACCCACAGCTCCAGGGAGCGGTTCCCCCACCAGTCCTCCACATCGAGCGGGTTGGCGGACAGCCCCGGCATCTCCACACCGGTGAGCTCGTCGGTGCTGGAGGTCGCGGTGAGATCGACCTCGGGGCCGCGTGACCAGCGCACGTAGAGGGCGCGGTGCCGCTCGACCAGCTCGGTCAGCTCGGTGATCCGGTGTACGACCGGCAGGTCGTCCCCAGCAGCCATGGCGTGTCCTCCCGCATCGGCCGTGTCAGCTCCGTCAGGCCTGCGGGGTACCCGTACCGGGCGGATGAAAGCGGAGGTCCGGCGTCGGCCTGACCTCGGCTTTCCTTCCCCTCCCCCACCTTCACCCGTCGACCGGCGGCGGGCTCCCCGGGAGGCGCAGTGTGAACACCGCGCCCGCGCCGGGTTCGCTCGCCGCCTCAGCGGTGCCGCCGTGAGCGGCGATCAGATGACGCACGATGGCCAGGCCCAGTCCGCTGCCGCCGGTGCGTCGGCTGCGGGACTTCTCGGCGCGCCAGAACCGGTCGAAGACGTGCGGCAGGTCGTCCGGCGCGATGCCCGTGCCGGTGTCGGCCACGGTGAAGACGATCTGGTCACCGCCGTCGCCGTCACGGCGGGCGGCCAGGGTGACAGTGCCACCGGCGGGCGTGTGCCGCAGGGCGTTGGAGACGAGGTTGCCGAGCGCCTGGCGCATCCTCACCGGGTCGGCGTCCAGCCATGGCTTGCCGTCCGTCCAGGGCTCGGTGCTCAGCGCGACCCCGGCGGCGTCGGCGGCGACCCGGTGGGCGGCGGCGACCTGCGCGAGCAGCTCGTCGGCGCGGACCGGCTCGCGGTGCAGACGCAGGGTGCCCGCGTCGGCCGCGGCCAGGTCCTGCAGGTCGTCGATGATCCGCTGGAGCACGACGGCTTCCTCGTGCAGCGAGGCGAGCAGCGCCGGATCGGGGTCGACGACACCGTCCCGGGTGACCTCCAGCCAGCCGCGGATGTTGGTCAGCGGGCTGCGCAGCTCGTGCGCGATGTCGCTGACCATGGCCTTGCGCTGGGCCTCCAGCCGCTCACGGCGTTCCGTCAGGTCGTTGAAGGCCTCCGCCAGGATGCCGGTCTCGTCCCGGGTCGTCACCGGGACCCGTACGTGCAGTTCGGGCGGCTGCTGCGCGGCCGCGGTCAGCGCGCGCAGGGGCCGTACCAGCCGGACGGCGACCACGGCGGTCACGGCGACGGTGACGGCCATGACCAGTCCGGCCACGCCGACGATCTTCGCCTTGTTCTCCGAGGACATGTCGAAGCGGGGTGCGGGCCGGTCGCCGATGCCGAGGAACAGCTCCGCGACGGGGGCCACATAGGGCGCGAGCTGCGCGCGCAGCGCACTGTCGGCGCAGGGCTGCGCCTCCCGTACGGCCTTCGTCTTGCCCAGCTTGTCGAACCCGGCCACGACGTACCGGTACGGCTTGGCCGGGTCGGGCGCGACGAATTCCGGTCTGCCGAAGTTGAGGCCACGCCGCTGGAGGCAGGTGCTGGTGCCTTCGGCGAGCGCGTCGATGGCCTTCTTTTCGGTGGGGGTGGAGGTGAGCAGCATGTAGTAGCCGCACTGCTCCGACAGGTCCACCGAACGCGGGAACCCGTCCGAGCCGCTGAGGACGGGGCGTCCGCTCGGGGCCCGCCGGAGCGTTGCCTCGACGCCCTGCCGTTCGTAGCACTGCCGCACCTTCTCCGCGAGCAGTTCCATCTCCTTGCGTTCTCCCGCCGTGAGCCGGTACGGGCCGACGGCGCGCGGATCGACGCCGCTGAGCTGGGCGCCGGGCTCGGTGTAGGTGTCGGTGTGCAGGGGGTCGACCGTGGCGGCGGCGCCGAGGGGCAGGGCCGTGCCGCGCGGCGCGGAGTCGGCGATCGGAACGCGGTCGGGCGTGGTCAGGGCGATGCGCCGGCCCGTTGTCGCGGCAAGGGCGCGGACCGTGCCGTCGACGCCCTTCCAGCTCGGGTGAGTTGCGGCGTAGCCGCTGAGCCGGGCGAGGATCTTCATGTCGGCGGCGAGGTCCTGCCCCTGCTCCTCCCGCAGGGCACTGGTGGTGGTGGTCACCGCCAGCCAGGCCGTGGCCGCGACCGAGCACACGGCGATCAGGGCCGATACGGACAGCAGCCGGACCAGCAGCCGCTTGCGCACGGGTATCCGCCGCTTCCGGGTCGGCCGTCGTTCCCCTGACGGCCGTCGCTCCCCTGCCGGACCTGGCTCCCCTGCCCGACCTCGCTTCACGGGCGGCCGCCGCTGAGCTTGTAGCCCACGCCGAAGACGGTCAGCAGCCGCACCGGATGCCGGGGGTCGGTCTCGATCTTCTTGCGCAGGTTCATGATGTGGACGTCGACGGCGCGTTCGGTGGAGGCCCGGTCGAGTCCGCGGGTGCACTCCAGCAGCTGCCGCCGGGTGAAGACCCGGTCCGGTTCCCCGGCCATGGCCAGCAGGATCTGGAACTCGGCCGGCGTGCATTCCACCAGCACACCGTCACAGCGCACCTCGTGCCGCCGCGGGTCGACGGCGATCCCCCCGGCGCGCACGACGGGGCCGTCCGGGACGTCGCCGGCACGCCCGCTGCGCCGCAGCACGGTGCGGATGCGGGCCATCAGCTCGCGCGGGCTGTACGGCTTGGTCATGTAGTCGTCGGCGCCCAGCTCAAGGCCGAGCAGGACGTCGTCCTCCTCGGAGCGGGCGGTGAGCATCAGCACGGGGATGTCCTCGTCGCCGGCCCGCAGCACCCGGCACACTCCGAAACCGTCGATCACCGGCAGCATCAGGTCCAGGACGACCAGGTCGGGTCTCAGTCGTCGGGCGGCGTCCAGCGCTGCCGCCCCGTCGTGGACCACGGTCACGTTGTGGCCCTCCGCCAGCAGGGACCGGCGTATCAACTCGGCCTGCATCTCGTCGTCTTCAGCGATCAATACATGTGCGCACACCCGGCGGATCCTAATGGTGCGTCATCAGGTTCCGGCTCTTGTTCGGGGCGGGGCGGCCGCAGGTGGTGCAGGTGCCGGTCCAGCACCTCAGCAGGTCCTGAAGGGTGCCGAGGACCTGATGGGGGGCCAGGCCGGCATACGGCCTTCCGTGTCGAGCCGCCTGAGGGTGGGGGGGGAGGGCCAAGAGCGTGACGAGGGTGACGTGGTGATGCCGGCCGGACCATGTGCGGTCCCCGAAGTGGTCCGTCGCGCCGGCCGCCCCCGGTCATGTCGCCGTACCGCCCTCGCCCGGCAGGCGCGCCGTCGCCGTGGTCCAGCCGGAAACAGCCTCGCTGCCGGCCAAGTCGTCTGGTTCGGCGACCAGCGGGGCGGCTCCCTCGGGGCTCTGCGCGACGGCCTGCGGGGTGCTCCCGCGGACGGCGACGGCGAGACCTGCCAGGGCCATGGGAAACGCGACGAACACCGCGGCGGTGCGGACGCCTCCCGGCGCCGCGAGGGCCAGGGTGATCAGGGGCGGGCCAAAGGCTCCGCCGGACTTGCCGATGGCGGCGGCCCATCCGCCGGCAGTGCCCCGGATGGCCACGGGGTAGATCTCGGCCGTATAGGGGCCGATGAGCGCGATGACGCCGGCTGTGCCGACGAACAGCAACATCACGGTGGCCAGCAGGACGGGCCGGCTACCGTCCATGCCGACGGCTGCCAGCGTCAGGAGGGCCGCGACGGTGAGGGCCGCGTAGACGACCATGGTGCCCTTGGCCGACCAGCGCATGTACAGCCATGCGCCGATCGCGCAGGTGGGAATGGCGAGCAGCGACGAGAAGAAGAGCAAAGTGGCGGCGGACATGCCGTGCCGGCCTGCGGACTCCAGTTGGCTGGGCAGAAGGGTGATGAATCCCCAGTAGACCAGGCCCCAGGCCAGCGCGTAGGCGCTGACCACCAGCGTTTTGGCCGTCTGCGGGCGTGCGAACAGGGCAGAGGCTGGGACCTGCTTCGTCCGTGCCCGGCGGGCGGTGAAGGCGGCCGATTCGGGAATCCAGCGGTTCAGTGCGATCAGGATCAGGACCAGGGGGAGCTGGGCGAACCACGTCACGCGCCAGCCGGCCAGCGGAATGAGAACGGCGGCCAGGCCGGAGGCGGCCATGTAGCCGCCGGTGGTGGTGAGTCCGGCCTGCAGGACCATGATGGCCGCGCGTCGGCCGGGCGGCAGGCTCTCGGTCATCAGGGCGTAGACGACCGGCAGCATGCCTCCCGCCGCCATCCCCATGAGGGCGCAGGTGACGAGGGTGCCACCGAAGGTCGGCATGGCGCCGCACACCGTGGTGCCGAGGAAGAGCAGAGAGGCGATGAGGATGGTGGCCCGGCGGCCGATGCGGTCCGCCGCGCGTCCCCAGACGAGCGATCCGAGCACGGTGCCGGTCAGCGCCACCGTGGGCAGCCACGAGACGTCGGAGGCGCTGAGATGGTACTCGGCCCGCAAGCCGGGCGAGATGAACGCCAGGGTGGCGGGCTTCATCTGATCCACCAGAAGTGCGAAGCTCAGGATGGCGATGAGGCGACGCCGGCTCACCGTCGTGGTGCGGGCCGGAATGGGCGCGGCACCGGGACCGGGTGTCCGCGGCTGCACGACCGCGAAGCCGGAGAGCACCACGCCGACCACGATGGCGACCATGGCCGCCCACATCACCGACGACATTCCCATCATGGACATGCGGAAGTCCACGGAGGCGGAGTCGATGAACGTCCACAGGTGCTCGACGACGCCGGCGCAGGTGAGGGCGACACCCGTCCAGAACAGTAACGGCCGGGGTATCAGGGATCCTGGTGGCGCAGACAAGGTCAACTCCTCGCGGAAAGCCGGGCGTGGGGGGTCTTTCGGCCGCGGGCCACCCGGGCGACCGTCTCGCCCGCCACGGGATGCCGGCCGAGATGGGGCGAGAGCCGGCTGGGGAGGCGGCGGACGACGAGGCTGAAAGGTGCGGCCAGGAGGAACGCCGGGCCCGCCTCGCTGGTGGACAACAGTGACTCCTTGATGAGGAATCGGGGGGGATGAGCCGTCGTCAAGCGGTCCGGCCCGTGTACGGGCAGGTGGTCGCAGCCTGGCCCCTCCCTGCCCCGGCCCCCTGCGCACCGTGGTCGGCGGCCAGCGGGCGGCCCTCGGTGTCGTGCCGGGCGAAGTACCTCGCGGCGGGCCTGGTACGGCGGGCGTCCAGCACCATCCAGGTCCCCAGGAGCAGTTGCAGCAGACTGCGTCCGACATCCTCGGCCCGATCGCGGGCAGTCAGTGCGGTGCGCAGGACGCGCCTCGTTCTTTCCGGGACCGGCCGGTCGCGCGGGAAGAGCAGACAGGGGGCGCGGTGCGGGATGGAGCGGGTGTGGCTGACGGACGAGTCGAGCACGTACCGGGCCAGCACCTCACGGGTCGCGGCACGCATGACGACCGGTGCGAGGCGCCAGGCGGGACAGGGCCGGTTGGCGGCCACGCCGAAGGGGATGTGGTGGGCGTCCTTGGCGGAGAGGGCAACCCAGCGTTCCGGGTCGAAGCGCTCGGGATCGGCGTAGCCGGTGGCGTGGTAATCGGGATAGCTGAAGGTGAGAACGGATCCCGCGGGGATGGTGGGCAGACCGTCAAGGGCGATGTCCGCGGTGGTGATGCGATGGGCCACCCCGAACAGCGGGAACAGCCGGAACGTCTCGTTCATGACGCACGACAGATAGCGGTCGTCTTCGGGTGTGGCCGCCGCCTTCGTCTGTACGTCCGGGTGCTGGGCGAGGGCCAGCAGAAGGTGGGCCATCGCCTCCGACATCTGGACGACCGCGGTGTTGAAGAAGGTGCCCTGGAGGTAGAACGCCTGCTGACGGGCGGAGAGTCCGCCGGGCAGTTCGTGCGGTACGTCACCTGCGGCCAGTCGGCGCAGCAGATAGCGGGTCAGCCGGTTCCTGCGGCGCATGTGGCGCAGCCGGGTGCACTTGAGGGCGTTGACCACGTCCTCGGCGTTGGCGACGATCAGCCGCCGGGCCTCGGGCGGACAGGGCTCCTTGAACACCAGCCCGTAGAAGAATTCGGCCCATACCGGCATCATCAGGTCGCGCAGCCGCACGGACTGGATGCGACCTGTGTGCGCCGTCTGCAGAACGCGCCGGGTGGTCCGTGCAGCGGCGTCGTACAGTTCGGCGGACGGGCCGGAGAGGATGGCAAGCGTCCGCCGGGCCACCTCGTCGTAGCGGGCGCCGGCCTCCAGGTGCTCCTGATGGACATCGGCGCCAGGCGCGAGCCAGTACCAGAACAGGTCGGACAGGGCCGCCCCCTTGCTGCGACCCCCGGCGGCGGCATGGCCGTAGACCTCCTGGAAGCGGTCGGGGCCGAAGAGGGCGTTGGGCAAGGTCATTCCCTCGGCGCCGTTGACGCGGGCGAAGATCTTCATCCGCAGGGCGACGACCCGGCCGGGCAGCCAGGCCGGTGAGGAGAGCAGCATCGCGCCACCCAGGGCCAGGACCGCTGCCGTCTTCCGGCTCACGTCCGCTCCCCCGCCCCGGAACGGCGCGGGAATCCGCGCGCGACCACCTGGTCGGCCGTGAGGTCACCGGGCCGGTGTGCGCCGCAGAGGGCAAGCACCCGGCCGAAGTCCTCGCGCAGTGCCGTCAGCATCTCCCGCACACCGTCCTCGCCGCCCGCAGCCAGGGCCCAGAGCACAGGCCGTCCCACACCGACGGCCCGTGCTCCAAGGGCCAGGGCCAGGGCGATGTCGGCGCCCCTGCGCACCCCGCCGTCCATGAGCACCGCCACCCGTCCGGCGACGACCTCGGCAACGGCCGGGAGTGCCTCGACCGACGCCGGAGCGGCATCGAGCTGCCGTCCCCCGTGGTTGGAGACGAGCACCGCGTCCACGCCCTGCTCGACGGCCACCCGCGCGTCCCCGGGATGCAGCACGCCCTTGAGAACGAGGGGCAGCTCGGTCATCTCGCGCAGCCGCCACAGGTCGTCCCAGCCGGCCGGCCACATGGCGATGTCCCGCGTGCTGCCCGGCGGGGCACCGGGCAGGTCCCGCATATTCTCGGCCGCAAGGCCTTCAGGCAGGTCGTGGAAGCCGTTGCGCAGGTCCCGGGGACGCGTGCCGAGGACAGGAGAGTCGACGGTGACGACGAGGGCGGAACAGCCCGCACGCTCGGCCCGGCGAACGAGTTCGGCGGTGATCTCGTGCTCCGGTTGCAGATACAGCTGGAACCAGACCACGGCCTCCGGGTCCGTCGCGCGGGCCGCGGCGACGACGTCCGCGGCGGCGGTGGTGGCGGCCGTACCGGTCACCAGCGGAATGCCGGTGGCGGCGGCGGCGCGTGCGGTGGCCAGTTCGCCGTCGGGATGGGCGAGACGGTGGAAGGCGGTGGGTGATACGAAGAGCGGCGCCGGCCATTCCCGGCCCAGCACGCCCACTCGTGTGCCGCGGTCGCCGCCCCCGCGCAGCACCCGGGGAAGCAGGGCCAGCCGTCCGAAGGCGTCCTCGTTCTCCCTGAGCGCCGTCTCCGTGCCCGCGCCACCGGCGATGAAGTCGTAGTGCTCCGGCCTCAGTTCCTTGCGGGCCAAGCGTGCCAGTTCGGCCGGCCCGTGCGGAGGGCCGGTCTCCGGGCCGGTCATGCCGGGGGCGCGGCGAGTTTTCCGCCGGCCGAGAGGTCGTCCCCGACGGAGAGCCGGGAACCGAGGAAGGACCGCAACGGGCCGACGTGGACGTCCGGGTCGTCCCACTCGTTCTCGAGGTTCTCCGTGATGTGGTGCTCGGCGACGGGCTTGCCGGTGCCGTCCGGCAGGAACTGCCGTACCACGGGGTGGAGATAGCGTGCGTCGAGGCCGCTGGTGTCCTGCTGGGGCGTCCTGCTGACGGTGACGTCGAAGGGGTCGACCTGGTCGTGGTCGGCGCCGTACTCCAGCGTGACGGTGAAATAGGAGGCCAGGGATCCGAACTCGCCCCGGGTGACAGCCTCGTGAAGATGTGCCACCGGAACCTCGTCGCAGTAACGCACCTCACCGTCGGTGCCGACCAGCACCGCGTCGCCGAGGAACCCGAAGAGCTGCCACAGGGCCGAGGTGCGGTTGACCCGCGCGACGACCGCCTCGCTCACGGCGCCCGCGGCGGCGGGCAGGGCGGTGTGCGGCCATTCCCGGTCGTGGTAACGGCGTTCGAGTATGCGACTCAGCGCCTTCACCCCGTACCGGAAACCATGGATGAAACCGCTGGTGGACTTCTTGAAGTCGAGAGACTGGGTGATGGTGCCGGCGAAATAGAGATCGGGCACGTTCACGGATTCCCACTCGTTGGTGAGCCGCGGGAAGCGATCTTTGATGACAAGATCAGGACGGCAGTCGTCGTCGAACATGGAGGCATCGAAACGGAATCCGGTGGCCAGAACAACCCGGTCGTACGGGATGTCCTTCACCACCTCCGCAACACGCGAGAATTTCACGCTCACGACGTAGGTACCGTCGGGTTTCCGTGCTATCCGCAGGATGTCACCGTCGAGTACCGCGTTCTGGGACTTGAGCTGGTAAGTGTCCAGGAAATTGTTGTTGACGGCCCGCAAATGTCCGACGAAATGGGTCCGCCAGGCCAGTTTGAGCGAGCCGGGTCCGGCGACGTGGATGACAGCGGCGGTCTCGATGAGGTTGTCGGCGGTCTCGAACGCGGAATTACCGCGTCCGATGATGAGTACGCGCTGGTCGGTGAAGTCGGCAGGGTCGACGGTCACCGTGTCGTAGCGTTCGGCTTCCTCGGCGCCCTCGATCGGCGGTATGTACGGCTGCGAGACTCCCGTGGCGACGATGACCCGCCGGGCCCGGACAACGTTGCCGTGCTGGTCCGTCGCAGCGAACGGTCCGCCTTGGGACCGGGCGATGCGGACGACGCGGGTGTTGAAGCGAATGTGCAGTCCCTGCGTCCGTGCGAAGTCCGCCAGGTAGCGGACGAAGTCGCCGGCCGGAGGGAAGTACCGCGGGGAGTAGGTGGTGAAGAGCGGACCCCCGTCCGACAGGAGGGAGTTCCAGTCGACCCGCAGGCGCATTTCCGGATCGCTCCAGCCGGTGTGCACCTTGTTGGACGAGATAAGTGTCCGATGCCGGGGAAAACGGGTGAAGAAGGCTCCCGGAGCGTTGCTCTGCTCAACGATGAGGTAATCTCTTCCGTTCTTCTCCAGGAAGTACCCGGCTTGTAGGCCCGCAGGGCCGCCGCCGATGACGAGGTAGTCAACCTGTCCTAAATCAGACATGAGGTCGTCCTGCCTTCCGTGAGGGCGGGAAAGACGGTACTTGCTGTTTAAAGCACAGAGCCACCCCGCCCACATGTGATGTAGGTCACATGCTTCTCGAGGTGGTTCCCTTGTCCTGTCGGTTAACGTGAGGCGTAATTGGCTGGCGAGTACACCCATCCGTCGTTCAGTGTGGTCGATTTCCAGCCATCCACGCCGGATTTACGCCGGTTGTTTCCCGCTCGGAGTGGAGACGAAGTGGACGAAGAGTCCGGGAAAGTCTTTCCTCAAGCGTTTGTCGACGCGTTCCGTGATGCACCCGATCTGCCGGCCTTCGAGTACGACGCACGCCCGGTCACCAGGGGAGAGGTGCTCGTCCTGATCGCCGGATTCGTGCGGGGACTGCGCGGTGCGGGCCTGACCGCCGGAGCCCGCGTGGCCCTGGACACGGGTGTCACACCGGAGGCGTTCGCGGTCCGTGTCGCCGCCCATGTCGTCGGCTGCCAGGTGGTCGGGCTGCGCCCGGGGCTGACCCGCGAGCACCTCCGTGACATCCTCGCCCGCGACGTCGACGCCGTGGTGACGGACGACGCCGGCCGCCGCCCCGAACTGGCCGCCGCGGCGGGCGGAATACCACTGCTGGAGACCGAGGGCGCGCTTCGGCCCCTGGAGGGCTTCGCGCCCGTCCCCGACGACCTCACGCCGCGAGGTGACCGGAAGGGGATCGGCGTCATCCACCTCACCAGCGGGAGCACCGGCCGGCCCAAGGGCACGATGGTGACCTACGGCGCCCTGTCCGAGGGCTGGAGCCTGCAGCCCGCCCGCTGGACCGAACGCACCCGACGCCTCGCGCAGCGGTACGCGCGCTTCCTGCTCTTCGGCACGCTCACCAGCGCCGTCATGTTCGAGCACCTGAGCCTGTCGCTCCTGGGCGGGGGCACCGCCGTCATACCGGGCCAGCCCCTGCGCTTCCCCGACGTGTTCGCCGACCGGCGCATCACCGCCTGCATGACGACGGTGCCTCGCCTGTACGGCATCCTCGACGCGGTGCGCGACCGGAAGGTGGACACGAGCAGTCTGCGCGCCCTCGTCGTGGCCGGTTCCCCCCTTGCCCCGCACCGGCTGACAGAAGCGGCCGAGTTGCTCGGACCCGTGGTCCACCATGCCTACGGCCAGACCGAGACGGGGATGCTCACCGTCCTCGAACCCGAGGAACTCGCTGCCGACCCCGGTCTCGCCGACAGTGTAGGGTGCGCTCTCGACACCGTCGAGATGACCGTGCGCGACCAGGACGGCCGTAACCTGCCCGTGGACCGGACGGGCGAGGTGTGGGTGCGGATGGCGGACGCGTTCTGCGGCTACTGGGACGACCCGCGGGAGACCGCGGAGGTCCTGCGGAACGGCTGGGTCCGCACCCGGGACCTCGGCCGGCTCGACGCGCGGGGGTACTTGCGTCTGACCGGACGCACGCGCGACATAGTCATCGTCGATGCCGTTCTTCACTACGCGGGCCCCATCGAGCGGGTCCTCGCCTCCCACCCCGACGTCGACCAGGCGTATGTCGTCGGCGTTCCGGACGACCGAACCGGCGAGGCGATCCACGCATTCGTGGTTCCGCAGCCCGGAAGTGCGCCGGAGCCGGACGCGCTGCTCAAGCTGGTGGCCCGGGAACTGGGCGCGGCCAGCGTCCCGGCCCGCGTCATCACCATCACCGAGGTTCCCGTCGCCCCCAGCGGCAAGCCGGACAAGGCCGCCCTGCGTGCGTTGCTGGAGTCCCCCTGAGAGGTTCGATTCCACCCGCTGTCCAGGACCAGCCGGCCGCAGCGGCGGCGCCGACACCGCCTGGCCGGTCAGCGGGTGAGCCAGTCGGCGTATCCCATGACGACCACTGGATGCCGGCCGGGGTCGAGGGTGCGCAGCAGGTCCTTCATATGGGCCTTGGCGACGCTGACGCAGCCGTGGGTGGGCCCGCCGTGGTCGACGTGCAGCCAGATGCCGCCGCCGCGGCTCGCGCCCAGGGGACGGCCCCAGTCGAGGGGCGAGGTGCCGGGCATACGGTTGTAGTTGATGGCGATCACGTAGTCGAAGGAGCCCTGCAGCGGCTCGCCCTCGAAGCCGGTGCCGGGTGAACTGAAGCCGCCGGAGCGGGTGTACGGCAGCCGGGAGCCGGGGTCGGGGAGCAGGCCACCGGCGTCGGTGAGGGTGTAGACGCCGAGCGGCGAGCGCAGGTCCCCGGACATGTGGTGGTCGCTCCAGCCCCGCAGGGCGTTGTGCGCGGGCCAGCTCGGGCCCGCCTGCCAGCCGAGGTCGGTGCGCTCGTACAGCACCACGGTGGACCTCGGCGAGTTCCTGCCGCGCCCGGTCACGACGACTGCCTGCCGTGACCGGCCGGGTATCGCGGCCGTCGTTCTCGGCCCGAGGCCGGGTATCCGCTGCGGGGCCGCCTGTGCGGTGACCCCCGGAGCGGGCGTGGCCGCCCCCTTCGGCGCGGTGGTGCGGCGAGATGTCGCCGCGGCACCGCCGCCGCAGCCGGTGAGCAGAAGGGGGGTCGTCAGCAGCGCGACGGCGGTCCTGCGATTGATCATGAATGGAACCTTGGCCGACAGTTGTGAGGAACCGGTCAGCTTCTAGGATCGGTTGGGTTTCCCGGCTTGGTAGAGCCAGGTGTTGAACAACGTGTGGAGGTCCTTGCCGGACTTGTGCTCGGCCAGCCGGACGAACTGGCCGGTGGTGCCGTGTCCGTGGCGGTGCTCCGCCGCCCAGGCGCGCAGGATGCGGAGGAACACCGGGTCGCCGACGGCCTTTCGCAGCTCGTGCAGGGTCATGGCGCCGCGGTCGTAGACGGGGCTGTCGAAGATGTGGGCGCCGCTGCCGGGGTTGCCGGGCGGGAACGCCCACAGGCTGTTGCCCGCCGGGCGGGCGTACAGCTCGTCGAAGGTTTTCTGGGCGCTGTCGCCGCCGTGCTGTTCGCTGTAGAGCCACTCGGCGTAGGTGGCGAAGCCCTCGTTGAGCCAGATGTCCTTCCAGGAGGTGAGCGAGACGGAGTCGCCGAACCACTGGTGGGCGTTCTCGTGGACGAGGGTGCTCAGGGAGGGCGCCCGGTCGTAGAGGGGCCGGGACTGGGTCTCCAGGGCGTAGCCGATGTCGTGCGCGTGGTCGACGATCGAGCCGGCGGCGCGGAAGGGGTAGGGCCCGAAGACCTTGCTCTCCCACTCCAGGACGGACGGCAGCTTCTTCAGGACGGGCGCCGCGGCGCCCGCCTCGCGCGCATCGACGGCGTTGTACACCTGGATGCCGTCGCGGGTGGTGTACTGCTCGGTCTTGAACCTGCCGATGGTGGCGGTGGCCAGGTAGGCGGCCATCGGCTCGGTCTGGCGCCAGCGGAAGGTGGTCCGTCCGTGGGCGGTGGACCGCCCGAGGAGGACGCCGTTGGACACGGCGGTACGGCCCTCGGGGACGGTGATGGTGATGTCGTAGGAGGACTTGTCCTTGGGATGGTTGTTCGCCGGGAACCAGGTCATCGCGCCCTGCGGCTCGCCGGCGAGGAACGCGCCGTCGTCGGTGGGGATCCAGCCGTCGGCGGAGCCGTCCGGGTCGGTGACCGGCCGGGGGGTGCCCTGGTAGGTGACGGTGACCTTGAAGTCCTCTCCCTCGCGCAGGGCGTGGCGCGGGGTGACGACGAGTTCCTGGCCGCTCCTGCTGAAGCCCGCGGTCCTGCCGTCGACCGTGAGGCCGGTGA
This sequence comes from Streptomyces sp. NPDC001544, assembly GCF_042894285.1. Lineage (NCBI taxonomy): Bacteria > Bacillati > Actinomycetota > Actinomycetes > Kitasatosporales > Streptomycetaceae > Streptomyces > Streptomyces sp. NPDC001544. The sequence continues at coordinate 5,022 of NZ_JBIAVN010000030.1, read as the reverse complement.
CCGTCAGCCCCTTGAGGTCGAGGTCGAAGCGGGTCAACGGCTGGGTGGCGCGGGCGTTGATGACCGCCCTGCCCTGCAACTCGGAAGAGCTGCTCTTGTATCGGAGCGTCAGGTCGTAGTGCTTGACGTGGTAGCCGCCGTTGCCCGCGAGCGGGAAGTACGGGTCGCCCGCGCCGGACGATCCGGTGGTCCCGGCCGCGGCGGGCCCGGCGGCCGCGACCAGAGCCGCGAGGGCGGCGGGCATGGTGGCCAGCACCGCGCGGCGGCTCAGAACCGCACCGCGTCTGGCGGCGGTCTGCTGTCGGGGTGACGTCACTTGCGCTCCTTGGGGGGTGGCTCGTGATCAATCACCCCAGCCTAGGGACGATCGAGGCGCGGTTCACTCTTCTTCAGGTCAAGTCACGCCGCGTCGCCGACCGGTCGGCGGCGCCCGCCGCAGTACGCTCGCCGCACCGTCCGCGACCCGAGAGGGGCCCCACCGTGAGCGTGCGCGTGCGCCGGATCTACGAACCGCCCGAGCCCGACGACGGTCTGCGCGTCCTGGTCGACCGGCTGTGGCCGCGCGGCGTGTCCAAGGAGGCGGCGCACGTGGACGAGTGGCCCAAGGGCCTCACCCCGTCGGACGAGCTGCGCCGCTGGTACCACGGCGACCAGGGATCGTACGAGGAGTTCCGTGAGCGGTACGAGGCCGAGCTCGCCGCTCCGGAGGCCGCCGAACTCCTCGACCGCCTCCGCGAGTCGGCGCGCACGAGCCCCGTCACCCTGGTCACCGCGTCGAAGAACCTGGAGCAGGGCCACGTGTCGGTGCTGGCCCGGCTCCTTGGGACATGACGTGGCCCGAGGCGCCCTGACGGCCGCTCAGGCGGTCTGCTGTGCCGCGGCGCGTCCCGCCGCCCGGCCCGAGAAGAGGCAGCCGCCGAGGAAGGTGCCCTCCAGCGCGTTGTAGCCGTGGACGCCGCCGCCGCCGAAGCCGGCCACCTCGCCCGCCGCGTACAGCCCGCCGATCGGCTGCCCGTCGGCGCCCAGCGCCCGGGAGTCCAGGTCGGTCTGGATACCCCCGAGGGTCTTGCGGGTGAGGACGTGCAGCTTCACGCCGATCAGCGGTCCGGCCGCCGGGTCCAGGAGACGGTGCGGGGCGGCGACACGGCCGAGGCGGTCGCCGATGTAGCGGCGGGCGTTGCGGATGCCCTGGACCTGGGAGTCCTTGCTGTACGGGTTGGCGATCTGCAGGTCGCGGGCCTCGATCTGGCGCCGTACCTCGGCCGCGTCCAGCAGCGGCTTGTCCGTCAGCCCGTTCATCTTCTCCACGAGCTTCTCGGGCGTGGCGGCGGTGACGAAGTCGGCGCCGTGGCGCACGAAGTCCTGCACCGGGCCGGGTGCGCCCTTTCCGAGCAGACGGTCGCGCAGCACGGCCTTCTTGTCCTTGGCGGTGATGTCGGGGTTCTGCTCGGAACCCGACAGCGCGAACTCCTTCTCGATGATCTTCCGGGTGAGGATGAACCAGGAGTGGTCGTACCCCGCGATGTCCTCGGTGGTGCGCAGGTGCTTCAGGGTGCTGAGGGTGTCGTAGCCCGGCAGGCAGGGGTCGGGCAGACGGCGGCCGAGGGCGTCCAGCCACAGCGAGGACGGGCCGGGCAGGATGCGGATGCCGTGGCCGGGCCAGACCGGGTTCCAGTTCTGCACGCCCTCGGTGTAGTGCCACATGCGGTCCCGGTTGACCAGCCGTACGCCGGCGTCGGCGCTGATGTCGAGCATCCGGCCGTCGACGTACGCGGGGACGCCGGTGACCATCTCGGTAGGAGGCGTTCCGAGCCGCTCGGGCCAGTACCGGCGGACGATGTCGTGGTTGCCGCCGATCCCGCCGCTGGTGACGATCACGGCCTGGGCGGTCAGTTCGAATTCGCCGGCGCGGTCGCGGTTGGAGGCCACTCCGCGCGGTGAGTCGTCGTCGGCCAGGAGGGTGCCGCGCACCCCGCGCGCGGTCCCGTCCTCGATGATCAGCTCGTCCACCCGGTGCCGGTGGTGGAAGGTGAGCAGCCCGTCCCGGGCGGCCTGCTCGGCGTACCGTGCGAACGGCTCGACGACGCCCGTGCCGGTGCCCCAGGCTATGTGGAAGCGCGGTACGGAGTTGCCGTGCCCGTCGGCGCGCAGGTCGCCGCGTTCGGCCCAGCCGACCGTGGGCAGCAGCGTGATGCCGTGCCCCTCGAGCCAGGACCGCTTCTCCCCCGCCGCCCAGTCGACGTAGGCGCGCGCCCAGCGCACCGCCCAGGAGTCCTCGTCGTCGTGCCGGTCGAACTTCGCACTGCCCTGCCAGTCGTTCCAGGCGAGTTCGTAGGAGTCCTTGATGCCCAGGCGGCGCTGCTCGGGCGAGTCGACGAGGAAGAGCCCGCCGAAGGACCAGAACGCCTGGCCGCCGAGGTTGGCGGCGTTCTCCTGGTCGAGCAGGGCGACCCGCCGGCCCCGGCTGGTGAGTTCGTACGCCGCGACCAGGCCGGCGAGGCCCGCTCCGACGACGATGACGTCCGCGTCCATGACGACTGTGTCCTTCCTGGGATGTGCTTCGGAATACGTAGAGCGGGAGTTACCGCAAGGTGCGGCTGCCGTCCGTCAGCAGCGCGGTGAGGAGCTGCCCCAGCCAGGTGCGAGCGGCCTCGACGTCCTTGTCCAGCAGCAGTTGGGTGGTGACGCCGTCGTACGCCGCGACGACGGCGCGGGCGGCGCCCTCGGCGTCGCCGAGCACGGCGGGGAGTTCGGTGTGGCCCCGGGCTCGGGAGAGCCGGTCGGCGATCGCCCGGCGCAGCCGGGTCCGGTGGTCCAGGAGGGCGTGGGCGACGTCCGGGTCGCGGGCGGCGTGCACCAGGAAGTCCGACTTCACCAGCAGCCAGTCCACGTCCAGCAGGAGCACCTCGGTGACCCGGTCGACGGAGGCGGGCACGTCGAGGTCCGGTCCGTCCAGGGCGAGTGCGGCGGCCACCTGCCCGGCGATGACGTCGGCCCGTTCCTGGTAGAGGGCGAAGAACAGCTCGTCGAGGGTGGTGAAGTTGGAGTAGAAGGCGCCCCTGCTGAAGCCGGCGGCCTCGCAGACCTCCTCGATCGACGCCCGGCCGAAGCCCTTGGCCGCGAACACGGCGAAGGCGGCGTCGAGCAGCCTGGCCCGGGTGTGCAGGCGACGCCGGGTGACGCGCCTGCCGGTCGTGTCGTCCACTGCCGTGCGCACCCCCTTTCGATACACCAACGTATCCGATACATCGATGTATCGAAAGCCTCAGAGAGTTCCCGCGCCGATCATGGGAACTGATTTTCGATTAAGCAGTAGGCTGACTGCATGGCCGCGCACCACCTTCAGGGCTCCCTCTTCGACCAGACCGACGAACTGCGGCTCGGCCCCCTCGACGGCCTGCGGCGCACCCAGCTCTCCGCCGGCGCCTGGATCGACGTGCTGCCCGGCTGGCTGAGCGGCGCCGACGCGCTGTTCGAACAACTGGCGGCCGAGGTGCCGTGGCGTGCCGAGCGCCGCAAGATGTATGACAACATCGTGGCCGTACCGCGCCTGCTCGCCTTCTACGGAGCCGAGGACCCGCTGCCGCACCCCGTGCTCACCGAGGCCCGCGACGCGCTCTCCCAGCACTACGCCGGTGAACTGGGCGAACCCTTCACCACCGCCGGGCTGTGCTTCTACCGTGACGGCCGGGACAGCGTGGCCTGGCACGGCGACCGGATCGGGCGGGGCGCCCACGAGGACACCATGGTCGCCATCCTCTCCGTGGGCACGCCCCGCGACCTGCTGCTGCGGCCCGCACACGGCGGCGGCGCGAGCGTCCGGCGGCCACTGGGCCACGGCGACCTCATCGTCATGGGCGGCTCGTGCCAGCGCACCTGGCAGCACTGCATACCGAAGACCACCCGGGCCACGGGACCGCGCATCAGCGTCCAGTTCCGCCCGCACGGCGTGCACTGACCGGCACGGATCACTGGCACCCCGCCGGCCCGACGCACCGACACGGAGCTTGCCGCGGCCGGCTCCCGGAAGGCGGAACAGCACCCCGCCGGGCGCCGGGCCGATGCCACACAAGTTGAGCCAGAGCTCCAGCTCACCGACATGCCCAGTGGCCGAGCACCGGCATAAAAACGCAGGCAAAACGCGCAGTCGAACTCCTGAAGGAGGTGGCCGCCAAAGGGGCCCTCATCCTCCTGACAGCCGGGGGCGCGGTGGTCGTTTACAAAGCCCTCGAGGAGGTGCCCTCGGACACAGTCGCCGACGACGTCGACGGCCGGCTCACCGGGCCCCACATCTACCCTGTGCTTATCGGGCCGGCCCTCAAGCACGGCTTGCCGTACCTCCGTGACCGCTACTTCAAGCGAGCCAATGAGCCCCTCCAGGTCCCGAACACGGCAGACGATCACCGCGGCCCCGGGCCCAGGAACCGCCGCCGCCACTGAAATGTCGCGCCGGCCGCGGACCACAGCAACAGCATCGTGGGCTACTCCATCTACGCGGGCGGACGAAGTGCCGCCTGGCCGTGACCGCCCCGGACATCGCCGTGGCCCGGCGTGAAGACGTCGACGGGTACATTCCGCACAGCGATCCCGGAAAGGCAGTTGACGGCGAGCAGCAGACCGGTGTGTGTCACTCCCTACGCCTGCCGAACCGGCCCGATCGTTGTCCCGTCGAGGCGTGAAAAATCAGCCACCCGCCAGGAGACGGACAGTAGACGAGCAGGAGATGGGCCAGCCCCGCTGCAGGCGTGACCAGGCAACGGGTGAGCTGCCGAACTTAGCCGTATTCAGCCGGCTCGTCCGCATGCCTGGCCGGTACCCGGGCCACCCACAGGCCGAGCCGCCCCGGGCGGTGCGCGGCGAGCCGACCACCGACCAGCCGGCGGCACCGCCCCTCCGGCAGTCCCGGCGTCGAACCTCACGTCGCCGAGGGCGTCAGCACCGCTTCCAGACGAGCCGGTAGGAGGCGCCCGGGACGTCCGTCGAACCCATGGTGACCATGCCGGCGCGGCCACCCGAGCCGGC
>NZ_JBIAVN010000029.1:0-63172 GCF_042894285.1 Streptomyces sp. NPDC001544 | reverse complement strand
GGGCCCGCGGCCCCCCCCCCCGCGGGCGGGGGGGAGCACTTGGGCGGCCCCCCGCTAACCCCGCCCCGGCGGCCCCCCCCCCCCCCACCCCGGGGGGGGGGGGCCCCCCGGGGCGGGGGCCCCACCCCGCACGCGTTCCCGCCCGCCCCGCGGGGGAACCTCACGCCCGCGGATACCGCGCCAGCCACCCCGGAGAAGACCCCGCCGGACCGTGCAGCGCGGGCCCCTGGGTCATCTCCATCGCGAAGTCGTCGGCCAGCTCCAGGACCGTGGGACGCCCCTCCAGCTCGACCAGCCACGCCGGCGGGAGGGCCGTCTCCCCGTGCAGGGCGCCGAGGAGCCCCCCGGTCAGCGCACCGGCGGCGCCGGAGGGCCCGGCCTGGTTCACCGCCAGGCACAGCCCGTGCCGTACGTCCTCCCCCACGAGGGCGCAGTACACGGCACCGGCCAGCATCCCGTCCGCCGACCCGTCCCCCACCAGCTCCTCCACCCGGGCCGGGGTCGGCATCCCCTGCCGTACGGCGCCCAGCGCGTGCTGCAGGGCATCCGAGACGGGCTGATGCCCCGGCCGCGCGGCCAGCATGGCCAGCGCCCGCTGCACGGCACCGTCGAGACTCTCGCCACGGGCCAGCCCGTGCACGATCACCGCGTACGCGCCCGCCGACAGATAGGCGGTGGGATGGCCGTGGGTCTGCGCCGCGCACTCCACGGCCAGTTGGACCACCAGCTGCGGCTCCCAGCCGACGAGCAGTCCGAACGGCGCCGAGCGGGCGACGGCCTCGGGCCCGAGCTCACCGGGATTCCTGGGCTTCTCCAGCGTCCCCATGTTCTCGTCCCCGAACCCGAGCAGCAGCGCCCGCGTGGGATCCCGCCGCGCGTAAAGCCACTCCTCCCGGGCCAGCCACCCGTCCTCCTTCCGCCGCTCGTCGGGCCCCCAGTCCCGCTGCGTCGCCGCCCATCTCAGATAGGCCCGGTGCAGATCGGTCGGCGGATGCCAGGCCCCGGTGTCCCGCCGCACCTGGGCCCGTATCAGCCCGTCCACGGTGAAGAGGGTGAGCTGCGTGTGATGCGTGACGGCCCCGCGCCGCCCGTACCCCACCGCCAGGTCGACCAGGCCCTCCACCCCGTACCCGGCCCGGATCTCCTCCATCCCGAGACCGTCGACCGGCGCGCCCAGCGCATCCCCGACGGCCACCCCGAGCAGCGTCCCACGCACCCGGCTACGGAAGTCCTGCTGCTCGACCCGCCCCCAGACGGCCCCGGATGTCGCACCCATCCTGACCTCCCACGTGGCACCGCCCGTACGTACGACGCTGAGCACTGTAATCGAACGGGGACGGTCGGTAGAGGGCCGGATCGGTGGGCGGGGTGTGGGTCGGGTGAACGGGAACGGTCGGTCCCGGTCGAGGGCCGGTCGTCGCTCTCATTCTGGCTCAATGCGTACGGGAGGCGGTGCCCGCGCAGGGAAGGAAATCCGTCATGACCACATCGGCATCGTCCGCACCCCGCCTGGCCGCCACCCTCCTGACCGGCACGGTCGCCCTCTACATCGGCCTCGTCGCCTTCGGCAACATCACCGACTTCGGCACCAACCAGCAGTTCGTCCGGCACGTGCTCGCGATGGACACGACGTTCAGGGACGACGACCTGATGTGGCGTGCCATCACCTCGCACGCATGGCAGGACGCCGCGTACGTGGCGATCATCGTCTGGGAGACGCTCGCGGCGCTGGTCCTGGTGGTGGCGACGTATCTGTGGGCCCGCCGGCACCCCCGCGCCCGGCAGGCCTCCACCATCGGCCTGCTGATGCTCCTGCTGCTGTTCGGCGCCGGGTTCGTCGCGATCGGCGGGGAGTGGTTCGCGATGTGGCAGTCCAAGACGTGGAACGGGCTGGACGCGGCCACCCGGGTGATCGTCCTGACCGGCGTGGCGCTGCTGGTCACGTACCTGCCGGGGGCTGCTCAGGAGACCGGTCCCGCGGGATCGGGTGACCCCGCGGGACGGACCTCACAGCTCGGGAGGTGAGGAGGGCGCCGGTCCGGGGCGTGAGTGGCTCATTCGCCCTCCCCGGTGAACAGCTTGATCAGGTCGTGGGCCGTGTTGTGTTCGGAGTCGATCCGGTAGCCGTGGGCGGCGTCGAGAGCGGCGACCTCGGCATTGCGGGAGAACATGGCCCGCTCGTACTCGGTGAGCGCGGCCTCGGTGTCGTCGGGGTGCGCGGCGAGGGCCTGGCCGAGTTCGGCGCCGTCGAGCATGGCCAGGTTGGCGCCCTCGCCGTTCGGGGCCTGCAGGTGGGCGGCGTCGCCGAGCAGGGTCACCCCCGGCACCCGGTCCCACCGGTGCTCGGCCGGCAGGGCGTGGAGGCGGCGCAGGACCGGCGCGGTGTCGCCGTCGGTGATCAGCGCGGTGAGCTCCGGTGCCCAGCCGTCGAACTCCGCCGCGATCCGCGCGGTCGCGGCGGCGGCGTCGGTGAAGTCGATGGCGGCGAACCAGTCCAGCGGCCTGGACAGCGCCACATAGGCGTGCAGGGTGTCGCCGCTCTCCCGGTGGGCGAAGATCTCCCTGCCCGGCGTGGGCGCCATCATCGACCCGCCGCCGACCGCCTTCGCGGTGGCCGGGTGCCGGGTGTCGGCGTCGAACAGCCAGGTCTCCACGACCGAGGTGCCGACGTACTCGGGTACGGCGTCGGAGAGCAACGGCCGCACCCGTGACCAGGCGCCGTCCGCGCCGACCAGCAGGCCTGCTTCGACGGTGCCGCCGTCGGCGAAGGTCACCTCGTGGCGGCCCTCGCCGACGCTGCGGACGCCGCCGACCTTGTGCCCCCACCGGACGGTGCCGGCCGGGAGCGAGTCGAGCAGGATCCGTCGCAGCTCGCCGCGCATCGCCTCGGGACGTCCGCCCGTGCCGTCGTCGGCCTCTTCGAACAGGACGTTCCCGTCCTGGTCGAGGATCCGCATCGCCTGGCGGCCCTCCAGGACGATGGCGCGGAACTCGTCCATCAGACCGGCCGCCTCGAGGGCGAGCTGCCCGTTGTAGTCGTGGATGTCGAGCATCCCGCCCTGCGTGCGCGCCGCCGGGGAGGACTCGGCCTCGTACACGGTGGCCGGGATTCCGTGGACGTGCAGGACGCGGGCCAGCGTGAGTCCGCCGAGTCCGGCACCGATGATCGTGACGGGAGTGTTCATGATGGCTCCTCGGGATGGGGCCGCCCGGCGAACTCCGGCCGGCCTTCACCCGAAAAGTGCCATCCCCCGCCGACGGGCCGCCGACAACGACCGACAGCCCTCCGACAGCCCTCCGGCAGTCGTCCGACACGCGGCCTCCACCGCAGACCGGCCGTCAGTCCAACACCGGCAGCAACTCCGGCAGATGCCCGTCCGAAGCCGCCGCCGCGCGCTGTCGTTCCTCCGGGACCTGGCCGTACAGGGTCGTGCGGGGCCTGGCCGGGCGGCCGGCGGTTTCGGCCACGGTGATCAGGTCGCGTACCGACTTGTAGGAGCCGTAGGAGGAGCCCGCCATGCGGGAGATGGTCTCCTCCATCAGGGTGCCGCCCAGGTCGTTCGCGCCGGAGCGGAGCATCTCCGCGGCGCCCTCGGTGCCGAGCTTCACCCAGCTGGTCTGGATGTTGGGGATCCAGGGGTGGAGGAGGAGGCGGGCCATCGCCGTGACCGCCCTGTTGTCCCTCGTGGTCGGGCCCGGGCGGGCGATGCCCGCCAGGTACACCGGCGCGTTGGTGTGGATGAACGGGAGGGTGACGAACTCCGTGAAGCCGCCCGTCCGTTGCTGGATGCGAGCGAGTGTGCGCAGGTGGCCGAGCCAGTGGCGGGGCTGGTCCACGTGGCCGTACATCATCGTCGAGGAGGAGCGGATGCCCAGCTCGTGGGCGGTGGTGATCACCTCGATCCAGGTGGCCGTGGGCAGCTTGCCCTTGGTGAGCACCCAGCGGACCTCGTCGTCCAGGATCTCCGCGGCCGTGCCCGGGATGGAGTCCAGGCCCGCCTCCTTGGCCGCCGTCAGCCACTCGCGGATGGACATCCCGGTGCGGGTGGCGCCGTTGACGACCTCCATCGGGGAGAAGGCGTGCACGTGCATGCCGGGGACGCGGGACTTCACCGCCTTCGCGATGTCGAAGTACGCCGTTCCCGGCAGGTCGGGGTGGATCCCGCCCTGCATGCACACCTCCACCGCGCCGACCTCCCAGGCCTGCTGGGCGCGGTCGGCGACCTGCTCCAGGGAGAGGGTGTAGGCGTCGGCGTCCGTGCGGCGCTGCGCGAAGGCGCAGAAACGGCAGCCCGTGTAGCAGACGTTGGTGAAGTTGATGTTCCGGGTGACGATGTACGTCACGTCGTCACCGACCGCCGACTTCCGCACGTCGTCCGCGATCCGGGTCAGCGCGTCCAGCGCCGGGCCGTCCGCGTGGAGCAGGGAGAGGGCCTCCTCGTCGCTGAGCCGCGTCGGGTCGTCCGCCGCCGTGCGCAGGGCCTCGCGTACGTCCGTGTCGATGCGCTCCGGCGCCATCCCCGGCGCGGCGGCCTCGCGCAGGGCGGCCCAGTCGCCGTACACCTCGTCGAAGTCGTCACGCCGGTCGGACGTGCGGCCCTCGGTGTCGATCGACGCGTGCAGGTCGGTGCGGCCGGACGCGACGAACGCCTCCTCCGGCTCCTGCCACGGATGTCCCTCGACCACGGCGTCGGGACGCGCCAGCCCCGTCTCCGGGTCCGCCAGCGCCCGTACGTGCGGCAGCAGCCGCGGGTCCAGCCAGGGCTCGCCGCGCTTGACGAACTCCGGGTACGCGCAGAGCCGTTCCCGCAGCTCGAAGCCCGCCGCCGCCGACTTCCGGGCCAGCTCCTCGATCTGCGGCCAGGGGCGTTCGGGGTTGACGTGGTCGATGGTCAGGGGCGACACCCCGCCCCAGTCGTCGATGCCGGCGCCGATGAGCCGCTCGTACTCCGAGTCGACCAGGTTCGGCGGGGCCTGCAGACAGGCGGAGGGGCCGAGCAGGTGCCGGGCGACGGCCACCGTGGCGACGAGGTCGTCCAGTTCGGCGTCCGGCATGCCGCGCATCGCCGTGTCCGGCTTGGCGCGGAAGTTCTGGATGATCAGTTCCTGGATGCCGTGGTAGGCCCTCGACACCTTCCGCAGGGCGAACAGGGACTCCGCCCGCTCCTCGTACGTCTCACCGATCCCGATCAGGATGCCGGAGGTGAAGGGGACGGAGGAGCGGCCCGCGTCCTCCAGGACGCGCAGCCGTACGGCCGGTTCCTTGTCCGGGGAGCCGTAGTGCGGTCCGCCCGGTTCGGACCAGAGGCGGGTGGCGGTCGTCTCCAGCATCATGCCCATGGACGGGGCGACCGGCTTCAGGCGCTGGAAGTCCGTCCACGACATCACGCCGGGGTTGAGGTGGGGCAGCAGGCCGGTCTCCTCCAGGATGCGGATGGAGATGGCGCGGACGTAGGCGATCGTGTCGTCGTAGCCGTGCGCGTCGAGCCACTCGCGCGCCTCCGGCCAGCGGTCCTCGGGCTTGTCGCCGAGGGTGATCAGGGCTTCCTTGCAGCCCAGGGCGGCGCCCTTGCGGGCGATGTCGAGCACCTCGTCGGGGGACATGAACATCCCGTGACCGGCCCGGCGCAGTTTGCCGGGCACGGTGACGAAGGTGCAGTAGTGGCACTTGTCCCGGCACAGCCGGGTGAGGGGGATGAAGACGCTCTTCGAGTACGTGATGACACCGGGCCGGCCCGCCGCCTCGAGGCCCGCGTCCCGCACCCGGGCGGCGGACGCGGTGAGGTCGTCGAGGTCCGCGCCGCGCGCCTGGAGCAGGACGGTCGCCTCGGAGACGTCCAGGGCGACTCCCTCGCGGGCGCGTTTGAGAGCGCGACGCATGGAGTTCTCGGTCGGGCCGGTTCCGGGGGTCGCGGAAGTCGTCATCCTTCGAGCATACGAGTGCCGTGATCAGGGCGGTCGGGGCCGTCCCCGCGCTCCACCGCCGCCGCGCTCAGTGAAGGGCGAGCCAGCCGATGCCGACGGCGCACGCGAGGCCGCCGGCGATCAGGTCGGCCGGCCGGTGGCGGTGCAGGACGGAGCCCACCAGCAGGGCGCCGAGCAGCACGGCGACCGTGCCGACCGTGCCGAGCAACGGTCCCTTGCTGTAACCGAATTCGTTGATGTGCCACGCGAGGCGCACCAGCCAGTAGAGCCTCATGACGCGACCGTGCCCAAGTGAAGTCTCCCCCCGTCGCACACCCCTGCCTGCCGGACGATGCGCCGCGACAGGACGAACGGGCCGCACCCTTCGATCAGCGATGGTCAGACGCCGATCCGAGACGAACCCGACTCGACATCCTACGGTTGGATCACGTCGAGCGCGCGCAGCACCTCCGCCTCCCCCGCCGGCGGCAACTGCACCACGACCTCCTCGATCCCAAGGTCGGCGTAGTGCGCGAGCTTGCCCGGGCTCGGCTGCACGGCGTACGGCACGACCTGCAGTGCGGCCGGGTCGCGGCCCGCGTCGGCCCAGGCGGCGCGCAGCACCGGCAGCGACTCGGTCAGTCCGCGCCCGCCGATCGGCAGCCATCCGTCCGCGTACTCCGCGACGTGCGCGAACAGCTTCGGCCCCGCGGCCCCGCCGACGAGCGTCCGGGGCCCGACGACCGGCCCGCGCGGCTTCTGCGCGGGCTTGGGGTGGGCGTGGCTGGCCCGCACGCTCCCGAACTCCCCCGCGTACCCGGCCGGCTCCTCGGCCCACAGCGCCCGCATCAGCGCCAGCCGGTCCCGGACCAGTTCCCGCCGCGTGCCCCACTCCACCCCGTGGTCGGCGGCCTCCTCGACGTTCCAGCCGAAGCCGACGCCGAGGGTGAACCGGCCGCCGGACAGGTGATCGAGCGTGGCGACCTGCTTGGCGAGGCCGATCGGATCGTGCTGGGCGACGAGGGTGATCCCGGTGCCGAGCGCCAGCCGCTCGGTCACCGCCGCCGCCTGCCCGAGCGCGACGAAGGGGTCGAGGGTGCGGCCGTACTCGCGCGGCAGCTCGCCCCCGGCCGGGTACGGGGTGGTCCGCTCGACCGGGATGTGCGTGTGCTCGGGCAGATACAGCCCGGCGAACCCCCGCTGCTCGAGCTCACGGGCGAGTCGGACGGGCGTGATGGTCTCGTCGGTGAGGAAGATCGTGACGGCGATACGCATGTCCCAGGTGTACCGGGGTGGGGGTGCAGTGTCCATACCGACTGGTCGGCACATCCCCTCCGCATCGCGTCCATGACAAGCTTTCGCCTCTCGATTCCCTTGTATACGGGGCGAGTTCACGCCCGTACCGGACGGTGACCCCATGTGTGAAGACGCGCACGGCATCGGAAGACGTGCCCTGTTGGTGACGGGAGCGGCGGCCGCGCTTACGTTGGGAAGCGTGAGCTTCGCCGCCGCGGACGAGCAGGGCCAGGAGACCCGGACGGTACGCGGCACGCTGCCGCCCGGCTCCCCGGACTTCGTGTACGTACCCGTCGAGGTACCCCCGGGGGTGCGGGAACTCAAGGTCTCCTACACCTACGAAAGGCCGTCCGTCCCGGCCGGCACCCAGGGCAACGCCCTCGACATCGGCATCTTCGACCAGCACGGCACCGAACTCGGCGGCCGGGGCTTCAGGGGCTGGTCGGGCGGGGCGCGCACCGAGTTCTTCATCCGCGCGGACGAGGCCACGCCGGGCTACCTTCCCGGGCCGGTGCGGGCGGGCACGTGGCACATCGCCCTGGGCCCCTACACGGTGGCACCGCAGGGCCTGGCGTACGAGCTGACGATCACGCTGACCTATGGCGAGCCGGGGGCAGCGGTTCCGCCCGCGTACCCGCCCGCGCGGGCCAGGGGCCGGGGCCGGACCTGGTACCGGGGCGACTGCCACCTGCACTCCTGGCACTCCGACGGCCGCCGCACCCCGGCCGAGATCGCGGCCCTCGCCCGGGCGGCGGGCCTGGACTTCATCAACACCTCCGACCACAACACGCACTCCTCCCACGCCCACTGGGCGGACGTCGCCGGGGACGACCTGCTGGTCATGCTCGGCGAGGAGGTCACGACGAGGAACGGCCACGTGGTGGCCCTCGGCACCGACCCCGGCACCTTCGTCGACTGGCGTTACCGGGCACGGGACAACCGCTTCGGCCGTTTCGCGCGGGAGATCCGCCGGGCCGGCGGCCTGGTGGTCCCGGCCCACCCGCACGCCACCTGCGTCGGCTGCGGCTGGAAGTTCGGCTTCGGCGAGGCGGACGCCGTGGAGGTGTGGAACGGCCCCTACACACCGGACGACGAGGTCACACTGGCCGACTGGGACAACCTGCTCGTCGCCTACGCACGGGAGGGGCGGGGGCGTGCGGGCCGGGAGTGGCTCCCGGCGATGGGCAACAGCGACGCCCACCGCGACCCGGACGTGGTCGGCAGCCCCCAGACCGTCGTCCTGGCCGACGACCTCACCCGGGAGGCGATCCAGGAGGGCATCCGCGCGGGCCGCTCGTACATCGCGGAGTCCAAGAACCTCTCCCTGACCTTCACGGTGTCGGACGGCCGGGGCCGGCATGCGGGCATCGGAGAGCGGCTGGACGCCGACCCCGACACCCCTGTGACGGTCCGCCTGGAGGCGTCGGGCGCCCCCCGCTGCACGGCCCGCATCGTCACCGACCAGGGCGTCCTGCTGACCAGCGACCCGTTCCCGGTGTCCGGCTCGGGGGTCGTGGAGTGGCGCACGACCCCGGCCTACGCGGCGTACGTACGGGCCGAGCTGCGTCATGAGACGGCGGCGGGTCCCGTGCCGGGGGCGTTGGCCGCGCTGACGAACCCGGTTTTCCTGGGGCGGTGGGGCGGGTGAGCGTGACACCTCTCCCTTGACCCATCGGATTGTCATGAATTGCCGCTTTCACATGCAATGCTTAGCTTTGCATCGTTACGCGCTTCATGTGACGTCATGCGGCGCCCATCTCTCACCCGTTGGGGACCCCCATGCCGATGCTGCTGATCCAGGGTTCGTTCCAGGTGCTCCACGCCCAGCCGGACGGGGACTCCCTCCACTTCACCCCGAACGATCCGACCGAGTGGGACCTCCTCCACGGCACCCACCGGGTCCAGCACAACCACCTGGGCACCAACCAGCTGAGGCTCGACGCGATCGACGCCCTGGAAACCCACTACGGCACCGCACCGCGGGTTCACCAGCCGCTGGAGTTCGCGCACGCGGCATCCGCGGAACTGCTCAAGTGGCTCGGCTTCAAGAAGGTCCAGCGCGACCAGGACGAGACCGTCACCGCCGCGACACCCGACCAGGTTCCCGGCTACATCCTCACCAGAGGCGCCGACCTGCACGGCCGCTGCGTCGCCCTCGTCGGCAAGGGCAGGTCCCCCAAGCCCAGCGCGTCCTGGGTCAACGTCGACGTACCGCTGCTGCGGAAGACGGCCAACCACCACCTGCTGGCCACCGGCCTGGCCTACCCCACCTACTACCGCAACCTCTTCCCCGACCTGCGGGGCGAGCTGACCGCCGTGGTCCACCAGGCGCAGAAGGACAAGAAGGGGCTGTGGCCGCAGGACGTGACCACCAAGGGCGCGAAGATCACCGGCATGACGTCGGTCACCGACCAGGTGGTCGTCCTGCCCAAGCTGTTCCGCCGCCTCGTCGACTACCTGCGCCTCGGCGACTCGTCGCTGACCGGCTTCCCCGCCTTCCTGGCCCAGAAGAAGGACCGCTTCTTCATCCTGTCCACCGGCCACTCCACCACCGGCCTGGACGCCGTCGTCAAGATCACCAACGGTCACACCATCCGGATGACGCACCCCGCCGAAGACCTGGTCTTCGACGAGGGATAGGCGAGGGACGGGCGAGGGACGGGCGAGAGCCAGGCGAACGTAGCGTGGAAGCTGCGCTTACAGGTCAAGCCCGTACAGGGCCCGTCCCGAGGGAGCTTCCCGCCCATGTCCCGTCTCGCCGACCTCCGTTTCCGCGCCGCCACCGCCTTCCAGCGCCATCTGGCCAATCCGGTGACGCGCCGCCTCCCCCTCCAGACGGTCCTGGAGACCACCGGCCGCGTCTCCGGCCTGCCCCGGCAGACCCCGGTCGGTGGCCGCCGGGTCGGGGACTCCTTCTGGCTGGTCTCGGAGTTCGGGGAGAGGTCGCAGTACGTGCGGAACATCCAGGCCGACCCGAGGGTGCGGGTGCGGATCGGTGGGCGGTGGCACCGGGGCACCGCCCACCTGCTGCCGGACGACGACCCGGTCGCCAGGCTGCGCGCCCTGCCCAGGGGCAACAGCGCGGCCGTCAGGATGCTGGGGACCCAGCTGCTGACGGTCCGGGTCGATTTCACCGACTGAACGTCACTCGGCCGCCTTGTAGAACGCGTACGTCGCCGTGTACCGAACCCCCGCCTGCTCCGTACCGGTGCAGGCGCCGGCCGGTGCCACACCGCCGGTCGTGTTCAGGCGCTGGACGTAGGTGACGTCCCCGAACACCCCGGTGCCCCGCGTGGCGGTGGCCTTGAGGAGCAGTTCGGGGATGGCGCCGTCCTTGGGGGACGAGGCGACCGCCGAGGCGTTGACGGCGCTGCCGTCGACCGTGGACACCCACACGGGACCACGGGAGTGCAGGGCGACCGGTCGGTGGGCGCGGTCGGAGAGGACGGCGGCGGGCTCCAGGAACTTCCAGGCGCCGTCGGTGCACGTGTAGGTCTGCACACCGCGGGCGGAGTAGACCGCGGTCAGCTTGTTGCCGGCGGGCACCTTCAGCGCGGCGGGGGCGTGGACGGCCGGGATGTGGGCGGGCCGCTCGGACGCGGCCTGGACGGTGGTCGTGCCGAGCAGGGTGGCGGCGGCCGCGGCTGCGACGGCCGTGGTGGTCAGAACGAGTCGCTTGGCGAGCTTCATGAAAGGCGGGTCTCCGAACGGTTGCATGCGTACCGGGAAGAGAGGTGACCGGCCATCAGAGAACCGGCCGTCCCTCTGTGTCCCGGACGCTACGAGCCCCGTCCCCCCTGGCGGGGCCGGTTTCCCGTTCTTTGCCCCACCCGTAAGACCTGGGTAAGGCCATGGCCGCCCGAAAGGGCAGGCGGCCGGGGCCGCTCGCACACGTCACCCCGGCCAGACGATCGCCTGCACCTCGCTGTAGGCGTGCAGGGCGTACACCCCGACGTCCCGGCCGACCCCGCTCTTCTTGAACCCCCCGAACGGCGCCTCCATGTTGCGGCCGACGGTGTTGATCCCGACGCCGCCGGCCCGCAGCCGCCGGGCGACCCGGAAGGCGCGGGCCACGTCGCCGGACCAGACGTAGTCGATGAGGCCGTACTCGGAGTCGTTGGCGAGGGCGACCGCCTCCTCCTCGTCGTCGAAGGGGACGACCGCCACCACCGGGCCGAAGATCTCCTCGCGGACCGCCCGCATGTCGTTGCCGCAGTCGGCGAGGAGGGTCGGGGCGACGTAGAAGCCCCTTTCGAGTGGCGGGCGTTCACCGCCCGTGACCACCGTCGCGCCTTCCTTGCGCGCGAGTTCCACGTACGACTCCACCCGGTCCCGGTGCGCCGCCGAGATGACCGGGCCCACCACCGTGTCCGGCTCGCTCGGGCTTCCCACCTTCAACCGCCGTGCGTACGCGGTCAGTCCGTCCACGAGAGGGCCGTACACCCCCCGCTGCGCCAGCACCCGTGTCGGCGCCGTGCAGATCTGCCCGCTGTAGAAGGAGAAGGTGGTGCCGATGCCCGCCACCGCCGACGCGATGTCCGCGTCGTCGAAGACGACCGCCGCGCCCTTCCCGCCCAGCTCCATCAGCTGCCGTTTCATGCCCCGCCCGCACACCTCGGCGATGCGCTGCCCGACCGCCGTGGAGCCGGTGAAGCTCACCATGTCGACGTCGGGCGAGGCGACGACCGCCTCGCCGACGGCCACCTCGCGGCCGGAGACGACGTTCACCACGCCGGGCGGCGCGCCGGCCGCCTCCAGGGCCTCGGCCATGCGGTAGACGGACAGCGGGTCCTGCGGGGCGGGTTTCACCACGACCGTGTTGCCCATGGCGAGCGCCGGGGCGACCTTTCCGGCCGGGTTGGCCCACGGGTTGTTGTAGGAGGTCACGCAGGTGACGACGCCGACCGGCTGGCGCACGGCCAGCGCGCCCATCACGCCCGCCCTCCCCATCGGCCCGGCCTCGTTGATCTGGGGCGGGACCGCCCATTCGGCGGGTTCCACGCGGGCGTACCGGCGGAAGCGGGTCGCGGCCACCCCGACCTGCATCGCGCGGGCGGTGCCGGTGGTGGCGCCGGTCTCCGCGCGGGCGAGGTCGGTGTACGGCGCCAGGTGGGCGCGGATGTGGTCGGCGGCCCGGGCGAGGACCGCCGCGCGTTCCTCCGGCGGGGTGGCGGACCAGGGGCCGAGGGCCTCGCGGGCCGCGGCGCAGGCCGCCTGTGCCTGGTCCCGGGTGGCCTCCGGGGCCCAGCCGACACTCTCCTCGGTCGCCGGGTCGGTCACCGCGTAGTGGCCGGCGTCCGGTTCCACCCATGCGCCGCCGATGAACAGCCGCTGGCCCTCGCTCACTTGGTGTCCACCGTCCGGGTGTCCCGGCCCGAGCGCAGCACCCGTCCCGGTACCGCCCCGGTCACCACGTCGTCCCGGATCGCCTCGACCCCGTTGACCCGGACGGACCGTATCCCGAGGGCCTTGGAGTCCAGCCGTGGGCTGTCACCCGGCAGGTCGTGCACCAGGGTGGCCTGGCCCGCGTCGATCCGCTGCGGGTCGAACAGGACGAGGTCCGCATGCCAGCCCTCCCGGATCCGGCCCCGCTCGCGCAGGCCGAAGAGGCGTGCCGGGTCGTCGGTGAGCATCTTCACCGCCTGTTCGAGCCCGACCAGCTTCCGGCCGCGCAGACAGTCCCCGAGGAACCGGGTGGTGTACGGCGCCCCGCACATGCGGTCCAGGTGCGCGCCCGCGTCGGAGCCGCCGAGCAGGACGTCCTCGTGCCGCCAGGTCTCGGCCCTGAGCGCCCAGGAAGCCGGGTCGTTGTCGGTGGGCATGGGCCACAGGACCGTCCGCAGGTCGTCGGCGGCGCAGATGTCGACGAGGCAGGCGAAGGGGTCCTGGCCGCGCTCCTCGGCGATGTCCCGGACGACGCGGCCGGTCAGTCCGCGGTTGGCGTCGCTGTAGGTGTCCCCGATGACGTACCGCCCGAAGTTCGCCAGCCGCCGGAAGACGCCCGCCTCCTTGGAGTCGGCGCGGCGCAGCATCTCCGCCCGGACGTCCGGGTCGCGCAGGCGTGCGATGCGTTCGGGGACGGGCAGGGCGAGGATCTCGCCCCAGCCGGGGATCAGGTTCAGCGCGCAGAAGGTGCCCAGCGACATGTTCATCGGGGTGAGGATCGGCATGGTGAGGGCGACGACCCGGCCGCCGGCCTCGCGGGCCCGCTCGCTGGCCGAGAGCTGCCTGGGCACCCGTTCGGGGACCGCCGCGTCGACGGTGAGGACGTTCCAGTTCAGGGGGCGTCCGGCGGTCGCGCTCATCTCGACGAACAGGTCGATCTCGGCGTCGCTGAACTGGTCGAGGCAGCCCGCGACGATCGCCTCGATCTGGGTGCCCTCGTGCTCGCCGACGGCCCGGGCGAGGGCGAGGAGTTCCTCGGGGCGGGCGTGGCGGGAGGCGACCGGGCGGCCGTCGCCGTCGGAGTGGGTGGACGACTGGGTGGTGGACAGGCCCCAGGCGCCCGCGTCCATCGCCTCGTGGAAGAGGCGCAGCATCTGCCCCAGTTGACTGGGGCTGGGCTGCCCGCCGACCGCGTCGGGGCCCATCACGTACCGGCGGAGCGCGCAGTGTCCCACCATGAAGCCCGCGTTGACCGCGATCCGGCCCTCCAGGGCGTCGAGGTACTCGCCGAAGGTGTGCCAGTTCCAGGGCGCCCCTTCCTCCAGCGCGACCAGGGACATGCCCTCCACCTTGGACATCATCCGGCGGGTGTAGTCGGCGTCCTCGGGCCGGTCGGGGTTCAACGGGGCCAGGGTGAAGCCGCAGTTGCCGGCGGCGACCGTGGTCACGCCGTGGTTGAGCGAGGGGGTGGCGTACGGGTCCCAGAAGAGTTGGGCGTCGTAGTGGGTGTGCGGGTCGACGAAGCCGGGGGCGAGGACGAGGCCGTGCGCGTCCTCGGTGGTCCGGGCTTCCTCGGTGATCCTTCCGACGGCGGCGATCCGGCCGTCCCGCAGCCCCACGTCGGCGGTGCGGGCGGGGGCGCCCGTCCCGTCGACGACGGTCGCCCCCCTGATGACGTGATCCAGCACGGTCCCCCCTTACGCCGCTTCCCGGAACCGGGTGGTCCGGTGGACCGGGTCCGTGTCGATCTTCGGGATGACGTGCTCGCCGATCAGCCGGATGGTCTGCAGCGTCTCCTCCTTGGGCACCCCGACCGGCAGCCCGAAGCTGAGCTGGTCGGCGCCCGCCTGCTCCCACCGCTTGCACTGGCGCAGCACCTCGTCGGGGTCGCCGCAGATCAACAGCTCCTCCTCCACGAGGAGTTCGACGAACTCGGGGGTGTACTCGGGGAGGGTCTCCGGCCACTCCGGGAAGCCCTCCGGGCGCGGGAAGGTGTCGTGGTAGCGGAAGACGAGGGAGGGCAGGTAGTGCAGGCCACCGGCGGCCGCGATGCGGATGGCCTCGTCGTGCGTGGGCGCGCAGATCGCGGTCGTCGTCACCATCACGTTGTCGTTGACGAAGTCCCCGACGGGCTCGGCGTTCACGACCGCCGTCTTGTACTGCTCCAGCACCCACTCCATGTCGGAGACCTTCTGGATGCTGAAGCCCAGCACCCCGAGCCCCTTCTTCGCGGCCATGGCGTACGAGGGCGGGGACCCGGCCGCGTACCACATCGCCGGATGCGACTTCCCGTACGGCTTGGGGAGCACCTTCCTCGGGGGCAGTTGCCAGTGCTTGCCCTGGAAGCCCACGTACTCGTCCTGGAGCCACATCTTGGGGAACTCGGCGATGGTCTCCTCCCAGATCTCCTTCGTGTAGTTCATGTCGGTGATGCCGGGGAGGAAGCCGAGGATCTCGTGGGAGCCGGCGCCGCGCCCGCTGCCGAACTCGAAGCGGCCCTCGCTGAGGTGGTCCAGCATGGCGACCTTCTCGGCCACCTTCACCGGGTGGTTGACCTGCGCGAGCGGGTTGAAGATGCCGGAGCCGAGGTGGATGCGTTCGGTGGCGTGGGCGAGGTAGCCGAGGAAGACGTCGTTGGCGGAGAGGTGGGAGTACTCCTCCAGGAAGTGGTGCTCGGACGCCCAGGCGTACTTGAAGCCGGACTTGTCCGCCTGGATGACGTACTCGGTCTCCTCCATCAGTGCCTTGTGCTCGGCCAGCGGGTCGGTCTCGGCTCGCTTGCCCACGTATCCCTGTACAAAGAGCCCGAATTCCAAGGCGGATCACCGTCCCTACGGTTTACTGACGAATCGTCAGATTGCCTGCCGCCCGACTGTTGCACCGCCCGCATGCACCGTCAATAGCTGACGGCTCGTCAGATCAGATGTGCGAACCGGACGGCGGAGGTCAGATGACGGTCACTCCCGCGAGCCACCCGCCGTCGATCACGAACGGCTGCCCGGTGATGTACGAGGAGTCGTCGGAGGTGAGGAACAGCGCCAGCCGGGCCACCTCCTCCGGCCGTCCGACCCGCCCCAGCGGCACGAGCTTGCGGTACAGCTCGTCCAGGGCGCGGGTGGTCTCCTCGGGGTCGGCGTCCGGGTCCAGCCGGGCCGGGTTGGACATCGGGGTGTCGATCGCGCCCGGGCAGATGGCGTTGACGCGGATCTTCCGCTGCGCCAGCTCCAGAGCGGCGACCCGGGTGAGCCCGAGGACCGCGTGCTTGGTGGCGGCGTACGTGCCGACGGCCGCCATCCCGGTCAGCGCGGTGTAGGAGGCGGTGTTGACGATCGTGCCACCCTCGGCCATCGCCGGCGCGACCACCTTCATCCCGAGGAAGCAGCCCACCTGGTTCACCTGCACCACCTGCATGAACTCCTCCAGCGGAGTGTCCACGAGGGCGTTGAAGCGCAGGATGCCCGCGTTGTTGACCAGCCCGTCGACCCGTCCGTACGCCTTCCGCGCGGCGGCGAGGGCGGCCTGCCAGTCCTCCTCCCGGCTCACGTCCAGGTGGACGTACGGCGCCCCCAGCTCCTTGGCCAGCGCCTCCCCCTGGTCGTCCAGCACGTCCGACACGACGACCCGCGCACCCTCCGCCGCGAAGAGCCGCGCCTCCTGCTCGCCCTGCCCGCGCGCCGCCCCGGTGATGATGACGACGCGTCCGTCCAGTTTGGCCATGTCTCTCCTCAGTCCAGTGCGGGGGCCACCTCGGCCCCGAAGGCGGCTATCTGGTCGGTGAGTTCGGCGCGGCTCCGGCAGCGGAACCGCACCTGGATCTGGTGCACGCCCATCGCGCGGTACCCCCGGAGCGACTCGGCGAGGGCTTCGGGGTCGCCGGTGAGGGTGCGGCGGCCGGTGTCCCAGGCGGGCCGGCCGACGTACAGGGGCTCGGTGATCGCGCCGACGGTCAGCGGCGCCTCGATCCCCGCCCGTTCCCTCAGCTCCCGGAGCCGGGCGATCTGCGCGGGCAGCCGGTCCCGCGGGTCTCCCTGCGGCAGCCAGCCGTCCCCCTTGAGGGCGGCCCGGCGCACGGCGGCGGGTGAGGAGCCGCCGACCCAGACGGGCACCCGGTGCTGGGCGGGCCGGGGCCGCTGCCCGAGCCCCTCGAAGTCGTAGGCCTTGCCGTGGTGCTCGGGGTACTCCTCCGGCCCCAGGGCGGCCCGGAGCGCGTCGATCGACTCGTCGAGCAGGGCGCCGCGCCGCTCGAAGTCCACCCCCAGCGCCTCGAACTCCTCCCGTACGTGCCCGGCGCCGACCCCGAGGACCAGTCGCCCGCCGCTGAGGTGGTCGAGGGTGGCGTACTGCTTGGCGGTGGCCAGCGGGTGCCTCAGGCCGACGACCGCGACGTGACTGAGCAGCCGGACGCGTTCGGTGACGGCCGCGAGGTGGGCGAGGGTGGCGACCGGGTCGTACCAGACCGTGCTCATCGCGGGCGCGAGGCGGCGCGGGATCGCGACGTGGTCGCAGCAGGCCAGGTAGGCGAATTCGGCGCGGTCGGCGGCGCGGGCGATCTCGACGAGGTCGGCGGGGGTGGCGTCGGCCTCCCAGGGTTCCGCGTAGAGGGTGCTCTGGGACTGGACGGGGAGCTGGATACCGTAGGCGAGGCGTTGCTCGCGGTGCTCCTTGCGGCGTTCCTCGGGTGGGGCGGGCACGGTGTCCCCCTCTGCATGGCTGACGGACCGTCAGTCGACGATTCGTTGGGCACATCGTCGTAGCTGACGATCCGTCAGACAAGGGGATCGTCGATATGGAGCTGTGCGGCTCGCGTCAGCGTGCGAAACCGTCCCCGAAGTCGGCGTCGGTGACGGGTGCGCCGAGGGTGGCGGGGCCGAAGGAGTAGGACCCGGAGGCGGTCGGGCCGGTGCCGGTGGAGCGGAAGCCCCAGACGGCGCCGTCGAAGGTGTTCTCACCGTGGGCGGCGGCGTACAGCTCGGCGCGACCGTCCTGGTCGGTGTCGACCAGCGCGGTGTGGCTGCCGAAGAAGTCGTTCTGCTCGGCCGTGCCGGGCACGCCCGCGGTGTTCTGGTCGAAGGACACGGCACCGGCGCCGGTCAGCCCGCCCTTCGCGCCCCGCAGCACGGTCACGGCGCCCGCCGAGGCGACCTTGCCGATGGCCTCGTTCGGGGAGCCGACGGCGACGTCCGCGTAACCGTCGCCGTTGACGTCGGCCACGGAGACACCCCAGCCGAAGCCGTCACCGGCCTCGGAGGTGCCGGGTACGCCGGGCGTGTTCTGGTTGACGACCGTGGTGCGGGAGGTGTCGGGCCCGGTGGCCGAGCCGTACACGGCCTCGACCTGGCCGCCGAGGCGTGCCGGGTCCACGTGGTCCTCCTCGGAGCCGTCGAGGGGACGCCCGATGACGATGTCGGCGTACCCGTCCTTGTTCACGTCACCGATGCCGATACTGGCACCGCCGGGGACCTTGGTGCCGTCGGCCCGCTTCAGCACGACCGGGTCGCCCAGACCGGCCTTGCTGCCGTGCAGGTAGACCACACGATGGCCGACGGGCTCGCCGTCCTCGCCGTAGTCGTGGATGAGCGCGACCAGGTCGGTGATGCCGTCGTGGTCCACGTCCCCCGCGGCGAGGTCGTCGGTGGCGTAGTCGGAGTCGAAGGAGAGGCCGGCAAAGTGGGCGGCACCGGCGGTGCGGGTGAACGGGCCGACGAGCAGCCGGGTGGCCGTGGCGAGGTCCGGGTGGCCGTCACCGTCGTAGTCACCGACGGCGAGGTACTGGGCGTTGACCCGGTCGCCCGCGGCACCGGTGGCCACGACCTTGCCGCCGGACAGCCCCTGCTTCCCGCCCCAGACGACGGTCAGCGTGCCCGCGTTCTGCACGGACCCGACGTCCTCGCCGCTCGCCCCGACCACCAGGTCCGTGTAACCGTCGCCGTCCAGGTCACCGAGGGCGAGGCCGGAGCCGAAGTAGTCGTCGGCCTCGGCGCCGCCGGGTATGCCGGCCGTGTCCTGGCTGATGAGCTGCCGGTGCGAGGTGTCCAGCCCCTTCTTGGAGCCGTACACGACACTCACGTAGCCCGCACGCGCGTGCCCGCCGACCTTGCCCGAGGAAGCGGCGACGGCGAGGTCCGCGTACCCGTCTCCGTTGAAGTCGGCGCGCACGCTGTGCGCCTTGGCCTGCGTACCCGCCGCCTGCGCGCTCACCGGGCCGACGACGGCCGCGGCGACGGCCGCGGCGGCCACGACTCCGAGACGGGAACGAAACCTGCGCTTGCTCATGTGGAACCCAACTCCCGTTTTCCTGTCGGTCGATGACA
Organism: Streptomyces sp. NPDC001544; assembly: GCF_042894285.1. Lineage (NCBI taxonomy): Bacteria > Bacillati > Actinomycetota > Actinomycetes > Kitasatosporales > Streptomycetaceae > Streptomyces > Streptomyces sp. NPDC001544. Next base: position 44,276 of record NZ_JBIAVN010000029.1, on the reverse strand, counting down.
GACGGGAGATCCGAAGTCCCCAAGATCTCCACGCCGTCGCCCTGTACGACTCGCCGGGCGGCGACGGGGTTGCCCCGGAGGGCGCCGGGAATTCCCCGGCCGTTAACCGGCGCCCTTCGCACCGCCCCCGGGCCACAGCCCGTCCTCCGTGAGCCCCAGCAGCCCGATCGCGTTGCCCCGTACGATCCGCTCGACGACGTCGGCCGCCAGGTGCCCCATCTGGGCCTCGCCCACCTCACGGGACTTCGGCCAGGTGGAGTCGGAGTGCGGGTAGTCGGTCTCGTACAGGACGTTGCCGACCCCGATGGAGTCCAGGTTCCGCAGCCCGAAGGCGTCGTCGAAGAAGCAGCCGAAGACATGCTCGGCGAACAGCTCGGACGGCGGCCGGTGCACCTTGTCGGCGACCCCACCCCACCCCCGGTTCTCCTCCCACACCACGTCGGCCCGCTCAAGGATGTACGGGATCCACCCGATCTGCCCCTCCGCGTACATCACCTTCAGGTTCGGGAACCGCTCGAACTTGCCGCTCATCAGCCAGTCGACCATCGAGAAGCAGCAGTTGGCGAAGGTGATGGTGGAGCCGACGGCGGGCGGGGCGTCGGCGGAGGTGGACGGCATACGGCTGCTGGAGCCGATGTGCATGGCGACGACCGTGCCCGTCTCGTCGCACGCGGCGAGGAAGGGATCCCAGTCGTCGGTGTGGACGGAGGGCAGACCGAGATGCGGGGGTATCTCGGAGAAGGCGACGGCCCGGACCCCGCGGGCCGCGTTCCGCCGGACCTCGGCGGCGGCCAGCTCGGCGTCCCACAGGGGAATCAGGGTGAGCGGTATGAGCCTCCCCCGCGCCTCGGGCCCGCACCACTCCTCCACCATCCAGTCGTTGTAGGCCCGCACGCACAGCAGCCCCAGCTCGCGGTCCTTCGCCTCGGTGAAGGTCTGCCCGCAGAAGCGGGGGAAGGTGGGGAAGCACAGGGCCGACTGCACATGGTTGACGTCCATGTCGGCGAGACGGGCGGGCACGTCGTACGACCCCGGCCGCATCTGCTCGTACGTGATGACCTCGAGCCTGATCTCGTCCCTGCTGTAGCCGACGGCGGTGTCCAGGCGGGTGAGGGGCCGGTGCAGATCCTCGTACACCCACCAGTCACCGACCGGCCCGTCGTCGCCCGGCGCCCCCATGACGGGCGCGAACCGGCCACCGAGGAAGGTCATCTCCTTCAGCGGCGCACGGACGATACGAGGGCCTGTGTCCCGGTACTTCCCGGGGAGCCGGTCCTGCCAGACGTGCGCGGGCTCCACGGTGTGGTCGTCGACGGAGATGATCTCCGGGAAGGGCGTCTGGGTGTCCATGGCGCTGACGGTAGCGCCGATCTGACGATCCGTCAGCCAGTGGGAAGTGATCGTTGACGGTCAGGTCTGTGCGGAACTGTGTGCAGAGCATGTGAGGGGGTTGTGCACTCCCGTGAGTCGGCCTGTGATCGGTGTCTCCCACGGCTGACGCATCCGCCCCGAACAAGGCAAACTGACGTAGTTGTTCGGGATGCCTAGGGGGACCAACGCATGGACGGTGTACCGCGAGTACCGGAGCAGCGGCGCCCCGGCTCCTCCTCGGAGGAACCCGCGGCGTTGCGCTTCAGCGTGCTCGGCCCGGTGCGCGCCTGGCGCGGCGACGAACCACTCAGCACCGGCTCCCCCCAGCAGCGCGCCCTGCTCGCCGCCCTGCTGCTGCGCGAGGGGCGCACGGCGACCGCCGCGGAACTGATCGACGCCCTCTGGGGCACCGAGCCGCCCTCGCAGGCCCTGGCGGCGGTCCGCACGTACGCCTCGCGGTTGCGGAAGGTCCTCGACCCCGGCGTCCTGGTCAGCGAGTCCGGCGGCTACGCGGTCCGCGCACCGCACGAGGGCGCGCTGGACCTGCTGGTCGCGCAGGACCTGGCGGCGGAGGCGGAGAAGGCACGCGGCGCCGCCGACCTGTGCCATGCGCGGGAGGTACTGAACCGGGCGCTCGGCTTGTGGGACGGCGAGGCCCTGGCGGGCGTGCCGGGCCCGTACGCGGAGGCGCAGCGGGTCCGCCTGGAGGAATGGCGCCTGTCACTGCTGGAGTCCCGCCTGGACATGGACCTGGAGCTGGGCTGCCACGCGGAGGCGGTGTCGGAACTGACCGCCCTCACGGCGGCCCACCCCCTGCGCGAACGCCTGCGCGAGCTCCTGATGCTGGCGCTGTACCGCAGCGGCCGCCAGGCCGAGGCGCTGGCGGTGTACGCGGACACCCGCCGTCTCCTCGCGGAGGAACTGGGGGTGGACCCCCGCCCGGACCTGCGGGAACTCCAGCAGCGCATCCTCCAGGCGGACCCGGCACTCGCCGAACCCTCCGCACCGGTGGCGGAACCGGCGGTGGTACCGGTACGCCCGGCGCAACTCCCGGCGACCGTCCCCGACTTCACCGGCCGGACCTCCTTCGTGGCGGAACTGAGCGAAGTGCTCGCCTCCGCCGAGGGCCGGGTGATGGCGGTGTCGGCGCTGGCCGGCATCGGAGGCGTCGGCAAGACGACGTTGGCGGTCCACGTGGCCCACCAGGCGCGTTCCGCCTTCCCGGACGGCCAGTTGTACGTCGACCTCCAGGGCGCGGGCGCCCGGGCGGCCGAACCGGAGACGGTACTGGGCTCCTTCCTGCGGGCCCTCGGCACCGCTGACTCGGCGATCCCGGACTCCCTGGAGGAGCGTGCAGCCCTGTACCGGTCCGTGCTGGACGGCCGGCGGGTGCTCGTATTGCTGGACAACGCGAAGGACGCGGCGCAGGTGCGCCCGTTGCTGCCGGGTACGGAAGGCTGCGCGGCGCTCGTGACGTCCCGGGTCCGGATGGTCGACCTGGCGGGCGCGCATCTGGTGGACCTGGACGTGATGTCCCCGGACGAGGCGCTGTCGCTGTTCACGAAGATCGTGGGCGAGGAGCGGGTGGCGAGCGAGCGGGAAGCGGCGCTGGACGTGGTGGCGGCGTGCGGTTTCCTGCCGTTGGCGATCCGGATCGCGGCGTCCCGGCTTGCGGCCCGGCGCACCTGGACCGTGTCGGTACTGGCGGCCAAGCTCGCGGACGAGCGCCGTCGCCTGGACGAACTCCAGGCCGGCGACCTGGCGGTCAAAGCGACCTTCGAGCTCGGCTACGGCCAGTTGGAGCCGGCCCAGGCGCGGGCGTTCCGGCTGCTGGGGCTTGCGGACGGTCCGGACATGTCCCTGGCTGCGGCGGCCGCGGTCCTGGACCTCCCGGCGGAGGAGACCGAGGACCTGCTGGAGGCCCTGGTCGACACGTCGTTGCTGGAGTCGGCGGCGCCGGGACGCTACCGCTTCCACGATCTGGTCCGGCTCTACGCGCGTGCGTGTGCGGAGCGGGACGAGCAGCCGCCGAGCGAGCGGGAGGCGGCTATGTCGCGGTTGCTGGACTTCTATCTGGCCAATGCGGTCAAGGTCTATGCGCTTGAGCGTCCCGGTGACCGGACGGTCACACACCTTGAGCAAAGCCGCTACTCGGGGAAGGAGTTTGCCGACGCCTCGGACGCGCTGGACTGGCTGCATGCGGAGGCAGAGCCGCTTCTTGCCTGCGTCCAGCAGTCCCTGAAACCCTCTACGTTGCGACGGGCCATTGATCTCCTCTTGGCCACGATCGACCTGGCCGAGTCCGGCGCAGGTTCGCGCCGGTACGAGAGGACAGCCATGGCAGCACGGGACGCCGCTGCCGTCCAGGGGGACGCCCATGCTGAGATGCGCGCGCGCATCACGCTCGCCCAGGCCCTCAGTCAGGCTGGCCGGTTCGAGGAAGCGGAACGAGAGGCCAGGCGCGCCGATTCCCTCAACGGAGCCGCAACCGACCCCTGGACCAGCAGCACTGCTCCGAACCAACTGGGGATCATCGCAATATGCAGGTCCCTCTATGCCGACGCCGAGGGTTATTTCATCAGGGCGATCGACGCCTTCCGCGCAGATGAGAACAAGCCGGGCGAAGCGAGTGCCGTCTGCAATCTGTCGCGGACGCTGGCATCCATGGGGCGCAGTGCACGAGCTGTCGAACTCGCCCAACAGGGCATCAAGATCTACGACGATCTGGGCCTCTCGGTACGCCTGGCGAACGCAAGGTACGCCTCAGGGATCGTCCTGACCCAGGCCGGCCGGCTCCCAGAAGCTCTGGAGCAGCTTGAAAAGGCACTTCACATCTTCACGGAAAGCCGTCAGCGCCTCTGGGAAGGGACCACTCACTTCCGCATCGCCCAAGTACACCTCGCGGCTCATCGGCCGACCCAGGCCGCCCAGCACGCCGAACAGGCCCTGGGGATCGGTTGCATCGGGGGCGACTGGATGAGGGCCAACGCCCTGACACTCCTCGGGAAGGCCCTGGACGCACTCGGCCAACCGGACCGAGCCCGTGCTTGCTGGCGTGATGCTCTCGGCATCTACGACACGGCCGGCTCCTCCGAGGCCGCCGAAGTCCGCGGCCTGCTGTCTCCGCTCGCCGCCGCCTGAAAGCCTCGCACCGGGGCGTTCATCGAACGTTTATGGGCCGCTGCCACTCTTTAGTTCCTGGATCCGTCGCGTCGGGGGGCAGGCGGATCCCTGAGGCCTCACGGCTACTCTGAGGCCTCCGAAACGCCCGTTCGGCGGCCCTCGGGGGAGTTGCCGAGCGGGCGCTTTCGCCGCAATACACCGTTACCTACCGGGGGAGTTCCCGCCATGAGTGAAGCCAAGAAGGCCGAGGAGATCACCACCCTGGACCAGCACGCGCCGGTTCCGCCGGCCCTGGCCGAGGAAGTCACCACGCTGGACCAGCACGCGCCGGTCCCACCCGCCCTGGGCGAGAAAGTCACCACGCTGGACCAGCACGCGCCGGTCCCACCCGCCCTGGACCTGAAGGACAAGTAGACCTCCATTACCGACGGGGATCGGCCGCGGCAGCGCGGAGGGGAGCTGCCGCGGCCGAGGCGTGTTCCGACAGGGAGGAAGATCCAGGCCGTTCTGTGGCGGGAACCGTTCGAAGCACTCGGACATCGGGGCCCGGGTGGGGTTCCCTGAGGTGGGCTGGGCTGCCGGCCGACGGCAGGGGCCGCCCTACCCGGGCCCCCGCTTTCCTCGGGCTGCCCGCTCGCTTCTCACCCGGGCTGGAGCGGCCCGGGTCAAGGGTGGCCCGAAGGGCCATTGGCGCAGCCGACGCGCAGCGCCCTTGACGCGGGTCGCTCCAGGCCGACAATGCGAAAGAAGCGGGCGGCCCCACGGTCACCGCTCAACCCCGATCCCGATCGCCCACCCGCAGTTCCCCCTTCACCACCTTGCCGCTCGCGTTCCGGGGGAGTTCGCTCACGAACTCCACCACCCTGGGCACCTTGTAGTTGGCCATCTCTCTCCGGGCCCAGGCGATCAGGTCGTCGGCGGTGACCACGGACCCCGGCCGGCGGACCACGAACGCCTTGCCGACCTCGCCCAGCCTCGCGTCCGGGATGCCGATCACCGCGACGTCGGCCACGTCCCGGTGGAGGCCCAGGAGTTGCTCTATCTCCGCCGGGTAGGCGTTGAAGCCTCCGACTATGTACATGTCCTTCAGGCGGTCGGTGATGCGGAGGTTGCCGGCGCCGTCCAGGACGCCGACGTCGCCGGTGCGCAGCCAGCCGTCCTCCGTGATCGCCTCCGCCGTCGCCGCTTCGTCCTCGTAGTAGCCCCGCATGACGTTGAAGCCCCGGACCAGGACCTCCCCGTCCTCCGCCAGCTTCACCTCCGTCCCCGGTATCGCTCGGCCCGAGGTCGACGCGATCAGCGCCAGGTCGTCGCCCCGGCGGCACATCGTCACTATGCCGCTCGCCTCCGAGAGGCCGTACGCCGTCAGGACCGTGCCCACTCCCAATTCCTCGCGTAGGCGTTCCACCAGGCGCAAGGGCACCACCGCCGCCCCTGTCACCACCAGCCTCAGCGCCGAGAGGTCGTGCGCGTCCCTCGCCGGGTGGTCCAGGAGGGACTGGTGGAGGGTCGGGGGGCCCGGCAACACCGACACCCGTTCCGCCGCCATGTTCGCCAGCGCCGTGTCCACGTTGAAGACCGGCTGCGGGATCATCGTCGCCCCGCGCGTCAGGCAGGCGATCACGCCTGCCTTGTAGCCGAACGTGTGGAAGAACGGGTTCACGATCAGGTAGCGGTCGGACGAGCGCAGGCCTGCCAGGTCGGCCCAGATGTCGTACGCCGTCAGGGTCTGCTCGTGCGTGATCATCGCGCCCTTGGGGCGGCCCGTCGTGCCCGACGTGAAGATGATGTCCGAGAGGGAGGAACCCGTCACCGCCCCGGCCCGGCGCCTCACCTCCGTTTCCCCCACTCCCTCCCCGCCCGCCAGGAAGTCCTTCCACGTACAGAAACCCGCAGGCGCGTCCCCCGAGAGGATCACCACCCGCTCCAGCTCCGGCAGCCCCGGCAGCGGGCCCGCCCCCGGCCCCTCCCCCGCCGCCCGTCTCAGTGACGCCACGTACGACGCGCCCAGGAACGTCCCCGTCACGAACAGCAACCGGGCCCCGCTCCTCGCCAGCACGTCCGCCGCCTCCGCCCCCTTGAAGCGCGTGTTCAGCGGTACGAGTACCGCGCCCGCCGTCACCGCCCCGAGCGCAGCGACGATCCAGTCGAGGGAGTTGGGGGCCCACACCCCCACCCGGTCGCCCACCTCCACCCCGCTCGCAATGCAGGCCGCCGCCGCGCGTTCGACCCGGGCGCCCAGTTCGCCGTACGAGACCCGGCTGCGGCCCTCCACCACCGCCTCGGCGGTGGCGTACCGCTCGGCCGACCACCGCACCAGGTCCGGAATGGTGTCCCAGTCACCCACAGCAGACCTCCCCGCACGCGTAGCTGACTGACCGTCAGATTAGCTGTAACCTGACGGGCTGTCAGCAGAGGAGAGGCAGGTGCACCGTGGCAGGACCAGCGGCAGGACCAGGGCTCAAAGACGCCACCGCCATCGTGGGGATCGGGCAGACCGCCTTCGCCAAGCGGCTCCCCGAGGACGAGAAGACCCTCGCCTGCCGTGCCGTCCTGGCCGCCCTCGACGACGCCGGGATCGATCCCGGTGAGGTGGACGCCCTGGCCTCCTACACCATGGAGGAGACCGATGAAGTGGAGCTCGCCAAGGCCGTCGGGTTCGGGGACCTCACGTTCTTCAGCAAGGTGGGGTACGGGGGCGGCGGTTCCTGTGCCACCGTCGCGCATCTCGCCGCCGCCATCGCCTCCGGCCAGGCCACCGTCGGCGTCGCCTGGCGGTCGCGGAAGCGCGGCAGCGGGCCCCGGCCCTGGACCAACACCGCCGTCCAACTCCCCACCCCCGGTCAGTGGACCCGGCCGTTCGGGCTTCTCCGGCCCGCCGACGAGATCGCCATGCTCGCGCGGCGCTACATGCACGAGTACGGCGCCACCCGGGACCACCTCTTCAACGTCGCCCTCGCCTGCCGGAACCGGGCCAACCAGAATCCGGCGGCCGTGATGTACGAGCGGCCTCTCACCCGGGAGATGTACATGACCGCCCGGTGGATCAGCGAGCCGCTCTGCCTCTTCGACAACTGCCTGGAGACGGACGGGGCCCTCGCCTGCGTGGTCGTCGGCAGGGAGCGCGCCCGGGACTGCCGCCGCACCCCCGTCTACGTCCACTCCGCCGCCCAGGGGCTGCCCGCCCAGCACCACGGCATGGTCAACTACTGGAACGACGACCCGCTCACCGGGCCCGCCTGGACCGCCGCCCGGCACCTGTGGAAGCACGCCGACTTCATGCCCGAGGACGTGGACGTCGCCCAGATATACGACGCCTTCACCGCCCTCATACCGCTCTCCCTGGAGGGGTACGGCTTCTGCGGGCGGGGGGAAGGCGGGGCGTTCACCGAGGGGGGCGCGCTGGAGATCGGCGGGCGGCTTCCCCTCAACACCGGTGGGGGTGGGCTCTCCGAGGCCTATGTGCACGGCTTCAACCTGATCAACGAGGGCGTGAAGCAGTTGCGCGGGACCAGCACCGCGCAGGTGCCGGGCGCCGCCACCTGTCTCGTCACCGCCGGTGAGGGTGTTCCGACGTCCGCTCTACTGCTGAGGAGTTGACCGCACCGTGCTGCATCCCGTCATCGACACCGACGGCGCCCCCTTCTGGCGGTACGCCGCCCGGGGGGAGTTGCGCGTCCAGGCCTGCGCCGACTGCGGTGAGCCCCGTTTCCCGCCCCGCCCCTGCTGCCCGCACTGCCAGTCCTTCGCCTGCGAGTGGCGGGTCACCTCGGGGCGCGGGCGGGTCTGGTCGTACGTCGTGCCGCATCCGCCGCTGCTGCCGGAGTACGCCGCGCAGGCGCCGTACAACGTGATCGTCGTGGAGCTGGACGACGCGCCCCGTGTGCGGCTCGTCGGGAATCTCGTCAACCGTGCGGGGGCGCCGCTCGACTCCCTTCCCCCGCACAGCATCAGAATCGGCGCCCGGGTGCAGGTCGTGTTCGCCGACGGGCTGCCCCAGTGGGTTCTGGCGTGAACGCCCCGCAGTTGAAGACCCTGCGTCTCGACGCCGACAAGGACACCGGCGTCGCCGTCGTCACCCTCGACCGGCCCGGTCGGCTCAACGCCGTCGATCTGGAGATGGCCGGCGAACTCCGGACGCTGTGGCGGGGATTGCGGTTCGACGACAGCGTGCGTGCCGTCGTGCTCACCGGGGCCGGGGAGCGCGCCTTCTGTACCGGGATCGACCGGGACGTGGTCGTGCCGCAGCCCTCGTCGCCGTACATGCAGGACGATCCGTTGCTGACGGTCGGGCCGAAGGCGAACGACCTGTGGAAGCCGGTGGTGGCCGCCGTGCGCGGGATGGCGTGCGGTGGGGCCTTCTACCTGCTGGGCGAGTGCGAGTTCATCGTCGCGGACGCGACAGCGGTCTTCTTCGACCCGCACACGACGTACGGCATGGTCAGTGCCTACGAGTCCGTGCTCATGACCCAGCGGATGCCGTACGGCGAGGTCGCGCGGATGGTGCTCATGGGCAACGCCGAGCGGATCGGGGCGCGGCGGGCCCATGAGATCGGGCTCGTCTCCGAAGTCACCGGGGAGGGTGAGGCGTTGGCGGGTGCCGTGCGGTGTGCCGAGGTCATCGCGCGGTGTCCCACCGAGGCGGTGCAGGGCACCGTGCGGGCGCTGTGGGCGGCCAAGGAGGCGGCGCGTGCGCCGGCGTTCGCGCAGGCGCCGCATCTCATCGCGCTGGGGAATCTGCCGGTGGAACGGCAGGCCGAACTGTTCGGTGGGCGGCGAGGCGGCGAGTTCGGGGTGCGGTGAACGCGGCCGTCACTCCGGGCGCGCCTCCGGGTTCACCCGGCAGTGGTCGATCCCGGTTCCGTCACCCTCGCTGAACTTGACCCGGACCTGCGCCGTGCCCTTCGCCGGGACGGTGACGTACTCGGAGCCGAAGTCGGTCTCGGCGTCGGCGTCGTCGCGGAAGGAGACGTCGACGCTGAAGGTGGCCTTGCGGCCGTTCGGGTTCTTCACCTCGACCGTGGCGTACGGACGCTTCACGGTCGCGCAGCTGATCAGCTTCGTCTCGGCGTTCTCCAACGGCTTGCCGCTCCCGCCGGAGGAGCCGGAGGTGGAGGTGGCCCGGTGGGTCGGGTGCGGCTTGTAGGAACTCCCTCCGGTGCCTCCACCCGGGACGACGGCAGGTACGGAGTCGTCGTCCGAGCCGTCGTCCGAGTCGTCGTACGATCCTCCGCCCGAGGTGGAGCTGGAGGTGTCGTGGTCCTGGCGGTCACTGCTGCACCCGCCGCCACCGCCACCGCTTCCGTGGCGGCTGTGGTGGCGGCCCGTGGAGAAGCCGGTGAGGCTGAGCGCCAGGAAGGCGAGTACGGCCGTGAACCTGAGCGTGCGCGTCCGTCCAGTCATGCGGTCAGCGTATCCAGCCGTGTGCACCGCGTGGCGGGGGTCCGGCGCCGGGGGTAGCGTCAGCCGTGGACGGCCGCCGTCCGCAGCCCCTTCCGTGCGACTACCGGCACGGCGGCCGTCCCCCGGGAAGCCAGGTCAGGCCGTCCGCGCGGTCCCCGTCCCCTTCTCCGCGTCCAGCGCGTACACGCAGCGGTCCTTGCTGCAGGCGTACACCACTCCGTCCTTGACGACCGGGGAGCCGGTGATCTCGCCGCCGGTGGCGAGTTTCCAGCGCAGGCGGCCGTCGTCGGCCTTGAGGGTGTACAGCAGGTGGTCCGTCGAGCCGAAGTGGATGCGGCCCTCCGCCACCGCCGGGGCGCCCACCACGTCGCCGCCCGCCTGGAAGCGCCACTTCGGGGTGCCGGTGACGGCGTCCAGGGTGTACAGCCCCTTGCCGCTGCCGACGTGGACGTGTCCGGCGGCGACGAGGACGGGCTCGATCGACGCGCGGGACTCGGTGGCGATGCGCCAGCGGTCGCGGCCGTCGGTGGCGTCGAGGGCGTAGACGGTGCCGAGGTAGTCGGCGAGGTAGATGCCGCCGCCGGTGACCGCGGGGCCGGGGGCGAAGGTGGGCGGGGAGAGGAAGGCGGCGGGGGCCTCGAAGTGCCAGCGCACCATGCCGGTCGCGACGTCGACGGCGAGGACGCGGGTGCCGGCGGCGACGTAGACGTGGCCGTCGGGGGCGTGGGTGAGCCGGACCGGGACGCCGCCGCAGGTGGCCGCGTCGCCGATGGGGTACGACCAGCGTTCCTCGCCGGTGCGGGCGTCCAGGGCGCGCAGCCGGGCGTCCTGCCAGACGTAGGCGGTGCCGTCGTGCAGGGCGGGGCCGGCCTCGGGGGACTCGAAGTCGGTCTGGCAGCCGGTGATCTCCCACAGTTTCTGGCCGCCCGAGGCATCCCAGGCCTGTACGCCGCCGCCGCGGGTGCCGGTGAGGACGGTGCCCCGGTCGGCCTCCAGGGAGTACACCCAGGCGTCGGTGGACAGCCGCCACAGGTCGGTGCCCTCGCGGCAGTCGAGGGCGAACAGGGTGGGGCCGTCGGAGGCGTGGATACGGCCGTCGGCGACCGCCATGGACCAGGCGACGTCCCGGGTCTTGAAGCGGCGGCGGCCGGTGGCCACGTCCAGGGCGTGCACCTCGAAGGAGGTGACGTAGACGAGGTCGCCGTCGACGGCGGGGGTGCCCCAGACGTCGTTGGACATGCGGAAGCGCCAGGGCCGCCAGCCGGACGCCGTCTCCGGGGGCGCGGGCGGGGGCGCCGGTACGGCGGGGTCGGCGCCGTTGACGCCGGGGCGCGGGCGGGACCAGCTCGCGACCAGGCCGGCCTCGGGCGGGGGTGCCTTGACGGCGGCGGCGCGGGTGTCGGCGACGCGCGGGCCGGGGCCGATGGGCACCTTGGCGCCGGCCAGGCGGACGGGGCCGGTGTCGGGGGCGCCGAGGGGAGCCGGGGCGGCCACCGGTGCGGGGGCGGGTGCCGGGACCGCGGGGTCGTAGGACGGCGGCGGGGGCAGCGCGGGCCGGCCGCCGTTGCCGGGGCCGGTCGGGGACGGCTTGGCCGCGGGCCGGCCGCCGCGCCGGGACTCGATGAGGGCGACGGCCTTCTCCGGCAGCCAGGCGGAGGCGGTGCCGCTGTCGTCGGAGCCGGAGCCGAAGAGGTGGGGGGCGAGCTGGGCCTGGAGGTCGGCGGGGTTGGGGCGGGCCGTGGCCTCCATCTGCATGCAGGATTCGATGAGCGGGCGCAGCTCGTCCGGGAGGCCTTCGAGGTCGGGGCCTTCGCGCAGCAGCATGAAGACGGTCTCGACGGGGTTGGCGCCGTGGAAGGGCGGGTGTCCGGTGGCGGCGAAGACGAGCATGGAGCCGAGCGAGAAGACGTCGCTGGCGCCGGTGACGCTGCGGGAGTCCTTCGCCTGCTCGGGGGACATGTAGGCGGGTGTGCCGACGGCCACGTTCGTCATCGTCAAACGCGTGTTCGAGACGCCGGACGCGATACCGAAGTCGATCACCCGGGGGCCGTCCTCGACCACGAGGACGTTCGAGGGCTTGAGGTCACGGTGGACCAGCCCGGCGCCGTGGATCGACTGCAGCGCCTCCGCGACGCCCGCCGCGAGCCAGCGCACCGCCTGGGCCGGGAGCGGCCCGCAGTCGTTCACTATCTCCTCGAGGGAGGGCGCGGGGACGTAGGCGGTGGCCAGCCACGGCACGGCGGCGCGCGGGTCGGCGTCGACGACCGCGGCCGTGTAGAAGCCGGAGACCGCCCGGGCCGCCTCCACCTCACGGGTGAAGCGGACGCGGAACAGCTGGTCCTCGGCGAGTTCCGTACGGACCGTCTTGATCGCCACGCGACGCCCGGACGCCGAGCGCGCGAGATAGACCAGCCCCATGCCGCCGGCACCCAGCCGGCCGAGCACCTCGAACGGCCCGATCCGCCGCGGATCGTGCTGCGTCAGCTGATCCACCACTTGCCTGCCACCTCCCCGTACGAGCCGCGTCATCCACATGTGTACGCGACCGAAGTGCAGCGTCTCACCACCGCACCGCCATGGCGGCACGCACCCCGATTCTTCCTGGCCGGGGACCATGTTGCGAACCCGGCGACCAATCGGGATGTCTCCTGATAAAGAGGGCGAAACCCCTGCTATCGGCGGTGGAGCAGCGCGAAGGACGCCCCCTGATTGTCGGTGACGACGGCCACGGTTCCGTACGAAGCCGCGAAAGGCCCGGCCTGCACCCGCCCGCCGAGCCGCTGCACCGCCCCCAGGGCGTCCTGGAGGTCGTCCACCCGGAAGTGGACGAGGAAGTGCGGGGGCATCTCGGCCGGGAAGACGTCGGAGACCGGGGCGCGGCCGAAGTCGGGCTCGGCGTCGGTGCCGAAGAGGGCGTCGTGGAAGAGGCCGCCGTAGAAGTCGTTGGCCCGCTCGGTGTCGCGGGTGTAGAGCTCGGCCCAGATGAACGTGCCGGGCGCGTGACGGCGGACGAACCCGGGGTGGCGCCCCGGCTGCCACAGGCCGAAGACGGCACCCCCGGGGTCCGCGGCCAGCGCGGCCGTGCCCAGGTCACCGAGGCGCAGGGGTGCCATGATGACCTGCCCGCCGGCCACGGCGATCCGCCGGCAGAGGGCCTCGGCGTCCGGGGTGGCGAAGTACACGGTCCAGACGGTGGGCATCCGGCCGTCGGTCTTCGGCGCGAGGGCGGCGACGGGCTCGCCCTCCAGCCGCGCCCACACGGAGGTGCCGTACGCCTCCTCGAAGGCCCACCCGAAGAGCTCCCCGTAGAACCGCTCCCCGGCCGCCACGTCGGGGAGCTGCGCGTCCACCCAGCACGGGACGCCCTCTCCGTACACCGATGCCCTGTTTTCGGCCATGCCGCCAAAGTAGCCCTGCCGCGCGCACCGCGCAGACCAGGCACACCACCCTTCTCACGCCCTTGCACCCCATTTGCAGTCGGCCGAATAGCGCTGGGATCCCCCCTCGGTAAGCTGACGTCATGACAGGACAAGTGCGTACCGTCGACGGCCGCGTGGCCGGCCGGCGTGGGCAGGCGACCCGGCAGAAGCTGCTCGACTGCCTCAGCGAGATGCTCAGCTCCTCCCCGTACCGGGACGTCAAGGTCATCGATGTCGCCCGGAAGGCGGGCACTTCGCCCGCGACCTTCTACCAGTACTTCCCGGACGTCGAGGGCGCCGTCCTGGAGATCGCCGAGCAAATGGCCGCGGAGGGCGCCGGGTTGACCGAGCTGCTCGCCGGGCGGTCCTGGGCCGGCAAGTCGGGCTGGCAGACCGCACAGGAACTCGTGGACGGCTTCCTCGAGTTCTGGCGCAAGCACGACGCCATCCTGCGCGTCGTGGACCTCGGCGCCGCCGAAGGGGACAAACGGTTCTACAAGATCCGTATGAAGATCCTGAACTCGGTGAACAACTCCCTGGCGGAGTCCATCGCCGAACTCCAGGCCAAGGGCAGGGTCGACAAGGAGGTGAACCCGGCGGCGATCGCGGGCTCGCTGGTCGCGATGCTCGCGGCGGTGGCCGGGCACCAGAAGGGCTTCTCGTCGTGGGGCGTGAAGCAGGCCGAACTGAAGCCGAACCTGGCGCTGTTGGTGCACCTGGGCGTGACGGGCAGGAAGCCGACGAGATAGACCGCCCGGCGGTCCCCTCTTTCCCCGGCCTCAAGTCCTGTCTGCCAGGCGGTGGTCCACGCGAGTGGACCACCGCCTGTCGCGCTTCGTGCCCGGGCAAACGCTTACGCCGGCAACGGCCGGTCCTTCACCACGTGCTTCATCACCAGCGTGGACGTCAGTCGCTGCACGCCCGGCAGGGTGGCGAGCCGCTCGTCGTAGAGCCGCTGGAAGGCGGCGAGGTCCGCGGTGGCCACCCGCAGGAGGTAGTCCGGGTCGCCGAAGAGACGCTGGGCGTCCAGGACGTACTCCACCTCGCTCACCGCCCGTTCGAACTCGACGACGGTGTCCCGGTCCTCCTGCCGCATGGACACGAAGACCAGCGCCTCGAAGGTCAGCCCGACGGCCGCCGGATCCACCACCGCCCGGTAGCCCCGGATGGCACCGGTCCGCTCCAGGTCGCGCAACCGCCGGTGGCACGGCGACACGCTCAGCCGCACCCGTGCGGCCAGCTCGGTCACGGTCAGCCGCCCGTCCTGCTGGAGCTCGGCAAGAATCTTCTGGTCGATCTCGTCCATGAGGACGATATTTGCTCAGATTCGGTGATCATGGGCAAACTTCGGGAACACATTCGGGCCATTCGCGCCTAATGTCCCCACCATGGACTCCGCAAGCCTTCTCTCCTTCCTCGCCGTCGACCTGCTGCTGGTGTGCGTACCGGGTGCCGACTGGGCCTATGTGATCGCGGCCGGACTGCGCGGTCGCCGGGTGACGGGCGCGGTGGCGGGCCTGGTCGCCGGGTACGCGCTGCACACGGCGCTGGCGACGGCGGGGCTGGCGGTGCTCGTGGCGGGCTCGCCGCGGCTGCTCACCGCGCTGACGGTGGCGGGGGCCGGTTACCTGCTGTGGCTGGGCTGGGGTGTGCTGCGCACCCCGGGCGTGCCGGAGGCGGCCGACACCCAGGACTCCGAGGGCTCCCAGGACTCCCAGGGCTCCCAGGGCTCCGAGGGCTCCGGGAACTCCCGGGTCTTCCTGCGCGGCGCCGCGATCAGCGGCCTCAACCCCAAGGGCCTGCTGCTCTACCTCTCCGTGCTCCCGCAGTTCCTCACCCTCCGCGGCGCCCACCTGCCCGTGCCCGTCCAGACGGCCGTGCTGGGCGTGCTCCACATGGCGTGCTGCGCGGCCGTGTACCTGACCGTGGGCGTCCTCGCGCACGCCGTTCTCGCCGCCCGTCCCACCGCCGCCCGGGCGGTCACCCGCACCTCGGGGGCGGCGATGCTCGGAATCGGCGCGTTCCTGCTGGTGGAGCGGCTGACCATGCTCTAGGGGGTGTCTTGCGGATCAGCCGTCCTTCCTGCTCAGCCGGAACACCCGGATCTCCCGCTCCACCCGTGCCTGGTACGTCGCGTACGGCGGCCAGAACTCCAGCAGCGCCTGCCAGGCCGCCGCCCGTTCCTCCCCCGCGAGCAGCCGGGCCGTGACGGGTATGTCCTCGCCCTTCCAACTGATCGAGGCCTCGGGGTGGGCGAGGAGGTTGGCGGTCCAGGCCGGATGGGCGGTGCGCCCGAAGTTGGAGCCGACGAGCAGCCAGCCGTCCTCCCCGGGCATGCAGGCGAGCGGGGTGCGGCGGGGCCGGCCACTGCGGGCGCCGGTCGAGGTGAGGACGACCCCGGGCAGCAACTGGGCGCTGAGCAGCACTCTTCCCCGGGTGAGCCGGTGCACGGCCCGGTCGAGGGCCGGTATCAGGTGCGGGGCGGCCTTGGCGAAGCCCCGGGTGGACGACACCTTCTGCACCAGGCGTACTCCCATGGCCGTCATCGGACCGCCACCTCCTCGCGCTCGAAAATCCGGGCCGCCTCGGCCGCCCGCGCCCGCAGCCGGTGCACCGGCCCGAACATCAGTTCGTCGCCGGCGGCCCGCTTGAAGTACAGGTGCGCCTCGTGCTCCCAGGTGAAACCGATCCCGCCGTGGAGCTGGATCGCCTCGCCCGCCGCGCACCGCAGCGCCTGCAGGGCCTGCGCCAGCGCCAGCCCGCCGGCCTGTTCCCCGCGTTCCCCGTGCGCGGCCGCCCAGGCGGCGTAGTAGGCGGCCGAGCGGGCGGCCTGCACCTCCACGTACACGTCCGCGAGGCGGTGTTTGACCGCCTGGAAGGAGCCGATCGCCCGGCCGAACTGCTCGCGCTGCCCGACGTACTCCACGGTCCGCTCCAGCGCCCGGTCGGCGGCCCCGACGGCCTCGGCGGCGAGTACCGCGGCGGCGGAGTCCCCCCGGGCGGCGAGGGCGGTGAGCACGTCGGCGTCCTCATCCCCCAGCAACGCGGCCCGCACGTCCCGCAGTTGGACGCGCCCCTGCGGCCGGGTGGCGTCGAGCGAGGTCTGCCGGGTCCGTACGACCCCGGCCGCGTCCCCCTCCACCAGGAACAGCAGGGTCCGGGGCCGTGCGTAGCCCCCGGCGTGCGCGGCGACGAGCAGCAGCCGGGCGCTGTGCCCGTCCAGCACCTGGTCGGCCTGCCCGTACAGCCGCCACCCGGTCCCGTCCCGGCGGGCCTGCACGCCGCCCGCCCGGCCGCCGCCCGCCCACGCGCCGCCGTTGCCGCCGGTCAGGGCGAGGGCGGTGGCGAGGGCGGTGCCGGGGACGGCGAGGGCGGCGGTGAGCGCACCGGAGGCGAGGCGGGGCAGCAGGTCGGCACGCTGGGCGTCGGTGCCGAGGGCGAGGACCAGCGGGGCGGCGAGTACGGAGGTGGCGAGCAGCGGGGAGGGGGCGAGCGCCCGCCCCGCCTCCTCGCAGGCGAGGGCGAGGTCGGTGACGGGGCAGCCGACGCCGCCGTACGCCTCGGGGAGGGCCAGGCCCGGCAGGCCGAGCTGGTCGGCGAGGGCGCTCCACAGCGCGGGGTCGTGTCCGGCCGGGCCGTCGAGGGCGGCCCTCAGTTCCTCCGCGCCGCAGCGTTTGTGCAGCAACTCGCGCAGGGTGCGGCGGATTTCGTCCTGCTCGGCGGTGAGGCGCGTGTCCATGGCTGGTCCCTCCCGACCTGATCTGACGGGGCGTCATGTTAGGGCGGCGGGATGGCGATGCCCAGAGGTACGCGGTCTGCCGTGCGCCACTTCATCTGATGTACCGTCAGATTCATGACCCGAGAGAGCTCGAGGGCCCGGGGAGGCCGGAGGGTCGCCGTGGTGGGCGTAGCCCTCTCCGACTGCGGCCGCGTGGACGACGCCACGGCGTACACCCTGCACGCCCAGGCGGCCCGCCGTGCGCTCGCGGACGCGGGACTGGACCGCGCGCACGTGGACGGCTTCGCCTCGGCGGGGCTCGGCACGCTGGCCCCGGTGGAGGTGGCGGAGTATCTGGGTCTGCGCCCCACCTGGGTGGACTCCACCTCCGTCGGCGGCTCCACCTGGGAGGTGATGGCGGCGCACGCGGCGGACGCGATAGCGGCCGGCCACGCGAACGCCGTCCTGCTGGTGTACGGCTCGACGGCCCGCGCGGACATCAGGGCGGGCCGGCGGACCGGCGACCTCTCCTTCGGCGCCCGCGGCCCCCTGCAGTTCGAGGTGCCCTACGGTCACACACTGATCGCCAAGTACGCGATGGCGGCCCGCCGCCACATGATCGAACACGGTACGACGATCGAGCAGTTGGCCGAGGTCGCCGTGCAGGCCAGGGCCAACGCCACGCTGAACCCGGAGGCGATGTTCCGTACGCCGATCACGGTCGACGACGTCCTGTCCGGCCCGGTGATCGCCGACCCCTTCACCAAGCTGCACTGCTGTCTGCGCTCCGACGGCGGCGCGGCGGTGCTGCTGGCGGCCGAGGAGTACGTGCGGGACTGCCGCTCGGCCCCGGTGTGGATCCTCGGCACCGGCGAGCACGTCTCGCACGCCACCATGTCCGAGTGGCCCGACTTCACCGTGTCTCCCGCGGCGGTCAGCGGCCGGCTGGCCTTCGAGCGGGCCGGCGTCCGCCCCGAGGAGATCGACTTCGCGGAGATCTACGACGCCTTCACCTACATGACGCTGGTGACCCTGGAGGACCTCGGCTTCTGCGCGAAGGGCGAGGGCGGGGCGTTCGTGGAGAAGGGGCGGCTGCTGGTGCGTGGCGGGGAGCTTCCGGTGAACACCGACGGGGGCGGCCTTTCGGCCCAGCACCCGGGCATGCGCGGGCTGTTCCTGCTGGTGGAGGCGGTCCGGCAGTTGCGCGGGGAGGGCGGGGAACGGCAGGTGCGGCGCCCGGACGGCGGGTTGCCGCGGCTGGCGGTGGCCTCGGGGACCGGGGGGTGGTTCTGCTCTTCCGGGACGGTGATCCTGGGACGGGAGTGAAGGAGGGCACACTGGGCCTCACTGCGGCATGACGCGGCATGACCGGGAGCGGACCGGCGATACTCGCCCCATGGCACCAACCGATCTCCACGAGCTCCTGAGGTCGCTGCGGGTCTGGGCCCCCGGGGTCACGGAACTGCCGGCCTTCGACCCGACGACCGCGCCCCCGACCCCGCTCCCCCTGTTCACCGCCTGGTTCGCCGAGGCGGTGGCCGCCGGGCAGGTCGAGCCGCACACGATGTCGCTGGCGACGGCGGACGAGGACGGGCACCCGGACGTGCGGATCGTGATGCTGCACGGCGCCGACGCCGACGGCTGGTCCTTCGGGTCCCACTCCATCAGCCGCAAGGGCCGGCAGCTCGCCGGCCGCCCGCACGCGGCCCTCGCCTTCTACTGGCCGGTGCTCGGCCGCCAGGTCAGGGTCCGGGGGACGGTGACGGCGGCGCCGTCGCGGGAGAGCCAGGCCGATCTGCACGCCCGCTCCACGGGTGCGCTCGCGGCGGCGCTGACCGGCCGGCAGAGCGAGGTCCTGGAGTCGGTGGAGGAGCTGCGGCGCGCTTCGCAGGAGGCCTGGGAGCAGGCGCGGGCGGATCCGGCCAGCCCCTCCCCGACGTGGACGCTGTACCGGGTGCGGCCGGAGGAGGTGGAGTTCTTCCAGGGGGATTCCGAGCGGCGGCACGTACGGCTCGCCTACCGGCGCACCGGGTTCGGCTGGGAGCGGACGCTGCTGTGGCCGTGACCACGGGGCCCTGCCGCTATGCCCCTGGCCCTGACTCGTACCCGTACACCGCGAAGTCGGCCACCGGCCGGTAGCCGATCCGCCGGTACAGCCCGTTGCTGGTCGGATTGGCGAGGTCGGTGAAGAGCAGCACCTCGGCCCCCACCCCGAGCGCGGCCCGGCTCACGTCGGCGGTCACGGCCCCGGCGTAACCGCGTCCGCGCAGGTGGGCGGGGGTGTAGACCGGAGCGACGCGGATCTGCCCGGCGACCTCGGGGGTCACCCCGGCCATGGCGACGGACTTGCCGTCGGGGCTCTCCCAGAGCGTGATGCCGCCGTGGGCGATACGGGCGTCGGCCCAGGCGCCGGCGTCCTGGCGCCCGCCCTGCCCGACGGCCTCGGCGAACTCCCCGTACCAGCGGATCAGCAGCTCCCGGTCCGACGGCCCGGCCACCCGCGCCCGGCCGTCGGGCACGGGCTCCGGTACGGTCAGGTCGCCGAGGCGGTAGAGCCGCTGGCGCTGCAGCAGCTCACCGCGCTTCCCGGTGCGCCGCTGCCACGCCGCCGTGAACGCCTCGGCCGTCTCCCGCTCGGCGGAGACACCGGTGAGGTCGTGGCCCAGGAGCCGGGCGGCGAGGGCGTCGGCCTCCTCCTCGGTCACCGGCGTGATGTGCAGCGGGTGCGGGGGCGTCCGGAACAGCACCGCGCGTACGGCGCCGTCGGGATCCGTCAGCCACCCGAACCAGGGCGCCTCCTCCCCGTAGACGTGGAGCCCGCGTCTGCGCAGCGCATCGGTGACCGTCAGGGCCACCGTGTGCAGTGCGGGGCGCGAGCGCAGGAAGTCACCGGCGCGGGTGAGGAAGCCGTCGAGGTCTTCGGTGAGGTGCCAGTCGTCGGGACGCATGCCTCATGATCGCGCCCGACGTCCTTGCCTCGCCTGCCGATTACTTCACCGTCGGCTCCGGGTCCGTCGCGATCCGCGCATGCAGGTGCACGTCCCGGAACGCGTCCCGCCGTCCGGCCTCGAACATCGCCCCGCGCAGCGTCCCCTCGTAGGGGAAGCCGCACTTCTCCGCGATCCGGCACGACGCGTCGTGCCCCAGGGCGTGCCCCAGTTCCAGCCGGTGCAGGCCGAGTTCGTCGAACGCCCAGCGGGTGGCGAGGGCGAGTGCCCGGGCGGCGACTCCCTGGCCGCGGGCCTCCGGGAGGACCCAGTAGCCGACGCGGGCGAGGCGGAAGACCTGGTCGATGGCGTTGACGCCGACGTGGCCGAGCGTCGTACCGGTGGCCGCGTCGGTGACACGGAAGGGCGCACAGCCGCCGTTCGCGGCGTCGGCCGCCTGGGCGCGCAGGGAGTCCCGGGCGCTGTCGAAGTCCGTGACCGGCTTCAGCGGTGTGTTCCAGCGCCGGAAGTCGGGATCCTCCCGGATCCGCAGCCAGTCCGCCACGTCGGCGTCTCGGTCGGGGTTCCAGCGGAGCAGGCGCAGTCCGTGGCCGTGCGGTTCGGCAGCGGCAGGGACGGTGGGTTGATCGCTCAGACGGTCCATGGCGACCATTCAACCGCCTGGTCCGGCTCACGCCGCGGCCGGCCGGAACACCGGCACCCCCTCCCGGAACACCACCTCGAGCGCCATCCCGGCCCGCAGCTCCCCCGCCGCGCACTGCACCACCTCGGTCATCATCCGGGGGCCCTCGGCGAGTTCGACGACCGCGGCGACGTAGGGCGTGCGCCCGCCGAACGGCGGCAGGTCGTTGCGGTGGACGACGGACCAGGTGTAGAGGGTGGCGCGTCCGGTGGCCCGGTCCCAGGTGACGTCGTCGCTCCAGCAGTGGGGGCAGAACTCCCGGGGGTAGTGGTGCGCCCGGCCGCAGGCTCGGCAGCGGCGCAGGAGCAGCCGGCCCTCGGCCGCCGCGTCCCAGTAGGTCCGGGTGAAGGCGTCGGGCTCGGGGACGTCGTACCGTACCGCCGCCATTCAGAACCACCCCAGGGCGTGGTCGACGGACCACACCTGCCAGGACATCCCGAACAGCGCGACCAGTGAGATCAGCGCCATCATCGAGTTCTGCCCCTGCTCGGCCCAGTCGTGGATCATGAGGGTGAGGTAGAGCAGGTTCAGGAGCAGGCCGCCGACGAGGGCGACCGGGGTGAGGAACCCGGCCACCAGGCCCAGGCCGAGGGCCAGTTCCGCGTACACCACGACGTACGCCATCGCCTTGGGCCGCGGCTCGACCACGGTCCGGAAGCCGGAACGGACCGCGGTCCAGCGGTGTTTCGAGGCGACGTCCGCCGCCCAGGCGATGCCGGTGCCGCGCTCGAACCAGGCCTTCTTGTCCTTGTGCCGCCAGCTCTCCAGCCACCACAGGCCGAGCCCGACACGGAGCACGGCCAGCCACTCCGCGCCGCTGAGCCAGATCGCGTCCATGACATCTGACGGTACGTCAGATCCGGCGGAATGCCGAGAGTCGGGTGAGGAAAACCTGTGCGAGCCCCCCGAACCGCCCCCGCCCCCCTGAACGGCGGCTTCCGTTTCCCGTCTGCCGTCGGACGCCGCCCTCTGCGACGCCGGGCTCCCGCGCACCGGGACCCGGCGTCGCGGCCGTTTCCGCACCGGTCCCACCCACGCCCCGCACAGCCGTGATAAATCCGCAACCAATTCCGGTCTTGACCGAGACCCATCAACCCCGTGCATGATTACGCTCGCGCTCATGGCCGAATCCCCCCTGTCCGCGCCCCCCACCGACCGCCCCGTCTACGTCATCGGCGCGGGCCCCGGCGGGCTGGCCGCCGCGTACGCGCTGCGCGCCCGGGGGATCCGCGCGGTCGTCCTGGAGAAGTCCGACCGGGTCGGGGCGTCCTGGCGGCGCCACTACGACCGGCTGCACCTGCACACCACCCGCCGCCTCTCGGCCCTGCCGGGGCTGCCGATGCCCCGCCGGTTCGGGCGGTGGGTGTCCCGGGACAACGTGGTGCGCTACCTGGAGAAGTACGCCGAGCACCACGGGCTGGAGATCGTCACCGGGGTCGAGGTCTCCCGGATCGAGCGGCTGCCCGACGGCACGGGCTGGCTGCTGCACGCCTCCGGCGGTCGGGAGCTGACCGGCGGCGCGGTGGTCGTGGCCACCGGGTACAACCACACCCCGCGCGTGCCCGACTGGCCGGGCCTGGAGGGCTACGGCGGCGAGCTCCGGCACGCGGGCGAGTACCGCAACGCCGAGCCGTACGCCGGGCGGGACGTGCTGGTCGTCGGGGTCGGCAACACCGGCGCCGAGATCGCCGTGGACCTGGTGGAGGGCGGCGCCTCCCGGGTGCGGCTGTCGGTGCGGACCACGCCGCACATCGTGCGCCGGTCGACCGCCGGCTGGGCCGCGCAGTACTCGGCCGTGCTGGTACGCCGGCTGCCCGTCGCCCTCGTCGACCGGCTGGCCGGGCCGATGGCGCGGCTGAGCGTGCCGGACCTGTCCGCCCACGGGCTGCCCCGCCCGGAGACCGGCCTGTACAGCAGGGTCAAGGAGGGGTCGATCCCCGTGCAGGACGTCGGCCTGATCGACGCCGTGCGCAAGGGGAAGGTGGAGGTCGTGGCCGCCGTCGAGGGGTTCGAGGACGGCAAGATCGTCCTCGCGGACGGCACCCGCGTCTCCCCCGACGCGGTGATCGCCGCGACCGGATACGTCCGCGCCCTGGAAGGCCTGGTCGGCCACCTCGACGTGCTCGACGACCGTGGTAAGCCGGTGGTGCACGGCGCCCGCTCCCCGAAGAACGCCCCGGGGCTCTACTTCACCGGGTTCAGCAACCCGATCAGCGGCATGTTCCGTGAGATGGCCATCGACGCCGGGAAGATCGCGAAGGCGGTGGAACGGCAGGGTGCCGGCCGGCTGTCGGTGCTGCCGGGCTGAGGGACACGGCTCCCGGCCGGGGCACCGCGCGACCGGGCACGAACCGGCGGAACCGATGGGCGGGCGGCCGATGCCCGGCAGCAGCCCTTGCCGGAGAGCGGCGGCGGATGTCCCACAAAAGACGGGCGGACGCACCACGCGGGTGCGCGGGTGCGCCGGTCCGGTTTCCGCGCCCGTACGGACGGTTCCGTTTCCGCGGCAGGCGCATGGCGAGCTCGTTCGCGCGCGGGTTCCGCTTGCCTTCCGGTCGGCACCGCTCCCCGGCATGTCCGCATCAAAATGCCTTGCGGCCGCCGGTGCCCCTGTGCCTAAAGTGACGTCCTGCTCCCGGTCAGTTGGGGAACCGCGCGCCCGTATCGTCCGGGCGGGACGGGAGCGGACGACCACGACCACGACCAGCTCAGCGCAACGGGGACCCCACGCACGCGTTCCGTCACAGGTCGGTCTCCTTTGCGCCTTCATCACTGGGGGAAACACCGTCATGCGCAAGTGGCTGCCTGCTCTTGCCCTGTCCACCGCTCTCGCCTCTTCGGTCTTCGCGGCTCCGCAAGCCCTGGCCCAGGAGTCGAAGCCGGCTGCCGCGAAGGTGTCGAGCGCCGATGTCGCGCCGACGGCCAACGCGCAGACACGTGCGCTCGCGGCGGCGCATCCCGATGCGGTACACGCCGCCGCCGTGCTGTGCGGTAGTGGGTACAAGTTGCAGTTCGCGGAACCCCTCCCGGACGCCAGTCGGCTCGGAACCCTGTTCACGTACACCAAGTACGGAGTAGGGGGGAAGGACGGCGCCTGCGCCCTCTTCGACAACAACACCGGGGTCAGGAAGCACATGAAGCTGAAGGTGTGCCCCAACCTCACGGGGGCCACGTGCAGCGTCGATGAAGGCACGTTCTTGGACTACGCGGGGCCGGTCAGGTACGAGACCCGCTCTTCCGACATGGTCGACCCGGCCTGCTCGACGGTGAACGCCCTGATGTGGTCGAACGGTGTCGCGATCATCGACCGGCAGACACACATCGGCGCCTGCGACTGACCGCCGCCCGTCGCCCCCCTTCTCCCCGGTACACACGCCTGATGGAGGGGGGCGCCTCGTGGGTGCACTGTCGGTACGGGCCGCACCGTAGCCATCTTTGCGTGTACGACCATTCCTGACGACGCGTCAGTTCAGTAATCTGACAGAGCGTCAGTTGAATGGCTGCCACACACAGGAGGCGGGGCGGACCGATGCTTGGATCAACCCACGGCACCCTCACCACCGACTCCCGCCGGGCCCGGGTCATCGCCTGCGGCGAGCCCCGACCCGGGCCCGCCGTGCACGGCCGGGCGGCCGACGTGGACGAGCTGGACGTCAGCGGCCGGCCACTGCACCGGGACGTCCCCGATCTCGACCGGTTCTTCCGCCCCGAGTCCGTCGCCGTGGTCGGCGCCTCGGACACGGAGGGGAGGCCGAACACCGGCATCACCAGGCAGCTGCTCTCCTGGGCGGAGCGGGTGGGGGCGCGGGTGCACCCGGTGCACCCCAGCCGGCCGTCCGTCTTCGGCATCCCCTGCGTCCCCTCCGTCGCCGACCTGCCCGGACAGGTGGACCTCGCCGTGCTGCTGGTCGCCGACCCGCTGCCGGTGATCGAGGAACTCGCCGGGACCAAGGTGAAGTTCGCCGTCGCCTTCGCCTCCGGGTTCGCGGAGACCGGTGAGGAGGGCGTCCGCGCCCAGGCCCGGCTCGCGGCGGCCGTCCGGCGCTCCGGCCTCAGACTGCTCGGGCCGAACACGAACCTCAACGCCTTCGAGCGGTTCCGGGACGACCTCGACGGTCCGGCCATCGCCCTGATCACCCAGTCCGGGCACCAGGGCCGGCCCGTCTTCGCCCTGCAGGAGCTCGGCATCCGGCTGTCCCACTGGGCGCCCACCGGCAACGAGGCCGACCTGGAGAGCGCCGACTTCATCTCCTACTTCGCCGAACGGCCGGAAGTCGGCGCCATCGCCTGCTATGTGGAGGGCCTCAAGGACGGCCGCGCGTTCCTGCTCGCCGCGGACCGGGCCGCCCGCCGCAAGGTCCCCGTCGTCGCCGTGAAGGTGGGGCGCACCGAGGCCGGCGCGCGTACCGCCGCCTCCCACACCGGGAAGCTGACGGGTGCCGACGACGTGGTGGACGCGGCGATGCGGCAGTACGGGGTCATCCGCGTCGACGGGCTGGACGAACTCCAGGACACCGCCGCCCTGCTGGCCCGCGCCCGCGCCCCGCGCGCCCACGGGGTCGTCGTCTACTCGATCTCCGGCGGCACGGGCGCGCACGTCGCCGACCTGGCGGCCGGGGCTGGACTGCACCTGCCGGTGCTGTCCGAGGGCAGGCAGGCCGAGCTGCACCAGTGGATACCGGAGTACCTGAGCGTGGCCAACCCGGTGGACAACGGCGGGCACCCGGTCGGCGACGAACGCGGACGGAAGATCATCGACGCGATCCTCGACGACCCCGAGGTGGGAGTGTTGATCTGCCCGGTCACCGGGCCCTTCCCGCCGCTCAGCGACAAGCTCGTGCGGGACCTGGTCGACGCGGCGGAGCACACGGACAAACTGGTGTGCGTGGTGTGGGGCTCCCCGGTCGGCACCGAGAGCGCGTACCGGGACGTGCTGCTCGGGTCCTCCCGGGTGGCCACCTTCCGTACCGTCGGCAACTGCCTCACCGCGGTCCGCGCCTACCTCGACCACCACCGCTTCGTACACGCCTACCGCTCCCCCTTCGACGAGGCACCCCGCACCCCCTCCCCCTCCTTCCGCAAGGCGCGCATGCTGATGCGGCCCGGCGAGCAGCTCAGCGAGCACGCGGCCAAGCAGCTCCTGCGCGCCTACGGCATCCGGGTGCCGCGCGAGCAACTGGTGACCAGCGCGGCGGCGGCCGTGCGGGCGGCGGGCCAGGTCGGCTACCCGGTGGTGATGAAGGCGTCCGGGGCGCAGATCGCCCACAAGACGGAGCTGGGCCTCGTGAAGATCGGCCTGACCTCGGCCAGCCAGGTCCGGGACGCCTACCGCGAGCTGAACGACATCGCCCGCTACGAGGGCGTCGCGCTGGACGGGGTGCTGGTCTGCCAGATGGTCGAGCGGGGCGTGGAGATGGTCGTCGGCGTCACCCACGACGAGCTGTTCGGGCCGACCGTGACCGTGGGGCTCGGCGGGGTGCTGGTGGAGGTGCTGCGCGACGCGGCCGTACGGGTGCCGCCGTTCGGTGAGGACCAGGCCCGGGACATGCTCGCCGAGCTGCGCGGGCGGGCCCTGCTGGACGGGGTCCGGGGCCGGCCGGCGGCCGATCTGGACGCGCTCGTGGAGGTCGTGCTGCGGGTGCAGCGGATGGCGCTGGAGCTCGGGGACGAGCTGGCGGAGCTGGACATCAACCCGCTGATGGTGCTGCCCAGGGGGCAGGGCGCGGTGGCGCTGGACGCGCTGGCGGTGTGCCGCTGATGGAGCCGGAGACGTGGGTGCTGCACGAGGTGGCCGGTCAGGTCTCGTCGATCACGCTCAACCGGCCCGAGGCCCTCAACGCCCTCACACCCGGCCAGCGGGAACGGGTCATCGGGCTGCTGGCGGACGCCTCGGCCGACCCCGAGGTACGGGTTGTGGTCATCACCGGGACCGGGCGCGGTTTCTGCGCGGGCGCCGATCTGCGGGGCGGTGCGGGGGCGGGTGAGCGGGTCGCCGGTGACGTGGCGCGGATGCTCCGCCTCGGCGCACAGCGGCTGGCCGCCGCCGTCCTCGACTGCGAGAAACCGGTGATCGCCGCCGTGAACGGCACGGCGGCCGGGCTCGGCGCCCATCTCGCCCTCGCCTGCGATCTGGTGCTGGCCGCGGAGTCGGCCCGGTTCATCGAGGTGTTCGCGCGGCGCGGGCTCGTACCCGACGGCGGCGGCGCCTATCTCCTGCCCCGGCTGGTCGGCCCGCAGCGGGCCAAGGAGCTGATGTTCTTCGGGGACGCGCTGTCCGCCGCCGACGCCGAGCGGCTGGGGCTGGTCAACCGGGTCGTGGCGGACGGTGAGTTGGAGAAGACGGCCCGCGCGTGGGCGGAGCGGCTGGCCGCCGGCCCCACCCGCGCCCTCGCCCTGACCAAGCAGCTCGTCAACGCCTCCCTCGACACCGACCGGGCCGCCGCCTTCGCCGCCGAGGCGGCCGCGCAGGAGATCAACATGACGACGCGGGACGCGCGGGAGGGGCTCGCCGCGTTCGTGGAGCGCAGAAACCCCGAGTACAAGGGCCGCTAGCCCTTCCCATCTGACGAACCGTCACCTTCAATGGGAACGTGATGGGACACGCAGGGGCGGCCGCCGCCGCCGTCCGATACCTCAGGCCGGCCGGGCCTCCGGCCCCCGTTCCGGCGCTGCCGCGCCCGGATCTGCGCTGCGTCGGAGCGGACGAACGCGCCCCCGTCGACCAGGCCGACTTCCGGCGCGTCCTCGGGACCTTCGCGACGGGCGTCACCGTGATCACCGCACCACCGACCGACGGCGACCGCTCCCCCGCCGGCTTCGCCTGCCAGTCCTTCACCTCCCTCTCCCTCGACCCGCCCCTGGTCGCCTTCATGGTCGGCCGTACGTCGACGACCTGGCCGCGCATCGCCCGCGCGGGCACCTTCTGCGTCAACGTCCTCGCCGCCGGGCAGGGCGACCTGTGCCGGGGCTTCGCGATGAGCGGCGCGGACAAGTTCGCGGGCGTCGAGCACGACCCGGCCCCGGTCTCCGGCTCCCCGCGCCTGGCGGGCACCCTCGCGTGGATCGACTGCACGATCCACGCGGTGCACACCGGCGGCGACCACCTGATCGTGGTGGGCCGGGTCGACGCCCTGGGAACGGGGGACGGGGAGACGGCGCCGCTGCTGTTCCACCGGGGGCGGTTCCGCTAGGCGGCGGGCCGAGGCGGTGCGAGGCGGGGTGTTGATGGTCGGTCTCGACGCGTTGTACGGACGGGCGATGCCCACTCGGGTCCCTGGTCCAGGGCCTGTTCGGCGGATCGGGTCACGCCGAAGTCAGTCCCGCCTGGCCCACGGCCACGGGCTCCCCGGTCCGGACCGCCGGTCGGCGTCGGATCACCAGGGCCATCAGGGCCGCCGCCGCGCACAGGGCGCCGGAGGCGTACCAGATCATGTCGTAGGAGCCGAAGACGTCGCGGGCGACGCCGCCGAGGTAGGCGACGAGGGCGGCGCCGACCTGGTGGGAGGCGAGGACCCAGCCGAAGACGATGGCGCTGTCGTCGCCGTACTGTTCGCGGCACAGGGCGAGGGTGGGCGGGACGGTGGCGACCCAGTCGAGGCCGTAGAAGACGATGAAGAAGATCATCGGCGGGTGGACCGTCGGGGCCAGCAGCATCGGCAGGAACAGCAGGGAGACGCCCCGCAGCGCGTAGTACACGGCGAGCAGACGGCGTGGTTCGAAGCGGTCGGTGAACCAGCCGGAGGCGATCGTGCCGACCACGTCGAACACGCCGATGACCGCGAGCAGCGAGGCCGCCGCCGTGATCGGCATGCCGTGGTCGTGGGCGGCGGGCACGAAGTGGGTCTGGATCAGGCCGTTGGTGGAGGCGCCGCAGATCGCGAAGGTGCCGGCGAGCAGCCAGAACGGGCCCGTGCGGACGGCGGAGGAGAGGACCGTGAGGGTGCGGCGGGCGGCGCCGGCGACCGGGGCCGGCTTGGGGACGAACTCCTTCGCACCGTACGGCTTCTCGCCCACGTCGGCCGGGTGGTCGCGCAGCAGCAGCCAGACGAACGGCACGACGGTGAGGGCGGCGAGCGCGACCGTGACGGCGGCCGGGCGCCAGTGGTGGGTCTCGACGATCCAGGACAGCAACGGCAGGAAGATGAGCTGACCGGAGGCGGAGGCGGCGGTCAGGATGCCGCTGACCAGGCCGCGGCGCTCGGTGAACCAGCGGTTGGTGACGGTCGCGGCGAAGGCCAGCGCCATGGAGCCGGAGCCGAGCCCGACCAGCAGGCCCCAGCACAGCAGCAGTTGCCAGGCCGCGGTCATCCACACGGTCAGGCCCGAGCCGAGCGCGATCACGGTCAGCGCGACGGCCACCACCCGGCGGATGCCGAAGCGGTCCATCAGCGCGGCGGCGAACGGCGCGGTGAGCCCGTACAGCGCCAGGTTGATGGAGACGGCCGCGCCGATGGTGCCGCGCGACCAGCCGAACTCCTCGTTGAGGGGGTCGATGAGCAGTCCGGGCAGCGAGCGGAAGGCCGCCGCGCCGATGATCGTCACGAACGTGACGGCGGCGACGAACCATGCCCGGTGGATCTTGTACCGGTTGACGTACGGGGATTCCTCTGCGGTGGCCACGGCCTCGGTTGTCTGGGTCACGACATAGAGCATCCGCCGGGAACCCGCACCCATCGAGTGGCCCGAAGGACAGCATTCACTAGAATCGGGCCATGGAAACGGCCGCCGACTTCCGCCCGCACCGCGTCGTCGTCCTCGCGCTGGACGGTCTGCTGCCCTTCGAACTGGGCATCCCGCACCGCATCTTCGGCCGCCCCAAGGACGCCGCGGGACGGCACCTGTACGAGGTCCTGACCTGCTCGGTCCGGCCGCCCGGCCCGGTCGAGACCGACGCCGACTTCGCCATCCACGTGGCGCACGGACCCGAGGCGCTCGCCACCGCCGACACGGTGATCGTCCCGGCCTCGTACGAACTGGGCCCGGTCTTCGAGGAGGGCGTGCTGACCGGGGAACTGGCCGCCGCGCTCGCCCTCGTCCGCCCCGGCACACGGATGGCCTCCATCTGCACCGGCGTCTACGTCCTGGCCGCCGCGGGCCTCCTCGACGGCCGCCCGGCCACCACCCACTGGGCCGACGCCGACCGCTTCCAGCGCCTCTTCCCGCGGATCAAGGTCGACCCGGACGTGCTGTTCATCGACGACGGCGACCTCCTCACCTCCGCGGGTGTCGCCGCCGGCATCGACCTGTGCCTGCACATGGTGCGCCGGGACCACGGCACGGCCGTCGCCAACGACGTGGCCCGGCGGACGGTCGTCCCCCCGCACCGCGACGGCGGGCAGGCGCAGTACATCGAGCGGCCGGTGCCCGACCCGCAGCAGGCCACCACGACCGGCGCCCGCGCCTGGGCGCTCGGCCGGCTCCACGAGCCGATCCAGCTCCGGGACATGGCCGCGCAGGAGTCCATGTCGGTACGGACCTTCACCCGCCGCTTCCGCGAGGAGGTCGGCATCAGCCCGGGCCAGTGGCTGACCCAGCAGCGCGTGGAGCGGGCGCGGCACCTGCTGGAGTCCACGGACCTGTCCGTCGACCAGGTGGCCCGGGACGCCGGGTTCGGCACGGCCCAGTCGATGCGGCAGCACCTCCAGGCGGCGCTGGGGGTGACACCGACGGCGTACCGGCGGACGTTCCAGACCGCGGTCAGAACGTGAGCACGGCCCGCGCCACCCGGCCTCCGCGCGCGTCGTCGCACGCCTTCTCGAAGTCCTCCACCGGGTAGGTCGCGGTCACCAGTTCGTCGAGGAGAAGGCGGCCCTCGCGGTACAGATCGGCGTAGAGGGCGATGTCGTGCTGGGGGCGCGAGGAGCCGTAGCGGCAGCCCAGGATCGCCTTGTCCAGGTACATCGAGGAGACCAGGAAGGACGCCTCCGCACCGGCCGGAGGAACGCCCAGCAGGATCGCCTGGCCCTCCCGGTCGAGGAGGTCGATGGCCCGGCGGATCAGTTCGATGCGGCCGACGCACTCGAAGGTGTGGTCGGCGCCGGTGGGCAGCAGGTCCCGCACCCCGTCCGTCGAGGTCAGGAAGTCGGTCGCGCCGAACCGCCGGGCGACCGCCTCCTTCTCCGGGTTGGCGTCGACCGCCACGATCCGCAGGGCGCCCGCGAGCCGCGCGCCCTGCAGCACGTTCAGGCCGATCCCACCGGTGCCGATCACCACGACGGTGTCACCGTGTTCCACCCGGGCCCGGTTGAGCACCGCCCCCACCCCGGTCAGCACCGCGCAGCCGATGAGCGCGGCGGACGGCAGCGGGATGTCCTCGGGGATCCGGACCGCCTGCACGGCCTTCACGACCGTGCGTTCGGCGAAGGCGGAGTTGGCGGCGAACTGGTACAGCGCGTCGGGGCCCCGGAGGAACGGCCGCCCCGGCCGGCCGATCGCCTGCCGGCACATCGTCGGCCGGCCCTGGTCGCACGCCGCGCAGGTGCCGCAGTTGGCCAGCGTGGACAGCGCCACGTGGTCGCCGGGCGAGACGTGCGTGACGCCCTCGCCGACCGCCTCCACGATCCCCGCCCCCTCGTGCCCCATGACCAGGGGGACGGGAAAGGGGATGGTCCCGTCCAGCACCGACAGGTCGCTGTGGCACAGCCCCGCCGCCGAAACGGCCACCTGCACCTCGCCGGGCCCCGGGTCGCGTACGGTCAGATCGTCCACGACCTGTGCCTGTATGCCGTCGTACACCACACCGCGCATGCCTCGTGCCCCCTCAGCCCTTCGGTTCCCTCGGCAGACCGAGCACCCGCTCGGCGATGATCGTGCGCTGCACCTGGTCCGAGCCGCCGTAGATGGTGTCGGCCCGGGAGAACAGGAACAGGTGCTGGAACGCGTCCAGTTCGTACGGCGCCGACGGCGACCAGTCGGCCGGGCCCGCGCTCGCCGCCGCCCCGCGCACCGCCATCGCCAGCTCCCCGAGCCGCTGGTGCCAGCCCGCCCACAGCAGCTTGGCCGCGCTGGGGGCACCGGGACCGCCAAAACCGCCCAGCGTGCGCAGGGCGTTCCAGCGCATCACCCGCAACTCGGCCCACTGCCGGACCAGCCGGTCGCGCAGGACGGGATCGTCGGCGGCACCGGTGTCCAGGGCCGCCCGCACCACCCGCCCCAACTCCTCGGCGAACCCGATCTGCTGGGCGAGCGTCGACACCCCCCGCTCGAAACCGAGCAGGCTCATCGCCACCCGCCAGCCGTTGCCCTCGCCTCCCACGACGTGCTCGACGCGTGCGCGCGCACCGTCGAAGAAGACCTCGTTGAAGTCGCTCGTGCCGGTGAGCTGCCGGATCGGGCGGACCTCGATCCGGCCCGGCTGGTCCATGGGCACGAGCAGGAAGCTCAAGCCCTGGTGGCGGCGGGAGGCGGGGTCGGTGCGGGCGAGCACGAAGCACCAGTCGGCCTCGTGCGCGAGGGAGGTCCAGATCTTCTGCCCGGTGATCCGGTAGTGCGCCCCCTCCTGCACCGCCGAGGTCCGCACCCCGGCCAGATCCGACCCGGCACCCGGCTCGCTGTACCCCTGGCACCACAGCTCCTCGCCGGCCGCGACGGGCGGCAGGAAACGTGCTTTCTGCTCGTCGCTGCCGTGCGCGATCAGCGTGGGCGCGAGCAGGTTCTCCCCGATGTGCCCGGACCGCGCAGGCGCCGCCGACCGCGCGTACTCCTCCGCCCAGGCGACCTGCTGGGTGAGCGTCGCGGTCCGGTTGCCGTACCCCGACTCCGGCCAGCCGATCCCTATCCACCCGGCCGAGCCGAGGGTACGTTCCCAGGCCCGGCGGTCGTGGGTGGCCCCGGCGTGCGTCGTGAGCCATTCCCTTGCCTCGCCGCGGAACGCCTCGTCCTCGGCGGTGAATCCAAAGTCCACGGGGGGCCTCCTCCAAGTGCCGGTCAGGTACAGCTAGGCAGGGGCGCGGGGCCGTATCAATGTGCGGCTCCGCCGCGTGGGCGCGACAAGCCACGACAAACCCGCAGCCGCCACACGACCGCACCCGAGCTACTGGGCGTTAGGCCGAGCCCCCTCCCGAGCCGCCCGTTCCATCGCCTCCAGCTGGGCCAGCATCGGCATGGGATCGACCCCGACCGAACCGGGCAGAAAGTCGGCAATCGCCTCCGGCGTCCAACGCCCCTCCGCATAAGCCGAGCGCAGCTCCCGCGGCTGGGCCCACACCGCCAGCTTCGGCCCCGCGATCGTGTACACCTGCCCGGTGATCCGCTGCTCCCGCGCCCGGTCCGACAGCAGGTAGACGACCAGCGCCGCCACGTCCTCCGGCTCCCCGATCTCCTTCAGCTCCGTCGGCACACCCGCGGACATCCGGGTACGCGCGACCGGCGCCACCGCGTTCGCGGTCACCCCGTACTTGTGCAGCCCGAGGGCCGCGCTGCGCACGAGCGAGATGATGCCGCCCTTGGCCGCGCTGTAGTTGGCCTGCGAGACGGAGCCCTGGTGGTTGCCGCTGGTGAAGCCGATGAGCGTGCCGGACTTCTGCTTCCGCATGACCGCGGAGGCCGCCCGGAAGACGGTGAAGGTGCCCTTGAGATGGGTGGCGACGACCGGGTCCCACTCCTCCTCGGTCATGTTGAACAGCATCCGCTCGCGCAGGATCCCGGCGACGCAGACCACCCCGTCGAGGCGCCCGTACGCCGACAGGGCGGTGTCCACGACCCGCTGCCCGCCCGCCATGGTGGAGATGTCGTCGGCGACCGCGACGGCCCCGCCGCCGGCCGCCTCGATCTCCTTGACCACGGCGTCGGCGACCTCGCTGGTGGGTGAGGTGCCGTCGGTGGAGACGCCGTAGTCGTTGACGACGACCTTCGCGCCCTCGGCCGCCGCCGCGAGCGCGACCGCCCGGCCGATGCCCCGGCCGGCACCGGTGACGGCGACGGCCTTGCCTGCCAAGAAGTTCCCCACGCCCGGCCCCTTCCCGGAGTTTCTGACGGACCGTTAGATTTTATGGCGCGCCGGACGCGCGGAGACAAGCCCCGGGGAGGACCGAGATGTCACTGGCCGCACTCCATCCCGAGTTCCACGACATCGCCAAGCGGGTGAACAACTGGGGGCGCTGGGGGACCGACGACGAGATCGGCACCCTGAACCTGATCACCGACGAGGTGGTGCGCGAGGCGGCGGCCACCGTCCGCTCCGGGCGCCGGGTCCCCCTGGCACTGCCGCTGAAGGAGGACGGCGTGCAGACCGGGATGATCCCGGGCCGGGTGAATCCGCTGCACGCGATGGTGCAGATCAACCAGGAGCTGTTCGGCCCGGGGACGGTGGCCTGCAGCGACGACGCCGTGACGATGGGGCTGCAGGCGGGGACGCACTGGGACGCGCTGACCCATGTGTCGCACTCGGGGAGGCTCTACAACGGCCGCCCCGCGGGCACGGTCACCGCGCACGGCGGCGCCGAGTTCAGCGGTATCGACAAGGCGCGGCACATCGTCTCGCGGGGTGTGCTGCTGGACGTGGCGGGAGCGCGGGGCGTGGACCGGCTGGAGGGCGGGCACGCGGTCACGCCGGAGGACCTGGAGGCGGCCGAGGCGTTCGCCGGGGTCCGGGTGCGCGCGGGCGACATCGTGCTCGTACGGACCGGTCAGGTGCAGGTGTACCTGGCGGGCGACAAGCACGGGTACGGCTATCCGTCGCCGGGGCTGTCGGTGCGCACGCCGGAGTGGTTCCACGCGCGCGATGTCGCCGCGGTCGCCAACGACACCCTCACCTTTGAGATATTTCCGCCGGAGATAGCCGATCTGTGGCTGCCCGTGCACGCCCTCGATCTGGTGGAGATGGGGATGCTGCAGGGCCAGAACTGGAATCTCGAAGAGTTGTCCACAGCCTGTGGAGAAGAGGGCCGGTACACGTTCCTGCTGTCGGCGATGCCCGAGCCGTTCGTCGGCGCGACCGGCACCCCCGTGGCTCCGGTCGCCGTTCTCTGAGCCGGGCGGGGAATCCGGCCGGCGGCGCACCGGCATCCCTCTTGAGCGAGGTCCCGCACGCCGCCACCCGGCTCCGACCCACACTCGCCGAGGGCCCGCCCCCCGGGCCCTCGCCGTCCCCTCGCGGCGAATCGATGAGCACAAGCGTGATCACGGGGTCACGTGCCGTCAACACCCGAACGGGGATTTGTCACCTACGTCCCGTTCACGATGGACGCGCACGGATGCACACCCGGCGCACCACCCGAGGCAGGCGAGGCCCCGACGGACGCGCCTGCACCCGTGCGCCGGGCTACACCGCCTCGAACGCGAACCCTTCGACGGTGGCGGGCCCGCCCCGGTACGCCACCGCCGCGCCCTCCGCGGGCCGCCCGCAGCGGTCGAGCTCGCACCAGATGCGCTTGCCCGCACCTTCCGCGGCCCAGCCCCAGCGGTCGGCGAGGCCGTCGACGAGGGCGAGGCCCCGGCCGCCGGTGGCGTCGTCGTCCGCGCACCGGGGCACCGGGGCACGGGCGCTGGAGTCGGCCACCTCCAGGCGCACGGTGGCCTGCTGCGCCTCCGCGCCGGGCAGCGAGAGCCGCAGCACGGCCGGTGTCCCGGTGTGCACCACGGCGTTGGTGACCAGCTCGGAGACGAGCAGCACCAGGGTCTCGGCGAGCGACTCGTCGTCCGCCATACCGGCTCTGGCGAGCCGCGAGCGCGCCCACCTCCTGGCCCGCCCCACCTCCGCGGGGTCGGGTCGGATCTCCAGCTGCACTTGAAGCACCTGCACCGCTCACACCATCCGAACCGGCGGACACATGGCCCGACGCCACACGAACGCCGCGACAGATGTCGCGGCGAGCAGCACGACGGGGGCCACGATCGTAGCCATTTTCTGCATGGCCAGAACAACGGCCAGAGCAGGGGTCACGGAACGTGATTCCCTTGGAAGACAGCATGGTTGACGTACAGTCACCTCAACAAGCGCTTCGGGCATATTCCAGCGCGAAGGAGTACGTGTACGGCATACTGTGCGACGGTCATCCCGGAGACTCGAACAAGCCGGTTGCGAGGCCGCCTTGCGGGCCTCGCCGGCACGGTTCGAGCTCTCGACCACTCGCATCTCACCCAAGGTACCGGAGTGCTCACCGACTCCGAGGGGTGACGAGTCACGGATGGGACACACCCCGCCACCAACGCTCCGTGATCACACTCCGCCACGATCCGCGACATCTCCCGGCCGGCGGCACGCCGCCTCCCAGTACAGGCGCCGTACGGACGCTTCAGACGAGGAGATCGGCGGCGAGCAACTCCTCACTCTCCGTAGCGCCACCGCCACGTTGTGCTCGTACCCACGTTCGCTTCAGATGGAGGTGGACCTCTGATTCCCAGGTGAAGCCCATGCCGCCGTGCACCTGGAGGCAGTCGCGGGCGCCGCGCACGGCCGCCTCGTCGGCGAGCAGCCGGGCCGCCGCGATGTCCACGGGGTCGGCGGTCACCGCCGCCGCGTAGACGGCGGCCCGGGCGGTCTCGGCCCGGACCAGCATCTGGGCGCACAGGTGTTTGACCGCCTGGAAGGCTCCGACGGGCTGCCCGAACTGCTCTCGCGCCCGGGCGTGTTGCACCGCCAGCTCGCACACGCGCGCGGCCGTGCCCAGTTGTTCGGCGGCCGTGAGGAGTACGGCGACGGGATCCGCCGTACGGGCCCCGGGGCCCCCGGGGACGCGGTGCAGGGGCGTCAGCGGGTCCACGGACCGCAGGGGGACGGCCCCGGAGGCGTCCCCGAGCACGGTGTCGGCCTCGGCCAGCCACTCCACCAGGCCACCGTCCACGGCGGTCACCACCGCCTCCCCCGTGGCCGCCCCCGGTACGGTCCCGGCCGCCAGATGGGTGGCCGCCAGCGGGCCGGGCAGCAGCGCCCGCCCGGCCTCCTCGAAGGCCAGCACCGTCTCGGGCAGGCCCGCTCCGGCCCCGCCGTCCGCCTCCGGCAGCCGCAGCGCGAAGAACCCGGCCTCCCCCAGCTCCCGCCACAGCGCCCGGTCGAGGCCCGGCGCGGTGACCGCCGCCCGCAGGGCCTGGGCGTCGAAACGCCGGGCCAGCAGTTGCCGTACCCCGTCCCGCAGGGCGCGCTGGTCGCCGGTCAGTTGGAACCGCATACGGCTCACCGCCCCTTCGGCAGGCCGAGGATCCGCTCGCCCACGATGGTCCGCTGGATCTGCGAGGTCCCGGCCGCGATGGTGTACGACAGGGAGGACAGCCGGTCCGGCACCCAGGGCCGGTCGAGGTCGAGGCAGTCCGGGCCGAGGACGTCGGCCGCGGTGTCGTACAGCTCCTGACGCGCGTGCGAGTACCTCAGTTTGAAGACCGAACCCCCGGCCCCGGGGACGCCGCCGCTCGACTCCGCCTCGCTGACGTTCCACTGCGTCAGCCGCCACAGCGCGCGGAACTCGGCGTTCAGCCCGCCCAGCCGCCGCCGCAGCGCCGGGTCGTCCCAGCGGCCGTTGCGCCGCGCCTCGCGGGCCAGTGCGCCGAGGACCCGGCGGCAGGCGATGACCTCGCCGACGAACGCCGTGCCGCGCTCGAAGGACAGCGTCACCATGGTGACCCGCCAGCCGTCGTTCTCCGCCCCGACCCGGTTGGCGACCGGCACCCGCACCTCGTCGAGGAACACCTCGGCGAACTCCGCCGACCCCGCGAGCGTCCGCAGCGGCCGTACGGTGACGCCGGGGGCGTCCATGGGCATCGCGAGCCAGGTGATGCCCTTGTGCTTGGGCGCCGCCGGGTCCGTGCGCACCAGCAGCTCGCACCAGTCGGCGACCTCGGCGTGCGAGGTCCAGAGCTTGGATCCGCTCACCACGTAGTCGTCGCCGTCCCGCCACGCGCGCGTGCGCAGCGCCGCCAGGTCGGAGCCGGCGTCCGGCTCGCTGAACCCCTGGCACCACACCTCCTCGCCGCGCAGGATCGGCGGCAGCCAGCGCTCACGCTGTCCGGCCGTCCCCTCGGCGGCGATCGTCGGTCCCGCGTGCAGCAGTCCCACGAAGTTGGCGCCGACGTACGGGGCGCCCGCCTTCTCCGTCTCCTCCAGGAAGATCAGCCGCGTGGTCGGCGAGGCGTCCCAGTGGACGTGGCCGTACCCGGCGTCGTACAGCATCCGCTGCCAGCCGAGGTCGTGGGCGCGGCGGGCCGGCCAGTCGTCCGGGGAGGGCCCCGGCGGGAGCGTGGGCAGCACCTTGCCCAGCCATTCCCGCAGCCGGGCCCGGAACTCCTCCTCCTCGGGCGTGTACGTCAGGTCCATGGGGCGGTCACTTGTCGAGGTCCAGGGAGAGCATGCGGATCGCGTTGCCCCGCATGAGCTTGTAGACCGTCTCGTCGTCGAGGCCCTTCACATGGTCGAGGGCGACCTCCCTGGTGTGCGGGAAGGTCGAGTCGACGTGCGGGTAGTCGGTCTCGAAGGTGGCGTTGTCCCGGCCGACGACGTCCAGCGACGCGACGCCGTGCTTGTCGCGGAAGAAGCAGCAGAAGATCTGCCGGTAGTAGTACGTCGACGGCGGTTCGGGGATCAGGTCGCGGACCCCGCCCCAGGCCCGGTGCTCCTCCCAGACGTCGTCGGCGCGCTCCAGGGCATACGGGATCCAGCCCATCTGGCCCTCGGAGTAGGCGAGTCTGAGCTGCGGGAACTTCACCAGGACGCCGCTGAAGAGGAAGTCCATCATCGAGGCCATCGCGTTGTTGAAGGACAGCGACGCCTGCACGGCCGGGGGCGCGTCCGGGGAGGCGGCGGGCATCTGCGAGCTGCTGCCGATGTGCATGTTGACGACCGTCCCCGTCTCCTGGCAGGCCGCGAAGAACGGGTCCCAGTAGCCGGAGTGGATGGAGGGCAGGCCCAGGTGGGTGGGGATCTCGGAGAAGGTGACCGCCCGGACGCCGCGCTCGGCGTTGCGCCGGATCTCCTCGACGGCGAGCCGCACGTCCCACAGCGGGATCAGGCACAGCGGGATCAGCCGTCCGCCGCTGTCCCCGCACCACTCCTCCACCATCCAGTCGTTGTAGGCGCGCACGCAGGCCAGGGCGACCTCCTTGTCGTGCGCCTCGGCGAAGGTCTGCCCGCAGAACCGCGGGAAGGTCGGGAAGCAGAGGCTGCCCTCGACGTGGTTGAGGTCCATGTCCTCCAGCCGGGCCTTCGGGTCCCAGCAGCCGCGCCGCATCTCCTCGCGGGTGATGCCCTCCAGGGTCATGTCGTCCCGGTCGAAGCCGACGGCGGCGATGTTGCGCTTGTACGGGAACTTCAGGTCCTCGTAGATCCACCAGTCGGTGGGCGGGCCGTCGGGGTCCATCGTGATCTGGTACTTGCCTCCGACGTAGGCGAGTTCGCCGATCCCGGCGGTGAGCGGCTTGGGACCGCGGTCGCGGTACTTCGCCGGCAGCCAGGTCTCGAAGAGGTGCGCGGGCTCGATCACGTGGTCGTCGACGCTGATGATGCGGGGCAGTTCGGTCATGGTCCCCTCCGCCTGGCTGATCGTCCGATGAATCTGATGGTTCGTCAGATCGTCCATCGGTCCAGCAGGCTAGTCCCGCACTTCTGGACCGACAAGGCACACCGCCCTACGCTCTGGCTGGATCTGACAGAGCGTCAGCTGATGGGGGTACACCGTGACCGACACCGCCCACGCCCTCGGCTCCTCCCGCACCCTCTGGGAGCTGGTCGCCCGCCGCGCCGACCTCACCCCCGACCGGCCGGTCCTGCTCCAGGACGACGGGGCGGACCACCGCACCCTGACCTTCGGCGGGCTGCGCGAGGGCGCCGAGCGGGTCGCGGCGGGCCTGTACGGCATGGGCGTACGCCCCGGCACGGTGGTCGCCTGGCAGCTTCCCACCCGGATCGAGACGGCCCTGCTGTCCTTCGCCCTGGCCCGGCTCGGGGCCGTGCAGTCACCGGTCATCCCCTTCTACCGGGACCGTGAGGTCGCCTTCGCGCTGCGGGAGTCCAAGGCGGAGTTCTTCGCGGTACCGGGGACCTGGCGGGGGTACGACCACACCGGGATGGCACGGCGGCTCGGCGCGAGGGGCGTCTTCGAGGCGTACGACGACCTGCCCGAGGGCGATCCGGCGGTGCTCCCCGCCCCGCCCGCCGAGGGCACCTCCGTGCGCTGGATCTACTGGACCTCGGGGACCACCTCCGACCCCAAGGGCGTGCTGCACACCGACCGTTCGCTGATCGCCGGCGGGTCCTGCCTGGCGCACGCGCTGCACCTCACGGCGGACGACGTGGGCTCGATGGCCTTCCCCTACGCGCACATCGCCGGGCCCGACTACACGGTGATGCTGCTGCTGTACGGCTTCCCGGCGGTGATGTTCGAGCAGTTCGCGCTGCCGGACGCGCTGGAGGGCTACCGCAGGCACGGGGTGACGGTGGCCGGCGGTTCGACGGCGTTCTACTCCATGTTCCTGGCCGAGCAGCGCAAGCAGCCGGGGACCAAGGTGATCCCCACGCTACGGCTCCTCGCGGGCGGCGGGGCGCCCAAGCCACCGGACCTCTATCACGCCGTGACCCGGGAGATGGGCGTGCAGCTCACCCACGGGTACGGGATGACCGAGGTGCCGATGATCACGATGGGTTCGCCGAACGACACCGCCGAGAACCTGGCGACGACCGAGGGGCGGCCTCCGGCGGAGATGGAGATACGGATCGCCGACGGGGAGGTGCGGCTGCGCGGGGAGGCCGTCTGCCAGGGCTACCTGGATCCGGCGCAGACCGCGGAGGCCTTCGACGAGGAGGGTTTCCTGCGCACCGGCGACCTCGGGCATCTGACCGAAACCGGTCACCTCGTCCTCACCGGGCGCCGCAAGGACGTGATCATCCGCAAGGGCGAGAACATCTCGGCGAAGGAGATCGAGGACCTGCTGCACCGGCACCCGGCGGTGGGCGACGTGGCCGTGATCGGGCTGCCGGACGCCGAGCGCGGGGAGCGGGTGTGCGCGGTCGTGGAGCGGGAGGCGGGGGCCGGAGAGCTGACGCTGGCCGCCGTCACCTCGTACCTGCGCGCGGAAGGGCTGTCGGTGCACAAACTGCCGGAGCAGCTCGAGGTGGTGGATGCCCTTCCGCGAGGCGACACCCTGCGGAAGGTGCTCAAGTACAAGCTGCGTGAGCGCTATTCGGGGACGGTGAAGTAGCGGGCGAAGGCCGGGACGATCTCCGCCTCGCCCACCTTGCCGTCGCCGTCGGTGTCGAGTCCGCCGGCCACCGCCTGGGCGACGTCCTCCGGGACGCCGAAGGCCCGCAGCACGCGCGCGGTGTCCGTGACGGTGGCCGCGCCGTCCCCGTCGGTGTCCGCCACGTCCAGGGCGGCGTGCAGGAAGGGCCGGGCGATCTCCGCGAACCGCTCCGGGTTGTCGCGCAGCCGCTTGACCGCCCCGGTGACGAACTCCTCACGCGTGATGCGCTGGTCGCCGTCCCGGTCCGCGATCCCGGCCATGCCCTGCCAGAGCGCCTCGGCACCGGCGTACAGGGCCTGCCCCTTGCCGGAGCGGGCCGCCACACCGAACTCGGCGAGCAGCGCCTTGGCCGCGCCGCTGAAGTCCAGCCCGTCGATGTATCCGCTGCCGTCCTGGTCGAAGGTGGCGAACCGGGCGGCGATCCTGCGCTCGTACTCGGTGCTGACCATGTGTTTCGAGCCGCCTTACTCACGTGGGGGTACGTCCGGCAGGGAGCGTACGACGCCGTGGGGGGTCGGAGCACACGAAAGCGAAGCCTGCACCAGGACTGGGGTAATTTCGGGACAACAATGTGGCACAGTCACGATAAGTCGTGGCAACGCCCGGCCCGGCCGTGCGCACCGTGCTCAGGCCGACAGGGGTTCCTCGTCCACCGCCGCCGCGACGTCCGGGTAGACGTCGAACAGGCGTCGTACGCCGAGCGCGCCGAGGACCCGGTTGACGTGGGAGCCGTCGACCGCGCCCTGGGCGGGGAGGATCAGCCGCAGCCGTCCCTGGCAGGAGCGGATCAGACGGCGT
Organism: Streptomyces sp. NPDC001544; assembly: GCF_042894285.1. Taxonomy (NCBI): domain Bacteria; kingdom Bacillati; phylum Actinomycetota; class Actinomycetes; order Kitasatosporales; family Streptomycetaceae; genus Streptomyces; species Streptomyces sp. NPDC001544. The sequence continues at coordinate 2,651 of NZ_JBIAVN010000029.1, read as the reverse complement.
GCCGCGATCAGCACGCCGACGCCGCTGGAGTCGCAGAAGAAGACGTCCGAGAGGTCGAGGACGAGGCTGTGATGCCCCTCGGCCACCGCGTCGTGCACGCGCTGGCGCAGCACCGGGGAGGTCATCAGGTCGAGTTCCCCCGACACCCCGAGCACGGACCACTGACCCCGTTCGACGCCGGTCACCTTGAATGCCACGGCCATGCCCTCCGCTCACCGGATCTCCCGGAACCGCCCGGATCCTCCCGGATCTGCCCGGAAACGGAATCAGTTCCTACGCTTCTTTCCGCGCGGCTGCCCAGCGGCCGTTCCCGGAAACCCTTCACGTAAAACGGCAGCCGATCAGCGAAGGGCTTGTTTCGGTCACCTTCGATCCTGTTCGATCGGAGATGGTCGTTTCGTGTTACCCGGTCGAAGTGAAGGAGACACAGCGAAGGCCCCTTACCACTCGCGGGCCGTCGGGGAGCGCACATTGACACAAAGGGGCGTGCGCCGTCCGGCATGCCGACTACATTCGGGAACACCGCGGATCGAGGCTGGACACGGGGAGGGAGGGAGCCGGATGGCCAGGAAGGACGCACCACCCCGCTGGGACCGCAGGATGCAGCAGCGGCTCGCACGCGGAGAGGCGGCCGCGCTCGGCGAGCTCTACGACCGGTTCGCCTCACTCGTGCACAGCCTCGCCCATCGCGTCCTCGGCGACGAACGCGCCGCCGACCGCGTCACCCGCGAGGTCTTCGTCCACGTCTGGGAACACCCCGACGCCTACGACCCCCGGCAGGGCCCCCTGCGCTCCTGGGTCTTCGCGCTGACCCAGCGGCTCGCCGTGCAGCGGCTACGGGCCACCGAGACCGCCGCCCTCACCCAGGGCCGGGACGGCTCCCCCGAGGACCACACCGAGGAACTGGAACGCAAGGTGCGCCGCGCCTCGGTCGCCGCCCGCGCCGACTACATCGTCCACTCCATGCCCGCCCCGCTGCGCGCCGCCCTGGACCTGGCCTACGTCCAGCGCCGCGACTACCGGCAGGCCGCCGCCGACCTCGGCGTCACCGAGGACGAGGCCCGCCGTCGGCTCCGCCTGGGCCTGCAACTGCTCTCCACCGCACACGACACGGCGACGCCCGGGGCACCGCCCGGATACGGGGGCACGGCGTGACGGGCTTCGAGCAGTACGACGGCACCGGCGCCGGCGGCGGGGACGCACCGGGACCGGACCCGGAACCCCCGCCCCGCATACCGCTGCCCCGCGCCCCCGTCGAGGACAGCGGGGTACCGCTGCCCGATCCGCGGGATCTCGTGTCCGCGCCGCCGGACCTGTCGCACGACGTCCTGAAGTCGCTGCTCGGCGCGTGGGCGCTGGCGGCCTGCTCGGCGGGCGAGACAGCGGCCGTCGAGGCGCACCTGGGCGACTGCGGCGCGTGCGCGGAGGAGGCGCTGCGGCTGCGCGAGGCGGTGGGGCTGCTGCACCAGCCCGAGAGCCTGGACCTCGATCCCGGGCTGCGCGCCCGCGTCCTGCGCAGTTGCCTCGACCGGCGCCCGCCGCGCATCCCGGTGCCGGAGTGGGCGGCTCCGTACGACGCCGAGACCGCGCGGCTGGACGCACTGCTGCAGGACTTCGGGGACGCGGAGTGGCATGCGCCGGTACGGCTGCGGTGGTTCGCGGGGGACGAGCCGACCAGCCGCCGGACCACCGTCGCTGGCGTCATCGCGCATCTGCTGACCGTCGACGGGCTGGTGGCGGTGGCGCTGGGCCTGGAGGACCCGCTGACCGACACGGACGCCGGGGCGGAGGCCGGGAAGGCGGCCGGGCCCGCCGCCCGTACGGAGGCCTTCTGGCGGGCCTCGCGGTTCCCGCCCACCCGGGCCGTGCGGGCGCCGTGGCGCGAGCAGAGCCACCACCTGGTGCGGACGGTGTCCTTCACCGGGCCCAACGCCGCCGAACGCGCCGTCCCCTACGGCGACTTCACGCTGCCGCTGGCCGACTCGATGCTGGACCGGGCCTTCGAGTGCTGGGTGCACGCGGAGGACATCGCGGAGGCCGTCGACTACCCGTACCTGCCGCCCGCGCCGGGCCATCTGCACGGCATGATCGACCTGGCGGCCCGTATGCTGCCCCTCGTGCTGGCGGCGCGGCGCAGCTCGGGGCCGGCCTCCCCGGGCCCCGCCCGGCACCTGCGCCCGGCCGGCGCACCGGGCCGCACCCTGCGCCTGGAGATCGAGGGCTCGGGGGGCGGCGAGTGGCTGATCCCGCTGGACTCCCCCACCGCGCCGGCATCGGCCGACCACGAGGTGGCCCACGTCGCGTTGGACGGGGTGGAGTTCTGCCGCCTGGCAGCGGGTCACATCTCCCCGGAAGAGGCAGCCGCGGGTCAGCTGGGCGACCGGGACGCCATCAGGGACGTCCTGTTCGCGGCGGCGTCAATGAGCCGTATGTAGGCCACCGGCGCGACCGGACCACCCTGGGGCGCGGGACTGTGTCCATATGCGGCTGCCGCCGCGCGGGCGCGGCAAGCCACCGACGGCCCGCAGCCGCCCGCGAAACAGAACCGCCCGAGCTGCTAGGGCCTGTCCGGCGGATCAGGTCGCAGGGCACGGGCGGTGCCTCATCGGCGCTGGTGAGCGGGGCGAATGGGGGTGCCCCCGCGCGAGCTC
>NZ_JBIAVN010000028.1:0-66081 GCF_042894285.1 Streptomyces sp. NPDC001544 | reverse complement strand
TGAGTTCTCAAGGAACGGTCGCTTCCTTTGTACTCACCCTCTCGGGCTTTCCTCCGGGCTTCCCTTCGGTCTTGCGTTTCCGACTCTATCAGATCCTTTCTCGATCCGATTTCCTCGGTGCTTTCCAGGTTTCCCGCTCTCGCGGTTTCCCTTTCCGGCGTTTCCGACTCTATCAGATCCTTTCGGCGTCCGATTCCCCGTCGGAGGGGGGTGTCTTCCCGGCCCTTCGGCCGTTCCGACGAGTGAGACTTTAGCGGATTCCTTGACTCCGACCTAATCGGGGCCTGCGTCCTTTCGAACGCGGATTCCTCATTCACGCATGAATACGCGCGCCGAAGAACACGGCGAAAGTTCGCCGAGTAGTGGCTGGTACCTGCGGAATGGCTGTCCGGGGACCGACCGGAGTCGGCTCTCACGTCGGACAACTCGAAGAACCCTACGGATCAGGTCGAGGTGTGTCAACTCCCGGCGGGACGGCGCTCCGGAGGCGTAGTCTGCGGTCCATGACTACGCGTACGTGCCACCAGCAGTGGTGGGCCGCCTGACGGCGGCCGGGTTCACGTATGCGCTCAACGGCCGCCGCCTCGGCGGCCGTTCTCGTATCTCCCTCCAGAGCTCCTGAGGGCCGGCCGCCGGGACGGCGGTCTCGACCAGGAGGTGGAGTGGAGATGACACGGGTCTTCAGCGGGATCAAGCCGACCGGGCATCTGACGCTGGGGAACTACCTGGGCGCCATGCGGCGGTGGGCCGAGGTGGACCAGCATGAGGCGGACGCCGTGTTCTGCGTCGTCGATCTGCACGCGCTGACCGTCGACCACGATCCGGCGCGGGTGCGCAGGCTCAGTCGGCAGGCGGCGACGCTGTTGCTGGCGGCAGGGCTGGATCCGGAACTCTGCACCGTGTTCGTGCAGAGCCATGTCGACGAGCACGCGCGGCTGTCGTACGTGCTCGAGTGCGTGGCGACCGACGGTGAGATGCGGCGGATGATCCAGTACAAGGAGAAGGCGGCGCGGGAGCGGGCGCGGGGCGGGAGTGTGCGGCTGTCGCTGCTGACGTACCCGGTGCTGATGGCCGCGGACATCCTGGCGTACCGGACCGATGAGGTGCCCGTGGGGGACGACCAGGCGCAACACGTGGAGTTGGCGCGGGATCTGGCGGTGCGGTTCAACCAGCGGTACGGGCAGACGTTCGTGGTGCCGAGGGCGACGCGTCCGGAGGTGGCGGCGCGGGTGATGAACCTGCAGGAGCCGGCTTCGAAGATGGGGAAGAGCGACGACTGCGGGCCGGGGATCGTGTACCTCCTCGACGAGCCGGACACGGTGCGGAAGAAGATCATGCGGGCCGTGACCGACAGTGGGCGGCATGTCGTCCACGACCGGGAAAGGCGGCCCGGGGTGGCGAACCTGCTGGAGATTCTCGCTGCGTGTACGGGTGGGGATCCGAAGGCGCTCGGTGAGGGGTACACCTCGTACGGAGCATTGAAGAAGGACACCGCGGAGGCCGTCGTCGAGGTGCTGCGGCCCGTGCAGGCGCGGCACAAGGAGTTGTGCGCGGATGCTCCGTACGTGGAGGACGTGTTGCGGCGCGGGGCGGACAGAGCCCGGGCGATGGCACGGCCGGTCGTGGATGCCGCTTATCGGGCGATCGGGCTGCTGCCCGCGGGTGCGGAGGCCGTCGTGAACGCGGCCCGGTAGGCGCGGGGGCTGGTGGCGAGGCGTGCTGCGAAGTGCTGGCGCATCGTCACCTCGCTGCCGAAGCCGGCACGGCGGGCGACCTCGGGCATGGGGAGGTCGGTGCGTTCGAGGAGTTTCTGGGCCGCGGCGATGCGCTGGTCGAGGAGCCAGCGGAGGGGGGTGGTGCCCGTCGCGGCCGTGAAGTGGCGGGCGAAGCTGCGGGGGGACATGCCCGCGTGGGCCGCCAGGTCGGCGACCGTCAGGGGTTCGTGGAGGTGGCGCATGGCGTGTTCACGTACGTCGGCGAGGGCGTCGGCTTCGCGGTCCGCGCGCGGGGTCGGGTGCTCGATGAACTGCGCCTGGGTGCCGGTACGGAAGGGGGCGGTGACCATGGACCGTGCGATGGTGGCCGCCGCCTCGGCGCCGTGGGCGCGGCGGACCAGGTGGAGGCAGAGGTCGATGCCGGCTGCCGTGCCGGCCGCGGTCCACATGTTGTCGTCCTCGATGAAGAGGGCGTCGGGGACGACTGTGACGTGCGGGTGTTGTGCGCGCAGCAGGTCGACGAGGTTCCAGTGGGTGATGGCGCGGCGGCCGTCGAGGAGGCCTGCCTGGGCGAGGGTGAAGGCTCCGCCGCAGAGGGCGGCGAGGGTGGTGCCGCGGCTGTGGGCTCGGCGGAGGGCGTCGAGGACGGGGGCGGGAGCGGGGGTGAGGTGGTCGTCCAGGCCGGGGATCAGGATGAGGTCGGCGCGGTCCAGCCAGGTGAGGGTGCGGTCGGGGAGCAGGGAGAGGCCGCCGCGCATGGGAACGGGGGTGCTGGTGTCGGTGGCGACGCGGCGCAGTTCGAAGGCGGGGGCGCCGCGGTCGGTGCGGTCGGTGCCCCAGACCTCGGTGATGACGGAGACGTCGAAGGCGCGGATGCCGGGGAAGGCGACGACGGCGATGCGGTGGGCTCGGGCTCGGGCCAGGGGGCGCATGGATGGCAGTAAACCATCGATCGCTGACTTTTGCGCCTCTGGGGTGCGGCGGGCCGGAGCGCGAGGATCGTGGGCATGGAGATCACGGAGAACGCAGCACTGGTCGTCGTGGACGTGCAGAAGGGCTTCGAGGAGGCCGATTTCTGGGGGCCGCGGAACAACTTGGGGGCCGATGACAACATCGCGGCGTTGATCGACGTATGGCAGTCGACGGGGCGGCCGGTCGTCTTCGTACGGCATGACTCGTCGAAGCCTCGGTCGCCGCTGCGGCTGGGATACGAGGGGAACGACCTCAAGGAGTACGTGCAGGAGCGGCGCGGGAAGGGGGCGGGGTCCGAACTGTTCGTGACGAAGACCGTGAACTCCGCCTTCCTCGGGACGCCGGATCTGGGCGCCTGGTTGACGGCGGAGGGGATCTCGCAGGTCGTGGTGGCCGGGATCCAGACGAACATGTGCGTGGAGACGACGGCCCGGATGGGCGGGAACCTCGGGTACGACGTGGTGGTGCCGTACGACGCGACGTACACCTTCGATGTGGTGGGGCCGTTCGGCTGGCGGCGCGGTGCGGACGAGGTGGCGCAGGCGTCGGCGGTGTCGTTGCACGGGGGCGGGTTCGCGCGGGTGGTCACGACGCGGGAGGTGGTGGAGGCGGCGGGCTGAGCGCCGCCCGCCGGGAGTTCAGTCCTTCTTGCCGGAGGCCAGTTCGCGGCTGCGGTCGCGGGCCGCTTCGAGGGCGGCGATGAGGGCGGCCCGTACGCCGTGGTTCTCCAGTTCGCGGATGGCGTTGATCGTGGTGCCCGCGGGGGACGTGACGTTCTCGCGGAGCTTGACCGGGTGTTCGCCGCTGTCTCGGAGCATGGTGGCCGCGCCGATGGCGGACTGGACGATCAGGTCGTGGGCCTTGTCGCGGGGCAGGCCGAGCAGGATGCCGGCGTCGGTCATGGCTTCGACCAGGTAGAAGAAGTAGGCGGGGCCGGAGCCGGACAGGGCGGTGCAGGCGTCCTGCTGGGACTCGGGGACGCGGAGGGTCTTGCCGACGGCGCCGAAGATCTCCTCGGTGTGGGTGAGGTGTCCGGCGGTGGCGTGGGTGCCGGCGGAGATGACGGACATGGCCTCGTCGACGAGGGCGGGGGTGTTCGTCATGACGCGGACGACCGGGGTGCCGGGGGCGAGGCGTTCCTCGAAGAAGGAGGTGGGGATGCCGGCGGCGCCGCTGATGATCAGGCGGTCGGTGGGAACGTGGGGGGCGAGCTCGTCGAGGAGCGTGCCCATGTCCTGCGGCTTGACCGTGAGGATGAGGGTGTCGGCGGTCTTGGCGGCCTCGGCGTTGGTGACCGGGGTGACTCCGTGGCGGGTGCGGAGTTCCTCGGCGCGTTCGCGGCGGCGGGCGGTGACCAGGAGGTCGGCGGGGGCCCAGCCGGCTCGGATCATTCCGCTGAGGAGGGCTTCGCCGATCTTGCCGGTGCCGAGGACTGCGACTTTCTGGGGCATGGGGTCATTTTGGCACCGGGGGTGCGGGGAGGTGGCGGGTGTCCGGTGGGCGGGATGTTCTCGCCCCCGCCGCCCTCACCCATTCCCGTCTCCAGGGGCTCCGCCCCTTCGACCCCGCCGGGGGCTGCGCCCCCTGGACCCCCGCGGGGCTCCGCCCCTGCACCCCGCCGGGGCTCCGCCCCGGACCCCGTCGGCCTGAACGGCCTCGTCCTCAAACGCCGGACGGGCTGAGTAATGCTGAACGGGGCTGAGTAATGCCGGACGGGTCTGAGTGATGCCGGACGGGGCTGAGTGGTACCCGGTCTTCACGCCGTTCGACGGCGCAGCGTCGCCGCTCCCAGGGTCAGTACCAGGAGCGCGCAGCCCGCCACGATCAGGACGTCTCGTACGAATGTCGTCGTCATGTCCGTGTGGTGGAGGACCTCGTTCATGCCGTCGACCGCGTAGGACATGGGGAGGGCGTCGGAGATGGCTTCCAGGGCGGGGTGCATGGCGGGGCGGGGGGTGAAGAGGCCGCAGAGGAGGAGTTGGGGAAAGATCACGGCGGGCATGAACTGGACCGCCTGGAATTCGGAGGCCGCGAAGGCGGAGACGAAGAGGCCGAGGGCTGTGCCGAGGAGGGCGTCCAGGAGGGCGACGAGGAGGAGCAGCCAGGGGCTGCCCGTGACGTCGAGGCCCAGGACCCAGAGCGCCAGGCCCGTCGCCAGTGCCGACGGGATGATCGCCAGGGCACCGAAGGCGAGCGCGTAGCCGGCGATGAGGTCGCCCTTGCCGAGGGGCATGGCGAGGAGGCGTTCGAGGGTGCCGGAGGTGCGTTCGCGCAGGGTGGCGATGGAGGTGACCAGGAACATCGTGATCAACGGGAAGATGCCGAGGAGTGAGGCGCCGATGTTGTCGAAGGTGCGCGGGCTGCCGTCGAAGACGTAGCGCAGCAGGAGCAGCATCAGGCAGGGGATCAGCAGCAGCAGAGCGATCGTGCGCGGGTCGTGGCGGAGCTGGCGCAGGACTCGGCCTGCGGTGGCGAGTGCCCTGCTTGTCATCGTGCCGTCTCCTTCGGGTGTGCCGCGGCGGCCGCCTCGTCCACCAGGTGCAGGAAGGCCGCCTCGACGGTGTCGGCGCCGGTGCGGGAGCGGAGGGCGTCGGGGGTGCCGTCGGCGAGGATCTCGCCCTCGCGCATGAGGAGGAGGCGGTGGCAGCGCTCGGCCTCGTCCATGACGTGGGAGGAGACGAGGAGGGTGGCGCCGCGGGTGGTGGCGAGTTCGTGGAAGAGGTTCCACAGGTCGCGGCGCAGGACCGGGTCGAGGCCGACGGTGGGCTCGTCGAGGACCAGGAGTTCGGGGGTGCCGAGGAGGGCGACGGCGAGGGAGACGCGGCCGCGCTGGCCGCCGGAGAGGTTGCCGGCGAGTGTGTCGGCGTGGGTGGTGAGGTCTACGTCGGCGATGGCCCGGGTGACGGCTTCGTGGCGGCGTTCGGCTGCGGTGGGGGTGCCCCCGCGCGAGCGTGTTCGAGCGTGGGGGAGGCCGGGGTCGAGGATCGCGGCGAAGTAGTCGAGGTTCTGGCGGACGGTGAGGTCGTCGTAGACGGAGGGGGCCTGGGTGACATAGCCGACGCGGGTGCGGAGGGTGGGGTGGCCGGCGGGGCGGCCGAGGACCTGGAGGGTGCCGGTGACCTTGGTCTGGGTGCCGACGACGGCTCGCATGAGGGTCGACTTGCCGCATCCGGAGGGTCCCAGCAGGCCGGTGATCTGGCCGCGGGGGACGGTGAAGTCGAGGGCGTGCAGGACGGTGCGGGGGCCTCGGACGACGGTGAGGCCCGCGGCCTGGACGGCCGGTGCCCCGGGAGGGTCGGCGGCATAATTCATCATGTGATGAATAATCCTCCCGGGGCTGGGTGCCGTCAAGCGAAGGCCACGAGCAGCTCCACGTCGTAGACCTCCTCCACCGTGCCGTCGGGGAAGGCGGTGAGGAGGTGGGCGCGCTCCTCGGCGAGAAGGGCGTCACTGGTCGCCGGATCCTGGACCAGGAAGATCGACTGGCTGCCGAGGTTGGCGAGATGGGTGTCGACGGAGACGCGGCGGCTCCAGCGGACCGTGCGGTCGGCGAAGTCCAGTCGGCCGCTGGGGTCGGCGAGGGCGGACCGTGAACTGTCGGCCACCTCCCTGCGGCGGTCGACGTCGAAGTGGCGCTCCAGACGGTCGTTCTGCGCGTCGATCCACGGGACACCGGCGGCGCTCTTGTTCCACCACAGCGCGAGGGCGCCGCCGGGACGCAGCACGCGCAGCGCCTCCGGGACCGAGCGGGCCGGGTCGGTCCAGTGCCATGCCTGGGCGTAGGTGAGGAAGTCGGCGCAGGCGTCGGCCAGCGGGAGGGCGTCGCCGTTGCCGCGGACCAGGGGGACGTCGGGGAGGACGCGGCGGAACTGGGCCGCCATGCCGGCGCCGGGTTCGACGGCGATCACGTCGGCGCCGCGGGCGCGCAGGAGCGCGGTGGCTATGCCGGTGCCGGCGCCGACGTCCACGACGCGGGCACCGGACAGGGGGCGGCCGGCGAGTTCCTCGACGGCGTCGAAGAGGGCGGGCGGGTAGGAGGGGCGGTTCGCGGCGTACTGGGCGGCGGCGCTGTTGAAGGAGTGGGCGCGGGAGGGGGGCGGCGACGCCGACGGAATCGTGGTCATACGGCCATGCTGGCCGGGACCGCGGATACGGGCGCCTTCTTTTCTTGATCCTTACGACGCGCGGGTGTGCGGCCGGAGCGGGCGGACCGGATCATGCACCGGTACCGCTGACGGCGCCCCCGTCACCCCTGGCGGCGGCGCTTCTTGGACGGGTTCCCCGTGCGGCGCGCGGAGCGGCGCGCGTACTGGGTGCGGGCCTCTTCGTACTCGGCGCGGTGCAGTTTCTCGCCGGGGGCCTCGATGAGGGAGCGGAAGAAGTAGGCGGCGAGCGAGCCGACGAAGCCGATGGCCAGCAGGCCGCGCAGGGAGGCCTGGCGGGCCGGGTCGTGGCGCTTGTCGAAGCCGGCCCAGGCGTTGCCGAAGGCCAGCGCGCTGCAGATCGCGAACATCGCGATGACCAGGACGGTGACGAAGGCGCCGCTGCCCGCGATCTGCAGGCCCTGGTAGGCGAAGCGCAGGACGAGACAGGAGGCGACGGCCGCCGCGAGCGAGCCGACGGCGACGGCCGCGCGGCGGGCCGCGTAGCCGTTGTCGTGGTCCACCCAGGTCGTCCCGAAGAAACGCAGGGGCTCGGGGCGGGGGCCGCCACCCGGGGTGCCGTCCGGGGAGCCCGCCGGGGTGTCCGGGGTGCCGGTCTCGTCGCTCACCGGACGATTATCTCCGGACGGCGGGGCGGGCTCCGTGGCGGGTCAGGAGCAGCGGGACGTGACGTAGCCGTTGACGCCGGTGTGGACGTACGCGTCGGACACGTACTGACCGTCGCCGATGTTGTCCCAGATCTTGCTGGTGCCGTACGGACCGGTGACGGTCTGGCCCGGCGTCTGGCAGTAGATCGGCACCTTGGCGCCCTCGGCCAGGGTGCGGACGAGGCTGTAGTTGGTGCCGGGGCCGCTGCGGACGTGGAGCTGGACGCCCGGGGCGACCGAGTAGTAGTGCACGGCGGAGGCCTCGGTGGCCGTGGCCGTGGCCGTCTGGGACCCGTCCCCGCCCTCGACGCCCTCGACGCCCCCGACGCCCTCGACTTCGCCTATGCCGACAACAGACATGCGCATTCCCCCCGTTCGACCCCATGACTGCCATGGGGCCCCGTTGATTCCCCTGAATCACCAGACGAAACATCTGTACGTGAATCGCACGGGAACGCTAGCAAGCCGCCTCTGTCTCGCACGAGTCATCGACTAGGCTCCGTGCGTCGCGCGCGCCGACGAAGAGCACGGGGGTGGTCCCATGGCGCCACAGCGGAACGCCGGAGCGGGCGCGGAAGCGGAACTTCCCGAGTACGCCGGTCACTACCTCCTGGAGTCGCGCCTGGGCGCGGGCGGGATGGGCGTGGTGCACCTGGCCCGCAGCACCTCCGGCATGAAGGTCGCGGTGAAGGTCGTACACGCGCAGTTCGCCAGGGATCCGGAGTTCCGTGGCCGGTTCCGGCAGGAGGTGGCCGCCGCCCGGCGGGTGAGCGGCGCGTTCACCGCGCCGGTCGTGGACGCCGATCCGGAGGCCGAACGACCCTGGATGGCAACGCTGTTCATCCCGGGACAGACCCTGGCCGAGCATGTGAAGGAGCACGGGGCCATGGCCCCGGACCGGTTGCGCCGGCTGATGGCCGGGCTGGCCGAGGCGCTGCGCGACATCCACCGGGTGGGGGTCGTGCACCGCGACATGAAACCGAGCAACGTGCTGCTCGCCGATGACGGCCCGAAGGTCATCGACTTCGGCATCTCCCGGCCGAAGGACAGCGAACTGCGGACCGAGACCGGGAAGTTGATAGGCACTCCGCCGTTCATGGCGCCGGAGCAGTTCCGGCGCCCGCGGGAGGTCGGTCCGGCCGCCGACGTCTTCGCCCTGGGATCGGTCATGGTGCACGCGGCGACGGGGCGGGGGCCGTTCGACTCCGACAGTCCCTATGTCGTGGCGTACCAGGTCGTGCACGACGAGCCGGACCTGACCGGCGTACCGGAGAACCTGGCGCCGCTGGTGCGGCGTTGCCTCGCCAAGGAGCCGGAGCTGCGACCCACGCCCGACGAACTGATGCGGGAACTGCGGTCGGTGGCGGCCTCGTACGACACGCAGACCTTCATACCGGCGCAGCGCACGGCCGACACGCCCGCGGACGCGGCATGGACCCGCGGGGAGACGGGCGGGGAGCCCGAGGTCTCGGAGTCCGCGGCGACCGGGCCCGGGGCCGCCGTACCTGAGGCCGCCGAGCCCGGGGGCGCCGAGCCCGGGTCCGTGGCGCCCGGAGGGCTCCGCAAGGGGCGCCGGGGCCGGTGGTGGGGTGTCGCGGCAGGGGTGCTGGCTCTCGTGGTCGGCGGTGCGGTCGCCTCGGTACGGTTGATCGACGATCCCGCTCCCCAGTCGGCCGGGGGCGGCTCGCAGACCGTGTCGGCCGGTGCGCCCGCCGACAGGTTCGAGCCGTGGAAGGCCGAGCCGGGGTCCGCCGGCGCCGGGACGGCACAGTGCTCGTCCATCGCCGACGCGTTGGTCTGCGCGCAGTCGGGTCGGGTCTACGCCCTCTCTCCGTCCGACGGGAGCGTGCTCTGGCGGCACTCGGCCACCACGGCCCCCGGGGGCGGGCCGCCCGTGCTGTCGGGTGGGCTCGTGCAGATCGTGACGGACGGGGGTCGGCACGTGCAGGCGCTCGACCCCGCGTCCGGCAAGGTCCGCCGGCAGCAGGACCTCCCCACGCCCGGCGGAGGACTGCGGTACGCCGGTGACACCCTCCTGCTCACCGGGACCGACGGGACGGTCACCGGCGTGGACGGCGCCTCGGGCCGGACGAAATGGCACCGCCGGGTGCCGGGGCAGACGATGCCGCTGTTCCAGTGGTTCGCCGGGGACCGGCTGGCGTACACGGCGAGCACCTCCGACGACGGGTCGGGCACACAGGTCACGGCGGTGGACCCGGACACGGGTGACGTGCGGTGGGAGAGGCGGTTCGAGGGATCACTGGAGCCCGTCGGCAGCAGTGGCGGGTCCCTCTACTTCCTCTCCGTCGACCCGGCCTACGGAACGGCGCGGGCGGTGGTCCGCTACACCCCGGGGTCCGGGGCGACGCGGCGTGTGCCGCTGCCCACCGCGGGCGAGGACGTCCACGCCACGGTACGCGGGGACGTGGTCTACCTGATGGCCACCGGGGGCTCCCTGTCGGCCGTGGACACGGGCGCGCGCCGGCAGCTGTGGGAGCTGCAGACCTCGGTGAGCCGCGGCTCGGCACCGGTCGTCGACGGCGGCCATGTGTACGTCGGCATCCCCGACGGGCGGCTGCTCGCCGTCGACGCCCGGCACGGCAGGCTCCTCGGGCAGACGCCGACCCGGCTCGGCGCGCACGCGGACCGGGTCTCCGCCACGCTGTCCGAGCCCGTGGTCGTCGACGGCCACGTCTACGCCTCCGCCCCCGACGGGACCGTCTTCGCCGTCGACGGACACCGTCCGGCGGCCTGGTGACACGAAGGGGCCGCCCCCGTCGGAGGCGGCCCCTGTCCCTGACACCGTGGTGTCCGGGCGCTCAGCCCAGCCTGGTCACGTCCCGCACCGCGCCCTTGTCCGCGCTGGTCGCCATCGCCGCGTACGCCCGCAGCGCGGCCGAGACCTTGCGGTCGCGGTTCTTCGGGGCGTAGGCACCGTTCAGGGCCTGCTCGCGGCGGGCGAGTTCCGCCTCGTCGACGAGGAGCTCGATGGTGCGGTTCGGGATGTCGATGCGGATGCGGTCACCGTCCTCGACGAGGGCGATGGTGCCGCCGGAAGCGGCCTCCGGGGAGGCGTGGCCGATGGAGAGGCCCGAGGTGCCGCCGGAGAAGCGGCCGTCGGTGATCAGGGCGCAGGTCTTGCCCAGGCCGCGGCCCTTCAGGTACGAGGTCGGGTAGAGCATCTCCTGCATGCCGGGGCCGCCCTTGGGACCCTCGTAGCGGATGACGACGACGTCGCCGTCCTTGACCTCCTGGGTGAGGATCCGCTGGACGGCCTCCTCCTGGGACTCGCAGACGACCGCCGGACCCTCGAAGGTCCAGATCGACTCGTCGACGCCGGCCGTCTTCACCACGCAGCCGTCGACCGCCAGGTTGCCCTTGAGGACCGCGAGGCCGCCGTCCTTGGAGTACGCGTGCTCGACCGAGCGGATGCAGCCCTCCGCCGCGTCGTCGTCGAGGGCCTCCCAGCGCTCGGACTGGGAGAAGGCCTCGGCGGAGCGCTTGCAGCCGGGTGCCGCGTGCCACAGTTCCACCGCCTCGGGGGACGGGGAGCCGCCGCGCACGTCCCAGGTCTTCAGCCAGTCCGCCAGGGACGGGCTGTGCACGGCGTGCACGTCCTCGTTGAGCAGGCCCGCGCGGTGCAGTTCGCCGAGGAGGGCGGGGATGCCGCCGGCACGGTGCACGTCCTCCATGTAGTACGTACGGTTCTTCGCGACGTTCGGGGCGACCTTCGCCAGGCAGGGGACGCGGCGGGAGACGGCGTCGATCTGCTCCAGGCCGAAGGGGACGCCCGCCTCCTGGGCGGCGGCCAGCAGGTGCAGGATCGTGTTGGTGGAGCCGCCCATCGCGATGTCCAGGGCCATGGCGTTCTCGAAGGCCTGGAAGGTGGCGATGTTGAGCGGCAGTGCCGACTCGTCGTCCTGCTCGTAGTAGCGGCGGGTGAGGTCCATGACCGTGCGGGCCGCGTCGACGTAGAGCTGCTTGCGGGCCGTGTGGGTGGCGAGGACCGAGCCGTTGCCGGGGAGGGAGAGGCCGATCGCCTCGGTGAGGCAGTTCATCGAGTTGGCGGTGAACATGCCGGAACAGGAGCCGCAGGTCGGGCAGGCGTTCTCCTCGATACGGAGGATGTCCTCGTCCGAGATCTTGTCGTTGACGGCGTCGGAGATCGCGTCGACCAGGTCGAGCGTGCGGACCGTGCCGTCGACGAGCGTGGCCCGGCCTGACTCCATCGGGCCGCCGGAGACGAAGACCGTCGGGATGTTCAGCCGCAGGGCGGCCAGCAGCATGCCCGGGGTGATCTTGTCGCAGTTGGAGATGCAGACCAGGGCGTCGGCGCAGTGCGCCTCGACCATGTACTCCACGCTGTCCGCGATCAGGTCGCGGGAGGGCAGGGAGTAGAGCATGCCGCCGTGGCCCATCGCGATGCCGTCGTCGACGGCGATGGTGTTGAACTCGCGCGGGATGCCGCCGGCCTCGACGATCGCCTCGCTGACGATCCGGCCGACCGGCTGCAGGTGCGTGTGGCCCGGCACGAACTCGGTGAAGGAGTTGGCCACCGCGATGATGGGCTTCCGGCCGATGTCCGCACCTGGTACACCGGAGGCGCGCATAAGGGCGCGGGCGCCCGCCATGTTGCGGCCGTGGGTGACTGTGCGGGACCTCAGCTCGGGCATCGTCGCTCGCTCCTTCGAAGACCGTCCGGCAGAGACGTCTGCCGGACCCCTGCCAGAGAGTTCTGACTCTACGAGCCTACGCCGCCCCTCCAAGGGATGGACTCGAGTGTCCGGAATGCGGGACGCTTGTTCCACGGACGCGGTATACGGGCCTGGCTCAGGGATCGGTCAGGTGGCCCTGCACCACCGGCGCCACCCGCGCGATGATCTGCTCCAGGTCCGCCGAGGCCAGCGGCTCCAGCTTGATCACGTAGCGCAGCATCGCCGTGCCCACCACCTGCGCGGCCGCCAGCTCGGCCCGCAGCTCGGCGTCCGGCCGGGCGAGCTGGGCGGCGACCCGGCGCAGGAGTTGAGCGGCGACGAGCCGGCGGAAGACGGCGGCGGCGGTCTCGTTGGTCACGGCGGACCGGAGGATCGCGAGCAGGGGGGTCCGGGTCGTGGGGTTCTCCCAGACGCCGAAGACGAAGCGGGTGAACCGCTCCCCCACCTCGTCCGCCGGGCCGGCGGCCACCGCGTCGGGGGCGTTCAGGGCGGGCGCGAAGGCGACCTCGATGGCCGCCTCGAAGACCTGCTCCTTGGTGCCGAAGTAGTGGTGGACCAGCGCCGAGTCGACACCGGCGGCCTTGGCGATGCCGCGTACCGAGGTCTTCTCGTAGCCGCGCGCGGAGAACTCCTCGCGGGCCGCGGCCAGGATGCGGTCGCGGGTGTCCGCCGACTCGGTGCGCGGGGGGCGGCCGCGGCGGCGGGCGCCGGTCGCCTCGGTCACCGCCGGGGCACCTTCAGCGCGGACGCCAGGTGCAGACGGGTGAAGGCCAGGGCCTCCGCGAGGTCGGCCTCGCGTTCGGCGCCGGACATCGCCCGGCGGGTGTTCACCTCGATGACGACGTGACCGTCGAAGCCGGTCAGCGCGAGGCGCTCCAGCACCTCGGCGCAGGGCTGGGTGCCGCGGCCGGGGACCAGGTGCTCGTCCTTCGCGGAGCCCCTGCCGTCGGCGAGGTGGACGTGGCCGAGGCGGTCGCCCATCCGGTCGAGCATGTCGAGGGCGTCCGTGCGGGCGGTCGCGGCGTGGCTGAGGTCGATCGTGAAGTGCCGGTAGTCGTCCCGGGTGACGTCCCAGTCGGGGGCGTAGGCGAGCATCTCGCGGTCGCGGTAGCGCCAGGGGTACATGTTCTCCACCGCGAACCGTACGTCCGTCTCGTTCGCCATGCGCCAGATCCCGGTGACGAAGTCCCGGGCGTACTGCCGCTGCCAGCGGAACGGCGGGTGCACGACCACGGTGTCGGCGCCGAGCTTCTCGGCGGCCGCCCGGGCGCGCTGCAGCTTGGTCCAGGGATCGGTGGACCACACGCGCTGGGTGATCAGCAGACAGGGCGCGTGCACGGCCAGGATCGGTATCCCGTGGTAGTCGGACAGCCGGCGCAGTGCCTCGATGTCCTGGCTGACCGGGTCGGTCCACACCATGACCTCGACGCCGTCGTAACCGAGGCGCGCGGCCATCTCGAAGGCCGTCGCCGTGGACTCCGGGTACACCGAGGCCGTGGACAGGGCGACCTTCGCATCTGGGATGCGGACGGGATCTGCCATGAGGGACAGGTTACGGTGTGCGGTCGCCGGAGTGCGGGGTGCCCATGAGCCGTTGTGGGGTTTCCCACGGGGCGGTGCGGACGGTGCCGTGACCTGACACGGGCACCGGTCCCGCTCCTCCTCTATCGGGTCTATCGGGTCTTCCGGGTCGCTACACCGACTCCATGTGAACCGACCCCATGTGATCGAGCCGCCGCAGGATCACGCCCTCCCTGAGCGCCCACGGGCAGATCTCCAGGTTCTCCACGCCGAACAGGTCCATCGCGGCCTCGGCCACCAGGGCGCCGGCGACGAGCTGGCCGGCACGGCCGTCGGAGACGCCGGGGAGTTCGGCGCGCTCGGCGGTGGTCATGCAGGCCAGGCGGGGCACCCAGGCCTGCAGGGACTCGCGCTTGAGCTCGCGCTGGACGTACAGGCCCTCCGCGGAGCGGGCCGCGCCGGCTATGCGGGCCAGCTGCTTGAAGGTCTTGGAGGTGGCGACCACGTGGTCGGGGGCGCCGAAGCGGGTGAACTCACCGACCGTGCGGGCGATCTCGGTGCGCACATGGCGGCGCAGTGTCCTGATCGCCTCGGGGCTGGGCGGGTCGCCGGGCAGCCGGCCGGCGGTGAGCCGGCCCGCGCCGAGCGGGAGGGAGACGGCGGCGTCCGGCTCCTCGTCGATGCCGTAGGCGATCTCCAGGGAGCCGCCGCCGATGTCCAGGACCAGGAGCTTCCCGGCCGACCAGCCGAACCAGCGGCGGGCGGCGAGGAAGGTGAGGCGGGCCTCCTCGGCGCCGGAGAGGACCTGGAGCTCGACGCCGGTGGCGTCCCGGACCCGGGCCAGCACCTCGTCGGCGTTGCTCGCCTCACGGACGGCGGAGGTGGCGAACGGCAGCAGGTCCTCGACGCCCTTGTCCTCCGCGGCCTGTAGCGCGTCCCGGACGACGCCGATCAGTTTGTCGACGCCCTCGGCGCCGATGGCGCCGCTGCCGTCGAGGAGCTGGGCGAGCCGCAGCTCGGCCTTGTGCGAATGCGCGGGCAGGGGGCGCGCGCCGGGGTGTGCGTCAACCACCAGCAGATGCACCGTGTTCGAACCCACGTCCAGGACACCGAGTCTCATGTACGGAACGCTACCCACCGCGGGGCTGTTCTCAGGTCCCGGAGCGGCCGCTTGCCGCTTACCCTGGACGGGTGCCAAAGACGAAAAAGGCGAAGACCGACAAATCCTCCAAGGGTCAGAAGGATTCTGCGGATTCTTCGCAGGTGAAGGCGCCCAAGTCCGGAAAGGCCCCCATGGTGAGCTCCAGGGCGAGCGACGAGAAGGGGCTCGACTTCGCGCGCGCGTGGGTGGAGTTCCCGGATCCGGCGGACGACGAGCAGGTCTTCCGGTGCGATCTGACATGGCTGACCTCCCGGTGGAACTGCATCTTCGGCAGCGGCTGCCAGGGCATCCAGGCGGGCCGCGCGGACGACGGGTGCTGCACGCTGGGTGCCCACTTCTCCGACGAGGACGACGAGAAGCGGGTCGCCGAGCATGTGGCGAGGCTCACCCCGGACATCTGGCAGCACCACGACGAGGGTCTGGCGGGCGGCTGGATCTCCGAGGACGAGGACGGTTCCCGGCAGACCCGCCCCTTCCAGGGCTCCTGCATCTTCCAGAACCGGCCCGGCTTCGCGGGCGGCATGGGCTGCTCGCTGCACATCCTGGCGCTGCGCGAGGGCCGCGAGCCGCTGGAGACCAAGCCCGACGTGTGCTGGCAGCTCCCGATCCGGCGGACCTACGACTGGATCGACCGGCCCGACGACACGCGCGTGCTGCAGGTGTCCATCGGCGAGTACGACCGCCGCGGCTGGGGTCCGGGCGGCCACGACCTGCACTGGTGGTGCACGTCGGCGACCTCCGCCCATGGGGCGGGCGAGCCGGTCTACGTCTCCTACCGGGCCGAACTGACCGAGCTGATGGGCAAGGCCGGTTACGACCGCCTGGTGGAGCTGTGCGAGCAGCGCCTGGCCTCCCAGCTGCCGCTGGTGGCGCCGCACCCGGCGGATCCGGTCTGAGCGTTCCGGAGCGGGGCATGCTGTCGCGGGACATCCAGGGGGTGTCTTGTGGAACAGGCCGGTTGAGACCGACGGCGCCTTCCAGCCGACCCGAGCGGGGGCGATGGGGGTGCCCCCGCGCGAGCTCGTTCGAGCGTGGGGGAGTCGAGGACCGACGACAACGCCGGTGGGGGCCCCGCCCGCTCGAGCGAAGTCGAGAGCGGGGGAGTGCGTGCCAGACCCCGCGACCCCGGCGTGATCCACAAGGCACCCCCTAGGGCCCGGTCGGAGGGGTCTGGGTGTCGTCGGCGGTCGGTGGGGGCGTAGGGCTGCCGGGGTTGTCCGGTGGGGACGACGGGGTGGTCGGTGGCGGGGTCGGGTCGGTCGGCGGGGGCGGGTCGGTCGGTGCCGGGTCCGTGGGAGCCGGGGTCGTGGGGGCCGGGTCCGGGCCCGTGGTGGGAGGCGGGTCCGCCGGTCTCGAGGGGCCGGTGGGGGCGGTGCCGTAGCCCTCGATCGAGACGACGGCGCCCGCCGGGGCGATCCTGACCCGGGCGGCCCAGTGGCCGGCGGGCTCCCGCAGCTGGTCGACGTACACCCTGACCGTGAGCGACTCGCCGGGCCGGAGGGTTCCCGAGGACCGGCTGAGGTAGAGCCAGTCGGCCGAGGTGGCGGCCGACCAGCGGACCGGGGAGGGGCCCGACGCGGTGAGCCTGATGAGCGTGGTGTCGCCGCGGGTGGCGGCCGTGACCGCGAGGTGTCCCGCTCCCTTGTGCCCGGCCCGGGGGGAGCTGATCACCTCCACGGACACGTCGGAGGAGCCGTCCTTGGCGAGGCGCTTGCCGGGGACGCTGGCGTTGCCGGCGTTCTCGTAGCCGCCGGCCGGGGCGCCGTCGAGACCGTCGAACATGTGTGCCTCGCGCGCGGTGGCGGCGGGGCCGTCCTGACCCTCCCCGACCGGGGTGCCCCGGTAGGCGGCCCACAGGGCCAGCACGGGGGCGGCGACCACGGTGGCGACGACGGTCGTGGTGACGGCACGCGCGCGGATGCGGTCCCGGCGGGCGGCGCGGTCCTTGGGGTCCATGGGAAAGCCCCGCCGGTCGAAGCGGGGCACGGCGGTGCCCCGCGCGCGTGGGTGATGGGCCAGGGCGACGTGCAGGGCCGCGCGGGGTGCCTCCAGTACTGGCAGCTCGGCAGGGGTGATGGTGGCGCCGGGCCAGTGTCCCGAGGCCGCGCGCTCCGCGGTGCGGCGGCAGCGCGGGCAGTCGTCGACGTGCCGCACCAGCTCGCGTCGCAGGGCGCTGCTGAGCACCAGCTGCCGGTCGCCGGTGAGCCGGTCGACGCCGGGACAGCCGCCGGCCTCGACGACGGCGAGGGCGGCGCGGGTGCGCTCGACCTCGCAGGCGGCGGACGCCAGCAGTTCGCGGGCGGCGGCGAGGCTCATGCCGAGGACGGCGGCGACCTCGTGGGCGGCGAGGTGGTGGCGCACGGCGAGTTCGAGCGCCTCGCGCTGCTCCGGGCTGGTCCCGGCGGCCTCCGGCCAGGCCAGCAGGGCGAGTTCGCGGCGCCGCTCCTCCTGGGCCTCCTCGGACACGGGCACGTCGGCGGGCTGTTTCGCGGGTTGTTTCCCGGGCGCCGTGCGGCCCGCCGCGTGCGTGGCCTGACGTTTCTGCTTGGCCTCGGCCAGCTTGCGCAGGCACGCCCAGCGGGCCAGCGCGTACAGCCAGGCCCTGCGGTCGTCCGCCGCGTCCGGCATCCGCTGCCCGCGCCGCTCGGCGAGCGCGAGGACGTCGCCCAGCGCGGCGGTCGCGGCGTCGTGGTCGCACAGCACGGACAGGCAGTAGGTGAACAGGCCGTCCAGGTAGGGGTCGTAGCGCGCGGGCGGCTGCTGCGCCAGCGTGCGCGCCGCAGCACGATCGCGAGCCTCCCGGTGCGCTCGATGTGCGCCGGTGGTGCGGGTCGATGTCTCCGGACTGCTGCTCATCACCCGTGCGACCGTAGGCGGCTGTGGATGAACCATTCCGGCGCCTTGAGCACATTTAATCCGTACGGGTGAAACGATCCCTCATAAGGGGACAGGAATTCAGGATTCCGCGGTCGTCCGCCGCGGGTCACGATGCCGGTCGGGGCCCGCGTTGTCAGTGCCTGCGGTTACGGTTTCGTCCATGGCTGCCCGTACCAAGACCACCAAGGACCGCCCGTCCTACCGCTGCACCGAGTGCGGCTGGCAGACGGCCAAGTGGCTCGGCCGCTGCCCCGAGTGCCAGGCGTGGGGGACGGTCGAGGAGTACGGGGCGCCCGCGGTCCGTACGACGGCGCCGGGGCGGGTCACCAGCTCTGCGCTGCCCATCGGACAGGTCGACGGGCGGCAGGCCACCGCGCGGTCGACCGGGGTGCCCGAGCTGGACCGGGTGCTCGGCGGCGGGCTGGTGCCGGGCGCGGTGGTGCTGCTGGCGGGCGAGCCCGGTGTGGGCAAGTCCACGCTGCTGCTGGACGTGGCGGCCAAGTCGGCCAGTGACGAGCATCGCACCCTCTATGTGACGGGTGAGGAGTCGGCGAGCCAGGTGCGGCTGCGGGCCGACCGGATCGGCGCCCTCGACGACCATCTGTACCTCGCCGCCGAGACCGATCTCGCGGCGGTGCTCGGGCACTTGGACGCGGTCAAGCCGTCCCTGCTGATCCTCGACTCGGTGCAGACGGTCGCCTCCCCGGAGATCGACGGGGCGCCCGGCGGCATGGCCCAGGTGCGGGAGGTGGCCGGCGCCCTCATCCGCGCCTCCAAGGAACGCGGCATGTCCACGCTGCTGGTGGGCCATGTCACCAAGGACGGGGCCATCGCCGGGCCCCGGCTGCTGGAGCACCTGGTGGACGTGGTGCTCAGCTTCGAGGGCGACCGGCACGCCCGGCTCCGCCTGGTGCGGGGCGTGAAGAACCGGTACGGGGCCACGGACGAGGTCGGCTGCTTCGAACTGCACGACGAGGGCATCACCGGACTCGCCGACCCGAGCGGGCTCTTCCTCACCCGTCGCGCCGAACCGGTGCCCGGCACCTGTCTGACGGTGACCCTGGAGGGCCGCCGCCCGCTGGTCGCGGAGGTGCAGGCCCTGACCGTCGACTCGCAGATCCCCTCCCCGCGGCGGACCACGTCGGGCCTCGAGACCTCACGCGTGTCGATGATGCTCGCGGTGCTGGAGCAGCGCGGCCGGATCAGCGCGCTCGGCAAGCGGGACATCTACTCCGCGACGGTCGGCGGTGTGAAGCTGTCGGAGCCCGCCGCGGACCTCGCCGTCGCCCTCGCCCTGGCGTCGGCCGCCAGTGACACCCCGCTGCCGAAGAACCTCGTCGCCATCGGCGAGGTCGGCCTCGCGGGCGAGGTCAGACGGGTCACGGGCGTGCAGCGCAGGCTCGCCGAGGCGCACCGGCTGGGCTTCACGCACGCGCTCGTACCGGGCGATCCGGGCAAGGTCCCGGCCGGGATGAAGGTGCTGGAAGTCGCCGACATAGGGGACGCGCTGCGGGTCCTTCCCCGCTCCCGTCGCCGAGAGGCCCCACGGGACGCGGAGGACCGCCGGTAGACTTTGCCCTGGTCTCGCCCGTCCGTACGAACCGAGTGCGCGAAACGGGAGCGCCTCAGATCCTGCGACCGGAGGAGTGCAGTGGCAGCCAACGACCGGGCGGCAGCTCCCGGAAAGTCCGGCGGAAGTTCCCGTGCCGACGGCCTGATGCGTGCCGCGCTGAGCGCCGTGGCTCCCGGCACGTCCCTGCGCGACGGCCTCGAGCGAGTGCTGCGCGGCAACACCGGCGGTCTGATCGTGCTCGGTTCCGACAAGTCCGTCGAGACGATGTGCACGGGCGGTTTCGTCCTGGACGTCGAGTTCACGGCCACGCGTCTGCGGGAGCTGTGCAAGCTCGACGGCGGCATCGTGGTCTCCTCCGACCTGTCGAAGATCCTGCGGGCGGGCGTGCAGTTCGTGCCCGACGCGACGATCCCCACGGAGGAGACGGGCACCCGGCACCGCACGGCGGACCGGGTCAGCAAGCAGGTCGGTTTCCCGGTCGTCTCGGTCTCGCAGTCGATGCGGCTGATCGCCCTGTACGTGGACGGTCAGCGCCGCGTCCTGGAGGACTCCGCGGCGATCCTGTCCCGCGCCAACCAGGCCCTGGCCACGCTGGAGCGGTACAAGCTCCGCCTGGACGAGGTCGCGGGCACGCTGTCGGCGCTGGAGATCGAGGACCTGGTGACGGTCCGGGACGTCTCCGCCGTCGCGCAGCGCCTGGAGATGGTGCGTCGCATCGCCACCGAAATCGCCGAGTACGTGGTCGAGCTGGGCACCGACGGGCGGCTGCTCGCCCTTCAGCTCGACGAGTTGATCGCGGGCGTGGAGCCGGAACGCGAACTGGTCGTCCGTGACTACGTCCCGGCACCCACCGCCAAGCGCTCCCGCACGGTCGACGAGGCCCTGTACGAGCTGGACGCCCTCTCCCACGCCGAGCTGCTGGAGATGCCCACGGTCGCCCGCGCCCTCGGCTACACCGGCTCCCCCGAGAACCTCGACAGCGCGGTGTCGCCGCGCGGCTTCCGGCTGCTGGCCAAGGTGCCGCGCCTGCCCGGCGCGATCATCGACCGGCTCGTGGAGCACTTCGGAGGTCTGCAGAAGCTGCTCGCGGCGAGCGTGGACGACCTCCAGACCGTGGACGGCGTGGGCGAGGCCCGGGCCCGCAGCGTGCGCGAGGGCCTGTCGCGCCTGGCGGAGTCGTCGATCCTGGAGCGGTACGTCTGAGGGCGGTCGCTTGCCTGGGAGCCGGCCCGCGTTTTCCAGCCCGTTGTCTGGGTCTGCCCCCTGGCGGCGAGGCGTGATCGGCTAGTCCGCCGACAGCACGAACGACGTCTGCGCCTTGGCGAACCCGGAGGCCTTCGCCTCCACCAGATACGTCCCCGCCTTCGCCGACCCCGCCGGAGGCGTCGCGCACTCGGGTGCGCTCGGCTTGCGGTCCCACTTCACGGTGTAGGTGATGGTGCTGCCCGCGGAGACCCGGAACACCAGGCTCGCCGCACCCTTGGGGCAGTCGGCCGACGACCAGTAGTCGTCGCTGCCGCCCGCCTGCGTGATGGTCAACACGGCCTTCTTCGGGCCGAGATCGATCTTGCAGTCGTTCGCGGACGAGTTCTTGACGGTGAGTTCGAAGGCTGGCGTCTGGTCCGGCGAGTAGGAGTTGTGGACGCTGCGCAGGTGCAACGTGGCGGCGCCCGCTGTGCAATCGGGCAGTGTGGACGACGCCGGAAGCGCGTCCCCGGCGACGACACTGCCACCGCCGGACCCCGACCCGGAGCCGGACCCGGAACCCGAAGAACCGCTGCCGCTCGACCCGTCGCCGGATCCCCCGGAGCCCGAGCCGGCGGATCCGCCCGACCCGCCCGACCCGCTCCCACCGGTGTCCGAGCCCCCCGACCCGTCGCGCCCGCCCGGGTGTTGACTGATGGCGGGCCCCGAGTCGGACGGCCCCGGTGTGATCGAGGGGGCGGGGTTCTTGCCGCCCGGCCCTTCGGCACCGTTCTTCCCGCCGGAGCCGCCCGAGGTGACTATCCAGGTGACCAGCAGCGCCAACACGGCGACCACCGACACAAGTACGACCCTCCGTCGCCAGTAGATGGAGGAGGGAAGCGGCCCGACCGGATTGCGCAGAGATCCCACGGCGCAAACTGTACGAGAGTTCGCGGCTCTTGCCCGCGTCACCCGCCGCCTGGGACACAACTTTTCCCGATCATCATCCCGGTAACTGCACGCGCAGCGGCTCAGGTTCCGTCGGCACCCCGCGAACCGGCTCCCCGCGTGTCACACGTCAACCCGGCACACCCCGCCCGGGGCAAGCCGCAAACCGTACGCAACCAACCCGTGGCAGGATCGGAGGTGCCATGACTGAGAAGCTCCACGCCCCCGTGATCGCCTGGTTCCACGCCCACGCCCGCGACCTCCCCTGGCGGCGCCCCGAAGCGGGCCCCTGGGGCGTGATGGTCAGCGAGTTCATGCTCCAGCAGACTCCGGTCAGCCGTGTGCTGCCGGTGTACGAGGAGTGGCTGTCCCGCTGGCCGCGCCCGGCGGACCTCGCCAAGGAGGCCCCCGGCGAGGCGGTCCGCGCCTGGGGCCGGCTCGGCTACCCGCGCCGCGCCCTGCGGCTGCACGGCGCCGCGGTCGCCATAGCGGAGCGGCACGGCGGGGACGTACCGACGGACCACGCCCAGTTGCTCGCGCTGCCCGGCATCGGCGAGTACACGGCGGCGGCGGTGGCCTCGTTCGCGTACGGACAGCGGCACGCGGTGCTGGACACCAACGTCCGCCGGGTGTTCGCCCGGGCGGTCACGGGCGTGCAGTACCCGCCGAACGCCACCACGGCCGCCGAACGCAAGCTCGCCCGCTCCCTGCTGCCCGAGGACGAAGGGACCGCCGCCCGCTGGGCCGCCGCCTCCATGGAGCTGGGCGCGCTGGTGTGCACGGCGAAGAACGAGGGCTGTCCGCGCTGCCCGATCGCCGCACAGTGCGCCTGGCGGCTGGCGGGCAAGCCGGAGCACGCGGGACCGCCGCGCCGGGGGCAGACGTACGCCGGTACCGACCGCCAGGTGCGGGGCAAACTGCTGGCCGTGCTGCGCGAGACGCACGCCCCCGTGCCGCAGGCGGTGCTGGACCGGGTGTGGCACGAGCCGGTGCAGCGGGCCCGCGCCCTGGACGGGCTCGTCTCCGACGGTCTGGTGGAGCCGCTGCCGGGTGGTCTGTACCGGCTGCCGACGAGCTGACACACAGGAACATCACAGAGCCGGGGGCTTCGTGACGACCGCTCCCGGCCGTCAAATCGCCCTATACCAGGGCCATTCAGCCCGCCTCTTTACCCCGAACTCATTTCCGTTACACAACCGACGGACAGCCGAGTGCTACCCGCAGGCTGCCGAGCACAGCCTCGTGACAACAGCTCCGTAGCTTCATTGCTGTGCCCGGCACGACCGACCGGGGACGACTGGCACGAGCCGAGAAAACGGGGAACGGGAGGCGGTTGATCATGGCGCAGGGCGAGGTGCTCGAGTTCGAGGAGTACGTCCGCACCCGGCAGGACGCGCTGCTGCGCAGCGCCCGCCGGCTGGTGCCGGACCCGGTCGACGCCCAGGACCTGCTGCAGACCGCGCTGGTACGGACGTACGGCCGCTGGGAGGGCATCGCGGACAAGCGGCTCGCGGACGCCTATCTGCGCCGGGTGATGATCAACACGCGGACCGAGTGGTGGCGGGCGCGGAAGCTGGAGGAGGTCCCCACCGAGCAGCTGCCGGACGCGTGCGTGGAGGACGCCACCGAGCAGCACGCCGACCGGGCCCTGCTGATGGACATCATGAAGGTGCTCGCTCCGAAGCAGCGCAGCGTCGTCGTGCTGCGACACTGGGAGCAGATGTCCACGGAGGAGACCGCCGCGGCCCTTGGCATGTCGGCCGGAACGGTCAAGAGCACGCTGCACCGGGCGCTCGCCCGGCTCCGCGAGGAGCTGGAGGCCCGCGATCTGGACGCACGCGCGCTGGAGCGTGAGGAGCGGGAGCGTTGCGCGGCCTGACCGGGGCCGGGTCCAGTCGGGCCCGACTGAGCTTGCAGGCGGTGATCACGGCGGCGGCCGTGATCACCGCCCTCGGCCTTTTCGCCGCCGGCTGCGCCACCGGTGGTACCGGCGCCCGGGACGAGGGCCCGGCGCACTCCGACTCGGTGACGGGTCTCGGCGCCTCCCCCGTGCCCAGCCCCTCGGACACCTACCGCCGGGTGGACGCGGTCGCGCTCGTCAAGGACGATCCGAAGGTCTCGGCCACCGTCAAACGGGATCTCAAGCCGTGCTCCGGCGACCACTACCCGGTCGACGTGACCTATGGCAACGTGACCGGAGGCAGCGTCGACGACGTCATCGTCAACGTGCTGACCTGCGGGGACGCCGTGGGCGTGGGGGCGTATGTGTACCGGGCGCACGACGGCCGGTACGAGAACGTGTTCAAGACCGAGGAGTCCCCGGTGTACGCGGAGGTCGACCGCGGCGACCTGACGGTGACCAAGCAGGTGTACGAGAAGGGCGACCCGGTGTCGAACCCGTCCGGCGAGACCGTGATCACCTACGGCTGGACCGCGGGACGCTTCGTGCAGGAGGACTTCCACCACACCGACTACGGCAACGCGGTCGGGGGCGACGCGACGCCGGTGCCGGGCAACTGAGTGAACCGGTCCGCCGCGCCATGCGTCACCTGTTCGGGAGAACGACATTCACACGAGGACTGAGAGCACCGGGATGGCAGACCAGACCCACGTTCTGTTCGTCGAGGACGACGACGTCATCCGCGAGGCCACACAGCTCGCCCTGGAGCGGGACGGCTTCGCGGTGACCGCCATGCCGGACGGGTTGTCCGGCCTGGAGTCGTTCCGGGCGGACCGGCCCGACATCGCGCTCCTGGACGTGATGGTCCCGGGCCTGGACGGGGTGAGCCTGTGCCGGCGCATCCGGGACGAGTCGACCGTTCCGGTGATCATGCTGTCGGCGCGCGCCGACAGCATCGACGTGGTGCTGGGGCTGGAGGCGGGCGCCGACGACTACGTGACCAAGCCGTTCGACGGTGCCGTCCTCGTCGCCCGGATCCGCGCGGTGCTGCGCCGCTTCGGACACGCGACCGGCGGGGACCGGGGGGACGGCGCCGGCTCCTCGGTGGACGGCGGGGTGCTGACCTTCGGTGAGCTGGAGGTGGACACCGAGGGCATGGAGGTGCGCCGGGCCGGGCAGCCGGTGGCGCTCACGCCGACCGAGATGCGGCTGCTGCTCGAGTTCTCCTCCGCGCCGGGGACCGTGCTCTCGCGGGACAAGCTGCTGGAACGGGTCTGGGACTACGGCTGGGGCGGGGACACCCGGGTCGTCGACGTCCATGTGCAGCGGCTGCGGACGAAGATCGGCCAGGACCGGATCGAGACGGTCCGCGGTTTCGGCTACAAGTTGAAGGCCTGAGCGGGGCAACATGCGGGGGTACATCGAGCGCCGGGTCAAGGGGCGCGTGGGACGTGCGGATCTGCGCACGGGGCTCAGATGGAAGCTCAGCGCGGCGATCGCGCTGGTCGGCGCGCTGGTGGCGATCGCGCTCAGCCTGGTCGTGCACAACGCGGCCCGGGTCTCGATGCTGGACAACGCGCGCGACCTGGCGCTGGACCGGCTGCAGATCCCCGAGCGGAACTACGTCCTGAACCGGCACACGAACTTCCCCGGCGCCCTGATCGACGACCCGAAGCTGCCGTCGGCGCTGCGGGAGAAGGTCGAGGAGGGCCGCCGGGCCACGTATGTGACGGAGCGCGGCGGCAGCGCGCCGGACATCTGGGCGGCCGTGCCGATGAAGGACGGGCATGTGCTGTCGCTGCACACCCACTTCACCGACCGCAGCACCGACGTGATGAAGGACCTCGACCAGGCCCTGGTCATCGGGTCCATCGCGGTGGTGCTCGGCGGCAGCGCGCTCGGCGTGCTCATCGGCGGGCAGCTCTCGGGGCGGCTGCGCAAGGCGGCCGCGGCGGCGAACCAGGTCGCCCAGGGCGAGCCGGACGTGCGGGTGCGGGACGCCATCGGCGGGGTCGTACGGGACGAGACCGACGACCTCGCGCGGGCGGTGGACGCCATGGCGGACGCGCTGCAGCAGCGGCTGGAGGCCGAGCGCCGGGTCACCGCGGACATCGCGCACGAGCTGCGCACCCCGGTGACCGGGCTGCTGACGGCGGCGGAACTGCTGCCCCCGGGCCGGCCCACCGAGCTGGTCCTGGACCGGGCCAAGGCCATGCGCACGCTCGTCGAGGACGTGCTGGAGGTCGCCCGGCTCGACAGCGCCTCGGAGCGGGCCGAGCTGCAGGACATCGTGCTGGGCCAGTTCGTGACCCGGCGAGTGGCGGCCAAGGACCCGAACGTCGCCGTGCGCGTGGTGCACGAGTCGGAGGTCACCACCGACCCCCGGCGCCTGGAGCGGGTGCTGATCAACCTGCTCGCCAACGCCGCCCGGCACGGCAGGCCGCCCATCGAGGTGACCGTGGAGGGCCGGGTCATCCGGGTCCGCGACCACGGGCCCGGCTTCCCCGAGGAGCTGCTCGCCGAGGGGCCGAGCCGGTTCCGCACCGGCAGCAAGGACCGCGCCGGGAAGGGCCACGGGCTCGGCCTGACCATCGCGGCCGGGCAGGCCCGGGTACTGGGCGCCCGGCTGACCTTCCGCAACATCCGCCCCGCGGGCGCCCCGGACCACGTCCCGGCGGAGGGAGCGGTGGCCGTCCTGTGGCTCCCGGAACACGCGCCGACGGCCACCGGAAGCTACCCGATGCTGCCGTAGGCCTCCGGCCGCGCCGCGGGCCCTCACCGCACGGGGCCGGTGGTCCGGACCCCGCTACGACTGCTCGCCGGGCGGGCGATGACCAGGCAGCCGCACCCGAGCCGCCTCGCCCGCAGGTCCGCCGCCGCACCGGCGAGTCGCGGCCCCCACGAGACGCGGCACGGTGCGCGGCACAGCCGGCCGGCAGCCGGGGGACATGGCCCCGACAGGAAGTCGGTGGTCTGCCGCCCCGGCAACGCCGTACGCCGACCGGGGCTTGACCGCACACCGGACGGGGCACGACCGCGCACCGGCCGGGCATGAACTGGTCGCGCTCACGGCCCCGCCCCAGGGGACTGAACCGGGCCCGCCGCCGCGGGCGTTCACCGCAGCAGGGAGTCCGTGATCCGCTCGGCGGTAACCGCGTCCAGGGCGGCGTGGCCGAGGAGGAAGCGGTACCAGAAGAAGCCGTAGAACTGGTCGACCAGGAGGTCGACGTCCCGGTCGGCGGGCAGCTCGCCGCGTTCGTGGCCGCGCCGGAGGATCTCGCGGAGCACGGCCCGGCGGGCCTCGGTGAAGTCCCGCATCAACTGGGCCAGGTGCGCGTCGCGGGCGGCCTCGGTGACGAGGGTGCGCAGGGCCGGCGCCGAGGGGGCGCGCTGGGACGCCTCGAAGGTCGCCGTCGCGAAGGCCCGCAGGTCCCCGCGCAGGCTGCCGGTGTCCGGTGTGGGCAGTTCCTGGGCGGCGTAGTCGGTGAGCGCGTCCAGCAGGACGGCGCCCTTGGAGGGCCACCAGCGGTAGAGCGTCTGCTTTCCGACCCCGGCCGCCCGGGCGATGGTCTCCACCGTCACCGGGGCGCCGTCGGCGTCGGAGAGCAGGTCCAGGGCGGCGTCGAGGATCGCCCGGCGGACGGCTTCGTTGCGGCGGCGCCCGGTGTGCGGGCGGGGTTCTCTGGTGTCCACGGGACTCATCCTCTCCGACGGTTCCTCCGGCCCCCGAAATCGCTTGACGAGACTAACGGTCTCGGCAACACTTTGGCGAGACCGGCGTTCTCGACAAGGGGTCGAGGTCCGGTGAATCACAGGAGAGAAGCCACTCATGAGCACTCCGAACCACGTCAACTCCCCCGCCCTGGCCGGTCAGCGCGTCGTCGTCATGGGCGGCAGCTCGGGCATCGGCGAGGCGGCGGCCACGGCCTTCGCGGCGGACGGCGCGGAGGTGGTCATCACCGGTCGCGACCGGGAACGGCTCGACGCGGCGGCGTCCCGCATCGGCGGCAAGACGTCGGCGTACCGCCTGGACGCGGCCGACCGGGCCGCCGTGGACGCCTTCTTCGACCGGTCCGGCCCCGTCGACCACCTGGTCCTCGCCCTCAGCGGCGCCAAGGGCGGCGGCCCCTTCGCCGAACTGGACCTGGCAGACCTCGCGGCGGGCTTCGACGGCAAGTTCTGGCCGCACCTGCGGGTGGTGCAGGCAGCCCTGCCCCGGCTGCGCACCGACGGCTCGGTGACCCTGGTGACCGCCGCCTCCGCGCGTGCCGCGATACCCGGCACCGCCGGCCTCGCCGCGATCAACGGCGCCCTGGAGGCGATGGTCCCGCCGCTCGCCGTGGAACTGGCCCCGCTCCGGGTCAACGCGGTCTCGCCGGGCGTCGTGGACACGCCCTGGTGGGACGCCACACCGGCCGAACAGCGCAAGGCCGTCTTCGAGGGGCTCGCGGCCACGTCCCCCGTGGGCCGGGTCGGCCGCCCCGAGGACATCGCCCGGGCCATCCACATGCTGGCCGTGAACACCTTCGTGACCGGCGTGGTCCTGGACGTCACCGGCGGGGCGAACCTGGCGACGGGACGCTGACGCCGCGCCCGTGACACCACACAGGGCGAAGGCCCCCGGGGCGGACACCGTCCGGGGGCCTTCGGTTCACTGCGGGCTCAGTGGGCCTCGAGGCCGGCTTCCGGCTTCTGCGGGCCGCCCCGGAGCGGGACCTCCTTGACGAAGAAGGCCGACACCAGCACGACCACCGCGACGATCGCGCCCAGCAGGAACGCCGAGTGCGTACCGGAGGACACCGCGTGCTGGTACGCCTCCCGCGCCACGGCCGGCAGCTTCGCCAGGCTGGCCGCGTCGAGCTGGGCGGACTGCTCGGTCACCTTGGAGCCCAGCGCGCCGGCCCGCTCGGACATGACGTCCTGGACCCGGTTGTTGAACAGCGCGCCCATGATGGCGACACCGAAGGAGGAACCGAGCGTACGGAACAGGGTGGTGGACGAGGACGCCACGCCCATGTCCTTCATCTCCACGCTGTTCTGCGCGACCAGCATGGTGATCTGCATCAGGCAGCCCATGCCGAGGCCGAGGACGGCCATGAACACCCCGGAGGTCAGCCGGGAGGTGCCCGTGTCCATCGTCGACAGCAGGTAGAGGCCGACGATCATCAGCACACCGCCGGCGATCGGGAAGACCTTGTAACGCCCGGTGTTGGTGGTGACCCGGCCGGCGACCATCGAGGTCACCAGCATCGCGCCGAGCATCGGCAGGAGCAGCAGCCCGGAGTTGGTCGCGGACGCGCCCTGCACGGACTGCTGGTACAGCGGCAGGAAGAGCGTGGCGCCGAACATCACGAAGCCGGTGATGAAGCCGATGACCGACATCAGGGTGAAGTTGCGGCTGCGGAAGATGTGCAGCGGGACGACCGGCTCGGCGGCCCGGGTCTGCCAGAACGCGAACCCGACCAGCGCGGCGACACCGATGCCGATCAGCTCCATGATCCTGGCGGACATCCACGCGTACTCCGTGCCGCCCCAGGTGGTGACCAGCACGATCGAGGTGATGCCGATGGTCAGCAGCGCGACGCCCAGGTAGTCGATGCGCGCCTTCGCCCGCTTCTTCGGCAGGTGCAGCACGGCGCTGACCAGCGCCAGCGCGACCACGCCGAGCGGCAGGTTGATGTAGAAGGACCAGCGCCAGCCCCAGTTGTCGGTGATGGTGCCGCCGACCAGCGGACCGCCGATCATCGCGAGTGCCATGACGCCGGCCATCATGCCCGTGTACTTGCCGCGCTCCCGGGGCGGGATCAGGTCGCCGATGATCGCCATGACACCGACCATCAGACCGCCGGCCCCGAGCCCCTGAACGGCCCGGAACCCGATCAGCTCACCCATGTTCTGCGCCATACCGCTGAGCGCGGACCCGATCAGGAAGATCACGATCGAGGCCAGGAAGGTGGCCTTGCGGCCGAACATGTCGCCGAGCTTGCCCCAGATCGGGGTAGCCGCAGCGGTCGCCAGCGTGTAACCGGTCACCACCCAGGACAGGTGCTCCAGGCCGCCCAGTTCGCCCACGATCGTCGGCATGGCCGTGCCGACGATCATGTTGTCGAGCATCGCGAGCATCATCGCGATCATCAGGGCGAGCAGCACGACCCGCACGCTTCTGGGCTTCTTGCCTTCTGTCTCGTTGCTCTGCGCTTCGACGCTCTCCGCGACCGGCGCGCTCTGCGTGTCCGCCATCGTCCCCACTCCCCGCGGGCCACTTACTTGCCGCCCGGCTAGTTTCCACTACACTGCAAGGTAGCGATTTCACTAGCCGGGCGTCAAGTAAGTTTCCGAGGGAGCGCGAGGAGTACGAGGATGGGCGTCACCATGGACGGCACCAAGCAACCGCGCCGCGGCAACACCCGCCAGCGCATCCAGGACGTGGCCCTAGAACTCTTCGCCGAGCAGGGCTACGAGAAGACATCCCTGCGCGAGATCGCCGAGCACCTGGACGTCACCAAGGCGGCGCTCTACTACCACTTCAAGACCAAGGAAGAGATCATCGTCAGTCTCTTCGAGGATCTGACACAGCCGATCCAGGAACTGATCGAGTGGGGCGCCGGGCAGCCGCACACACTGGAGACCAAGCAGGAGATCGTACGGCGCTACAGCCAGGCCCTGGCCGGTGCCGAACCGCTCTTCCGCTTCATGCAGGAGAACCAGGCGGCGGTGCGTGAACTGCGCATCGGCGACACCTTCAAGGACCGCATGCGCAGCCTGCGCGACATCATCATCGACCCCGACGCGCCCCTCGTCGACCAGGTCCGCTGCGTCAGCGCCCTGTTCACGCTGCACGCGGGCATGTTCATCATGCAGGACGTCGAAGGCGACCCCGACAAGAGGCGCGAGGCGGTTCTGGAGGTCGCCGTGGACCTGGTCACGCAGGCGCACAAGGGGGCCCGGGACACGGGGGCGTAGCCCGTTCCGTTCCCGGCCCGGGGCCAGTTCTCGGCGGGCGGGACGGGGCCGGGCGGGGTGAAGATGGAGGGGAACCGATTCGCCCACCTCGTCAACCGGAAGGGTGAGCTGGTATGACATCTCCCTCCGAATCCTCCTCAGGGACCGGCGCGGCACCCCCGCACCGTACCGAGGCCCAGGACAACCCCCTCGGCGGGAGCATGGCGGCCCTGGCGAACATGAGCTGGCAGCTCGTGCTCACCGCGGGGCTGGCCGCCATCGCCCTCGGCATCGTGATCCTTGCCTGGCCGGCGGAGACGCTCAAGGTCGTCGGCGTGCTGTTCGGCATCTACCTGCTGCTCATCGGCGTCTTCCAGCTGGCCGCGGCCTTCGGCACGCACGTGCCCGGACATCTTCGGGCGCTGCACTTCCTCACGGGTGCGCTCCTCGTCCTGATCGGGCTGGTCTGCTTCCGCGGCACCCTGCAGTCGGTCCTGCTGCTGGCCCTGTGGATCGGCTTCAGCTGGCTCCTGCGGGGCACCATGGTGACGGCCACGGCGGCCTCCGCCCCCGACATGCCGGGTCGGGGCTGGATGCTGTTCAGCGGGATCATCGAGATGCTGGCGGGCATCGTGCTGATCGTCTCGCCGTTCACCTCGATCGGCGCGCTGACCCTCGTGGCGGGCATCATGGCCATCGTCCTCGGCGTGACCGAGGTGTTCCACGCCATCAGGATGCGCGTCGACGTCGGCCGCCTCACCCCGGGCGAGGCCGCCGAGCGGCGGCCTCTGTTCCGCCATCAACCGCACCCGCAGCACTGATCACGGGACGCTCCGGATGGCCGGCGTTCCGACGCGTGTCCGGGCCGTGATCGTGGCGAACCCCCGCTCGGGCGGCGGCAAGACCGCTCGGTACGGCTTGCCGCAGCGGGCCGAGGACATGGGGGCCCGGGTCTGGACGACCAGCGCGGAACTGGACGCGGCGTCGCTCGCGAGCAACGCCGTCCAGGAGGGGGCACAGGTGCTCGGGGTCGCCGGCGGTGACGGCACCGTGTCGGCGGTCGCCGCCGTGGCCGCCGACACGGGCGTACCGCTGGTCGTGGTCCCGGCGGGCACCCGCAACCACTTCGCCCGGGACCTGGGCCTCGACCTCCGCGACCCGGGACTGGCGCTGGACGCCCTGGTCGACGGTGAGCCCGCACAGGTGGACCTGGGATTGCTCGGGCCGCGCGTCTTCATCAACAACGTCTCGTTCGGCATGTACGCCGACGCCCTGCTGGAGCCCGGTTACCGGGAGGACAAGCCGCGTGCCTTCGCCGCGGTCGCGCCCGGCTACGTCAAGGGCGAGCAGGGGGTCGAGGCCCGTGTGGACACCCCCTGGGGGACCGTCGAGTTCCCGCAGGTGCTGCTGATCTCCAACAACCCCTACCACCTGGCCACTCCCCGCTGGCTCGGGCGGCGTTTCTCGCTCAGCACGGGGGAACTGGGTGCCATCCTCCTCAAGCGCCCGGCGGGGGCGCCCCCGGATCTCCTGCGGCACCTGCGCGGCGAACTGCGCCGGCACCAGCAGGGCGCCGGCCCGGCGGGGCAGGGGGTCGTCGTCTGGTCGGCTCCCGGCATCACGCTGCACGGTGACGTGCCGCACCTGGACGCGGGCGTCGACGGCGAGGCGGTGCGGCTCGCGCTCCCCGTCCTGTGCGGGATCCGGCCGGGCGCTCTGCGTGTGCTGCTGCCGAAGGACCGGCCGGGGATTCCGCAGGAGCCCGCGGCTCAGACCTTCACGCCCTTGGCCCGCAGGAAGGCGACCGGGTCGATCGCGGAGCCGTAGTTCGGGGTCGTACGGATCTCGAAGTGCAGGTGCGGGCCGGTGGTGTTGCCGGTGTTGCCGGACTCGGCTATGTGCTGGCCGGTGGTGACGACCTGGCCGACCCTGACGTCGACCCGCGACAGATGGGCGTACTGCGAGTACTGCCCGTCGGCGTGCTTGATGACGATGGCGTTGCCGTAGGCGGGCCCGTCACCGGCGCCCCAGCCGCCGGCCTTGACCACGGTGCCGCCGTGCGCGGCGACGACCTCGGTACCGATCGGCACGGCGAAGTCCTGCCCGCTGTGCCGGTGCATCCAGTGGGAGCCGGCCTGGTCGAAGCCCGCGGTCAGCGTGTAGTTCTTCACGGGGTCGACCCAGGCGGCGGCCTGGGCGGCGGGCTTCGCGGCGGCGGCCGTCGCCGTGTGGGAGGCGGCGTGCGGGGTGGCGGCACTCGCGACTCCGACCCCCAGCACGGCCGACGCGCCCACACCGACGGCCAGGGCGGCGGCACGGGTGCGCAGCGGGGAGGTACGGGGGAAGCGGAACGGGACGCGCAGGGACATCGAGACCTCGGGGAGTCGGGTACAGGAATCCACCCGACGCGACTGGCGTCCGCCGGGTGGGGCATCCCTTGCTAACCCGGGGACTCATTCATCCCAAAACGGACTTATTACTGCCGCCGGTAGTACTGAGCTGCCGAACTTTCCCGCCTCTTGACAGGTCGGAGGCGTGACGAGAGCTCGCTTTACCCGTGGCCGCATGTCCGACTATCTACCCTAGTAACGGACATATCGCCTGTGCGGCATGTCACTGGCTCACGAGATCGCCGAGCAGGCGGAAGTGAGCGGGGTCACTCGCCCCGGCACGCCGCCGATGAGTTTTCGGAGCGCGGGCAGTCACAGCGAGCATGAGTGGGACAACTCCTGGCAGTGAGATCACGGCCCTCCTCAGGGTCTTGCACGGACAGCGGCGCCACGTTCTCGGCATCCTCGACGGGCTCGCCCCGGGGGCTCTGCGGCGGCCCGTGCTGCCGTCCGGATGGCACTGCCTGGGGCTGGTCCAGCACCTCACCCTGGACGTCGAGCGCTTCTGGTTCCGCGCGGTCGTCACCGGGGACGAGGAGACGATCCTCGGCCTCACGAGCGGCGACGAGGCCTGGCAGGTGGCGCCGGAGGTACGGGCCGCCGACGTGCTCGACCGATACCGGCAGGAGACAGAGCTCGCCGACGCCGTCATCGCCACGACCCCTGTCGACGCCACCCTGGCCTGGTGGCCCCACGACCTGTTCGGCGAGCCACACCTGCACACCCTGCGCGACGTCCTGCTGCACGTCATCACCGAGACCGCGTGCCACGCCGGCCACCTCGACGCGGCCCGGGAGCTCATCGACGGGCGCCGTTGGCTGGTCCTGACCTAGGGCCGCATCAGCGCACCTTCACCCCGGCGTCCGCGACCCGGAGCGTGACGACAGCGCCATCGGTTTCCCGATCGGGGCCGACCACAACAAGGCCGCGGTCCAGCTCGCACTCGATGCGGGCAACAACCCGCCGGCCGTTACCAATTACTCGACGCTCTCCCCCGCCGACCGTGAACTCGTACCGAGTGAAGAGGACTTGTCCCGGGTGGTCCAGCAAGCCGTCGATCACATGCACAGCTGAATGTGACGCACACCTCTGTACGCCTACCCGTCAGTAACCCTACGGTTCCCCTCGCGCCACCCTCACGCACGATCATGCCCACGACATCGGCAGCGTATGGAGTGAGAGGACCCCCACCGATGAGCAGAAGACGCCCCTGGGCGCTGCGCGTTTCCGCGACCGCCGTCACCGCGGCCGCCTTCGTCGCGATGGCCGCCCCGGCCGACGCCGCGACGACGAGTGCCACCGCCGCCAAGGTGGACTACGCGACCTGGCAGAAGGACTGCCAGGCGGTGATGGACCAGGCGCTGCCGTACCTGGAGCAGCGCATCGCCGCCGCCAAGCCGGGTGAGAAGCAGGCGATCGTCTTCGACGTCGACAACACCACGCTGGAGACCGACTTCGGCTTCAGCTTTCCGTCCCCGGCCAACAAGCCCGTGCTGAACGTCGCCGAGTACGCCCAGGAGCACGGCGTCTCCCTCTTCTTCGTCACCGCCCGCCCGGGCATCATCAAGGCCCCCACCGAGTACAACCTCGAGCACGACGGCTACGACGTCTCCGGGCTCTACGTCCGCGGCCTGTTCGACCTGTTCAAGGACGTAGCCGCCTACAAGACGGCCCAGCGCGTCGACATCGAGAACAAGGGCTACACGATCATCGCGAACATCGGCAACAGCGCCACCGACCTGTCGGGCGGCCACGCCGAGAAGACGTTCAAACTGCCGGACTACGACGGACAGTTGTCCTGACGCGGGACTGAACCTTCCGGCTAGGCTCCATCCGTACTCCTGCCGTTGTACGACCACGGGGGTGGCGGATGGAGCCGACGGTACTGGGCAGCAAGCTGGCCGCCGGCCTGATCGGGCCGCTGGTGAAGAAGCTGTTCGTGCAGGAGGGGCCCGGCGCGGGACTGGTCGGCAGACCGGTGCGGCTGTCCGCGCTGGTCTCCTTCCGGGGTGAGAAGCGCACCCTGGGCGAGAAGGAGGTCCAGCGGCTGGCCGAGCGGATCGTGGCCCAGGCGGTTCGGTCCCCGGGCGAGCTCCCGTTCCCGGTCGACGAACAGGCCGCCGTGGCCCACGCGTTGACCCGGCGTCTACTCGCGCTCGGCGATCTGGACATGGACGACGTGCAGGCCGTACGGCTGGGCGACCGCGCGTTGGCCCAGCAGTTGAAGGAGAACGCCCCGGAAGCCGACGGGCTGTCCAGTGACGCGAGCCGGTTCCTGGACGGCGCCACCGAGGGGGCGTGCGGCCAGATCCTGGAATTCTTCACCCGCAGGTCCACGTTCGTGGCCCGCACCCTGGTGGAGCAGAGTCGCACGCAGGCCGAGACGGCGTCCGGCGTGGGGGAACTGCTCGACCGGCTGCCCAGCCCGGACGCACAGGACATCGGATTCGAGATCCGGTATCTGCACTACGTCGCGAAGAAGCACAGCAAGCTCACCATCTACGGCATCGATCTGAGCAATTCACCGGGGCGGTGGCCGTTGGACGCCGCCTATCTGAGCCTGGAAGCGGTCGGGCGCGGCGACGAACCGCTCCCCCCGGCCATGGGTATCGCCCCCGCCACCCCGGTCACGGCCCCTGCCGACGAGGCGCTGGCCCGCCATGAGCAAGTACTGCTCCGCGGGGTCGCGGGTTCGGGAAAGACCACACTGATCCAGTGGCTCGCCGTGTCGGCCGCGACCGAGCCGGCCGGTCGCATGGCCTACCTCGCCGGCCGCGTACCGTTCGTCCTCCCCCTGCGCACCCTCACCCGGCACGGCGAACGCCTCCCGATGCCGGAACGCTTCCTCGCCGCCGCCGGCTGCCCGCTGAGCGGGGCGCAGCCCGACGGCTGGGAGTACCGGGTTCTGGCGGCCGGACGCGGGCTCGTACTCGTCGACGGACTCGACGAGGTCCCGGAGCCGGAGCGCCAGCGGGCCCGCGCATGGCTGCGCGGCCTCGTGGAGGCGTTCCCCGGCAACCGCTGGCTCGTCACGTCCCGTCCGTCGGCCGTCGGCGACGACTGGCTCGCCGACGACGGGTTCACCGAGCTGATCCTCTCCGCGATGAGTCCGGCGGGCGTCGGCTCGTTCATCAGGCGCTGGCACCGGGCGGCGGCCACCGGCGTCCCGGACGAGGACGCCCTGCTCGCCCTCTACGAGAGCCAGCTCCTCGATGCCGTCCGCACCAAACCGGACCTGGGCCGGCTCGCCACCAACCCGCTGATGTGCGGCCTGATCTGCGCCCTGCACCGCGACCGGCGCGGCTACCTGCCGCACGGCCGCAAGGAGTTGTACGAGTCCGCCCTCTCCATGCTGCTGACCCGCCGGGACCGCGAGCGGGACATGGCCGTGCCGGATCTGAGCGAGGAGCCCCAACTGCAGCTCCTGCAGCGCCTCGCCTACTGGCTCATCCGCAACGGGCGTACGGAAATGGACCGGGGCCGGGCGGAGAGCATCATCGCGGAGATCCTGCCGGCCGTGCCCGCGGCGTCGGCGCTGGGGGACGCGGCGGCGGTGCTGGGCCACTTCCTCGTACGCACCGGCCTGCTGCTGACGCCCACCCCGGACACCCTCCACTTCGTCCACCGCACCTTCCAGGACTACCTCGGCGCCCGGGCGGCCGTGGAGGCGGGCGACCTCGGTCTGCTCGCCGAGCATGCCGACGACGACCAGTGGGCGGACGTGATCCGCATGGCGGTGGCCCAGGCCCGGCCCCGGGAACGGGCCGAGCTGCTGGGACTGCTGACCTCGCTCCCCGACAAGCGGGCCCATCTGCTGGCGATGGCCTGCCTGGAGCATGCGACAGAGCTGGATCCGGCGGTGCGTCGGCGGGTCGAGGACCTGGCCCGCGCTCTGCTGCCGCCCCGGACCGCGGAGGAGGCCAAGGAGCTGGCCGAGGCCGGCCCCCTGGTCCTGGAGCTGCTGCCGGGCCCGGAGGGCCTGACGGCCGAGGAGGCCGAAGCGGTGACGGCCACCGCGGCGCTGGTGGGGACGGACGGGGCCGTTCCGCTGCTGGCACGGTACGCCGGACATCCCGAGGAGCGGGTGCGGACCACGCTGATGCGGGCCTGGGAGCGTTTCGACCAGGCCGTGTACGCCGACGAGGTCCTGACCCATGTGGACTCCGACGACCTCTTCGTCAACGTGTCCTCTCGCGGGGCCCTGCGCGCCCTGCCCCGGCTCGGACGCCGGCCCCGGCTGACGATCGTGGGGGCGCACGACCTGACGGACATCATGGAGATGCTGCCGGAAGGTGTGCGCAGGATCGGTCTCACGGACAACCCGCTGCTCACCGACCTACGGCCGCTCACCGCACTCCGCTCGCTCGAGCGCGTCAGCCTGATGTAC
Organism: Streptomyces sp. NPDC001544; assembly: GCF_042894285.1. NCBI lineage: Bacteria > Bacillati > Actinomycetota > Actinomycetes > Kitasatosporales > Streptomycetaceae > Streptomyces > Streptomyces sp. NPDC001544. Next base: position 28,984 of record NZ_JBIAVN010000028.1, on the reverse strand, counting down.
TGCTCCCGGGTGGGGGACCTCGCCCCCCTGGCCGATCTCGGTCTGCACGAGTTGTACCTGTACAACATCGGTCATATCACCGGTCTCGGCCGCCTCAGCACTCTGCGTACTCTCAGGGTGGCGAGCGCGCTGCCCGGCGGTCTGTCGCGACTGCCCCGCACCGCCCCGCTGACCGAACTGGGCCTGGACGGCGGAGCGCTCTCGGCGGGTCTGCGAGACCTGAGCCACTGGCCGGGACTGGAACATCTGGACCTGCGCGGCGGAGCCGAGCTGCTCGGAGCGCAGGACTGGTCCGAACTCGCCGCCCATCCCTCGCTCAACCGCCTGAGCGTCCCCGCGCGCGCGGCGGCCTGCTGTGCCGGAGCTCCTGAGCTGCCCGGCGTCGAGAGCCTGTGGGTGTCCGGCGTCCAGGGGGACGAGGACCTCGCCCCGTTGGCCCGCCTGTGCCCGAACCTGCGCACCGTCCAGCTCGCCACGCACCCCGGAGTGGCGCTGGACCTGACCGCGTACGAGGCGGATTTCCCGGACATCGAGGTGCTGGCCCCCCGTACGCGTCCCTACGCCCTCTGAGGAGAGCGGCCGGACAGAGCGAGAGGGGCCGGTACCCGAAGGTACCGGCCCCTCTCGCTCAGGCGATCCGCCCGGGGACTACTCCTTGCTCAGGTTGGGCCCGGCCCCACCCGCGGCCTGCTCGATCGGCGGGACGTCCGGGAGGGCCGACTTCTCCTCGCCGCGGAAGGTGAAGGTCTTGGTCTCGCCCTCGCCCTCGGTGTCCACGACCACGATGTGGCCGGGGCGCAGCTCGCCGAAGAGGATCTTCTCGGACAGGGAGTCCTCGATCTCGCGCTGGATGGTGCGGCGCAGCGGCCGGGCGCCCAGCACGGGGTCGTAGCCCTTCTTGGACAGCAACTCCTTGGCGGACTGGGAGAGCTCGATGCCCATGTCCCGGTCCTTGAGGCGCTCGTCCACCTTGCCGATCATCAGGTCGACGATCCGGAGGATGTCGGTCTGGGTCAGCTGCGGGAAGACCACCACGTCGTCGACGCGGTTGAGGAACTCGGGGCGGAAGTGCTGCTTGAGCTCGTCCGAGACCTTGTTCTTCATGCGCTCGTAGTTGGTCTTCGTGTCACCCGAGGCCGCGAAGCCCAGGTTGAAGCCCTTGGAGATGTCCCGGGTGCCGAGGTTGGTCGTCATGATGATGACCGTGTTCTTGAAGTCCACGACCCGGCCCTGGGAGTCGGTCAGGCGGCCGTCCTCCAGGATCTGCAGAAGGCTGTTGAAGATGTCCGGGTGGGCCTTTTCGACCTCGTCGAAGAGGACCACCGAGAACGGCTTGCGGCGGACCTTCTCGGTCAGCTGACCGCCCTCTTCATAGCCCACGTAGCCGGGGGGCGAACCGAAGAGCCGGGACACCGTGTGCTTCTCGCTGAACTCCGACATGTCGAGGGAGATCAGCGCGTCCTCGTCACCGAAGAGGAATTCGGCGAGGGCCTTGGACAGCTCGGTCTTACCGACACCGGACGGGCCGGCGAAGATGAACGAGCCACCCGGTCGCTTCGGGTCCTTCAGACCGGCACGGGTACGGCGGATCGCCTTCGACAGCGCCTTGACGGCGTCGTCCTGGCCGATGACCCGCTTGTGGAGCTCCTCCTCCATGCGCAGCAGGCGGGAGGACTCCTCCTCCGTGAGCTTGAAGACCGGGATGCCGGTGGCCGTGGCGAGGACCTCGGCGATCAGCTCGCCGTCGACCTCGGCGACGACGTCCATGTCGCCGGCCTTCCACTCCTTCTCCCGCTTGGCCTTGGCGGCCAGGAGCTGCTTCTCCTTGTCGCGCAGGGAGGCGGCCTTCTCGAAGTCCTGCGAGTCGATCGCGGACTCCTTGTCCCGGCGGACGGCGGCGATCTTCTCGTCGAACTCGCGCAGGTCCGGCGGCGCGGTCATCCGGCGGATACGCATCCGGGAGCCGGCCTCGTCGATCAGGTCGATCGCCTTGTCGGGCAGGAAGCGGTCCGAGATGTAGCGGTCGGCCAGGGTGGCGGCCTGGACCAGCGCCTCGTCCGTGATGGAGACCCGGTGGTGGGCCTCGTACCGGTCGCGCAGACCCTTGAGGATCTCGATCGTGTGCGGCAGGGACGGCTCGGCGACCTGGATGGGCTGGAAGCGGCGCTCGAGGGCCGCGTCCTTCTCCAGGTGCTTGCGGTACTCGTCCAGCGTGGTCGCACCGATGGTCTGGAGCTCACCGCGGGCCAGCATCGGCTTCAGGATCGAGGCGGCGTCGATCGCGCCCTCGGCGGCGCCCGCACCGACCAGCGTGTGCAGCTCGTCGATGAACAGGATGATGTCGCCGCGGGTGCGGATCTCCTTCAGCACCTTCTTCAGGCGCTCCTCGAAGTCACCGCGGTAGCGGGAGCCGGCGACCAGCGCGCCGAGGTCCAGGGTGTAGAGGTGCTTGTCCTTGAGGGTCTCGGGCACCTCGCCCTTGACGATGGCCTGGGCGAGGCCCTCGACGACGGCGGTCTTGCCGACGCCGGGCTCACCGATCAGAACCGGGTTGTTCTTCGTACGGCGGGACAGCACCTGCATGACCCGCTCGATCTCCTTCTCGCGCCCGATGACCGGGTCGAGCTTGGACTCACGAGCGGCCTGGGTGAGGTTCCGGCCGAACTGGTCGAGGACCAGGGACGTCGAGGGCGTGCCCTCGGCAGGGCCGCCGGCGGTGGCGGTCTCCTTGCCCTGGTAGCCGGAGAGCAGCTGGATGACCTGCTGCCGCACCCGGTTGAGATCTGCGCCCAGCTTGACGAGAACCTGGGCGGCGACGCCCTCGCCCTCGCGGATCAGGCCGAGCAGGATGTGCTCCGTGCCGATGTAGTTGTGGCCCAGCTGAAGGGCCTCGCGGAGCGACAGCTCCAGGACCTTCTTGGCACGGGGGGTGAAGGGGATGTGCCCGGACGGGGCCTGCTGGCCCTGACCGATGATCTCCTCCACCTGCTGGCGGACCGCCTCGAGCGAAATCCCGAGGCTCTCAAGGGCCTTGGCGGCGACACCCTCACCCTCGTGGATCAGGCCCAGGAGGATGTGCTCGGTGCCGATGTAGTTGTGGTTGAGCATCCGGGCTTCTTCCTGAGCCAGGACGACAACCCGCCGCGCGCGGTCGGTGAACCTCTCGAACATCGTTAATCGCTCCTCAGAGCGGTCAGGCAGTGGGGGGAACTTCCCCTCCCTGTCCTTCCGCAGCTTAGTCCCGCAAGCGGGGACCGCTCATTCCAACTGCCGACACCGTCGATGGCCTCCTGACCCCGAACGCCGACATCTGCTCCAACCTGATGGTGCGAGACGATGTTCCCGCAGGCCAGACAGATACCCCTGTCGCCAGTACGCCGATGGCGAACGTGAGACAGCCCCGTCCTGCGCGTCGCCCCCTCCCACTAGGGATGTCTTACCCGCAGGCACTGACAGTCCATGCCGCGCGCACCGGTTCGCTCCGCTATGGGCGAACAACCTCGCGTCCCCCCGCACCTCCCGCGCGCCCCTTTCCGGGCACGGTGCGCAGTCGCCTTGACACCCCGCGTAACTTGGAGCCGTTTCGGCTGTTGCTCTTTTCATGGTTGGCACTGCCCCCGTGGTCCCCATGATCCCCCTCCCCCGTCGACCGCTCGACCCGGAGGCCGGGACCCGGCGCTGGTACGAGAACGAACTGGGGTGGGCGACGGCGCCCGGTTCGCCGCTACGGCTTGTCACGGGCCTGCGCTTCGACGTCCTGGACGTGCCGGTCGAGGCGGGCGTGGCCGCGCTCGGGCGCCTGGCGCCGGACTCTCCGGTGGCGGTGCAGGGCGACCGGATGCGGCTGCTGGTGGCCGCGGGCAGCGCGGAGGAGCTACCGGGGCTGCTGGAGTGGCTGGAGTGGGGCGCGCTGGCCCTGGATCTGGTCGCCCTGGGCGCGGACGGGAGCGTCGAGGCGCCTGCGCCCCTCGAGTCGGCCTCCACCGGGGCCCGACCGCTTCCCATGGCCGGCTCCGGAGCTCCTGCCGTTCGGGCCGGATCGCAGGAGGCTGCCTTGCGGGGGGCCGCCGTGTGGTTGCGGCCCCCCGAGCCGGGACGCGAGGTCGAGTCGTCGCTGCCGACGCTCGCGGCCCTGGGGGGCGGTGTGGGCGCCCCCGATCTCGTACGACTGGTGGACACGGTGGCGACGCACTGTCACCGGGTCCGGCTGCGGCGCGCGGGCGCTCAGCGGTTGGCTTCCTCGTAAGCCTCGCGGATGGTCGCCGGAACACGGCCGCGGTCGTTGACCTCGTAGCCGTTCTCCTTCGCCCAGGCGCGGATCTGCGCGGTGTCCTGGCTGCCGCCGGATGCGGCACGGGCCTTTCCGCGGCCGCCCGCGGAACGGCCTCCGGTACGGCGACCGCCCTTCACATAGGGCTCGAGAAGTCCGCGCAGCTTGTCCGCATTGGAAGTGGTGAGATCGATCTCGTACGTCTTGCCGTCCAGCGCGAACGTCACGGTCTCGTCCGCCTCGCCGCCGTCGAGGTCGTCGACAAGAAGGACCTGAACCTTCTGTGCCACCGGATTTCCTTTCATCGATAACGTTAGGGCCGGGGTGTGCGGCGTCCGCCGTTTCGCCGCCCCCTGTTATATGCAGTACTGCAGTACGTCGGAAAGCAAACCGCTTTTGCCGGAAAAACACAAACCCCTGTCGGAGACTCAGGGGTCCCGCCCGGACGGGAAACATGCGCGTTTCGGACATAGGGCGCGCGTGCAATGGCCGATGATCACAGATGCAGAAGCATCCTGCTGTTGCCCAAGGTGTTCGGTTTCACTCGTTCGAGACCCAGGAACTCCGCGACGCCCTCGTCATAGGAACGCAACAGCTCCGCGTAGACATCGGTGTCGACGGGCGTCTCCCCGATCTCCACGAAGCCGTGCTTCCCGAAGAAGTCGACTTCGAAGGTCAGACAGAAAACGCGGCGAACGCCGAGCCAGCGGGCGGTGTGAAGCAACTTCTCCAGCAACTGGTGGCCGACGCCGGCGCCCTTCAGGCCGGGCTTCACGGCGAGAGTGCGTACTTCCGCGAGGTCTTCCCACATCACGTGCAGTGCGCCGCAGCCGACGACCTCGGCGTTGTCGTCGCGTTCCGCGACCCAGAACTCCTGGATGTCCTCGTAAAGCGTCACGGTCGCTTTGTCGAGCAGGATGCGGTCACGGACGTACGCGTCGAGGAGGCGACGCACGACCGGGACATCGCTGGTCCTCGCCCGCCGGACGGTGATGGCTTTTGCGGTGACTTCGGGGCGCTCTGCTGACATGAGCGGACGCTATCGCCCGCCGCGCTCCGGTGCCGAGCCGGGGTTCTCGCCGTCGGTATCGGGGGCGGCATGGGGGGCGGTATGGGGGGCGGCGGTTTGAGGTCCGGTATGGGGACCGGTATCCCCCGGAGCGCTATCCGAGGGGCCCTGGACGATGCGTACGGCGTCACTGAGGGCCTGGCGCTGTTCGTCGCTCATCATCCCGAAGAACGCCACGAGAGCCGCGGCCGGGTTGTCGCTCTGCGACCAGGCGTCGTTCATCAGGGCGGCGGCGTACGCGGCCCGTGTGGAGACGGCCTCATATCGATAGGCCCGGCCTTCCGCCTCGCGGCGCACCCAGCCCTTCTGATGGAGATTGTCCAAAACGGTCATGACCGTGGTGTACGCGATGGACCGTTCCTGCTGAAGGTCTTCCAGGACTTCTCGAACGGTCACCGGGCGGTTCCACTTCCACACCCGCGTCATGACCGCGTCTTCGAGTTCTCCCAATGGGCGAGGCACAGCTCAGACAATAGTGGGAGATCCCGGCGACGGCGTGCCCAACGTGCACTTTCTGCGATGAACATGGGCAAAAAGGGCGCGCGCTCCCTGCCGGGGCCGCCGTGCGGCTCGAGGGGCTTGCTCAGGCGTCGGTGCCCGCGGAGGTCGGCCGGGCCCCCTCGGCGGACGCGAGTGCGGCGTCGACGGCCGCGTCCTCCTTGGCCTTGGCGGCGCCACCCTGGGTCTTCACGATCACCCTGACCACACCGATGAAGAAGACGGCCATGACGACCGGGGGTACGAGCGCGGAGACGTAGTCCATGCCTCCAGAGTAGCCACGGGCCTTCACCCGGAGCGGCAGGGGTGCGGTCAGACGGCGGCGAGCCGCCGGGAGGGATCTCCGGACGGCGGGGCCGGCTTGCGGCGCGGGAAGACCTCGCCCGGGGTCGGGATGGGCCGGGACGGCCGGGGTGCGGCGGGCTCACCGCCAGGTCGCTCCGCGGGTCTGCGGGTGGGCCTTTCCTCGGGCTTCCGGGCGGGCTCCTCGGCGGGCTCCTCGGCGGGTTTCCCGCCGCCGGGGAGGGCCTGCAGTGGCGTACGGCAGGCCGGGACGAATGTCGAGGTCCGCTCCAGCAGAGCGGCCGCCGCCGGGTTTCCGCGCAGCGCCCCCAGCGCGGCCAGATCGTCGGGCAGCGGACGGTGTCCGGCGTCCAGCGCCTCCCGCAGGAGCGCGAGGTAGCCGGCGGCCGTGCCGGGCAGCGCGGCGCGGTACCGGGCCAGGTCGGCCACCAGGAAGGCGCGCAGCCGGGCGCCCTCGCGCATCGCCTCGTCGAGCTGCTCGGCAAGCCCGAGGCAGTCCTGAACGTCCTCGGCCGAGGCGGGGCCGGGGTGAAGGGCGAGAGCGAGAGCGCGGCGGAGCACACGCAGCTCCGCCACACCGAACGCCATGCCGCCGCGGGATCCGTATGGCGTGGGCATACGCCGACGATACGCGCTAATCAGACAAACCCGACAGAAGAGCCTGGTGTGGCGCGCCCGAGCCACCCATGCGGGGCCCTGGCCGGGGGCTGCGCCGGGTCCACCCCGCCGGGGTTTTGCGGGGTCCAGTCCCCACACCCGGGCGTCCGCCCCGAGCCCGGTGAGACGCAACCCTGGCGCCCTTCCCGGATCCGGGGCATGGCCCCTGGGGCCGGGGCCAATTCCCCGAGGGGGCGGGGGCGCATTCCCGGGGTGGGCCCGGGGGGGGGAAGCCCACGGGGACACTGGGCGGAGCCCTCGGATGGGGGGCCTGGGGGCACGCATTGCCCGAAGATGTCCTGTGGGCCGCAGTCCCCGAGGGGCGACTTGAGGCCGAGCCAACGGGCGCAGGGCGCAGCCCACGTAGGGGGCGCAGGGCGCAGCCCACGTAGGGGGCGCAGGGCGCAGCCCACGCGGAGGCTGCAGGCGCAGCCCACAGGGCACACCCGGCGGGGGCGGGGGTGCAGCCCTCGAAGGTGGGCCTGAGGCCGAGCCAACAGGGACAGGGGCGCAGCCCACAGAGGGGGGCCTGGGGCACACCCCCACTGAGGCAGAGCCAACAGGGGCAGAGACAGGGGCGCAGCCCGCCAAGGGACGCAGGGCGCAGCCCACGCACGCGGAGGCTGCAGGCGCAGCCCCCAGTAGGGGGCCGGGGCACAGCCCGCGGGGGCGGGGGCGCAGCCCCCGTAGGGGGCCTGGGGCACAGCCCGCGGGGGCGGGGGCGCAGCCCCCGTAGGGGGCCTGGGGCACAGCCCAAGCCTCACGGGAGCCACAGGCCCCTGAGGGGCAGCCCCCAGGGGCGAGGGGAGTCGGGTCAGAGGCGGGACACGTTGCGTTCGTATACCAGTCGTAGGCCCACCAGCGTCAACCACGGCTCGTGTTCGTCGATCACCGAGGACTCGCCGAGGACCATGGGCGCCAGCCCACCCGTCGCGATCACGGTCACCTCGTCCGGGTCGTCGGCCAGTTCGCGGGCCATCCGGCTGACGACCCCGTCGACCTGGCCGGCGAACCCGTACACGATGCCCGCCTGCATCGCCTCGACGGTGTTCTTGCCGATGACGCTGCGCGGCCGGGCCACCTCGATCTTGCGGAGCTGGGCGCCCTTGACGCCGAGCGCCTCCACCGAGATCTCGATGCCGGGGGCGATGACCCCGCCGACGTACTCCCCGCGCGCGGACACCGCGTCGAACGTCGTCGCCGTACCGAAGTCCACGACGATCGCCGGCCCGCCGTAGAGCTCGACGGCGGCGACCGCGTTGATGATCCGGTCCGCGCCGACCTCCTTGGGGTTGTCGGTGAGGATCGGCACGCCCGTCTTCACCCCGGGCTCCACCAGGACCGCGGGCACGTCGCCGTAGTACCGCCGCGTCACCTCACGCAGTTCGTGCAGCACCGACGGCACGGTCGCGCAGATCGCGATCCCGTCGATCCCGTCGCCCAGCTCGTCGCCGAGCAGCGGGTGCATGCCCATGAGGCCCTGCAGCAGCACCGCCAGCTCGTCCGCCGTGCGCCGCGCGTCCGTGGAGATCCGCCAGTGCTCGACGATGTCCTCGCCGTCGAACAGACCGAGAACCGTGTGCGTGTTGCCGACGTCGATCGTGAGGAGCATCGCCCTACTCCGCCTCGCGCAGGTCCAGGCCGATGTCCAGGATCGGCGAGGAGTGGGTCAGGGCCCCCACGGCGAGGAAGTCGACGCCGGTGGCGGCGTACGCCCGCGCGTTGTCCAGGGTGAGCCGGCCCGACGCCTCCAGCAGCGCCCGCCCGTCGACGATGCCCACGGCCTCCGCGCACTCCATCGGCGTGAAGTTGTCCAGGAGGATGAGGTCGGCGCCCGCGTCGACGACCTCGCGGAGCTGGTGCAGGGTGTCGACCTCGACCTCGATCGCCAGGTCGGGGAACGCCTCCCGTACGGCCTTGAAGGCCTGCGCGATGCCGCCCGCGGCGACGACGTGGTTGTCCTTCACCAGCGCCGCGTCCGACAGCGACATACGGTGGTTGACGCCCCCGCCGCACCGCACCGCGAACTTCTCCAGCGCCCTGAGACCCGGCGTGGTCTTGCGGGTGTCCCGCACCTTCGCCTTGGTGCCCTCCAGCACGTCCGCCCACGCGCGCGTGGCGGTCGCGATGCCCGACAGGCGGCAAAGGATGTTCAGCGCGCTGCGCTCGGCGGTCAGCAGGTCACGCGTGCGTGTGGTGACCGACAGCAGCTTCTGCCCGGCCTCGACCCGGTCGCCGTCCTCGACGTGCCGCTCGACCTCGAACTCGTCCGTGCAGACCACGGAGACCACGGCCTCGGCGACCCTGAGGCCCGCCACCACTCCGGCCTCGCGGGCGGTGAAGTCGGCGGTGGCCACCGCGTCCTCGGGGATGGTCGCGACCGTCGTCACGTCGACGCCGTGCGCGAGGTCCTCCTGGATGGCCACGTTGGCGATGTCCTCGACCTCCACGGGGTCGAGCCCCGCGTCGGTCAGGAGCTGCGCGAGCGCGGGGTCGAGCCCGCACTCGGCGTATGCGTCGTATCCCTCGTCCGTGTCCGCGCCGCAGGCGCAGCCGTCGCCGCAGCCTCCGGACGGGGCGAGGGGAAGGTCGTCGGTGCTCACTGCTGTCACTGCTCCTGGGGACGGTGCTGCCGGGTCGGGGGGAAGTCTGCGGTGTCCGTGGTGCCCACGGCCAGCGTCCGGTCGGGATTCAGCCGTACGACGATGTGGCGGCGCCAGTTCGCGTCGTCGCGGTCGGCCCGGTCCTCGCGCCAGTGGCAGCCCCGGGTCTCCTCGCGCAGCAGCGCCGCGGCGACCAGGACGCGGGCCACGCACAGGAGGTTGGTGGCCTCCCACGTGTCGACGCCGGGCTCGGCGGTCTTGCCGTTCTCGTCCAGGGCCTCCCGGGCCTCGGAGTGCAGCTGCTGGAGCTGGTCGGCGGCCCGGGCGAGGGACTCGGCGGAGCGCAGTACGCCCGCGCCCTCGGTCATGATCCGCTGGATGGTGAAGCGGGCCTCGGCGGCGAGCAGCGGGTGGGCCGGCCTCTCGGGCTCCGGGACGGGCTCGGGCACGCGGAGGTCCTCCGCGCCGTGCCCGGCCGCGATGTCGGCGGCGATGCGCTCGGCGTAGACGAGGCCCTCCAGGAGCGAGTTGGAGGCGAGCCGGTTGGCGCCGTGCACACCGGTGCAGGCGACCTCGCCGCACGCGTACAGGCCCGGGACGGTGGTCCGGCCGTGGGAGTCGGTGCGCACGCCCCCGGAGGCGTAGTGGGCGGCCGGGGCGATCGGAATGGGCTCGACGACCGGGTCGATGCCGTTGGCGCGGCAGGCGGCCAGGATCGTGGGGAAGCGGTGCTCCCACATGTCGGCGCCGAAGTGCCGGGCGTCGAGGTACATGTGCTCGGCGCCCTGCTCGATCATCCGCCGCAGGATGCCCTTGGCGACGATGTCCCGGGGGGCCAGCTCGGCCAGCTCGTGCTGCCCGACCATGAAGCGCACCCCGTCGCCGTCGACCAGGTGGGCACCCTCGCCGCGCACCGCCTCGGAGACCAGCGGCTGCTGCCCCTCCGCCTCCGCGCCGAGGAACAGCACGGTCGGGTGGAACTGCACGAACTCCAGGTCGGAGACCTCCGCACCCGCGCGCAGCGCCAGCGCCACACCGTCGCCGGTGGACACCGACGGGTTGGTGGTCGCGGAGAACACCTGGCCCATGCCGCCGGTCGCGAGGACCACGGCGGGGGCGTGCACGGCGCCCACTCCGTCGTGCTGGCCCTCGCCCATCACGTGCAGCGTGACACCGGCCGTACGGCCCTCGGCGTCGGTCAGCAGGTCCAGTACGAGCGCGTTCTCGATCGTGCGCACCCCGCGCGCGTGCACGGCCTCCACGAGCGCCCGGGAGACCTCCGCGCCGGTGGCGTCGCCGCCCGCGTGCGCGATCCGGCGCCGGTGGTGGCCGCCCTCGCGGGTGAGGTGGATGTCGCCCCCGTCGTCGGTGTCGAAGTGGGCGCCGGTGGAGATCAGCCGCCGTACCGCGTCCGGGCCCTCGGTGACGAGGATCCGTACGGCCTCCTCGTCGCACAGGCCCGCGCCCGCCACCAGGGTGTCGTCCAGGTGCTGTTCGGGGGTGTCGCCCTCGCCGAGGGCCGCGGCGATGCCGCCCTGCGCCCAGCGGGTGGAGCCGTCGTCGAGGCGGGCCTTGGTGACCACGACCGTCGTCAGACCCGCCGCCTCGCAGCGCAGGGCCGCCGTGAGGCCGGCCACGCCGGAGCCGACGACCACGACGTCCGCGGAGATGGACCACCCGGGGGCGGGCGCGTGCAGTCGTATGCCTGTGCTGGTCACGAGGCGGCTCCGAGGGTTCCGAAGGTGAGCGGGAGGTTGTCGATCAGCCGGGTCGTCCCGACCCGGGCGGCGACCGCGAGGACGGCCTCGCCGGTGAAGTCGTCGCCGACCTCGGTGAAGTCGGACGGGTCGACCAGCGCGAGGTAGTCCAGTTGGAGCGGCGGGTCGAGGCGGGCGGCCTCGTCGAGGACCAGGCGGGCCGCGGCGCGGACGGCCGCCGGACCGCCGGGGGCCGCCTTGGCGACGGCGTGCGCGTCGGCCGCCGCGCGGGACTCCCCTATGGCGCTGAGCGCCTCCGCGCGGGCGTGCGTCGCGGGCACCTCGAGGGCACGCGCGCGCAGCGCCTCCTGTGCGGCGTGCCGGTCGCGGCCCGCGAACAGGGCCTGGGACAGGGCGAGGGCCGTGCGCCGTTCCTGGGGCGAGAGGTAGCGGTTGCGGCTGGACAGGGCCAGGCCGTCCTCCTCGCGCACCGTCGGTACGCCGACGATCTCCACGCCGAAGTTCAGGTCCCGCACCATGCGGCGGATCAGGGCGAGCTGCTGGGCGTCCTTCTGGCCGTACAGGGCGACGTCGGGGCGGGTGAGGTGCAGCAGCTTGGCGACGACGGTGAGCATGCCGTCGAAGTGCCCGGGGCGGGAGCCTCCCTCCAGGCGTTCGCCCATGGGGCCCGCGCTGATGCGGACCTGGGGTTCGCCGCCCGGGTAGACCTCGTCCACGGAAGGGGCGAACACGGCGTCCGCGCCGGACTGCTCGGCGAGTTTCAGGTCGGCGTCGAGGGTGCGCGGGTAGCGGTCGAGGTCCTCGCCGGCGCCGAACTGCAGCGGGTTGACGAAGACGGTGACGACGACCTCGCCGTCCGGCCCGGCGATGTCCCGCGCGGTGCGGATCAGCGTCGCGTGGCCCTCGTGCAGGGCGCCCATGGTCATCACGACGGCACGGCGGCCCCGGCGCACACGCGCGTGCAGCTCGGCGGCGGTGCTCAGCAGGGCGGTGGTCATCGGGCCTCTCCCTCGGTGCCGTCGGCTCCGCCGGACCCCGTGGCCCCGGCGGCTCCGTCCGCGAGTACCCCGAGGAGGTCCTCGGCGAGTTCCGGCTTCAGCAGGCCGTGGGCGAGCGCGCGGTCGGCGGTGGCGCGGGCCATCGCCAGGTACCCGGCGACGGTCTGCGGTGCGTGCGCGCGCAGTTCCGCGACGTGCGCGGCGACGGTGCCCGCGTCGCCGCGCGCGACCGGCCCGGTCAGTGCCGCGTCACCGGAGCGCAGGGCGTTGTCCAGGGCGGCGCCGAGCAGCGGGCCCAGCATCCGGTCGGGTGCCTCGACACCGGCCGTGCGCAGCAGCTCCAGGGACTGGGCGACCAGGGTGACCAGGTGGTTGGCGCCGAGCGCGAGGGCGGTGTGGTAAAGCGCCCGGTTCTCCTCGGCGATCCACTCGGGCTCGCCGCCCATCTCGATGACGAGGGCCTCGGCGGCGAGACGCAGCTCCTCGGGCGCGGTGACGCCGAAGGAGCAGCCGGCGAGCCGCTGGACGTCGACGGGGGTGCCGGTGAACGTCATCGCGGGGTGCAGGGCCAGCGGCAGCGCGCCCGCGCGCAGGGCGGGGTCCAGCACCTTGGCGCCGTACCGCCCGGAGGTGTGCACGAGCAGTTGCCCCGGGCGTACGGCGCCGGTCTCGGCGAGGCCCGTGACGAGGCCGGGCAGGGTGTCGTCCGGGACGGTCAGCAGGACCAGGTCGGCGCGCTGGAGGACCTCGGCCGGCGGCACCACGGGCACGTCGGGCAGGAGCTGCGCGGCCCGTCGCCTGGAGGTGTCGGAGACTGCGGAGACGGCGACCGGGCGGTGCCCGGCGAGTTGGAGGGACGCGGCGAGCGCGGGACCCACGCGGCCGGCGCCGACGACGCCGACGGTGAGCCGCGCGGGGCGGTCCTTGGAGTCTTGCTGGTGGACTGTACTCACGCGACGGCGGCCTTCCCGTTCCAGTCCGCTCTGGGTACCGGACGATTTCTCGTCATGTTAACGCTATCGGGTCGGGGGCGGTCGGTCGTCCACAGGCTGTGGGTTTCCGCACACGGGACCGGGCCGTTAATCCGCTGCCCGGCCACGGCGGTTCACGGCATGATCCGGGCATGAGCGATGAGGCGAAGCAGGGTGGGGAGCAGTCGGCGCAGGAGCGGTTGCGGGAGCGGCGCTCCGCCGTCTTCCGGCAGGACCCGCGCGTGCTGGCGCGCGGGGGTTTCCGGACCACGATCGGGGAGCGTCTGGCGCGACTGCAGGAGGCCGCGCCCGAGGTGTACGACCTGGACGAGTGGCCGGACATGTACGGCGACGGGGTCGTGGCCGCCCTGGAGGACCGGGTCGCCGCGCTCCTGGGCACCGAGGCCGCCGCGTTCTTCCCCACCGGGACGATGGCCCAGCAGGTGGCCCTGCGCTGCTGGGCGGGCCGCACCGGCGACCGCACCGTCGCCCTGCACCCGCTGGCCCACCCCGAGGTGCACGAGCGGAACGCCTTCAGCGACGTCAGCGGGTTGCGCACGGTCCGGGTGACCGACGAGCCCCGGCTTCCCACGGCGGCGGAGATACGCGACTTCGAGGAGCCCTTCGGCGCCCTGATGCTGGAGCTGCCCCTCAGGGACGCCGGTTTCGTGCTGCCCACCTGGGAGGAGCTCACGGAGGTCGTGGCGGCGGCCCGGGAGCGTGACGCGGTGGTCCACTTCGACGGCGCGCGCCTGTGGGAGACCACCGTCCGCTTCGGGCGTCCCCTGGACGAGATCGCGGGCCTGGCGGACAGCGTCTACGTGTCGTTCTACAAGTCGCTCGACGGGTTCGGCGGCGCGGCGCTGGCCGGGCCGAAGACGCTGGTGGAGGAGGCGAAGACCTGGCGGCACCGGTACGGCGGCATGGTCTTCGAGCAGTTCCCCACGGCGCTGGCGGCGCTGGTCGGGCTGGAGCGGGAGTTGCCCCGGCTGCCGGAGTACGTGCGGCACGCGCGCGTGGTGGCCGCCGCGATGCGCGAGGGGTTCGCCGCGGCCGGGGTGCCCTGGGTGCGTTTCCAGCCCGAGGAGCCGCACACGCACCAGTTCCAGGTGCTGCTGCCGTACGAGCCGGAGGTGCTGGCGGAGGCGGCGGTACGGCAGGCCGAGGAGACGGGGACGCTGCTGTTCGTCACCAGCTGGATGCGCGGTGGGCCGGGACTGGGCTTCACCGAGGTCACCGTGGGCTCCGAGGGACTGGAGTGGACGGCGGCCGAGGTGAAGGCGGCGGTCGCGGACTTCGTGGCCCGGCTGCCGGAGGTGAGATAGCCGGAGAGAAGGCGTGAGGGGCGGCGGCTCAGTCGAACCTGATGTGCCGCAGGCCCACGCCCACCTGCCTCATCCGGGTGCGCAGCGGGCCCTCGTGGTCGGGACGCAGCCGGAGCCCGGCCAGGTCGGCGATGCGGTCCGCCGTCCTCGGCACGGTGGTGTGGTCCGTCCACAGGTGCTCGGCGAACTCCGGCTCGCGCAGCCGCTCCAGGCAGTGGTCGAGTCGGCTCACCGCCCAGGTCTCCCTGCCCAGCCCGGCGTTCTTCCCGCCGACGAACCGCGGAAGATGGCCGAAACCGCGCTCCCGCAGCCGTTTCAGTACGGTCTCGCGTTCGGCGAGCAGCGTGAAGTGCCGTACGTCGTGGCCGAGTTCGCGCAGGCGGCCGACGGTCTCGGCGAAGTGGCCGGAGTCGGTGACCGTCATGGGGGCGATGACCACCCCGTCGTGCTCGGTGAGGGCGAGATCGAGCACCTCGACGACGCCCTGCCGCCAGGCGGCCAAGTCCTGGAAGTCCTGGCGAAGGCCCGGCGGAAGCATGCGGTGCAGGCCGAATCCGACGTGCTCGGGGTCGCAGACGACGCTGCGGGGCAGGCGGCGCCGTATCTCGTACGCGGTCTGGGTCTTACCGCCCCCGAAGGGGCCGTTGATCCACAGCAGCATGCGTCAGCCGTGCCCGCCGGCCCGGACGAGCCCCGTCTCGTACGCCAGGACCACGACCTGCACCCGGTCCCTGAGGCCCAGTTTGGTCAGGATGCGGCCCACGTGGGTCTTCACGGTCGCCTCGGACAGCACCAGCCGGGCGGCGATCTCACCGTTGGACAGGCCCTGGGCGACCAGCACCATGACCTCCCGCTCACGGTCGGTGAGCCGCTCCAGCTCCCGGTGCTGCGGCTCCTTGCCGGCGGAGGGCAGCATGGGCGCGAAACGGTCCAGCAGCCGGCGGGTGGTGGACGGTGCCACGACGGCGTCGCCGCTGTGCACGGAGCGGATGGCGGCCAGCAGGTCGCCCGGCGGCACGTCCTTGAGCATGAAGCCGGACGCGCCCGCCTTCAGCCCGGAGAAGGCGTACTCGTCGAGGTCGAAGGTGGTCAGTATCAGCACCTTCGGCGGGTCGGGCTCGGAGCAGATCCGGCGCGTGGTCTCCACGCCGTCCAGCTTCGGCATGCGTACGTCCATCAGGATCACGTCGACCGCGGTGGAGTCCAGCACCTGCAGGGCCTCGACGCCGTCGCCCGCCTCCGCGACGACCTCCATGTCCGGCTGGGCGGCGAGCACCATCCGGAACCCGGTGCGCAGCAGCACCTGGTCGTCGACGAGCATCACGCGGATCGTCATCGGGGGCCTCTTCCGTGGGTCAGCAGGGGGCGTGCGGGGATGTGACAGGTGTCAACGAGGGGCGTGCGGCGGCGTCAGTGCGCCGGTTTGAGGGGCAGCAGGGCACTGATGCGGAAGCCTCCACCGGGACGCGGGCCCGCGTCCAGGGTGCCGCCGACCATACCGACCCGCTCGCGCATGCCGATCAGGCCGTGGCCCTGGCCGTCGGCGCCGCCCTCCTCGTACAGCTCGTGCGGGGCGCCCTTGCCGTCGTCCTCGACGAGCAGGCCGAGTCCGTCGTCGAAGTAGACCAGCCGCACGCTCGCGCCCGCGTTGGGGCCGCCGTGCTTGCGGGTGTTGGTGAGCGCCTCCTGCACGATGCGGTACGCGGTGAGCTCGACGCCGCTGGGCAGCGGACGCGGGGTTCCCTCCACCTTGAAGTCGACCGGCAGGCCGGAGCTGCGGCACTGCTCGACGAGGTCGTCGATCTGCTCGACGTCGGGCTGCGGGACGTACTCGCCGCTCTCCTTGTGCTCGCCGGTGCGCAGCACGCCGAGCAGGCGGCGCATCTCGGCGAGGGCCTGGCGGCCGGTGGAGGAGATCGTCTCCAGGGCCTTCTTCGCCTGGTCGGGCGCGGCGTCGAGGACGTAGGCGGCGCCGTCGGCCTGCACCACCATCACCGACACGTTGTGCGCGACCACGTCGTGCAGCTCGCGCGCGATCCGGGCGCGTTCGGCGGCCACCGCGACCTTGGCCTGCGCCTCGCGTTCCTTCTCCAGGCGGGTGGCGCGCTCCTCCAGTTGCGCGAAGTAGGCGCGGCGGGTGCGCATGGAGTCGCCGAGCACCCAGGCGAGGGCGAACGGCACCGTCTGGAACACCACGACCGCGACCCGGCCCAGGGCGCCGGACTCGTCGGCCGGCCAGCGGATCTGCGCCAGGGTCGCCGCACTCAGGCTGATCGCCAGGGCGAACCGGGAGGCCCAGCGGGCACCGACCGTGGCGACCGTGTAGGTGATCACCAGCATGGCGAAGTCGGCGACGGTCATCTCGACGTCCAGGACGAGCTGGGCGAGGCCGCACGCGGCGGCCAGCAGCAGCATCGCCTCCGGGAAGCGGCGGCGCAGCGCGACGACCACGCACAGGACGGCGGAGACGGCCAGCCCGGCGGCGAGGGGCATGTGGTGGCCCGGCGCCCCGCTGACATTGGTCACGCTCACGCACGAGAGCCCGAACAGGGCGACGGCCCAGAAGGTGTCGACCCACGTCGGGTGCCTGCGGAGGAAGTCATAGAGGCGCTGCACGTAACCCAGAGTAGGGAAGCGTGCCGTGTGCCGGGGTCAACCGGAGGGCCGATCCGTCCGCGACCCGCGTACTCCGCAAGGTGGAGGAGGTGATCACCTGTGCGCCTAGTCTGTTCCGGTGAGGGATGAGGACTGCGGCGAGTGGCGGGGCTGGCGGGCGGCCACCGAGGCGGCCCTGTACGGGCCTGGCGGCTTCTACCGGCGGCCGGAGGGCCCGGCGGGACACTTCCGTACCTCCGTGCACGCGTCGCCGCTGTTCGCGCGTGCGGTGGCCCGGCTGCTGTGCCGGGTGGACGAGGCGCTGGGGCGGCCCGGGAGCCTGGACTTCGTCGACATGGGGGCCGGGCGGGGCGAGCTGGTCACGGGTGTGCTGGCCGAGCTGCCGGCCGGTGTGGCCTCCCGCGTCCGCCCGTGCGCCGTCGAGCTGGCCGGCCGGCCCGAGGGGCTCGACGACCGGATCACCTGGTCGAGCGAACCGCCGGAGGGGATCCACGGGGTGCTGTTCGCCAACGAGTGGCTGGACAACGTGCCCGTGGAGGTCGCGGAGGCGGACCGGGAGGGCGTGCCGCGGCGGGTGCTCGTGCGCCGGGACGGGCGGGAGCGGCTCGGGGAGCCGGTGTCGGGGTCGGACGCCGAGTGGCTCGCGCGGTGGTGGCCGCTGCCGCCGGAGGAGGGGTTGCGGGCGGAGATCGGGCTGCCCAGGGACGACGCGTGGGCGTCCGTCGTCGCCCGGGTCGAGCGGGGGCTGGCGGTCGCCGTCGACTACGCGCACACGGTGGACGCGCGCCCGCCGTTCGGGACTCTCACCGGCTTCCGGGAGGGGCGGGAGACGGCGCCCGTGCCGGACGGGACGTGCGACATCACGGCGCATGTCGCGCTGGACGCGTGCGCGGCGCGTCCCACGGCGCGCACCCTGCCCGGGGCGCGCCTGCTCACCCAGCGCGACGCCCTGCGCGCCCTCGGCGTGACGGGCGCACGCCCCCCTCTCGCCCTGGCCTCCGCGAACCCGTCGGAGTACGTACGCGCGCTCGCGAGCGCCGGTGAGGCCGCCGAGCTCACCGCGCCGGGCGGGCTCGGGGACTTCGGGTGGCTGCTGCAGCCGGTCGGGGCCGCGGACGTGCTCGCCCTATTTGTCGATGTCCCCGACCACGAAGAACATTGAGCCCAGGATCGCCACCATGTCCGCCACCAGCGTCCCGGGCAGCAGCTCGGTCAGCGCCTGGATGTTGTTGTACGAGGCCGAGCGCAGCTTCAGCCGGTACGGGGTCTTGTCGCCCTTGCTGACCAGGTAGTAGCCGTTGATGCCGAGCGGGTTCTCGGTCCACGTGTAGGTGTGGCCCTCGGGCGCCTTCAGGACCTTCGGCAGACGCTGGTTGACCGGGCCGGGCGGCAGCTCGGCGAGCCGGTCGAGGCAGGCGTCGGCCAGGTCCAGCGCGTTGTGGGTCTGGGCCAGGAGGCACTCGAAGCGGGCCAGGCAGTCGCCTTCCTCCCGGGTGACGACCTCCAGGACGTCCTGCAGCTCCCCGTACGCCAGGTACGGCTCGTCGCGGCGCAGGTCGAAGTCGACGCCCGAGGCGCGCGCGAGGGGCCCGCTCACTCCGTACGCGTGCACGGTCTGCGGAGTGAGCGCGCCCACGCCCCGGGTGCGTCCGCGGAAGATCTCGTTGCCGAGGACCAGGTCGTCGAAGACGTCCATGCGCGAGCGGACGGCGGCGACGGCGGCACGCGCGCGTGTGGCCCAGCCGGCCGGCAGGTCCTCCTTCAGGCCGCCGACGCGGTTGAACATGTAGTGCATGCGGCCGCCGGAGACCTCCTCCATGACGTTCTGCAGCACCTCGCGCTCCCGGAACGCGTAGAAGACCGGGGTGATGCCGCCCAGCTCCAGCGGATAGGAGCCCAGGAACATCAGGTGGTTCAGCACCCGGTTCAGCTCGGCCAGCAGCGTGCGCGTCCACACCGCGCGCGCGGGGACCTCCATGCCGAGCATCCGCTCCACGGCGAGCACCACGCCCAGCTCGTTGGAGAAGGCCGACAGCCAGTCGTGGCGGTTGGCGAGCATGATGATCTGGCGGTAGTCGCGCGCCTCGAAGAGTTTCTCCGCGCCCCGGTGCATGTAGCCGATCACCGGTTCCGCGTGCACGATGCGTTCGCCGTCCAGCACGAGCCTGAGCCGCAGCACACCGTGGGTGGACGGGTGCTGGGGGCCGATGTTCAGCACCATGTCGGTGCTCTCGGCGGCACCGCCGATCCCGACCGTGGTCCGCGTCGTGGGAGTGGTGGACGTCATGCACACAGTCTCCCCTACGTAGGCTGGCCGCATGGAGACGGGGAGCGGGGAGGGCTGCCCGGCGGCGGCCGAGCCGGTGTGGCGGGGGCTGCCTCCGGGGCTGCTGCGGATGCGGCGGTTGCTGCTGGTCGTGTGGCTGGGAGTGGTGGCGCTGGCCGTGGGCCTGTTGCTGGGGCTGCTGGCCGGGCCGGGCTGGGCCGCCTTCGCGCTGCTGCCGCTGGCGGCGACGGCGTGGGGCTGGGTGCTGCTCGGCCGCAACTGGCGCTCCTGGCGCTATGCCGAGCGGGCCGACGACCTGCTGATCAGCCGTGGCGTGCTGTGGCGCGAGGAGACCGTCGTACCGTACGGGCGGATGCAGTTGGTCGAGGTGACCTCCGGGCCCGTGGAGCGGTACTTCGGGCTGGCGAGCGTGCAGCTGCACACGGCGGCGGCCGCGACCGACGCGGCCATCCCGGGCCTCGAACCGGCCGAGGCGGAGCGGCTGCGCGACCGGCTGACCGAGCTGGGCGAGGCCCGATCGGCGGGGCTGTGACAGCGCCGGAGGCCGCCGGCGGCATACCCGGGGCGCGGCCCGTGGCCGAGCGGCGGCTGCACCCCGTGACGCCGTTCCGGCGGGCGTGGGCGCCGGTCGCCGTGCTCGTCGGGTGGGCGGTGCACGACCCGGACCAGGCACAGGAGCAGCTGACGAGGCTGACCTCGACCATGCTGCTGGCCGGGCTCGCCGTGCTGGTCCCGGCGGCCTCCCTCTACGGCTTCCTGTCCTGGTGGTTCACGCACTTCGCGGTGACCGACAGCGAGCTGCGCATACGCACCGGTCTGCTGTTCCGGCGCACCGCGCACATCCGGCTGGAACGGATCCAGGCCGTCGACGTCACCCAGCCGCTCCTCGCGCGCGTGGCGGGCGTCGCCAAGCTGCGGATCGACGTCGTCGGGGCCGACAAGAAGGACGAGCTGGCCTTCCTGGGCGAGGACGAGGCACGCGCGCTGCGGGCCGAGCTGCTCGCGCGGGCCGCCGGTTTCGCGCCGGAGACGGCGCACGAGGTGGGCGAGGCGCCGGCGCGGGAGCTGATGCGGGTGCCCCCGCGGGGGCTCGCGCTCGCGCTGGTGCTGACCGGCGCGAGCTGGCTGTCCCTGGCTGCCGCCCTCGTCGTACCGCCGGTGCTGTGGCTGGCCACGCACAGCGTGTGGACGGTCCTCGCCACCGGGGTGCCGCTGCTCGGCGGGGCGGGCGCGCGGAGCGCGGGACGGTTCGTCGCGGAGTACGACTGGACGGTGGCCGAGTCCCCGGACGGGCTGCGGATCGACCACGGGCTGCTGGACCGCACGCACGAGACCGTGCCGCCGGGGCGGGTGCAGACGGTGCGGATCGTGGAGCCGCTGCTGTGGCGGCGCCGGGGCTGGGTGCGGGTGGAGCTGGCGGTGGCCGGGTCGTCCAACTCGCTGCTGGTGCCGGTCGCTCCGCGTGCGGTCGCCGAGTCCGTCATCGCGCGCGTGCTGCCCGGGGTGACCGTGCCGCCGGTCCTGGCCCGGCCGCCGCGCCGGGCCCGGTGGTGCCTGCCGGTGTGGTGGCGGGGCCACGGCATCGCCGTCACGGACACCGTCTTCGCCGCCCGGCACGGGCTGCTACGGCGCCGGCTCTCCCTCGTCCCGCACGCCAAGGTCCAGAGCGCCCGGCTCACCCAGGGGCCCTGGAAGCGGCTGTGGCGCGTCGCAGACGTCCATGTGGACACGGGAGCGGGCAAGACCGTGACGGCCCGGCTGCGGGACGCCCGGGAGGCCGCGGCCCTTCTCCACGCCCAGGCGGAACGCTCCCGCACGGGGCGCCGGGGGGCGGGGCCGGAGCGCTGGATGAGCTGACGGGCCGCTGGGGGCTCCGCCCCCGGACCCCCGCCCGTCCGGGGGTGCCCCCTCAGGACGCCGCGCTGCGCAGGCCGTGTACGTCGATGTGTTCGGTCTCGTCATGGGCCGTCAGGTCGATGACCTGGCCGACGCCGCGGGAGTCCTCGCCGGCGGGCTTGAAGCCGGCCTCGGTCTCGGCCTTGTGGAGGGCGAGGGCCTCCTGGCCGACCACGTCGGCGAGGTCCTCGTTCTGCACGGCGTCCAGCGCGTCGGACGGCGCGTCCTTCTGTGTGCCGAAGAAGTCGAAGCCGCCCTCGACCGCCGGACGCCGCACGGGCGGGGCCGGTACGACGGCCACCGCGGTCGGCACCGTGAAGTGGCCCGTGGCGCGGGACGCGGGCTCGGCCTGCTCGGCGGGCTCCCGGACGGCGCCCTCCGTCACTTCCTCGTCGGCGCCTTCTCCTTTGACGGCTTCGGCCGACCCGGCCGCCTCGTCCCCTTTGGCGGCTGCATCCCCTTTGGCGGCTGCATCTCCTTTGGCATCGGCATCGGCATCCGCCTCGGCCTCCGCCGGCTCGTCCCCGGCGCCGAACCGGGCCAGTGCCGTCATGGCCCGCAGGAAGAGCCGTGAGCCCTCCGGGGAGAACACCCCGGTGACCGCCGGCCCGTCCTCGGCCCCGGCGACGTCGGTCTCCGCCGCGCGCGCCGCCGGCAGTGCCGGCGTCTGAGGCGCGGGAGCCCCGGCCTCGATCTCGAGCAGTCGCCGCCCTTCCAGCGCGGTGGCCCGCTCGGTCTCCGCCGTGGCGTACCGCCGCAGCAGCGCGGCGTGCTCGTTGCGCAGACCCGCCAGCTCCGCCCGCTTGGCCCGCAGCCGCTGCTCCAGCTTGCCGCGCAGCTCGCGGGATTCCTCGAGTTCGCCTTCCAGTTCGGCGACCCGCTCCTCGAAGCGCCATTCGTCACTCGCACGCGCGCGTGCGAGGTCGGCTACCTGCTTACCCGCATGTATGTCCCAGCGGCGCATGACGACCGCGCCGATGACGGCTGTCGCCGCGGCGGCCGCGGCGAGGGTGCGGAGCACCGTCTGCTCCGAGAACACCCAGGGGCCGATCGCGCAGACGACGGAGACGCCTGCGATCGCCGACGGAGGCAACAGCCTGTGCAGAGGAGGTGAATGGCGGTGACGTCCACGTGGCATGGCCAGAAACTTACCGCGAGTAGGGGAATCTTGGCGCCCCGCCCCGTAAAAACACCGCCTTGACGAAGTCTTCACCGTCACCGGTCACTGAGCCGCCCGCTCATCCACTGCAGCGTCGCCGGGATCTCCCGCCGCCAGGTGTTGAAGTTGTGGCCGCCGCTCTCCAGGATGATCGACGAGATCCTGGTCAGGTTCGTCGCCCGCACCCGGTCGATGAATTTCAGGGTGTCCTTGTAGTTCGATTCGCCGATCCTGCTGCTGGTGACGAGCAGTGAGGTGTCCGGAGCGGCCTGGTGCTTGAGGAACCACCACAGGTCGGAACGATTCCGCAGGCCGCTGTCGCCGTGGAAGAGGTCACCGGTCGTGGGGTCGATCGGCGCCTTGTAGTAGGGCGACAGCCCCGCGCCCGCCGCGTACACGTCCGGGTGGTGCATGGCGAGCTTCAGTGCGCAGTAACCGCCCGTGGAATCACCGATGATCCCCCAGCTTCCCGGCTTTCTGCCCACCCTGTAATGGGCCAGAACCGCGTCGGGAAGATCTTTGGCGAAGAACGTCTCGGTCTGCGGTCCGCCGGGAATGTCCACGCATTCCGTGTCGCGCGGCGGCGCGACCGTCGGCCGCAACATGATCAGGATCATCGGCTGCATCCGCCCGTCCTTGGCCAGTTGCCGCGCCGTGCTCGGGTAATGCAGTTTGTCCACCAGGGCCTGCGCGGTGCCCGGATATCCGGTGAGGACGACGGCCGCGGGGAACGTACGCGTGCGGTACTGCGGCTGGAAGTACTCCGGCGGCAGATACACGTACGCCGGTGTGGGGATGTGGGTCGTACGGCCCACGATGTCGACCTTCTGGACCTGCCCGGCCCGCTGCGGCGGCCTCCCGCCGGCCCCGGTCGGTCCCGCCGTGGTGAGTACCTGCAGCGGTCCGGCCGCGCCGCCGCTCGCCGTGTGGTCGACCACGACACCCTGCGCGGTCTCCCGGCCGAAGAGGTCCGCCCAGCTGGCGTAGAACCCGAAGGCCTGGTTGGCGGCGACGGCCACGCAGGCGAAGAGCGTCAGCTGGGTGGCAAGGAGCAGCCCGACGCGCCCGCTGACGGACCGCCAGTCCCGCCGGGCCAGCCGCGGCCACAGCCAGACCGTGCCGACGAACAGCACGACGGCGAACGCGATCGCCACCACCAGCACTTTGTTGCTCGTGAGACCCATGGGCTCTTCCTGCCTGCGCTTTCCGCCCACGGCACGCCGTCGCAAACGTTGCGAGCGCTTGCCCTGGGCTTTCCTCGGGCTTTGAACCGGCTTTCCGACGAGGAAGGAACCTCCTTCCCCAAGACACCGTCCTAGAGGGCGCAATGTCGCCGGATGCCCGAAACGGTCACCGGACTCAAGGTCTCTCGCAGAACTATGGGATGCGATGTCTGTCAGGATAGATGGGGAAATGTCGGGCGGGGTTCCGAGCCGATCAAGCCGGGCGCGGCGCATGGTCCGTGGTCCGCGCCCCGAGGCCGTCCCCGCACTGGTCGGCAGGGCCTGCGCGGTCGTCGGGCTCCTGGACATTGCCGCGGGCGTGTTCCCGCGCTTCCGTCACAGCCGTATGCACGCCATCGCGGAGGTGCTGCCGGGCTCCTTCGGCCCGTTCGCCGCGGCGCTCTCGCTCAGCGCGGGCGTGCTCCTGCTGCTCCTCGCGCACGGGCTGAAGCGGCGCAAGCGCCGGGCCTGGCGGGCCGCCGTGGCGCTGCTGCCGGCCGGCGCGGCCGCGCAGTTCGTGTACCGGCACTCCGTCATCGGGGTGCTGATCTCACTCGCGCTGCTCGTACCGCTGCTGCGCCACCGCGACGAGTTCGCCGCGCTGCCCGATCCGCGCAGCCGATGGCGCGCGCTCGCCAACTTCGTCCTCATGGGCGCCGGTTCCCTGGTGCTCGGACTGGTCATCGTCAGCGTCCACCCGGACCGCATGGTCGGCGACCCGAGCCTCGCCGATCGGCTGACCCACGTCCTGTACGGCCTGTTCGGCTTCGAGGGCCCGGTGGACTACCAGGGCAACACCTCCTGGACGGTCGCCTTCTCCCTCGGCGCCCTCGGCTGGATCACCGCCGCCACCACCATCTACCTGGCCTTCCGCCCCGAACACCCGGCAGCGCGGCTGACCGAGGACGACGAGAACCGGCTGCGGGCGCTGCTGGCCAAGCACGGCGGCCGTGACTCCCTCGGGCACTTCGCGCTGCGCCGCGACAAGGCGGTCGTCTTCTCGCCCAGCGGCAAGGCCGCGGTGACCTACCGGGTCGTGTCCGGCGTGATGCTCGCCAGCGGTGACCCGATCGGCGACGTCGAGGCCTGGCCGGGCGCCATCGAGCGGTTCATGGACGAGGCCAAGGCCCACTCCTGGACCCCCGCCGTCATGGGCTGCTCGGAGACCGGCGGCGAGGTGTGGACACGCGAGACCGGTCTGGACGCCCTCGAACTCGGCGACGAGGCGGTGGTGGACGTCGCGGATTTCTCGCTCGCCGGACGCGCGATGCGCAACGTGCGACAGATGGTCAAGCGCATCGAGCGGGCCGGCTACGAAACCCGGGTACGGCGTATCCGTGACCTCGGTGAGGCCGAACTCGACCGTGTCCGGCGCGCGGCGGAGGACTGGCGCGGCACCGACACCGAGCGCGGCTTCTCCATGGCGCTCGGCCGCATCGGCGACGCGTCGGACGGGGACTGCCTGATCGCCACCGCGCACAAGGCCGACGACGAGCCGGGCCCCTACGGCGACCTGAAAGCCATTCTGCACTTCGTGCCCTGGGGTACCGATGGAGCCTCGCTGGACCTGATGCGCCGCGACCGCTCGGCCGACCCCGGGATGAACGAGCTGCTCATCGTCGCCGCGCTCCAGGCGGCCCCGAAGTTCGGCATCACCCGGGTCTCGCTGAACTTCGCGATGTTCCGCTCGGCGCTCGCGCGCGGCGAGAAGATCGGCGCGGGTCCGGTGCTGCGCGCCTGGCGGGGGCTGCTGGTGTTCCTCTCCCGCTGGTTCCAGATCGAGTCGCTGTACAAGTTCAACGCCAAGTTCCAGCCGCGCTGGGAGCCGCGCTTCGTGGTCTACCGGGCTTCCGGCGACCTGCCCCGCATCGGCTTCGCCGCCATGCAGGCGGAGGGCTTCGTCAACCTCGCCCTCCCCCTGCCCCGCTTCCTGCGCCGCACCGCCGCCCCCGCCCGCCCGTGCTCCCACGCACTCGCGGAACACGAAGTCCGGGACGTACGGCCGGCCTGACGGGACCGGCCCGAACGACAGGCCCGGGGCGGAGGGGAGCCGCCCCGGGCCTGTCGTTCGGGCCGCGCGTGGGCGTTGCGGGGCGGGGCCTAGGCTGAACGTATGAGCAATGAGAGCGGGCGCGGCACGGTGGCGGGGCTTCCGGCATGGGACCGGTGCGCGGTCATGGGGGTCGTGAACGTGACCCCCGACTCCTTCTCCGACGGCGGCCGTTTCTTCGACACCACCGCCGCCGTGAAGCACGGGCTCGAGCTGGTCGCCGAGGGCGCCGACCTGGTGGACGTCGGCGGCGAGTCGACCCGCCCCGGCGCCTCCCGAGTCGACGAGGACGAGGAGCTGCGGCGCGTCGTCCCCGTGGTGCGCGGCCTCGCCTCCGAGGGAGTCGTCGTGTCCGTCGACACCATGCGGGCCTCGGTCGCCGCCCAGGCCCTCGCGGCGGGCGCCGCCCTCGTCAACGACGTCAGCGGCGGCCTCGCCGACCCGGCGATGATCCCGGTGGTGGCCGAGGCGGGCGCCCCGTTCGTCGTCATGCACTGGCGGGGCTTCCTGCAGGGTGGCAACGTCAAGGGCGTGTACGAGGACGTCGTCACCGAGGTCGTGGACGAGCTCCACGCACGCGTGGAGGCCGTCCTGGCGGGCGGCGTCGCGCCCGACCGGATAGTCATGGACCCCGGGCTGGGCTTCTCCAAGGAGGCCGGACACGACCTCACCCTGCTGGCCAACCTGGACCGTCTGCGCGCTCTGGGCAGGCCCCTGCTGGTCGCCGCCTCCCGCAAGCGCTTCCTCGGCCGTGTCCTCGCCGGCCCCGAGGGCGCCCCGCCCCCCGCCCGGGAACGCGACGCCGCCACCGCCGCCGTCTCCGCCCTCGCGGCCCACGCCGGCGCCTGGGCGGTCCGCGTCCACGAGGTACGCGCCACGGCCGACGCGGTCCGGGTGGCGCGGGCGGTGGAGGGGGCTCGGTGAGCGCCCCGCACACCGACGTCGAACAGGTCGAACTCGCCAACACGGCCTTCTACGAGGCCATGGAGCGCGGCGACTTCGAAGAACTGTCCGCCCTCTGGCTCACCCCGTCCGACCTGGGCGTCGACGAGACGTACCACGACCCGGCGGACGTCGGCGTGATCTCCTGCGTGCACCCGGGCTGGCCGGTGCTCACCGGCCGCGGCGAGGTCCTCCGGTCGTACGCGCTGATCATGGCGAACACCGACTACATCCAGTTCTTCCTCACCGATGTGCACGTCTCCGTCACCGGTGACACCGCCCTCGTGACCTGCACGGAGAACATCCTCAGCGGGGGTCCGGCCCCGGAGGGGAGCGAGGAACTCGGGCCCCTCGTCGGTCAGCTCGTCGTGGCCACCAACGTCTTCCGCCGCACGCCCCTCGGCTGGAAGCTCTGGTCCCACCACGCCTCCCCCGTTCTGGCCGAAAACGACGAGGACGAGGACGGCGACACACCCGCCTGAGTGGGTAGGCGGCCCGCAGGGAGCAAGGAGTGGTTGGAATCACGAACTGACGGGTAGATGCGGCTACCGGCCCGTAAGCCACCGGATTCCGCTGGGGAAACGCACCATGAACCCTCCTGTCCCCACGCCGCCCCACACCCCTGCGGCCCGGTTCCGGCCAGGGCCGCGGGTAGATTCGTCCGGGGCCGGTGTGCCGCACGCACACGGCACGGACCGCCGTTAACGACGACTGCAGGAGTGATTCGCGTGGATCGTGTCGCGCTGCGCGGCCTGAAGGCCCGCGGGCACCACGGCGTGTTCCCCAAGGAGCGCGAGGAGGGCCAGACCTTCATCGTGGACATCGTCCTGGGACTGGACACCCGGCCGGCCGCCGCCGACGACGACCTGACGAAGACCGTGCACTACGGCATCGTGGCCGAGGAGGTCGTGGCCGTGGTCGAGGGCGAGCCGGTGAACCTCATCGAAACACTCGCCGCGCGCATCGCGGAGACCTGTCTGAAGCACGAAGGGGTACAGGAGGTCGAGGTCAGCGTCCACAAGCCGGACGCCCCGATCACGGTCCCCTTCGACGACGTCACCGTCACCATCACCCGGAGCCGAGTATGACCGCATCCTTCACGCAGGGTCCGATCGACCCGACCGTACAGCCGGTGCCCGCCTCCGTCGTGGCACAGGTCGACGCCGCCGACACCACCTTGCAGAACCCGAAACGGGCCGTGCTCTCCCTGGGCTCCAACCTCGGCAACCGCCTGGAGATCCTGCAGGGCGCCATCGACGCCCTGGAGGACACCCCCGGCGTCCGCGTCAAGGCGGTCTCCCCCGTGTACGAGACCGAGCCGTGGGGCGTGGAGCCCGGCAGCCAGCCGTCGTACTACAACGCGGTCGTGGTCCTGAAGACCACCCTGCCGCCGTCCTCCCTGCTGGAGCGCGCCCACGCCGTGGAGGAGGCCTTCAACCGCGTACGGGACGAGCACTGGGGTCCGCGCACCCTCGACGTCGACATCGTCTCCTACGCCGACGTCACCTCCGACGACCCGAACCTCACCCTGCCCCACCCGCGCGCCCACGAACGCGCCTTCGTCCTGGCGCCCTGGCACGACGTGGACCCCGGCGCCCAGCTGCCCGGCCGGGGCACGGTCGCGGACCTTCTCCGCGCCGTCACCCGCGAGGGCGTCGAGGCCCGGGGGGACCTGGAACTCCGGCTGCCCGAGTAGTCGTTAAGGTCAGGACGACCGACACACGGGCACACTGAGGTGGGCCGCCACGACCACAGCGGTCCGGGGGAGCTGAAGGGACATCGTGAAAGAGCTGCGCATCAGGGTGCTGGTCGGTGTGTTCGTCGTGGCCGGCGTCCTGTCCTGGGCGGGTGCCCGCCTGTGGAACTCGGTCGGGACCCTGCCCAGTGTTCCGGTGGCCGCGCCCATCGTCCTGGCCGTGATCGCCGTGGTCCTGCTGTCCACGGCGCTCTCGCTGCGGGCCCGCCTCAAGGCCCAGCGCGAGCGCCGTCCCGAGGCCAAGGGCGTCGACCCCCTGATGGCCGCCCGTGCGGTTGTTTTCGGCCAGTCCAGCGCGCTGGTCGCCGCCCTCGTGGCCGGCATGTACGGCGGCACGGGCGTGTTCCTCCTGGAACTCCTCGACATCCCCGCCCGCCGCGACCAGGCCGTCTACGCGGCCTTCTCGGTCCTTGCGGGCATCGCCGTCATAGCGGCCGCCCTGTTCCTGGAGCGGGTGTGCAAACTCCCCGAGGACGACGACGAGGACCATCCGGGCGCCGAACCGGTGGCGTGAGCGAGCGGGCTGGGGCCTGTCCGGCGGATCATGCCGCAGGGCACGGGCGGTGCCTCATCGGCGCTGGTGAGCGGGGCGAATGGGGGTGCCCCCGCGCGAGCTCATTCGAGCGTGGGGGAGCGTCCGGCT
>NZ_JBIAVN010000027.1:0-67069 GCF_042894285.1 Streptomyces sp. NPDC001544 | reverse complement strand
ACTCTATCAGATCTTTTCTCGATCCGATTTCCTCGGTGCTTTCCAGGTTTCCCGCTCTCGCGGTTTCCCTTTCCGGCGCTTCCGACTTTATCAGAAGTTCTCAGTCGGATTTTCCACCCGGCCCGGGAGACCGACATGCAGCTCATGAAGCACTTGGGTTCCCGATCGGGCGGAGCCGTAAACGTACTGGAGCGGGGTGCCCCGATGCAAATCGAGGTACCCCGCTCCGGGTTCACGCCCACGAGGGGTCGTACGCGGGTCAGACCTCCACGACGACCGGGAGGATCATCGGCCTGCGCCGATACGTGTCCGAGACCCACTTGCCGAGGGTCCGGCGGACGAGCTGCTGGAGCTGGTGGGGCTCCACGACACCGTCCTGGGCGGACCGCTCGAGGACTTCCGTGATCCTGGGGACGACGTCCGCGAAGGCGGAGTCCTCGATGCCGGAACCGCGGGCCTGGACGTGCGGGCCGCCGGTGATCTTTCCGGTGGACGAGTCCATGACGACGAAGACCGAGATGATGCCCTCGTCTCCGAGGATCTTCCGGTCCTTCAGGGCCGGCTCGCCCACGTCGCCGACGGAGAGGCCGTCGACGTACACGTAACCGGCCTGGACCTTGCCGGAGATCTTCGCCTTGCCCTCGACGAGGTCGACGACGACGCCGTCCTCGGCGATCACGATCCGGTCGTGCGGGACTCCGGTGAGGGCGCCCAGCTCGGCGTTGGCCCGCAGGTGGCGCCATTCGCCGTGCACCGGCATCAGGTTCTTCGGGCGGCAGATGTTGTAGAAGTACAGCAGTTCGCCCGCGGAGGCGTGGCCGGACACGTGCACCTTGGCGTTGCCCTTGTGGACGACGTTCGCGCCCCAGCGGGTCAGGCCGTTGATCACGCGGTACACCGCGTTCTCGTTCCCGGGGATCAGTGACGACGCCAGGATGACGGTGTCGCCCTCCACGATCCTGATCTGGTGGTCGCGGTTGGCCATGCGGGAGAGCGCGGCCATCGGCTCGCCCTGGGAGCCCGTGCAGACCAGGACCACCTCGTGGTCCGGGAGGTCGTCGAGCGTCCTGACGTCGACCACCAGACCCGGCGGCACCTTGAGGTAGCCCAGGTCCCGGGCGATGCCCATGTTGCGGACCATCGAGCGGCCGACGAAGGCGACCCGGCGGCCGTACTCGTGCGCCGCGTCCAGAATCTGCTGGATGCGGTGGACGTGGCTGGCGAAGCTCGCCACGATGATCCGCTTGCGGGCGCCCGCGAAGACCTGGCGCAGGACGTTGGAGATGTCCCGCTCGGGCGGGACGAACCCCGGGACCTCGGCGTTCGTCGAGTCGGCGAGGAGGAGGTCGATGCCCTCCTCGCTCAGCCGCGCGAACGCGTGCAGGTCGGTCAGACGGTTGTCCAGCGGGAGCTGGTCCATCTTGAAGTCGCCGGTGTGGACCACCATGCCGGCGGGTGTACGGATGGCGACGGCCAGCGCGTCGGGGATGGAGTGGTTGACCGCGACGAACTCGCAGTCGAAGGGGCCGATGCGCTCGCGGTTCCCCTCCGCCACCTCGAGGGTGTACGGACGGATGCGGTGCTCCTGGAGCTTGGCCTCGATGAGCGCGAGGGTCAGCTTGGAGCCGATCAGCGGGATGTCCGGCTTCTCGCGGAGGAGGAAGGGGACGCCGCCGATGTGGTCCTCGTGGCCGTGCGTGAGGACGATGCCCTCGATGTCGTCGAGGCGGTCTCTGATGGACGAGAAGTCCGGCAGGATCAGGTCGATTCCGGGCTGCTCCTCCTCGGGGAAGAGCACTCCGCAGTCGACGATCAGCAGACGGCCGCCGTACTCGAAGACCGTCATGTTCCGGCCGATCTCGCCGAGGCCGCCGAGCGGGGTGACCCGCAGGCCGCCTTCGGGGAGCGGGGGAGGCGGACCCAGTTCAGGATGCGGATGACTCAAAAGACTCTCCTCACCACGCACGCCACGTACCGGTAGGGCACGTGGCGCGCGTGACGTTCGTGCAGAAGCAGTTGTCGTTGTGGAACGCGGGCACCGGTGGCCCGCTCATTCAGTTGATGTTCAGTTGTGGAGCCCTGGCGCGCGGCGGGCCGCGCGAAGTCTGTTGTCAGAGCTGTACCCCGCCGGCAGCAAGATCGATCTTGAGCTGGGCGACCTCTTCCGGTGTGAGCTCGACCATGGGGGCGCGCAGTGGTCCTGCGGGCAGGCCCTGGAGCGTGAGCGCCGCCTTGGTGGTCATGACTCCCTGCGTGCGGAACATGCCGGTGTACACCGGGAGCAGCTTCTGGTGGATCTCGGTCGCCTTCTGGACGTCACCTGCGACGAAGGCCTCGACCAGGGCCCGCAGGTCGGGTGTGACCACGTGGCCGACCACCGAGACGAAGCCGACCGCGCCCACGGAGAGCAGCGGCAGGTTGAGCATGTCGTCGCCGGAGTACCAGGCGAGGCCGGACTGGGCGATGGCCCAGCTGGCGCGGCCGAGGTCGCCCTTGGCGTCCTTGTTGGCGACGATTCTCGGGTGCTCGGCGAGGCGGACGAGTGTCTCGGTGTTGATCGGGACGCCGCTGCGGCCGGGGATGTCGTACAGCATGACCGGCAGCTCGGCGGCGTCGGCGACGGCCCTGAAGTGCCGGTACAGGCCCTCCTGAGGGGGCTTGTTGTAGTACGGGGTGACGACCAGCAGGCCATGGGCGCCCACCTGCTCGGCGGCGCGGGCCAGCTCGATGCTGTGGCGGGTGTCGTTGGTGCCGACACCGGCCACGATGTGGGCGCGGTCGCCGACCGCCTCCAGGACGGCTCGTACGAGCTCCGTTTTCTCCGCGTCGCTGGTGGTGGGGGACTCGCCGGTGGTGCCGTTGATGATCAGGCCGTCGTTGCCTGCGTCCACCAGGTGCGAGGCGAGCCGCTGCGCGCCGTCGAGGTCGAGTGCGCCGTCCGCCGTGAAGGGCGTGACCATGGCGGTGAGGACCCGCCCGAAGGGGGTCTGCGGAGTGGAGGTCGGAGCCATGGCTTACACGCTACTCGCTGCTCAGTGAGTGGTCTGCCCACGGGGTACCGGAGAAGTCCGGACAAAAAGGGAACCCGGCACTGCCTGCTCGGGGGTTCAAGCAGTGCCGGGTCCGTTTGATCAGGCTAGATGAACTTCTCCAAATGCCGCAATACGGACACTTCGCTGGGCTGACCGTACATCTGTGTCGGACCAGCACCGGCCCCTAGGGGGCGACGCGTCCGTTGGTGTTGAAGGCGGCGTATGTGAGCGGCATGAGCTTGGCCCACTCGGCCTCCATCCGTTCGCCGACCATCTCGATCTCCCGCTGCGGGAAGGACGGCACCTTGGCCAGCTCGTGCTGGGTGCGCAGGCCGAGGAAGTGCATCAGGGAGCGGGCGTTGCAGGTGGCGTACATGGAGGAGAACAGGCCGACGGGGAGGACCGAACGGGCCACCTCGCGGGCGACGCCGGCGGCGAGCATCTCCTGGTAGGCCTCGTAGGCCTGCCGGTAGGAGTCCTCCATGACGCGGCCGACCAGCTCCTGCTGCGCCTGGGTGCCCTCGACGAAGACGTACTTGCCGGGGCGGCCCTCCTGGACGAGCTTGCGGGACTCGTCGGGGACGTAGAAGACCGGCTGCAGCTCGCGGTAGCGGCCGCTCTCCTCGTTGTACGACCAGCCCACCCGGTGCCGCATGAACTCACGGAAGACGAAGATCGGGGCGCTGATGAAGAAGGTCATCGAGTTGTGTTCGAAGGGGCTGCCGTGCCGGTCCCTCATGAGGTAGTTGATCAGGCCCTTGGAGCGCTCGGGGTCCTTCTTCAGCTCGTCCAGGGACTGCTCGCCGGCGGTGGAGACACGCGCGGCGAACAGCACGTCCGCGTCGGACGCGGCGTGTTTGACCAGCTCGACGGTCACGTCGCTGCGGAAACTCGGCTTGGGGTCGTCGGCGGGGGTGACGGTCACGGCTCGGGGGGTCCTTCCCATTACTTCTGGCGGGCGGCGCCCACTCTACGGCCCGGCTCTGACATCGGGGCATTCGGTGCCCGGACGCGACTTTTCGGTGAAGTTCTGTGAATCCGGGGCGAGCGGGCACCTTTTGGGGGACCCGTCCGTCTCCGTTCCAAGAGACATCCGTTCGACCCAAGAGGAGATGCGACCTCGATGTTCCGTCGGCGCGAGCCCGTACCCTTCGCCTTCCTCGCCGAAGCCGACAGTTTCCGCAGTAACGTGACGCCCCCGGCCCCTGAGCGGGCCTCCGCCGGGCAGATAGCCGGGCGCTGGCTGCTGGCCCTGACCATCATCGCGGGGCTGGTGGGCTCCCTGGTCATCGGCATGCCGGCGCTGTCGACCCCGACCGCGACGCAGACCCAGCAGTCGCAGGCGTCGCAGGGGCACTGACCCTTCCGGCCCCCCTCGGGTGGTGGGCGGGGACACAGGCGGATAGCCTCACCGGGCACAGCTTGTGCATGGATTGAGTGAGGACCAGCCATGCCCCTGCCCTTCCTGACGGCCGACCGCACCTTCGAGGCGGCATCCGACAGCGCGCTGCCGTACGACGACCGCGAGCGCTGGCGACGGCCCTACCGGCCCGGACCGTGGCGCGTGGCCGTGGCGGCGCTGGGTCTGATGCTCGCCTCGTTCGTGCTGTTCGCCGCCGTCCTCATCGCCCTGACGGGCTCGCCGTCCTCCGCCGCGACGGTCCTCGCCTTCGCGCTGGTGATCATCGCCGGGGCGCTGCGGCTGCTGCGCATGGGTGTGTGGGTGAGCGGGCGTGGAGTGCGGCAGGTGGGTTTCCTCCGCACGCACACGGTTGCCTGGGAGCGGGTCGTCGCGGTGCGCACGTTGCAGCAGCCGGTGCGCTGGCTGGGGCTGCCGCGCACGGTGCAGGGGCAGGCGCTGACCCTCGTACGCAAGGATCGCGGCGCGCAGTACGCGCCGCTGCTGACCACGCACGGCCTGGACTTCCTCGCCCGGGCCGCCGCCTTCGACCGGGCGGCGGGCGGAGTGCAGGTGTGGGCGGCGGAGTACGCACGGGGCTGACCCGCTGATCCCGGAACCACGCGAAGGGGGCCGGTCCGCACCGCTGCGGACCGGCCCCCTTCGCGTCGGGGTACCGCTCAGGCCTGCACGGCTTTGCCGTCGTGCAGTGCGATCGCGCGTTGCATCGCCTTGCGGGCGCGCGGGGTGTCTCGGGCGTCGTGGTAGGCGACGGCCAGGCGGAACCAGCTGCGCCAGTCGTCGGGGGCCGCCTCCGTCTCGGCCTTGCGCTTGGCGAAGACCTCGTCGGCCGAGTCGCGGTCGATGCGGCCGCCGGGGGTGCGTTTCAGCTCGTCGACGGGCAGCCCGCCCTCGGCGTCGAGTTCGGCGGCGAGCTGGTTGGCCTTGCGGACGAACTGGGTGTTCTTCCACAGGAACCACAGGCCGATCACCGGCAGGATCAGGACCGCGACCCCGAAGGTGACGGTGAGGAGCGTGCCGGACTGGATGAGCATGACGCCGCGGCTGCCGACCAGGACGAAGTAGAAGACCAGGACGGCGGCCGTGACGGTGTAGGAGATCTTCGCGCGCATGTCGGCAGGCCCCGTGTCACCCGAGGTCCAGGAAGTGCTCCAGGCCGAAGGTCAGGCCCGGAGTGGTGACCACGCGGCGCACGCCGAGCAGGATGCCCGGCATGAAGCTGCTGTGGTGGAGGGAGTCGTGCCGGATGGTGAGGGTCTCCCCCTCGCCGCCCAGCAGCACCTCCTGGTGGGCCAGCAGGCCCCGCAGGCGTACGGCGTGCACGGGGACGCCGTCCACGTTCGCGCCGCGGGCGCCGTCCAGGGCGGTCGCCGTGGCGTCCGGGGCCGGTGCGGTGCCGGCCTGGCGGCGGGCCTCGGCGATGAGCTGGGCGGTGCGGGTGGCGGTGCCGCTGGGGGCGTCCACCTTCTTCGGGTGGTGCAGCTCGACGACCTCGACGGACTCGAAGTACGGCGCGGCGATCTGCGCGAACTTCATCGTCAGCACGGCCCCGATGGAGAAGTTCGGCGCGATGAGCACGCCGGTCTGCGGGGACTGGGCCAGCCGGTCCGTCAGCTGGGCGACGCGGTCGTCGGTCCAGCCGGTCGTACCGACGACCGCGTGGATGCCCTGGCGCACGCAGAAGTCGAGGTTGTCCATCACCGAGTCGGGGGTGGTCAGCTCCACGGCGACCTGGGCTCCGGTCTCCGCCAGGGTCTCCAGCTTGTCGCCCCGACCGAGGGCGGCGACCAGCTCCATGTCCTCGGCGGCCTCGACGGCCCGTACCGCCTCGGAACCGATGCGTCCCTTGGCCCCGAGGACCGCCACACGCAGCTTGCTCATGTCTGTTGCTTCCTTAGCGAGGGTTGGCGAGGGATGGCGGAGGAACTACGCCACGGCGTCGTGCAGCCGTGCGGCCTGCTTGTCCTTCAGCGGGCCGATGACCGACAGCGACGGGCGCTGTCCCAGGATGTCGCGCGCCACCGCGCGTACCTCGTCCGGGGTGACCGCCGCTATGTGGGCCAGCATGTCGTCGACGGACATCTGCTCGCCCCAGCACAGCTCGCTCTTGCCGATACGGTTCATCAGCGCGCCGGTGTCCTCGAGGCCGAGGACCGTGGAGCCCTGGAGCTGGCCGATGGCGCGGCCGATCTCGTCGTCGGACAGACCGTGCTCGGCGACGTGGTCGAGTTCGTCCCGGCAGATCTTCAGCACGTCGTGCACCTGGCTCGGGCGGCAGCCCGCGTACACGCCGAACAGGCCGCAGTCGGCGAAGCCGGAGGTGTACGAGTACACGCTGTAGGCGAGGCCGCGCTTCTCGCGGACCTCCTGGAACAGGCGGGAGGACATGCCGCCGCCGAGTGCCGCGTTCAGTACCCCCATGGCCCAGCGGCGGTCGTCCGTGCGGGCGATGCCGGGCATGCCGAGGACGACGTGCGCCTGTTCGGTCTTGCGGCTGAGCAGTTCGAGGCGGCCCGCTGTGCGGAGGCCGCGCCGGCCACCCCGGGGGGCGACGGGGGCGGCGCTGTCGCCGCCCAGAGCGCCCGCCTTCTCGAAGGCGGCGCGGACCTGTCGTACGACCTTGTTGTGGTCGACGTTGCCGGCGCACGCGACCACGAGGTGGGTGGGGTCGTAGTGCTTCTTGTAGAAGCGGCGGATGCGGTCGGCGGTGAGGGCGTTGACCGTGTCTACCGTGCCGAGGACGGGGCGGCCGAGCGGGTTGTCGCCGAACATCGTGTGCGCGAACAGGTCGTGCACACAGTCGCCCGGGTCGTCCTCGGTCATGGCGATCTCTTCGAGGATCGCGCCGCGCTCGACGTCGACGTCCTCTTCGCGGATCAGCGAGCCGGTCAGCATGTCGCAGACCACGTCTATGGCGAGCGGCAGGTCGGTGTCGAGCACGCGCGCGTAGTAGCACGTGTACTCCTTGGCCGTGAACGCGTTCATCTCGCCGCCGACGGCGTCGATGGCGGCGGAGATGTCCAGGGCGGAGCGGCGCTGCGTGCCCTTGAAGAGCAGGTGCTCCAGGTAGTGCGTGGCGCCGTTCAGGGACGGCGTCTCGTCACGGGAGCCGACGTGCGCCCAGATGCCGAAGGTGGCGGAGCGGACGGAGGGCAGGGTCTCGGTGACGATGCGCAGGCCACCGGGGAGGGTGGTCTTGCGGACCGTGCCGATGCCGCTGGTGCCCTTGATGAGGGTTTGGGTACGGGCGACGGCCCGCGCCTCGGAAGAGGTGCGGGCCGTCGCCTTGGAGCTACGGGACGTCACTGCTCGGCGTCGTCCTTCTTCGTCTCGGAGTCGCTGTCGGCGGCGTCTTCCTCGCCCTCGATCACCGGAACGAGGGAGAGCTTGCCGCGGGAGTCGATCTCGGCGATCTCGACCTGGACCTTCTGGCCCACGCCGAGGACGTCCTCGACGTTCTCCACACGCTTGCCGCCGGCGAGCTTGCGGATCTGCGAGATGTGCAGCAGGCCGTCCTTGCCGGGCAGCAGGGAGACGAACGCACCGAAGGTGGTCGTCTTGACGACCGTACCCAGGTAGCGCTCGCCGACCTCGGGCATCGTCGGGTTGGCGATGCCGTTGATCGTGGCGCGGGCGGCCTCGGCGGCCGGGCCGTCGGAGGCGCCGATGTAGATCGTGCCGTCGTCCTCGATGGTGATCTCGGCGCCGGTGTCCTCCTGGATCTGGTTGATCATCTTGCCCTTGGGGCCGATGACCTCACCGATCTTGTCGACCGGGATCTTCACGGTGATGATCCGCGGCGCGTTCGGGGACATCTCGTCCGGCTTGTCGATCGCTTCCATCATCACGTCGAGGATGTGGAGACGGGCGTCGCGGGCCTGCTTCAGCGCCGCGGCCAGGACGGAGGCCGGGATGCCGTCCAGCTTGGTGTCGAGCTGGAGGGCGGTCACGAAGTCCTTCGTGCCGGCGACCTTGAAGTCCATGTCGCCGAAGGCGTCCTCGGCACCGAGGATGTCGGTGAGGGTGACGTAGTGCGTCTCGCCCTCGATCTCCTGGGAGATCAGGCCCATGGCGATACCGGCGACCGGGGCCTTCAGCGGCACACCGGCGTTCAGCAGCGACA
Organism: Streptomyces sp. NPDC001544; assembly: GCF_042894285.1. NCBI lineage: Bacteria > Bacillati > Actinomycetota > Actinomycetes > Kitasatosporales > Streptomycetaceae > Streptomyces > Streptomyces sp. NPDC001544. The sequence continues at coordinate 58,494 of NZ_JBIAVN010000027.1, read as the reverse complement.
TGGTGGAGGCGCAGACCGAGCCCATGGACGTCGAGCCGTTGGAGCTCAGCGCCTCGGACACCTGGCGGATCGCGTAGGGGAACTCCTCGCGCGTCGGCAGCACCGGCACGAGGGCGCGCTCGGCGAGGGCGCCGTGGCCGATCTCGCGGCGCTTCGGGGAACCGACGCGGCCGGTCTCGCCGGTGGAGTACGGCGGGAAGTTGTAGTTGTGCATGTAGCGCTTGCGGGTCACCGGGGAGAGGGTGTCCAGCTGCTGCTCCATGCGGAGCATGTTGAGGGTGGTGACGCCCAGGATCTGGGTCTCGCCACGCTCGAACACCGCGGAGCCGTGCACCCGCGGGATGGCCTCGACCTCGGCGGCCAGCGTGCGGATGTCGGTGACACCGCGGCCGTCGATGCGCTTCTTCTCCTTGATGACGCGCTCACGCACCAGGGCCTTGGTCAGGGAGCGGTACGCGGCGGAGATCTCCTTCTCGCGGCCCTCGAACTCCGGCAGGAGCTTCTCGGCGGCGAGCTGCTTGACGCGGTCCAGCTCGCTCTCGCGCTCCTGCTTGCCCGCGATGGTGAGCGCCTGGGCGAGCTCGGGACGGACCGCGGCCGTCAGGGCCTCGAAGACGTCGTCCTGGTAGTCCAGGAAGATCGGGAACTCGCCGGTCGGCTTGGCGGCCTTGGACGCGAGGTCGGCCTGGGCCCGGCACAGCACCTTGATGAAGGGCTTCGCGGCCTCCAGACCGGCGGCGACGACCTCCTCGGTGGGCGCCTCGGCGCCGCCCTCGACCAGCTTGATGGTCTTCTCGGTGGCCTCGGCCTCGACCATCATGATCGCGACGTCGCCGTCCTCCAGGACGCGGCCGGCGACCACCATGTCGAAGGCGGCGTCCTCGAGCTCGGTGTGCGTCGGGAAGGCCACCCACTGGCCGCGGATCAGCGCGACGCGGACGCCGCCGATCGGGCCGGAGAAGGGCAGACCGGCCAGCTGGGTGGACGCGGACGCGGCGTTGATCGCCACGACGTCGTACAGGTGGTCGGGGTTGAGCGCCATGATCGTGGCGACGACCTGGATCTCGTTGCGCAGCCCCTTCTTGAAGGACGGGCGCAGCGGACGGTCGATCAGGCGGCAGGTGAGGATCGCGTCCTCGCTCGGCCGGCCCTCACGGCGGAAGAAGGAACCGGGGATCTTCCCGGCCGCGTACATGCGCTCCTCGACGTCGACCGTCAGCGGGAAGAAGTCGAGCTGGTCCTTGGGGTTCTTGGAGGCGGTGGTGGCCGACAGCACCATGGTGTCGTCGTCCAGGTACGCCACGGCGGAGCCGGCGGCCTGCTTGGCCAGGCGGCCCGTCTCGAAGCGGATGGTGCGGGTGCCGAAGGCGCCGTTGTCGATGACGGCCTCGGCGTAGTGGGTCTCGTTCTCCACTAGCGTCTTCTCCTCGTCTTCGTCCCTCCTCGCCCGTGTGGCGGGGGACGGTGGCGGAGAAGCGCTCCGTCTGGTGCGGGCCGGTCTTCGATCGAAGCACCCGGGGCTCCCCCCGGGGGCCACTACCGAGGACCGGCGGCGGCGCGGTGCGCTTCTCCATTTCGTTGTCGTGCTTGTCGTGCTCTGTTGTCGTGCCGTGTCGTCCGTATTGCGTTGTGCTACCACACTACAAAGCGCCAGGGACACTCTGCACGTTTCCGCACGTACGGCAAAGGGAGCGGCCCCCGATCCTTTCGGGAACCGCTCCCTTCACGGCGTCTTACTTGGCGCCCGCCGCACCACGGCGGATGCCGAGGCGGTCGACCAGCGCACGGAAGCGCTGGATGTCCTTCTTCGCCAGGTACTGCAGCAGGCGACGGCGCTGACCGACCAGGATCAGCAGGCCGCGGCGGGAGTGGTGGTCGTGCTTGTGGGTCTTGAGGTGCTCCGTCAGGTCGGAGATCCGACGGGACAGGAGAGCGACCTGGACCTCGGGGGAGCCGGTGTCACCCTCCTGGGTACCGAACTCGGAGATGATCTGCTTCTTCGTGGCGGCGTCGAGCGACACGCGTACTCCTCATGGTCTGTGAGTGGCCACCGAGTGCCCCCGGTCTTCATCTCGGGGAGCTTCCGTTACTCGGGAGCCCGGGATCCGCCGGCGCGGCCTCCGGTGCCTGCAGGGGGTGCCTGCGTTGCCCGGGGGTGCGTACACGAACGGCCGTCACTCAGGGTACCAGGATCGACGCGCGCTCCTGACAAGGGCGCCTGGTGACGCTCCGGCCGAGGGCCGATGACCGCGACGGTGCCACCACGCTCCGTCACGGGTGGACATCGGTAAACGTCTGAGCTGGGACAACAGTTACAAGTAGGGTGTCTGCGCACCTCGTTGGTACAGCTCGTTGGCACAGTCACGGGTGCAGCTCATTGCACAGCTCGCTGGTGCAGCTCATTGGCACTGAAGGAAGGACCTGGTCACGATGGCCGACGCCGAGGAACTCAGGGCACGCAAGGAACGGGAGCGGGACGAGCTGTACGCGCTCGACATCTCCGGCGTCGAGTGGCACTGCGCGCCGGGCACGGAGGAGCACGAGGAGCGGGTCGAGATCGCGTACCTCCCCGAAGGCGCGGTGGCCATGCGGTCCTCCCTCGACCCGGAGACCGTCCTGCGGTACACGGAGGCGGAGTGGCGGGCGTTCGTCCTGGGGGCGCGGGACGGGGAGTTCGACCTGGAACCGGCTCCGCACAACGGGGGGCTCGCGGCGGAGTGAGCCGAACGTGACAAAGGGCGGCACGCACGCGTGCCGCCCTTTCGTCGTCCCCTCTAACTGGTCATCGCCCGCGCCTGCGCGTACACGTCGAACACGGCCAGCGCGAGCGGGATCAGCGTCAGCAGGACGAAGCTCTCGGCGACCTCCAGGAAGCGCCCCCAGAAGGGGGTGAGACCGCGCCGGGGAGTGATCAGACCGATCGCGGTGACCAGGACGGTGGCCGCGCCGACCGCCGCGGCGAGCCAGACGCTGCGGATGTCGAGGGCGTTCGCGTCGCCCTGGAGGGCCTCGATCACATAGCCCCGGGGCGGGTTCAGGGCGAGCCCGAGGCCGAGGAAGACGATCGCGGCGAGGCCCGCGGCCAGGGTGGCGCCGACCTGCGCGGTGTAACGGAACAGGTGTGCCCGCATCAGCATCGCCACGCCGGTCGCGAGGGCCAGGAGCTGGGCCCAGGTGTTGCTGGAGAAGCCGAGGACGATCGACGCGCCCACCGCGACGAGGGCGCAGCCCCCGACGAGGCCGACGAGGAGTTCGTGGCCGCGCCGGGCCTGGGCGGCCACGCGCTCGGCGTCCACGGGCTCGTGCCGGGCCGGCTCGCCGGTGTCGTAGCCGCCGCGGGAGGGGTTGGGCGGTTCGAAGCCGATGGGCAGCCGTGCGAAGCGCATGGACAGGCCCGGCAGGAAGGCCAGCGCCACGACGGACAGCGGAGCGCACACGGCGGCCGTCTCGATGGGCTTCAGCTCGGTGAGGATCGCGATGAAGGTGGTGACCAGCCCGATGGCGGAGGCGAAGAGGAACGCCACGAAGGGCCCGTCGCCGCCCGGCGACACCAGGGTGAGCACCAGGGAGGCGACGAGGACCGCGGTGCAGGCGAGAAGGAACTGGAGCCGACCGATGCCCTGGCCGTCGGAGAGCGGCAGCAGCCCCGAACCGGCCACGGCGACGTTCGGCAGGGCACCCAGTCCCAGTGCGACGGCGGAGCCCCGATCGTCGTACACACGCGCGCGTACGCACGCGATGGTGATCAGGAGAGCGCCGGCGACGCCCGCGATGATGCCCTGCAGGCTGTTCATGTCATGGCGGATCTGGGAGCTCCAGGCCACGAACGCGAGCAGCGCGGGCAGGATGCCGCCCGCGACGAGACCGGCGGCACGCGTGAGGTCGCCGCTCCACAGGGCACGGTCGCGGGTGACGGCGGAGGCCACCGCCTCGGAGACGTCGTCGACGACGGCGGGCGGCAGCGACTCGGCGAACGGGCGCAGGGTGAGCAACTCACCGTCGAGGATGCGCTGCGCCGTGAAGGACCGGGCCCCGTCGAGGACGGTGCCGTCACGCCGGACGAGGTGGTAGCCGACCGGCGCGCCCTCGGCGGGGTCCTGCTGGGACAGGCGCAGGATCTCCGGGTACAGGTCGGCGACCGGTACGTCGTCGGGCAACGCCACGTCGATGCGGCTGTCGGGCGCCACGATGGTGACCCGGCAGAAGCCGAACCCCATGCCCGCCCCGGGAACCGCGGTGCCCGGTCCACCGGTCGCGCCGGCCGGCGCGGAGGCCGTCATGCTCACCTGATGTTCCCCCTCGTCGGTGGTGAGGCGGTCTACGTGCGCCACGCACCTTCCGCCCGTGAGAATCCTGTGTAGGTTGTGCGGTGCCGCCCCCTCCACCCGACAACCGAGCGGTCGTATCCGGGGTCTACGGGTACGCACTTGCTTCGGACCGTTGCGGATTGCCCGGGTTTTCCCGGAACGATTCGCAACTGCTCACCCGTCTCACCGGCACCCTACCGCCCGCCGTCGTCAGCCGTTGTCAGTAGGATCGCGCTTCGCGATCGACGTCCGTCTGACACGGGGCGGCGGACGAGAAATCTCGGTCCGGCAAGGGAATTGGTGCGTAGTGAGCCACATCGTCGTCAAGCGCCCGCCGCGGGCACTGCCGAAGGAAGTGCCCACGGACGAGGTCGTACTGCAAGCTCCGCCGGAACTTCCGCGGGGGCAGCAGGAAGGCGCTCTGATGCAGCTCCTGCCCATGCTCGGCATGGGCGGGTCCGTGGTGTTCTTCTTCAACCCCCAGGCCCAGCCCTTCATGAAGATCATGGGCATGGTGATGGTGGCCTCGACGATCGCCATGGGCATCTCGATGCTCGTCCGCTACCGTCGCGGCAACCAGGGGCAGATGGCCGACATGCGCCGTGACTACCTCCGTTACCTGTCGCAGACCCGGCGTTCCGCCCTGGGCACCGCGAAGGCCCAGCGCGACGCCCAGTACTACCTGCACCCTTCACCGGAGCAACTGTGGGCGCTGGTCGCCGAGGGCAGCCGGGTGTGGGAACGACGCACCGCCGACGAGGACTTCGGACAGGTGCGGGTGGGTCTCGGCCCGCAGGCCCTGGCCACTCCCCTGATCCCGCCGCAGACCGCCCCGGTGGACGAGCTGGAGCCGCTGACCGCGGGCGCCATGCAGCGTTTCATGGCCACGCACAGCACCCTCGACGACCTGCCGATGGCGGTGTCGCTGCGCGCCTTCTACCACGTGACGATCAGCGGCGAGCCGGGCGCCGTGCGCGGCACCGCCCGTGCCGTCTGCGCCTCCCTCGCCTCACTGCACTCCCCCGAGGACCTGGTCGTCGCCGTCGTCACCGGGCGCGCCTCGGCGCCCGAGTGGGAGTGGGCGAAGTGGCTGCCGCACGTGCAGGCCCCGGGTCTGGCCGACGGTGCCGGCAGCATGCGCCTGATCACCACCGACCCGGTGGAGCTGGAGGACCGGCTCGCCTCCCGGCTGCAGGGCCGCCCGCGCTTCCATCCCGATGGACCACCCGTCGCCGAGCAACCGCACCTGGTGGTCGTGCTCGACGGCATCTCCCTTCCGCCCTCGTCGTTGCTGGCCAGTCCCGAGGGCCTGCAGGGCGTGACGGTCCTGGAGGTCGTGCCGGGCGACCTCACCACCGGCCGCGGCGACCTCTCCGTCATCGTGCATCCCGACGAGCTGCGCCTGGAGTCGGCGCACGGCATGGTCTACGAGGGGACGCCGGACGTCCTGTCGTACGAGGCGGCGGAGGCTCTCGCCCGCCAACTGGCCCCGCTGCGGGTGGCGTCGGGCGGTGACGACGACGAACCACTGCTCGCCAACCTGGAGTTCACGGATCTGCTGAACCTGGGTGACGCGGCCTCGGTCGACCCGAAACGGACGTGGCGGCCGCGCTCGCAGTCGGAACGGCTGCGCGTGCCGATCGGCCTCGGCGAGGACGGCCGGCCCGTGATGCTGGACCTGAAGGAGGCGGCGCAGGAGGGCATGGGGCCACACGGCCTGTGCGTCGGTGCGACCGGTTCCGGCAAGTCGGAGCTGCTGCGTACGCTGGTTCTCGGCCTCGCGGTGACCCACTCCTCCGAGACGTTGAACTTCGTCCTCGCCGACTTCAAGGGCGGTGCCACGTTCGCGGGCATGGCCCAACTTCCGCATGTGGCGGCCGTGATCACCAACCTCGCGGACGACCTGACCCTCGTCGACCGTATGGGTGACTCGATCCGCGGTGAGCTCAACCGCCGGCAGGAGATGCTGCGCGACGCGGGCAACTACGCGAACATCCACGACTACGAGAAGGCCCGGGCGGCGGGCGCACCCCTCCAGCCGATCCCGTCGCTGGTCCTGGTCATCGACGAGTTCAGTGAACTGCTCACCGCCAAGCCGGACTTCATCGAGATGTTCGTGCAGATCGGCCGCATCGGCCGTTCGCTCGGCGTGCATCTGCTGCTGGCCTCGCAGCGCCTGGAGGAGGGTCGGCTGAGGGGCCTCGAGACCTACCTGTCGTACCGGATCGGTCTGCGGACGTTCTCGGCGGCCGAGTCACGTGCCGCGCTCGGCGTCCCGGACGCCTACGAGCTGCCGAACATCCCGGGTTCCGGTTTCCTGAAGTTCGGCACGGACGAAATGGTCCGCTTCAAGGCGGCGTACGTCTCCGGCGTGCATCGGACGAGCTCCCAGCAGGCCGCGGCGCTCGGCGGCCCGCTGCCCGTCGACCGCAGGCCGGTCCTCTTCACGGCGGCCGAGGTGCCGTTGCGGTACGCGCCGATCCCGCAGCAGCGCCAGGACACGCCCGACCAACGGCAGGACGACGCGCTCGCCGACACCGTGCTCGACGTGATCGTGCGGCGCCTGGAGGCGCAGGGACCGGCCGCGCACCAGGTGTGGCTGCCCCCGCTGGACAGCCCCCCGTCGCTCGACGCGCTGCTGCCGGGGCTCGCCCCGGTGCCCGGCCGTGGCATGACCCAGCCGGGCTACGAGGGCGCCGGCCGCCTCGTCATCCCGGCCGGCCTCATCGACAAGCCCTACGAGCAGCGGCGCGACCCGCTGATGGTCGACTTCGGCGGCGCGGCCGGCCACATGCAGATCATCGGCGGCCCGCAGTCCGGCAAGTCCACGCTGGTGCGCTCGATCATCGCGGCGTTCGCGCTCACCCACACCCCGCGGGAAGTGCAGTTCTACGGCCTGGACTTCGGCGGTGGCGGCATGGCCGCGGTGGCCGGCCTGCCGCACGTGGGCGGTGTCGCCTCACGCCTGGACCCCGAGAAGGTCCGGCGCACGGCGGCCGAGGTGTACGGCATCATGACCCGCCGCGAGGAGTACTTCCGCTCCTCGGGCATCTCCTCCATCGCGGAGTTCCGCTCCCGCCGCGCGCGAGGCGACATCTCGGTGACCGACCAGCCCTGGGGCGACGTCTTCCTGGTCATCGACGGCTGGGGCAACTTCCGCACGGACTACGAGGCCCTGGAGCCGCTGGTCCTGGACATCGCCGCCCGCGGCCTCGGCTACGGCATCCACGTGATCATCACGGCGTCGCGCTCGATGGAGGTCCGCGCGAACCTCAAGGACCACCTGATGAACCGCCTCGAACTGCGGCTCGGTGACCCCATGGACTCCGAGATCGACCGCAAGGTGGCGGCCAACGTGCCCACCGGGGTTCCAGGACGCGGTCAGACCCCGCACAAGCAGCACTTCATGGCGGCGGTCCCCCGTATCGACGGCCTCTCCTCCGACACCGACCTCGCGGAGGCGACGACCGCCCTCGCCGCCGAGGTCACCCGCCACTGGCAGGAGCCCGGCGCACCGGAGGTACGCCTCCTCCCCCGCGAACTCCCGGCGGCCCAACTGCCCCCCGGCGACCGGTTCCCCCACCGCGGCATCTCCTTCGCCCTCGACGAGGACAACCTCGAGCCGGTGTTCGTGGACTTCGAACAGGACCCGTTCTTCCTGGTGTTCGGCGAGAGCGAGTCCGGCAAGTCGAACCTGCTGAAGCTGCTGATCAAGCGGCTCACCGAGCGCTACGACGGCAACACCTGCAAGCTCTTCGTGGTGGACAACCGGCGTTCGCTCCTCGGGGTGACCCCGGAGTCCCACCTGGCGGCCTACATCCCGATGTCGAACCAGATGCAGCACCACATGGACGCCCTGGCCGAACTGATGCAGCGCCGCACACCGACGGCCGACGTGACCCCGGAGCAGCTGCGCAACCGCAGCTGGTGGCGAGGCCCCACGGTGTACGTCGTCATCGACGACTACGACCTCGTGTCCACGTCGAGCGGCAACCCGCTGTCGGGCCTGACGGAACTGCTGCCGTTCGCCCGCGACGTCGGCGTCCGCTTCATCATCGCCCGCTCCACGGCAGGCGCGAGCCGCGCCGGCTACGAGTCCTTCATGCAGCGCATCAAGGAACTCGGCGCCCAGGGCGTGGTCCTCGCGGGTGATCCGGCCGAGGGCGACCTGCTCGGCGGGGTGCGGCCGCGGCCGATGCCGGCGGGGCGGGGCGTCTTCGTGTCGCGGAAGCGGGGGAAGCCGATGGTGCAGGTCGGGCTGGTCGAGGACGAGAACGTGTGAGCAGGTGACGACGCCTGCAGTTCCTGCGCGGTCGCGAAGGCTCCTCTCCCGTCTTCGCGACCTCATGGGTCAGAAGACCGGTAGCGCGCAGAGCAACTCGTCGTTCCTGATGAAGGCTCGGTTGCCGTCGACCGCGATGCCGTGGTGCTCGGACTCGGGCAGTTCGTAGGTCCAGACCGGGTATCCGTTGTCCACGTTGACGGTGTTCACCCGAGTCTTGTAGGAGTCGTCGATCGTCCACACACCGGTGCCCTGCACCAGGACGGGACTGCCGTCCTTACGGGAACTCCAGACGGTACTGCCGTCGCTGATGCGGAGACGTTCGGGGAACATCCCGCCGAGCGCGTAGACGGAGTCTCCATGGACGCTCGGCGGCCCCCACTCCGCGCGCACCTTGTACATGTCCCGGGTCGTGCGGGACCAGAGCTCCTTGCGGTCGGTGATCCGCAACGCGGTCAACGTCTTGCCGTTGACGTACACGATCCCGTCCTGCGCGACGGGGCTGAGCGAGGCCTTCTCCGCCTGGTGGCGCAGCTCCCAGACCGGATGACCGTCGGCCGTCGCCACGGCCAGCACATGACCGTCGACCGTCGAGAGCACCAGGCGACCGCTGCCGACGGCTGCCCTGACGGAGAGCTTGCCCCGATACCGCGCCGGGACCTCGGCGGTCCAGCGGGTCCGGGCGTCCGAGCGTCCCACGCTGCGCAGCCGGTGGTCCTTCGTCACGACGTACACCGCGTGGTCGTCCGCGGTCAGAAGGGCCGCCGCATCGGCTGCCGCCGTCCATTTGGGTTCACCCGTGGAGGGGACATACGTACGCAGCACCCCCTTGGCGTCGACGGTCACGACCAGGCGGTCGGACAGCGACAGGTAGTGGTCGGGCTGTACGTCCTCCACCTTCCACCGCAGCTTTCCGTCGACGACGTTGTAGGCGCCGATACCGCCGTAGAGCCCGATCACAATGACGTCCCTGACGGGCAAAGGGGCGCGGGACTTGCCGTCCACCGCCGCATCGGTGCTCCACAGCTCCTTCGGAGAGCCATCGACCAGGTAGTCGCCGTCATCCGCCACCAGAAGACGGGCGTTCGGTGTCTTCACGGCAGTAGGGATGTCGAACAGGTCGTCCTTCTCCTGGCGCGACCGCGACCGGAGAAGCCACCATCCCGTCGTGCCGCCCCCTGCGGCGAGCACCGTGCCGCCGGCTGCGAAGCCGGTGAGCAGACGCCGCCTGGTCACGGTCGTCACCGTGCCCGTGGTGGGTGGCGCAGTGAGCTCTCGGAGCAGTCTGTCCCGTTCCTTGATGTCGTCCGCGACCGGGCCTCGTCGCCACACCCGGTCGCTGTTCTTCGGCGGCGCGAATGCCGTGGCGATCTGCCCGGGGACGGGCCGGGACGCAGCGTCCTTGGCCAGGCAGGGGGCGATGAGCGCGTACAGCTCGGGAGTCAGGCCGTCCCAGCGCGGCTCGCCATGGACGACCTCGTACTGAACGGCAGCCACGTGCCCGCCCTCGAACGCGCGCCGACCGGTGGCCGCGTAGACGAGGACGGCGCCCAGGGAGAACACGTCGGCGGCGGGTGTCACGCGCTGGCCCAGCACCTGCTCAGGTGCGCCGTACCCGGGCGTGACCGGGATCTGGCCGGTCGTGGTGAGCGTCAAGCCGTGCTCGGGGCGTGCGATGCCGAAGTCGATGACCCGGGGGCCGGTCGACGTCAGCACGATGTTCTGGGGTTTGAGGTCGCGGTGGATGAAGCCTGCGGCATGGATGTCCGCCAGCGTACGCGCGATGGAGGCGGCCAGGGCACGTACGCCCGTCTCATCGAGGGGCCCGTGTTTCCCGACCGCCTCGTCCAGGGTCGGGCCGGTGAGGAACTCGGTGGCGATCCAGGGGCGACCGCCCTCGGTCTGTGCACCGAGTACCCCGGCGACGCCCGGGCTCCGCACCGCCTGCGCCGCGAGCGCCTCCCGTACGAAGCGCCGGCTGAGACCGGTGTCGTGGGCGAGTTCAGGGCGTAGCACCTTCACCGCGGCGGTTGTCGCCGCAGCGTCCTGGCCGACGTACACCTTGCCCATACCGCCTTCGCCCAGGACTCCGAGCAGGCGGTACGGGCCGAGACGGATCGGGTCGCCGACACCCAGGGGTTTCATCGTTGGCTGCCTTCTGTCTTCTTCATCCGCTGGCGGCGGCTCATCTCAGGGGGAAGGCCGCGAGGAACTTGCCGCCCAGCGCGAGGGTCACCTTGGCCTTCTCGTGGGCGATGAAACGATTGCCGGTGGTCCGGTAGGAGGCCGTGGGCCTGCCCGAGGAGATGTCGACCGCCCAGAGCGCCGACGACCGCTTGCTGTACACGCACTCGGTGCCGATCACCGGTGCGGCGGACACATCCGCCTTCGTTTCCCCGCCGCCCTTCTCCTCCCACTGCACCCGCCCGTTACCCGAGTCGAAGGCGACGAGGCCGAACCCCTTCTCCACGGCGTAGACCGAGCCGCCCCTGACCACCGGAGGGCCGTACGTGCGCCCGGGGCGCTCCTTCGCGGAGTCCCACACGTCAGCGCCGTCACTCAGCCGTAGTGCCCGCAGTCGGCCGGTGCCCAAGTAAAGGTTCTCGGTGTCCGTCGCAAGCGGCAGTTGTACGCGGTCCGGGGCGACGCCGTCGAACGGCTTCTCCCAGCGGACAGCGCCCGTACGGGTGTCCCGCACGACGATACGTACCTTGCCGTCGTTGGTCTCCTGAAGGGCCACCAGGCTGTGCCCGACCGCTCGGGCGGAGAGGAAGTGCAGGCGGTCTGTGTGATCCGGTCGTGAGGGCAGAGGCTTGGTCCACAGCTTCCTTCCCGTGCTGATGTCGACGGCGAAGACGGACCAGGACTGGGACGCCATGAAGTACTCGTCGAACTTGCCCCTGCCTGCTGCCGCGTACACGATGCCGTCGGCCGTGCACAGCACCTGGTTCTGGCTGATCACCCCGTTGAAATCCGTGAGCCGGGCGAAGGGCTCGGCCGCCACGCCCGTGTCGATGTCGACGGACGCGAGGAACAGCGGAAAACCCCCGGGCTTACCCGCGTTGTTCTCGGACCCTTCCGGCGCCACCATCCGGACGAGGTGCTCGCCGTCCGTCGCGATCTGCCAGTGGATCTCCATCTGGTCCGACGCCCACCGGATCCCTCCCGAGGCGGCGTCGATTCCGGCCAGACCGGTCCCCGCCACTACCGTGACCAGGTTCCTCACGGCGAGCGGCTGTGCGGGCGGGACCGTGCCGTACGGCGGATCGGCGACCTGATGCTGCCAGACCGAGTCGAGCCGCTTCTTCGGCAGCAGGCTGTTGCTGGGACCCGGAACGGGCGGCTTCGGCTCGGACACGGACCGTCGGCTCCAGGCCCAGGCTCCCGCCCCGACGGTCACCGCGCCGAACGTCAGTCCGGCTCCCGCCAGCAGCAGTCGGCGACGGGGCATCGGCGCGGCCGGTGCCGTCGGCGGTTCCGCGTGCTGTGGAAGAGGTGCGGGGAGTCGCTGCGGGGTGATCTGCCAGACCTCGGTGGCCCGCCGGCCGATCTCCGCGAGCAGTGAGTCCGGCAGATGCTCCGCGAACTCGCCGGACCCGTCGTGGAGTTCGGCGGCCAGTTCTGCCGTGGTCGGCCGCAGGAACGGGTTCTTGTCCAGGCACCGCCCGAGAATCGGGACCAGGGCGGCGGGTACGTCGCTCAGGTCCGGCGCGCTGTAGCGGACGCGGTAGAGAAGGTCCGCGGTCTGGCCGTGCCCGAACGGGGCGCGCCCGGTGGCGGCGAATACGAGGACTGCGGCGAGCGCGAACACGTCACCCGCCGCGGTGTGTTCCTGACCGGTTGCCTGCTCCGGTGACATGAAGGCCGGGGTTCCCATGGCCGCGCCGACTCTGGTGAGCCGTTCGTCGCCGATCGCCCGGGCGATGCCGAAGTCGATGACCTTCGGTCCGTAGGCCGTGATCAGGATGTTGGAGGGCTTGAGGTCGCGGTGGACCACTTCGCTGCTGTGCAGCTGCCCCAGTGCCCCGCACAGGGCCGCTCCGAGAGCACGTACGGTCGCCTCGGGGAGTGGTCCGGCCAGTTCGACCGCCTCGTCGAGCGGCGGACCGAGTACGTACTCGGTGGCGATCCAGGGTGTCCCGGTCTGTGTGTCCGCCGCCACGACCTGTGCACCGTGCCGCCCTCCGATGACGCGGGCGGCATCGACCTCCAGGCGAAACCGGGTCCGGGCAGCGGGATCCGCGGCGATGGCGGCGTGCATCGTCTTGACGGCGACGGTCCGTCCGCCGCCCGAGCGCGCCAGGTAGACCGTCCCCATGCCGCCGCTGCCGAGGCGAGCGATCGGGCGGTAGGGGCCGAACGCCTGGGGATCGTCGTGAGTGAGCGGAGTGGGCATGCGGTAGTCGTCAGTCCTGGCGTGAAGAGGGCACGGTGGCGTGCGGGATCTCGGCGGCGAGTACGGCGGCCGACTGATGGGCCACGGCGGCGATCACGCGGCTCGGCAGCCATCCCGGACCGAGCAGTGGGGCGGTCCTGGTCGCGAAGGCGGTACCGGTCGGCTCCTGGGCCATGGCGGGGTCAGCGCGGTGTGACACCGAGGAAGCGGCCACCGAGGTCGGCGCGAACTCGTCCAGCACTTCGGCCAGTTGCGGGCGGGCCTCGGGGTCCCGGGTCAGACAGCGGCTGACGATCGTCCGCAGCGAGGAAGGAAGCTCGTCGCGTTCGGGAGTGGTGTAGCCGGTAGCGGCGTACGCGAGCGTCGCGCCCAGAGCGTACACATCGCCCATGGGACGTGGCCGTCCGCCGGACGCCTGCTCGGCCGGCAGGCTGCCCGGCTCCAGTCCCGGCAACCCGGCACGAGCCGAACCGTCCGGGGCAGCGGCCCGTACGGCCCCGTAGCAGGTGAGGCGCGGCCCGTCGGCGGCGAGCAGCACGGCCGCCGGGGACACACCGGCGTACGTCAGTCCCTGCCCGTGCACGATGCTCAGGGCCTCCGCGAGGGCCGCCCCAAGGGCCCGGACGGTCCGCTCGGGAAGTGGACCCCCGTGCACCGCGAGTGCGGTGGGCAGGGGCAGCGCGGGCACATAGGGGCGGGCGTGCCAGGCGCTCTCTCCAGGGTCGGCGCACGTGACGGCGGGCGCCGCGAACCGACTGAGCAGATAGCGAGAGACTTCGGCTTCCGCCATGAAGCGCTGAGGATCGGTGCCAGGGAGCGGAGCACCGAGCAGGACTGTGTGCTCACCATCGGCGCTTCGGGCTATGTAGCGCCGTTCCGGCACCGGGACACCGCTGCGGGGATCGTCCAGCGAAGTGATCAGGACGTACGGGCCGATCCGTCGCGAGGCAGGCACGCCCTGCAGCGCTTCGCCGGTTCCGGCCGGTGTCGCGTGCACCTGATCCCCAGTCCCTTGTCTGTACGGTCTCCGCAGCCTGAACAGCCCTGCCGACAACGGGAATCGAACGACGAGTAGGACCGGGCTACGGACCGAAGACAGGGTGGGCGTCTCCCGCGCACGCCCACCCTGGAGTTGCTCTGCGAGCCTCTTCCTACCGGAAGTAGCTGGCCGCCTTCTTGTCGCCTTCCATGTACGTACCACCGGACTGGGCGACGACGTGGCCGATGCCGGCCAGCGCCTGATGGATGTCGTTCGCTTCCTTGTCCCAGCGGTGCAGCTTCTCGTTGAAGGTGTCCTGCGCCTGGCCCTCCCAGTACTGCAGGCTGCTCACCACGAGCCTCCTGAGTTCCTGCAGGTCCTGCTCGAGCTGGCTCGCCTCGTTACCGATCTTGGTTGCCGCGACGTCGAGCCCGTCATAAGTGACTGACAGCCCATCAGCGTTGCTGGCCATGTCTGATTACCTCGTCTCGCTGGTGTGTGCCTGGAGTGCCTGGTGTATGCGCCGGCTGTCCGGCAGTTGTCCTGTGTGCCGCTCGACTCAGTACGAGCTCAGGGGGGACACCGTGGGAGCGCCGTCCTGGACGTCGATCTTGTTGACCGACGCGCGCACCTCGTCTTCCTTGCTGTCCTTGATGTTGCGCGTCGCGTTCATCGCTTCGATTACATCGCCGAGGATGTTGCCGATGTTCTGCAGCGACTCGTTGATCTCGTACTGCTTCTTGTCGAACGCGGCACGGCCGATGCCCTGCCACTGACCCTCGAGGCCGTCGATCACGCCCTGGAGCCCGTGCACACGCTTGCGGATGCCCTCGTACTTCTCGGCCATCTGCTTCTCCAGATGGATTACTGCGGCATCTTCGAGCTTCTGCTTTCCGCCGGCCATGAGGGGCCCTGCCTTTCGTGTTTCCGTCGTTGATTTGATGGTGTCGACTCACCGCCGTTGCTTGTTACTCACAGCGGTGAGCAAGCAGCGCCTGTCCGGTCGGACAGCACGGAGCCATGGCTGATGAGACTGGGGTACGTCACCTGGCTCGCCGGGCCCGAGCGACGGCCACGCCGCCACCGCCGATCACGACGACCGCTGCGACGGCACCCAGCGCGATCCATGGGGTGTTGCCGTTGCCGCCACTCGATGAGTCCGCGTTCGACCCTGCCGCCGAAGTCGGGCCGGTGGAACCCTTTTTCTGGTCTTGTGACGTGGCTGATGCAACAGGAGAGGGGGAAGCGGAAGCCGTGGTTGCGGACTTGGCCAGCAGGTCCCCACCGTTGTTCCTGGCGAGCGGGTCGACGTTCGGCTTGCCGGGGTTGTAATGGGGGTTCGCGAGGACCACGCGCGGGCGAATGATTCCGTAGCCGATGTACTTGCTCGGTTCGTTCTTCGGATAAGTGCGCCCAGCAGTGTCGATCATGGCCCTCACAACCTGGTTCACCGTCCAGCTCGGATGGGCCGACCAGATCAGGGCGGCGGCAGCTGAGGTAAGTGCCGTCGCGGGACTCGTACCGGCTTGACCTTCGCAGTACGAGTGGAAATCGGTACCACAATACGCCGTGATTCCCTCGCCCGGAGCTGCCAGGTCGGCGTAACCCCCGCTCGACGAAAATTTCGACACGGTGAGAGACTTATCGACCGCCGCGACGCCAAGGACATAAGGGTAGGCAGCGGGAAAGTCGGTGTAGCTGTTCACTCCATTGTTGCCTACTGCTGCGACCAGCAACTTTCCCTTCGAGGCCGCATATTTGACCGCGGCCTCGGCCTGATCGCCGATCATATCGCCGAACGACATATTGATGATCTTCGCGTCAGTGTCAGCAGCTGCTCTGAGGGCTTGCCAGGCCTCCGGAGTGTTCTCCTTCTCCTTCCCGTCCTTGATCCCCGCGAGCTGAACGCGGTAAGGAACGATCTTCGCTCCGGGTGCCAGTCCTTTCAGTCCACCCCCCGCCCCAGTACCGGCGATCAACGCGGCCATGCTCGTGCCGTGGCCGGCGTAATCATCCGTAGCGTGGTAAGCGACCGCCTTGGGGACCTCATCGGTCAGAACCTGCCCTTTCAGTGAAGGCGTATCCGCGTTCACCCCGGTGTCGATGACCGCAACCTTGACGCCCTTCCCCGTGCTCACCTTCCACATCTGCTCGGCGTGCATGGGGCTCAGGTACCACTCCTTGGGCTGTTCGGCGGACGCAGCTGTGGCCGGGACCACGCCCATGGCCACAACGGCCAGGGCGCCGACGACCGCAGCCGCCGCGCGCACTCGTCTACCGCAGTGCGCCCTGCCAAGCTCAGCCTGCCCGCCTCGTCGACCGGTCCCTGACTTCATGGCTTTGAATGTCCTCGCTCGCGTTCAGTTGATGACCGGCGGCACGTCGCGCCGGGGTCCGTTCGGCAGGTGCGCCTCTTCGTCTTCGACCAGGTAGTCGGGCCGTGGTGTCCCGTCCGGCCTCCGCTCTTCGCTAGGCCTTCCGTTGTGACCGGCGCCGCGCGTGAGACCGGCACCGCCATGGGTCATGCCGTTACGCTCAGCCCCCGCCGCGGAGGTGCGTGCGGTCGGCCTCCCGGTGACTGCCTCGGACGTTCCCGCACCGGCACGAGAACCAGTCGCAGCCGAGCCGGAGCGCGCCGTGGACTCGGGCTCGGGCCTGCCGAAGACACCACGCTGGCCGAGCCGACCCGTCGTGGACCGGGAGCTGCCTTCTTCCTCACCGCCGATGACCGTGCCTCGAGGTCCCCTCGCCCCGTTCTTCGATGACGGGTTCGTCGAGGAGGGCCGTCCTCCGACGACTCCGTTGGACCGGCCGGCTCCGGTCGTCGGCCCGCTGGTTGTACGCTGCGCCGCCGGGCCGGCGGGTCGCGGCGTACCTCCCGTGATTCCTCGCCCCATGGGGGAGGACGCCCTCGGCCCTGCACCGGTGCCATTGACAGCGGACTGACCAGTCGACGTGGCGCGGCCCATCTGGCCGCTGAGCCCTCGCCCCGTGGACCGCCCGGAACCGGGATTGGTCAACTCAGATGCACCCGCGCGCGTCTGAGCGGAGGGAGGGGTACGGAAACCGCCGGCGCCGCTCAACCCTCGGCCTGAAGTGGCATTGGGAACGGGGAGCCTGAGGCCACCGCCGTCGAACACATTGGGCTGGCTGCCACTTGCAGGAGACGTGCCGGTCACCGGAGGAGTGTGGCTGGGCCCAGGCGTGGTAGTCGTGGGTGTGGGCAGCGTGCCAGTGCTGTCGATGTGCGTTCCCACAGGCACGTCCGGGTGTCTGACTTGGACCGTGGCGTCTTTCACCAGTGCCGGTGCACCACTTGCGTCAGGCACACTCGCGTGATGCACCTGTGCCACCGCGGCGTGATGCACCTGTGCCACCGCGGTGTGATGCCCCCCGACCGCTGTCGAGCCTGTGCCCGCGGAACCGTGTGATCCGGGCCCTCCGGAGGCCGGATCAGGCGATGAGTTGGGCTCGGGCACCCCCACAGCAGGAAGGCCCTTGAACTCGGGCGCGTTCTTGTGCAAGTCCTGCAGCGACTCGTTGGCCACCGCGTAATACGACGCCAACCGATTCATCTGGTTGATCGCCTCTTGGCGGTGCTTCTCCACCTGGACGGCAGCGGCGTAGTCCTTGTTGCTCGCCACCTTCTCGTGCGCAGGGAAGTCCTTGGCCGGCGTCGGATCCGCTCGCGTATCACGCGGGGGCATTGCCTTCCGGACGGACGCCAGTCCCTCGGCCGCGGCGGCGATCTGGTCGCCTGCTCCGCCAGCGAATGCGCTCAGGTGATACGTGCTCGTAACGAGCCCAGCACCCCACGCACGGAAGTTGTCGCCCGCCTTGCCGACCCATGGGACTGTGTCGAACTGGCCCTTCAGGTCGTCGGCCGCTGCCTTGATGGCGTCGCGAGCGTCCCAGAGAGCCCGGCCGGATGACTCCAGGTCCTCCGGGTCCGTCTGCTCGACCAGGTCGAGCATCACGTTGAGGTCGTAGCGGTCGAATTCCGTACGGCTGACCATGGCCTGCGAGTACGGAGTGCCCTTGGCCACGGCACGAATGGCGTTGCCGACGACATCGATGAGGCCGCCGCCACCGTGAGGATGACCCCCAAAGCCCCGGGCGATGTCCGTGAAATTGTTCTGGAAGGAGACCCGGTCCACATCTGCCTGGTGCTGCTTATCCTTTTCGGTCATCCTCAGAGCGCTCCCTTCTCCGCGCCGCCGGTGCTCTTCTCGACCTGTGGATTGAGCTGCTTGATCTCCCACTGGATCTCGTAGAACCGACGACGCTGCTCCTCTTCGAGGTTGTCGAAGGTCCCCTTCGCGCCCAGAACAGCGATGCCGATGGCTTCGATCTGCAGGTGCAGGGTCTTGGAAAGGGCGGTGAGCTTCTCGTGCACAGCGTTGAACGTGCCGTACAAGGCCTCGGCCTCGTGGAAGGTTCCAGTTCCGCTGCGCAACGACCCCTGACGGATCACCTGCGACCCGACCCGCGTCGGATTGCCGGCCGACTTCTCAAGGTCCCGCAGCACCCCGTCCACCCGACTGGCGAACTTCTTCAGCGCGTCACCGCTGGCCTCCAGGTTCGCCGCCGACACGCCCCCACCCATGTCTGCCGGAAGCACGACGCTCCTCCCCGTTGCCCCGTTACATACATCGCCCCCGACCGGATCGGGACCGACCACACAAGCTCACCGTACGATCGCAAAGCGAGCCGCGTCTCACAACGCCTTTACCACTCTAGTCAACCTGCTCAACGGGTCCAACCAGACTGTGCGCCAACCCAGTTACACCGCCGTACCTGGCGCCACACTTTGCCCGATATGCCGGTATGGGGAAGCGATTACGCCAGCGCCAGGCCATGTCATCGACCAGGTGACGGCCCATCGCGGCAACGACCCACGCCGCCCACGCGGGCCCGTTTGCGATCTTCATCAAATTTCCACACGTGACTGATGACGATTCCACGGCGCATCGGCGAAGTGCGACGTGGTTTGCTGGCACGCTTCAGGCTTGCTCGGCGCCCCAGGTGCCGACCGACGCAGTGAGCCTTGTGGTTACCGCGGGGTGATGGCCTTTGCGGTGGCCGCGGCGCAGGACGCTCCCGTGCCGCTGGAGGAGGTGTGGAAGTCCGAACCGTCAAGCGCAGGAGCTCTGATGGTTTCCCTATTCTGCCGCGCTCGACCTCACACTCTGATCGAGTGAGTCACGATGCGCGTCGCGCCTCGCGGGGGTGGCTGCCGCTGCGAACTCCAGTCGGACCAGCGCGCCTTGGTCGGTCTGGTGTACCTGCGCCGGCACGACACTTTCACCCAGGCCGCAGCATGCTCCGGCATCGCTGTCCGTAACGCCCAGGCATACACGAGGGCCGTCATCGATCTGTCGGCCGATCGCGCGCCTGGGCTGCTGATTGCCCTGCGCGAGGCCGATCCCGTGAAGGGCCTCGATCAGGTATAGCCAATCCCTGCCGTCAGCTCCCGTGTGCGGATGGCTCGATCGAGTGGTCTAGGCAACTCTCACAAGCCACGCACCTCCAGAAACCCTCAGGGTCGACAATCTACGCACGCCAGACATGACCCAAATTTTCCCCGAGCCTGGTTGCTAACTTGGTTGGTTACCAACGTCGGAGCGGCAGCACCGGTGATCGCGGCCGCCAATAGCCAGACACACGGGGGAAGGGTCCAGCCATGGCGTGGGACGAGTGGGAGCAGCTGAGGTCAGAGGTCGCCGAGAGGCATGCAACCCATACGCGCCTCAACCAATTGCCGGCCGACGGGGGAGGGGGTGCAGGCGGCGGCGACCTGGTCGTGCACCAAGACGACTTGGGGGCCGTAGGGCACGAGGCCCACGTCCTCTTCAACGACCTCCGTGAGCAGGCCGACATCTCCAGGGCTGGGGCCGGGCAGGGCGACGCCGGCTCGACGATGCAGGCCGCGGCCGGGCTCAAGGCGCGTGGCTTCGCGACCGGCGGTGCGCTGGAGACGACTGTCGAGATGTGGACGTCCCAACTCAAGTCCGTTCTTCAGGCCTGTGCCCACATCTCCAACCACCTGGACTACACCAAGAAGCTCCATACACAGGACGACGCGCAAATCGCAGCGGTCATCAAGGGGCGCGACGGCTCGCCCATGCCGGTCTCGCAGCTCAACGAGTACTTCAAATAGGGGACATCCAGTGGCTCTCACGTTCACGGATCTCGTTGAGGTCGACCTCGACAAGCTTGGTACGGCCGTGTCGGACTGGAAGAAGACGGTCGACAGCCTCAAGACACTGGCGGAGAACGCCCGCAGAGGGATGCAGGCCAAGGCGGACGCCGCCCAGTGGGCCGGCGTCAATGCCACGGTGACGCGGGAGTTCATCACTAAGACAGCCAAAGAGATTTCCGACCTGCACGCCGAGGCGGACAGCATCTACCAGGTGCTCAGCGACGGACACACAGAGCTCGCAGTACTAAAGAAGCAGGTAAAACAAGCGGCGGAAGTGGACGCCAGTAACCTCGGCGTTCGGGTCGAGGACATTGGTGGCGGCAAGGTCCGCTGCTTCTTCCCCCACGTCCGCGGTGACTCGGACGAACGCACGCAGGAGCAACTCGACGCCGAGCAGGAGCTTGAGAGCCGCATCAACCGGTTACTGGACCACGCGGCGGAGATCGACTCCACGGTCGCCCGGGCACTGGCCAAGAGTCACGGCAACGACGCTCATAATGCGGGCCACAGCAAGTACGAGTCCTTGAACGACGCCGAGGTCGAGCGTGCTGTCGAACTAGCCCGCAAGGGCGACAAGATGTCCGACGTGGAACTGCGCGAACTCAACCGGCTGCTGCGGTTCAACTCGGCTGAGAGGGATGGCGAGTTCGCGACGGGGTTCTACAAGGGGCTCGGCGGGCCGGAAAAGGCCTTGCAGTTCTACGCCGAGATGTCGATCGACGGCACCGACGCCGACGCGACCAAGATGCGGCTCAACGAGGTACAGGACCTGCAGAAGGTCATGGGGTACACGTTGGCGAACGCCACGGACCCGGATCACAAGTATCACTTGCCCACCGATTGGAACGCACAGTTCCGTCGACTCGGCACCCAGCAGATCGGCTGGGAGCCAGGGCAGATGAACAAGCCCTACGGCTACCAGGTCCTCGGCGGTCTACTCCGCTACGGCAACTATGACGCACGGTTCCTCAACCCCATCGCGGAGCACATCACCCAGCTTCACAAAGAGGACCCATACCGCTTCCTGGGGAACAAGCCAGCGGGCATGCCTGACCAATATGGATTCAACCCCTCGGGCAAGCTTGGTACCGGCAACGATCCACTCAACAGCGTTCTGGACGCACTGGGGCACAGTCCCGAGGCCTCGGAGAAGTTCTTCACCCAGCCCCCAACGGCGTACAACGAAGACGGGACGGTCAAGAAGGACGGCAAGTTGGGCTTCAGCTCGTACCTCGACCTGTTCACCGACAAGGACTTCGAGTGGACGATCGACACCAACGACACGAACGTCCTGGCCGATGAGGACAAGACCAAGAACGCACTGAACTTCGGCCCCGAGGCGCTCGGGCACGCCTTGGAGTCGGCGACAACCGGGCGACCGTACGACAGTCACGACACCGAAGACGCGATCCGGCACACTGAGGCCCGAGCAAATCTGGTTCGCGAAATCGTCGACAAGTTCGGCGAACACCCGGAGCTCATCCGGCACAACGAGAACGGTGACCTTGAGGACCAGGAGTCGGGTCCTCTGTATGCCATGCGTGGCAGTCTCGGAGAGATTACCTCCGAGTACATGGGCGACTTCCAGCAGGCAATGTACAAGGAGGGTTCGAACAGCGACCTGTTCCCAACCTTTGGTGACGCCGCCAACCTGGACACCGGTCACGCTGCTCGCTTTCTGAGCACGGTCGGGCAGGATCCCCACGCCTATTCAGCGATCACGAGTGCGCAGCAGGCCTACACGGCCGAGGCCGTGGACCGCGTCATCAACGGTGGCAGTCATTCGACGGCGTCGTTGGACGGACGGGTGGGCGACGCGGTCGCGCCAGGTTCGGCGATCGCCGGCATCATGAGCGACGCCCGTGCTGATGCGATCTACGAATATCACGCCGCGTCCGACAAAGAGTTCAACGAGGCCGCAGCCGACAAGCAGAAGTGGGTGAACCGCATCCTGGGCATGGGCATCGAGAAGGTCGGCGAGCGGGTTCCCGTTGCTGGCGCCCCCCTTGAATGGGCATCGGAGGATATTCAGGAATCCATCATGAAGAGCATCGAGCAGGATACGACAACCGAAGCGGAACAAGAAGCCGGGAAACAATATGCCCTGGGTCGTGACGCAGCTATCGACTCAGCCCAAGCAGCGGTCAATACGGCACTGACGAACAATCAGCACATCAACACCGACACCGCTGATGACCTGAGGCGCGCCGCTCGAACGGCCGCCGGCATCAGTCACACGGACGGCGCCCAGTGGAATTCGGAGAGTGACGCAAGTTGAGAGGGGTAACTCATGTCCTGCGGACTTTCTCCTTGGTCGTCATCGCAGCCGTTGCGACCAGTTGCTCGACGGAGGAGCCAAGTCGCGACTTTTCAGTACCAGAAAACTTGTGCGGGCTGTCGGTTCCGACCGATGCGCTCTCCCGCCTTCTGCCTGCCTCCGGCAAGATCCTCACCACTGGCAAGGTTGATGGTTCGCGTGACGACGATCTACTATGCAAGGTCACCGTCGACGGGGACATGGTATTGACGCTCAGCAGAGAGCACATCGACGCCGGTGACTCGGCACGACACATCTTGCTCAGACAACTTTCAATTGGGAAGCAGAAGTCTGCTGAGCGCGGCACCATCGCGTACGCCGAATCGGCCGCTGTGTCACTGCTCCAATGCCGCGGATCTGGCGTGGAGAAGGAAGACATCAGTACTCTCGTCAAGGTCTTGGAGCCGGCGCGGCCAAACGAGTCGGCCATGAGGAGTCTGATTTCCGGCTACACGGCGGCGCTCAAGAAAACGGGCCCCTGCTCACGTAGACCACCTGCGTGACCTCAGCAAACAGACACAAGGTCAGTTGCGGCTTCATGACAGGGATAAAACAGCAAGCGACCTTGAGTAACGCGTCATGGCCGGCTGCGCAACGACAAGCCGCTCACCTTGCGCCGCGGTCGGCTGGCCCGAAGGATCTCGTACGCCCGACTCGACTGCCTGTGTGGCGTGGTGGGCAGACTCCTGCACCCGCTCTGGTCGACGGGCCTAGGCCTCCGGACCAGCGTCAGGCGCCCGAGTCCCGCGCCGCCGCCTCCCTACATCTGCGGCCAAGCGGAAGGCTCGATTCACTGCGTCGCCCGCGTCCGCCATAAGCTGGCACCATGAATGGTTGGGTTGGGGAACTGATCAAGTGGGCGCTGTACGCGTTCGTCGCGGGCATGTTCATCCTGGTGTTCAGCATGTCCAGGTACGGACGCAAGAAGGACGAGAAAATCAGGGAGGGTTACGCACGGCTTGCCCAGATCGCACCGGAACGTGGGTGGACATACCAGCCGCGCGTACAAGGGCAAATCGATCAGTACTGCGGTGTGCGCCCTTTCCCCGGCCGTGGAAGCAACCTGCGGGCGTGGCACTACACCACGGGAGAGTTCCGTGGCCGCCCCTTCAAGTACTTCGAGTACCGCTCCATGAATCTCATGTCGGGCGCTGATGTCGGGGAACGCAAGCAGCCCAACATCGAGGCCGTTTTCATCGTCACGGCGCCAGGCTCGGGACCGCTCACGCAAATCCTCCGTCCGAGCCTGCTGGACAGGCTCTTCGACCGCAGGCCCAAGGTGGAGCTCGGCGTACCGGAATTCGACAAGAACTTCCGAATCATCACGAGGGATGAGGGTTTCGCCCGCAAGGCTCTGAGCCACGACGTGGTGCCCTACCTACTGCAGGACCCGAAGAGCAAGTCCTCACTCCAGCTGCGCGACAACGAATTGTTCACCTGGTACAGGGGCAACCTGTCTCCACAGGCTGTCGACGAGAAGTTGAACTACCTGTGCGATGTCCTGGACCGGATGCCGGCACAGACCTGGAGCGCCGCCTGAGCAATGAGATTGCCCTGGGATGCCCTTTTCCTGTGGTCGACATGCTCGCAGGAATAGGGCACTCTGTCGTTCAGTCCGAGTCTTCCTCGGCCGGCCGAACCGTCCGCAGGAAGGCCTTGAAGTCGTCGATCACCTCTGCCAGCTGGATCGGCTTCGCGGTGAGGACGAGTTCGATGACCGCACGCTTCGCCGGGTTCTTGACGTCTTCCATGCCGAGGTAGACCTGGCTCTGGCGTAGCTCCAGCGGTTCACCCCGCAGGGTGGTGTGGAGGCGCAGGTTCTGGATCACGCCGGGGGCATCCGTCAGGCCCGGGATGTCCGGGGTTCCCACTTCGGACTTCTTGACGACCTCGACGGTGCCCGCCTGCTCCAGCCGGTGCACCGACTCGTCGGCGATCTGCCGCATGGTCGCGTTGTCGTTCCGCATCCGCCCAGTGATGGTGATGTTCGCCGTGAACCCGTCGTCGATGGAGGCGGGATGGAGCGCGACGAAAGCGGCGCCGGGCGCTCCCACCTCATCCGGCGGTGCTGCCTGCCAGCCGTCCGGCAACTCGAACGAGATCTTGACCGGCAACGTGGCCGTCATGGTGAACCCTTCCTTGATGTGCGTCAGCTCAGCCTAGAACCAGTCGCCAATCGCATCGGCCGCGTCACCGAGCGAGTCGACGACCTTGTGCGGATCCACGGTGACGTCGAAGGAGACCTTGCCTCCGACGCCGAGACCGACTCCGACCTCGCCGCCGATGGTGAACTTGCCGTCCTTCATGCCCAGGTCGGCGCTGGCGGAGGCGCCCGCGCCCGCCCATGCCTCGCCGCCGACACCGGCGCCGACACCGGCGACGTCGCCGGAGACCGACCCGGTGGCCTTGGCTCCGGCGAACGCCTCGGCGCCGGCGTGCACTCCGTCCTTGCCGGCGCCAAGGGTCGCGGAGGCCTCGGCACCCGCGTAGGCCTTCCCCTCGACCTGGGCCGCGACATAGCCGTACTCCACACTGCCGTTCGCGGAGGCCTGTGCGAGGTACGCACTTCCCGACAGGCCGGCCTGGAGCCGTCCGTTGGTGATGCTGGCACCGGCGGAACCGTCGACGCCGAGCGCCGAGACGCCGAGAGAACCCTGCAGCTTGCCGTCGCCCCCGAATGAGGTCTCACCCTTCACGTCGCCCGACCATGCATTGGCCCCACCCTGCCACTCGGCGAGCTTGACGGTCAGGTTGGCCTTCTTGCCGGGGGTTGCACCCTCCTCCTCGCCGGTGGGTTCGGGCTTATTGCGGATGAACCAGTTGCCGTCGTCATCCTTGCCCCAGACCTTGTCGGCCCGGTAGAAACCGTCGCCCTTCGGGAGCCAGTTCTCGGTCTCCCACTTCCACCGGTTCTGACTGGTCTTACCGACGCCGTGGTCCGCGACCCACTTCCAGTCGTCCACCCGCTGACGCGCGTCTACCAACCAGCCAGGACTGTGCGACGTACCCCCCGCCAGGTCATTGAGCTTCTTCGTCAGCTTCTCGAGTTCGGGTTTGAGTTGCTTGCGCGCGGCGTTCAGTGTCGTCTGGGCCGCTTCGTGGTCGCCGGACTTCCACTGTTCGATCGCCGTCGAGGCCTGTTTCTGTGCCCATCCCAGCGTGGAGGAGTACGAGGTGACCGCCGCGGCCGCGCCCGACATCGCGTCGGACGCGAGGTACCAGTTGTTCTTCTCCTTGGACAGGGTGGGCCAGAAGGCGTCACTGGCCTGGCCCCTCCAGCCCGGGATCTTGACGTCGCGCAGGCCGTCGCCGATCTTGTCGAACTTCTTGGACCAGCTGGTGAGGGTGGAGGCGAGAGTGGCCAGCTTCCCGGTGTCTCCCGGGATGAGCTCCTTGGGGTCGGTCGTCGACCCCAACTCGGTTGCCATGGATACGGATTCCCCGTTTCTGATTCCGCCCCTGAAGCAGGGCCTGACTCGGACCTGCTTCAGGTCTTAGCTCAAGTCCGACTTGACCGAGTTCACCGCGTCGCGGATGGCCTGGTCCGTCTCCGTGAAGTTGTTGTTGGCCGAGTTCAGCCCCTCGGCCAGGGACGCCGCACAGTCGGCGAGGAACTCGGCTCCCAGCTCCCATGTGCCGCAGAACGTGACCAGCGCCTCGGCCGCCGAATCGTCCCCGATCGCGGAGCCCTGCTCGGCCAGGCCTTGCATGTCCACCTTCTGAACTGACGTAAGGCATTCCAGAATGTCCGAAGCACCCTTCTTCAGGACGCCTGGCCCTACTCCGAGATCACCCGACACGAGACCCCCGCCTCATTTCTTCAACACCGCCCGCATACATGCGCCTTGGCGATCGACTTGCTAACGCTAACACCAGCCTCGCGCCCTCAACGCCGAGCTCACCGGCCCCACACGACTCACCCGGGCTCATCACCGGTGTGCGTGAGAGAGACCGTCGACCTGGTCAGATTATGTGAAGATGCGTCAGGTGGTATGTGCGTTTGATGGCTGACTCCCTTGAAAACAGGGGCCGTTCACGTCCGAGCGGAGACCATATGGTGTTCGTCTGCAACGTCCCGGGAACTGTCGATGCCAGTATGCTTCCGCCATTCCCTGTCCTGCTCAGCCGAATTGGAGCACACCCATGACCACAGCCCGCCCGTCCGCCGCCGCTTGGAGCCTTACGGCCGTGGCCGCCGGCGTGCTGCTCGTCGGCTGCTCGGCCTCGGTGCATGCCGAAAAGGCCACCACACCGAAAATGTCCAAGGACAAACTGGCCAACACCGTCGCCGAGAGGCTCGCTGCCACGACCGGCCAGCCGAAGCCGGACATCGCCTGCCCCGAGGACCTCGACGCCAAAGTCGGCACCACCACCCGGTGCAAGCTCACGGCCAAGGACGGCAGCACCTTGGGCGTAACGGTCAGGGTGACCTCGGTCAAGGGAAGCCAGATCAACTTCGACATCAAGGCCGACGACAAGGTCACTCCCGCCCCGAACTGACCGCCATGCCGTTCAACACCGGGGGCTGGCGTCCCTGGCCGCAGCCCGGCAGCCGTTCCGGTCGCCGGGCTTTCGCACGCCGAGGGGATGTTCGTTCTCCGGTGGTGGCGACTGCGACTTGCGACGCGTCACTCATGAGACATACGGGGCAGGCACTTTGTGCCGGGGTTGCCGTCCTTCATAGGTTGACCTCATGGGACTCTTCGACAAACTGACCGGCACCAAGCACCCGCCGGAGGGGACTGTGCCGGTTCCGGGGGAAGAACTGCGGGCGGCGCTGCTCGGGCTGAGCCGACCCGACCTCCCGTACGTCATCCGTTACGGCGGCGGTGAGGGGTGCGACCTGGTGGCGGAGTGGCGGTTGGCGGAGCCCGCATGGCAGAACTTCTTCGTGCGGTCCCAGATCAGTCACGCCGTGCGGATCCGGATGCGGCTGGTCCACAAGGAGCACGAGGTGCGTGCTCTTGAGGAGCAGTGGGAGCTCAAGCGGGTCGGGACGCCGACGACGCTCCAGGCATCGTCGGAGTACACGCGCGGGCCGAGCCGGACCGTCAGCCGCCAGTGGACCATCGGTCGTGGGGAAAGCGGTCGCCTCGAGGCGACGGAGACCTTCCGCTTCGACAGCTCCGAGCTTCGCGAGCCGCTGCGGGACACCGTCCTGAAGTCCGGCTGGGTCTGGCGGGGAGTGGTCTTCGGCAAGCTGTGAGGTCCATCGCCCCTCACCGAAGCCGCCCTGTCAGCAGCCGCTCAACGTCCTGCCGGGGCCGGCGCTCGCCTTCCGTGGCTCCACGGCAAGCTGTGTCCCCAAGACGTCGACGATGCAGACACCCCAGCCGCGACCAGGCCCTCGAAGAGGGTCAGGGCGATCCCGAAGGCGGAGTCGGGGAGTTCGGGCGCCGAGGGATTGAGGCACTCGCACCAGGGCCGGGCCCCGGCGCCCTTGACGCAGGCCTGGGCCAGGAGCGCGGCGGGCAGGGACAGATTCGGCCCGGCACGCTCCGCCTCGTCAGGGCGTGCCCCGCCCGCCCTGCAGCAACCTCGCCCGCCTGCGCCGCGCGTCGCGGACCGCCACGGCCGTGCCGCTCAGGCCTGCCACGCCGACCAGGCCGGCCACGACCACGTAGGTGGCCAGGCGGGTGTTCCGTTCGTCCGGTGTCTCGCCGAAGTGGAGGGGGGCGACCGAGGGGGCCTCGGCTCTGGACACGCCGCCCTCGGGTTGTGGGGACTGGACGGGGTGTTCGGGGTCGACGTCCGTCAGCGCCTTCACCGGGTCCACCACTCCCCAGCCCACCAGTCGGTCGTGTCCCGGGATCGAGCGTTCCGCCGTCTGTTCGATCTGGGCGACGATCTCCTGGGCGGTCCATTTGGGGTACTTGGCCTTCAACAGGGCTGCCACGCCGGCCACATAGGGGGCCGAGAAACTCGTGCCGTTGTCCGAGCAGTGGCCGCCGCCGGGAACTGTGGAGATCATGTCGACGCCGGGTGCGGCGACGCCCACCGTGTCCTGTGACTGTGAGAACGGCGCCCGTTCGTTGTTGCGGTCGGACGCCGCCACCGCCAGGACGCCCTTGTACGACGCCGGGTACGTCACTTTGACGTTGCCGCCCAGGCCGTCGTTGCCGGCCGAGGCCACGATGACGACGTTCCGGGCGAGGGCGTCGTCGACGGCCTGCTTCAGCTGCGGGCCTCCCGCGACCGCGTTGGCGGTGTCCTGGGAGATGTTGATGACGCCCGCGCCCGCCTGGACCGCGTACCGGATCGCCGAGGCCAGCGTGAGCGTCGTGCCGTCGCCTTCGGCGTCGTTCTGCTTGATCGGGATGATCGTCGCGTCCGGGGCCAGGCCCACGAAGCCCGTTCCCTGCGCCGGGCGGGCCGCGATGATGCCCGCCACGCGGGTGCCGTGGCCGACCGTGTCCGTGGTGCCCGAGTTGTTTCCGCGGTCGATCTTCTCGCCCTTGGAGTTCTCGGCGGGCAGCAGGTTCTTGCCCTTGGACACGTTCACGGCCTTGGTGAGCTGCGGGTTCTTGACGTCCACTCCGGTGTCGATCACGGCCACCTGGACGCCCTTGCCGGTGGACTGACCCCAGAGCTGGTCCATGTTGACGCGCTGCAGCGCCCAGGGCCGGCCCGCGTACTTCTTCGACGGGAAGGTGCACTGGCCGTCGTCCGCCCGGGCAGGGGAAGCGGGAAGGGCGATCACCGTGGTCGTCGCGGTGATGACCACCCCGGCGGCCGAGAGCGCCGCTCGGGCCGGGATGCCCGGCGTCCTCGTCCCTGATGTCCTTGCCTTCAGCATGAGTCCGTTCTCCTCCGCCCCTTCTCTACGAACCCTGCGGTTGCCGTGCCGCCGACTCCGACAGGCGCGGGCCCGTCGGCAGGAACGTCGACCACTCCGCGGGGATGGGCGTGGGCGTCACCTTCTCGTAGCCGAGGCGGGTCTGGGCGATCTTCGCCTCGCTCGGCTCCTCCTTGCGCTGCTTGGCGGAGATGCCGATGCCCTGGTCGTCGGTGGCGCTGTCGCTGTTGGACTGCAGGGCGTAGCGCAGGCCTGTGTCGGTGACCAGGAAGACGCCTCCGGCCGAGGTCTCCGTGCCCTTGAACTGGCGGTAGAGCTGGCCGGAGCCGGGGGTGACGTACGCGCTGGAGGAGCCGGTGGGCAGCTGGGCGGGGAAGTCCGTGCCCACCCAGGTCGACAGGGTGGTGGTGCCCTTGGCGCCGACCGAGCGCAGGACGTTGCAGACCGTGTTGCGGCCGCTGGTGGTGCTGGAGCCGTCG
This sequence comes from Streptomyces sp. NPDC001544, assembly GCF_042894285.1. Taxonomy (NCBI): domain Bacteria; kingdom Bacillati; phylum Actinomycetota; class Actinomycetes; order Kitasatosporales; family Streptomycetaceae; genus Streptomyces; species Streptomyces sp. NPDC001544. The sequence goes on along the minus strand of NZ_JBIAVN010000027.1, from coordinate 28,736 downwards.
TTCACCGTCCTCGGCTTGTACGTCGGCCAGTTCTTCTCCGCGTCGAACGTCGTGCTGTCGGCGACCGCGCCAGGGCTGACCTGCTGCGCCTCACCGGCCTGGTCCGTGGCGACGAGGTCTCCGCTGTTCAGCAGGAGCGTGGCCGTGAACTCGGTGATGCGGGCCACCTTTCCCGGGAGTACGACGTAGTACTGCATCGTCTGGCCGTCGTACGCCTTGATGACCTCGCCGACCTTGTCGTACTGCCGCAGCAGGCCGGAGGCGCCGGCCTTCGCGCCGGGCGTGCCCGGGATCTTCGGGATGGAGATCGGAGCGCCCTTGCGGAGGGTGTCGAGCCATTCCTGGGAGACGCGCTGCGGGGCGCGGCTCTGGGTGTCGAGGGCCTTGAGCAGTTCCTTGTCGCTCGGGTCGGCGATCTCGTACGCCGTGCCTCGTGCGTCGACGACGTACTGGGTCTTGCCGTCCGGGCCGACGACGTACATCAGGTCGCCGCGGGTGAGCTTGTCCGCGCCCTCCGTCCTGGACCATTCCTTCTTGGCGAGGACGAACGCCGCCTTCTGGATGGCCCGGCCACCGTCGCCGGGGCGCTCGCACACCGCCCAGCGTTTGGCGGCCTCCGCATCACCCGGGGACGGCAGGCGGTCGGGGGCGTAGGGGATGCCGATGGTCGCGCCGTGCGGGGGTTTGCCGCTGTCGAGGACCTTCTCGTCGACGGTGATGACGCTGTCCTTGCCGGGCTCCAGGAGGAGCTTGGCCGAGGCCATGTTGAGGACAGGGTGCAGCTGCGTCTCCTTGCCCGTCTTCAACACCACATACCGGGTGGTGGACTTGCTCGCGACGATGACGTGCTCGTTCGGCGTGTCCCAGCCCTTGGGGGCCGTGGGGCTGAACATTCCGACCGCGCCGAACACCGCGAGGACCACCACGCCGACGACGAGGCCGGGCACCAGCGCGCTCAGCGGTTTGGGGGCGCCCTCCTCCGAGCCGGAGACGGACGGCTGCAGGAATGACGCGAGCGTGCGGCGCTTCGCGAAGGTGTAGGCGTTGAGTTCGTCCCGCCGTGATGCCATTTGTGTCCGCTCTCTCCCCGTTGCGGAGCCGTGGGGGACCTGTGAAGATCCGTCCCCCGCCCTCGGTTGCCTCTGGTGCCTCGACTGTCAGACCCGGCCCCTACTATGCCTGTTGCGTGGACGTGCTTGTGGCACAGGTAGGGTGCTCAGGGCTTGAAGGGACCGGAGCGCCGGGTTTCAGGGAGAGTTCGGGGGTTTGGAGTGATGGCTTCCGTAACGCGGAGCCGGTCGCGATCGCAATCGGAGTCACGGTCGGGGGGCGCGGGCTCGCCGGACGCCCGCGGCTCTTCGTCCTCCCGACCGGGCGGCCAGCAGGCACGTACGCCCCACCAGGGCGCATTCACGCCGCATCTGGAGTCCCGTTCGGGGCGCGGCGGTTCGTTCGCGGTGCAGCGGCTGGTGCTGCTGGAGATCGCGGCCGCGCTCGTGCTGTGCGGATGGGTCGTGGGTATGGTCGCCCTGGTGGTCGCCGTCGCGGTCGCGGCGATGCTCGTGGTGCTCGCCGTCGTACGACGCCGGGGGCGTTCCCTGCCGGAGTGGCTCGGCACCCTGCTGGCGCTGCGGGCTCGCAGGCGGCGGGCCGAGAGCACACCGGTGCCACCGGGTACCGACTCCGGTCTGGCGCCTGCGGTGGAGTGCGATCCGGCTCTGCGCACGTACAGCCACAACCGCGGCGACGACCGCGACCAGCGGCCGATCGGCATGGTGGGTGACGGCGGTTTCCTGACCGTGGTGCTCCAGGTGGAGTCGGACGCCGGCGCGCTGCGCGCGGAGCGCACCCACAGACCGCTGCCGATGGCGCTCGTACGGGATGTCCTCGAAGTCGACGGAATCCGGCTGGAGTCGGCGCAGATCGTGGTGCACACACAGCCCGCGCCCGCGCTGCACCTGCCCCAGCAGTCGGTCGTGGTCAGCAACTACGCACCGCTGCAGGCCCAGACCGGCTCCCCCGCCGTGCGCATCACGTGGATCGCGTTGAAGCTCGATCCCGAGCTGTGCCCGGAGGCGGTGGCCGCGCGCGGCGGCGGGCTGCTGGGGGCGCAGAAGTGCCTGACCCGCTCCGCCGAACATCTGTCGAGCCGGCTCACCGGGGCCGGATTCCGGGCGAGCGTGCTCACCGAGGAGGAGCTGACGGCCGCCATCGCCACCTCCGCGTGCGCCAATCCGATGGTGACGGCGCAGGCGGCACAGACAGGACGGGGCGAGGCGCCGCAGCGCCGTACCGAGGAGTCCAGCCGCAGCTGGCGCTGCGACAACCGCCGGCACACCACTTACTGGGTGCGCCGTTGGCCCCCGCTGGGCGGATCCGGTGGCTCGCTGGCGCAGTTGGTGGCCCAGCTGACCGTGGTGCCCGCGCTGGCGACGACGTTCAGCCTGACGCTGGCCAAGGGTGCGCGGCAGGACGTGACGGTCACCGGTCATCTGAGGATCACCGGCCGCAGCAACCAGGAGTTGACCGACGCGCGGCGCGAACTGGAGCGTGCGGCGCAGCAGGCGCGGACCCAGCTCGCGCGCCTGGACCGTGAGCAGCTGCCCGGCGTTCTGGCCACCCTGCCGCTGGGAGGTGCCCGTTGATGGCCGTGACGACTTCACCCACTTCGTCGGCGTCGGGCCTCGGCGAGCGGCTGCGCACCGGCTTCGGCCTGCTGGGCCCCCGCCACCCGCGGCACACGCTGCCCGTGGAGCAGTTCGACGCGCTGTCCCTGCCCATCGGCGACGACGGCGTGGTGGCCGGCGTGGACGCGGAGGGGCAGCCGGCCGTACTGGGGATCAACCGGCCCACTCCGTACGACGTCGTGCTGATCGGCGGTCTGTGGACGGCGCAGGTGCTGGCGCTGCGTACGGCGGCGACGGGTGCGCGGGTCGCGGTCGAGACCGGTCGGCCGCAGGCCTGGATCCAGATGGTGCACGCCATGGGCGGCGGGCAGAACGGGCTCGCCGTGTACGAGGTGGGGCAGGTGCCGCCGCAGGGTGCGTCGGCCGGGACGCCCGTGCTGGTGGTGCGGGACTGCGGTATGCGGCCGCCCCGCGGGCGCGTGGTGTCCGGGCCGTGGCAGTCGGTGCTGACCTTGCTGCCGTACCTCAGTCCCGTCGCGCCCCGGCTGCTGCGGCAGGCGCGGCTCGCCGGCATTCAGCGGGTCTCGCCGGACGAGGCGGCGGAACTGGGCCGCACCATGGGTCTGTCCCGGACCGAGGTGGACTCGCTGCCGGCGCTGCCCGACGGCGTCACCCTGTGGTGCACCGACCGCGACCGGCAGTACGCGCTGACTCAACCCACTGATGCCGAGATCGGATTGTTGGGCACCCCGAGGCGAATGGACTGAACTGGTTGCCTTTGCCTGCTTTGTTCGCCGGTTTTCACGGCAAAGCAGAGGGCAGCTCAGGCATTTCCGGTGCGGTGTGACCTGGTGTGCGGGTGCTGAGGGGCGGACGGGCCTGCCCGGGTGCGGCTCGTGGTGATTAGGCTGGTACCGGGCGCGATGCCAGAACCCGTGGACCGGGCATCGACTGTCCAGGGGAGAACCGGTGGATCCGACTACCTCTAACGACTACGGACGACTGAGAACGACACGACATGGTCGCCCCGGCACGGCATGAGGGTGCTCGACCACATCAGGAGGAACTGTGAGCAGCGATCGGGACGGGATCCGCGGGGGCTGGGCCACACCCGGCGATGACCAGCCCGACGCGGAGTCCGCCTTCGAGACGACGGGCGAGTTCACCATCGACTACGCGCCGCCTGCCTGGTACACGCAGAACGCGGCGCAGACCGGCGGGGCCGCCGGGGGTTCCGAGCAGGGCCCTGGAGCCGGTGGGCCTTCCGGGGCCGTTCCCGGTTCGGCCGGTGCGCCCGGTACGGCCGGCGGGGCGCCCTTCACTCCGGCTCCCCCCGTTCCCCCGGTTCCCCCGGCTCCTCCAGGTCCTGTGCCCGGGGCGCCGTTCACGCCGCCCGCGGCGCAGACCGGGGAGCCCGGTCCGGTGCCGAGGCTGCCGATGTCGAGCGGGTTCGAGCCGCAGCCCCCGCAGCAGCCGCAGCAGCCGCAGCCGGAGACTCCGGCCCAGGCTTGGGCTCCGCCCGCGCCGTCCGCGCCGCCCGCCAACGCGCCCGCCGAGCCGGATCCGGATCCGGACAACGGTGACCTGGAGAGCGGCGCCACCATGCGGTTCTCGGCCGTCGCGTTGAAGCGTGAGATGGCCGCCGTCGCGGAGCACGCCGCCGCCTCCAAGGACGAGGACTCGGCGGAGCAGGATGCGTCGGACGAGCCGAAGGGTGGGGCCGAGGCGGAGGCACCGGGTACGGACGGGGCCGACACGGGCGAGGTCCGCGGCGCTTCCGAGGATGCCGAGACGTCCGCGGACGCCGGTCACGCGACCGTCGGCTCCGACGAGAGCGCCGAGGTGGTGACGGCAGAGGCGGACGCGCCTGCCGAGGAGCTCTCCTCTGCCGAGGCGGTCGCGCCGCAGTCCGCGGCTGTGGTGGAGGATGCCGAGGGCTCGGACACCGACGACGAGCCGGCCGGCGTCCCCGCCGGTGTCGCGGAGTCCGCAGCAGAGGAGACCGTCAAGCCGGAGACCGAGCCCGCCGAGGCCGAGCCCGCTCAGGCTCCGTCCTCCGAGGTTCCGTCGGCCGAGGCTCCGCCCGCTCCGGACGAGGCCGCGGAGGCCACCCCCGCGGATGCCGCACCGCCCGCTCCGCAGGAGGCCCCGCCCGCCTGGGGGCCCCCGCCGGCGCCGCAGACCGGGGTGCCGCCGCTGCCGCCGCAGTACCAGCCCGCGGCCCCCGTCCCGGCCGCCCAGTGGCCCGCGCAACCCCAGCCACAGCAGCAACCCCAGCCACAGCAGCCGCAGCACCAGCCGCAGCAGCCTCCGTTCCAGCCGCAGGCGCCGCAGCCCGCGCCCGCCGCCTGGCACCAGCCCCCGGCCCCGCCGACCGCACCCCACCCGGGCCAGCCGTACACCCCCGGTGCCCCGGCGGCACCGCAGCCGCCGCATGCCCCCGCTCCGGCCCCCGACGCACAGGCGGGGTACGGCTTCCCGCCGCCCTCGGCCCCGCCGGCACCCCAGCAGCCGCACGCCCCCGCTCCGGCCCCCGACGCGCAGGCCGGGTACGGTTTTCCCCCGCCGCCCGCTCCCCACCCGCAGGCCGGCTACGGCTTCCCTCCGCCCCCCGCCCCCAACCCGCAGGCCGGCTACGGCTTTCCCCCGCCCCCGGTCCAGCAGGAACAGGGCCGGCCGCAGGTGCCGCAGGCCCCGGTCGATCCCCGGGCCGGTGCCGCCTGGCCGCAGCCGATACAGCACGACCAGCGGCAGATGACCAACCCCGGTGCCGCGCCGCTCGGTTACACCGCGGCCGTGGAACTGTCCTCCGACCGGCTGCTCAACAACAAGAAGCAGAAGGCGAAGAGCGGACGGCCCGCGGCGGCGACGTCGCGGTTCAAGCTGGGCGGGAAGAAGGAGGAGGCCGAGCGGCAGCGGAAGCTCGAGCTGATCCGGACGCCGGTGCTGTCCTGCTACCGGATCGCCGTCATCAGCCTCAAGGGCGGTGTGGGCAAGACGACCACGACGACCGCGCTGGGTTCCACCCTCGCCTCCGAGCGGCAGGACAAGATCCTCGCCATCGACGCGAACCCGGACGCCGGTACGCTCGGCCGCCGCGTGCGCCGCGAGACCGGCGCGACGATCCGGGACCTCGTCCAGGCGATCCCGTATCTCAACTCGTACATGGACATCCGGCGGTTCACGTCGCAGGCGCCGTCCGGCCTGGAGATCATCGCCAACGACGTCGACCCGGCCGTCTCCACGACGTTCAACGACGAGGACTACCGGCGCGCGATCGACGTGCTGGGCAGGCAGTACCCGGTCATCCTCACCGACTCGGGCACGGGTCTGCTGTACAGCGCGATGCGTGGGGTGCTCGACCTCGCCGACCAGCTCATCATCGTCTCCACGCCGTCGGTGGACGGTGCGAGCAGCGCCAGTACGACGCTGGACTGGCTGTCCGCGCACGGGTACGCCGACCTCGTCTCGCGGTCCCTCACCGTCATCTCCGGAGTGCGCGAGACCGGCAAGATGATCAAGGTCGAGGACATCGTGGCGCACTTCGAGACCCGCTGCCGTGGTGTCGTGGTCGTCCCCTTCGACGAGCATCTGGCCGCCGGTGCCGAGGTCGACCTCGACATGATGCGGCCGAAGGTGCGGGAGGCGTACTTCAACCTCTCGGCGCTGGTCGCGGAGGACTTCATCCGGCACCAGCAGATGCACGGCCTGTGGACCAACGACGGCAACCCGCCGCCGGTGGCCGCCCCGCCGATGCCGGGCCAGCCGATGCCGGGCCAACCGATGCCAGGCCAGCCGATGCCGGGCCAGCAGTACGCCCCGCCCGCACAGCAGCCGCTGTACGGTGCGGGTCAGCCCTATCCGCCGGCGCCAGGCCAGCCGTACCCGCCGGCCCAGGGCCAGCCCGGCCAGCCGTACCCGCCGGCCCAGGGCCAGCCGTACCCGCCGCAGCCCGGTTACCCGCAGCCCGGCCAGTCCGAGGCGCAGCCTCCGCAGGGCCAGCCTCCGCAGGGCCCGCCCCCGCAGGCTCCGCCCCAGCAGTAGAGCGGCATGAAGAAGGGCGGCCGGTGCCCCTGGAGGCGCTGGCCGCCCTTTCCGTCGTGCCGCCGAAGGCCGCGCCCCTACCGGTCCGCGGCGATCAGTTCCCGGCAGCGCTTCACGTCGTCGGCCATCTGCTCCAGCAGGGCCTGGAGCGACTCGAACTTCGCCTGCCCGCGCACGTACGCCAGGAAGTCGACGGCGACGTGCAGCCCGTACAGGTCGAGGCCGACCCGGTCGATCGCGTACGCCTCCACCGTGCGCTCGGTGCCGTCGAACTGCGGGTTCGTACCGACGGAGATCGCGGCCGGCATCGCCTCGCCCTGCGCGTGCAGATAGCCGGCGTACACGCCGTCGGCCGGGATCGCGGTGTGCGGGAGGGTCTCGACGTTGGCCGTGGGGAAGCCCAGCTCGCGGCCGCGCTGGGCGCCGCGGACGACCACGCCCTCCACACGGTGCGGGCGGCCCAGGATCTCGCGGGCGCCGTCGACGTCACCCTCGGCGACCAGGCGCCGGGTCAGGGTCGAGGAGAACGGCTCGCCGCCGCCCGCCTCGCCGCTCAAGTACAGGTCGACGACCTCGACCTCGAAGTCGTAGCTCTTGCCCTGCTCGACGAGGAACTCGACGTTGCCGGCCGCCTTGTGGCCGAAGCGGAAGTTCGGGCCCTCGACGACCGCCTTGGCGTGCAGCTTGTCCACCAGGACCTTGACGACGAAGTCGGCCGGGGACAGCTTCGAGAACTCGGTGGTGAAGGGAAGGATCAGCACCGCGTCCACACCCAGCTCGGCCATGACTTCGGCACGGCGGTGGTGCGGGGCGAGCAGCGGGGGGTGGCTGCCGGGGCGGACGACCTCGCTGGGGTGCGGGTCGAAGGTGACGACGACGGAGGGGATGCCCAGCTCGCGGGCGCGGTCCACGGCATGCCTGATGATCAGCTGGTGCCCGCGGTGGACTCCGTCGTAGGAGCCGATGGTGACGACGCTGCGCCCCCAGTCCTGGGGGATGTCCTCCAAGCCACGCCAGCGCTGCACTGTGACCGCTCCTCGCACCCTTGTCCGTATCCATCATTGACCGATTGCGCAGGTCTAAGGGTGCCATGCCGCGCGTTCCGGACCCGCATCGGCATGGGGGCTGTGACCGGGCGCACGTCGTCACGCCGGCAGGACGGTGGGATCGTGCTCGCGGGACGGCGAGTGGTGCAGCAGCTCCTCGCGCAGGGGTCGGGACGCCGGGGTGCCGGGGGCGGCGAGGACGGCCGCGAGGGCCGCTCGCAGCGGTGCCGTTCCGGCGTCCAGGAGGCCGGTGACCAGCGGCAGCAGCACGGCGCGGGCGGCCGGGGACTGGTCGAGGCGGCGGTCGACGTACTGCGCCACCGGTTCGGCGGTCTCCGGCCGCAGCTCGGCCGTCTCGCACACGAGCGCGGCGACCCGGCCGGCCAGCGGGGGCGTGGTGACGTCGGCGAGGGCGCTCAGCGCCTCCCCCGGGCCCGCCCCGGAGCGCAGCCGGGCACGGAAGGCGTCCAGCACCGGCCCGGGATCCGTGGCCAGGGCGGCGGCCAGGGCGCTGGGCGGGAACAGGGGGTCACCGGTGGCGAAGTGCTCGACCGCTCGCGGGAGATGGCGGGCGCGGGTGCGCGGGTCGCGCACCAGCAGGGCGAGCGCGCCGCCGTGCAGGCCGCGGTCGGCGGGGCGGGCGAGGAGGGTGACGGCCGCACGGCGCAGCAGCGCGCGGTCGGCCTCGGTGCGCAGGTGGGGTGCGGCGCGCAGGCCGTACGTGATGGCCGCCGACCGCCGTGCCGGGCGTTCGTCGTGCGCCCATCGGTCGACGGCCCGGCAGACCGCGGACGTCTCGTCCCCGGCGAGCACCGCGAGCAGTTCGTCGCCCCGTCGGTGCGCGCTGTCCACGAGAACCTCGGTGAGGTCGTCCGGCGCGCCGTGTCGGTAGGTGTGCAGCAGCGCCTGCGCGGCCGTGGCCACGGTGGCGTGCGGGGTGGCGGGCAGCGGCCGCTCGTCGTCGAACCACCGGGTCAGGTGCGGTTGTACGGCGGCGGGGTCGGCGGCGAGGAGCCGGGCCACGGCGTCCAGGTACCGGACGCTGGTGGGCGGCGGCGGGGCGGGGGTGTCGTCGCCCCGTGGCCACGGCAGCGAACCGGGCGAGGTGGCCGCCCCCGGGGTGCCCGGTGGGGCCTCGTCGGCCTGGAGCAGGCGGCGCAGCAGGTCGAAGCGCTCGCGGTCCGGGATCGGCAGCGTGGTCCAGAAGGCGGGGCCGAAGTCCGCGGGCACGGGGCGCTGTCGGCGCCGCCGGGCGACGATGCGGTCGGCGAGCAGACGGAGGACACCGCTGTAGGGGGTCGCGTCGGGGACCTCGGACAGCACCCGGGCGAGCAGTCGGGCGGCCCACCACGATCCGGGGGCCGCGTCGAGGGCGTGGATCAACTTCTCCAGGTGCGCGGCGAGTTCGGCGGTGCCCTGCTGGCGGGCGAGGACGAGCAGGGCCTGGACGACGGGGCCGACGCGGTGGTGCGGGACGGGCAGGTGATGGCTCGCGTGCGGGAGCGGCAGGGGGTGGCCGTCGTGCGGGACCGGCGGGTGGTGGCTCGCGAGCGGGACCGGCGGGTGGTGGCTCGCGAGCGGGACCGGCGGGTGGTGGCTCGCGAGCGGGACCGGCGGGTGGTGGCCGTCGAGCGGGACCGGCGGGTGATGGCCGTCGAGCGGGACCGGCAGGGAGTGGGTCTCGTGCGGGACGGGGCCGTGGTGGACCAGGGCGCGCAGGGCCTCGTCCAGATCGAGGTGCATGCCCTGGATCCAGTCGGCGAACTCCTCGTGGGCGAACCGGTAGCCGGTCCCGGCGGGCACCAGCAGCCCCTCGGTGAGGACGGCGGACGCCCAGCCGGTCATGCCGCCCAGCCAGGACGGGGCGGGCCCCCAGGGGAACACCGCCTCGAAGGTGGCCCGGTCCAGGCCGCCCTGTCCCGGGCCGAGGCTGCGCCGGGCGGCCTCGTGGACCTGCCCGGAGACCCGGGCCGCGAGACGCCGTACGGCGGTGCCGCGCAGGCCGTTGTCCGCGGCGAGGCGGACCGCGATGCGCAGGCACATCAGGTCCAGGTGGGCCGCGAACACCTCGTGCCGGTCGACGCGGGGCGCCGGGGCGTCCCGCAGGGCGGCGCGGACCTCCGACAGCAGCCGGAGGGTGAGGGGGTGACGGGCGTCGTGGTCGCTGACGGCGCCGTCGGGGAGCGCGTAGCGGGCGCGGGCGGCGCGGGCCTCGTCCTGGGTGAGGTCAGTCAGGCGCACGCAGGGCGGGAGCGGGCGGGGCGGGTCGACGGGGGCCGGCGCGGGGCGGTACAGCACTGCGGGCGGGAAGTGCGCCCCGGCGCTCTCCCAGTACTCCTCCCGGCATGCCACCACCAGTCGTGCGCCGGCCTCGCGCAGCCACTGGGCGGTCCCCGCGGTCCACTCGGGCAGCCGGTGGGCGAGGGCGGGGGGCATCTCCTCGGGGCCGTCGAGCAGGAGCAGCAGCGGACGGCCGAGCCGTGCGGCGAGGCGGGCGAGGCGTTCCGGGGTGGTGTCCTCAGGGCCGGCCGGGGCGCCCGGAGGGGCCTGGCCGGCGGGGAGGGGCGGCCGGGAGGCGGCGACGATACGGGCCGCCCGGCGCAGGGCGCGGCGCGCGGCGTCGGCCACCGAGCCGTCGGCGTCCGTCAGATCGGCGCCGCGCAGCCACAGGGTGGGCGCCGGTTCCGGTCCGCGGTCGCGGCGGGTGGCGAGGGCCGCGAGTTCCGTCGTACGGCCGCTGCCCGGGGCGCCGACGAGACCGAGGACGGCGGCGGTGCCGCGGGTCTCGGTGAAGGCCGTCAACTGCCGTACCACCTCGGGGCGTTCGACGGGCTCGGCCGGTCCGGGGCCCACGGCACCGGGTCGGCCGGCGTACCCGGCGAGCGCTCGGGGCGGGCCGTCCTGGCCGACCGAGGTGGCGGTCAGTTCCAGGATGCCCGCCAGGTTCAGGTCGGCGCCGTACGCGGGCACGGTCGCGGCGTTGCGGTCGAGGAGTTCGGCGAGCGGGCCGTCGGCCGGGCGCAGCGGTACGGCGAACCCGGCCTCGCGGTCACCGGACCGCAGGGCCGTGCCGAGGACGCCGAGCACCGCGCCGGTCGCCGCGTCGAGCACCGGCCCGCCGGCCGCGCCGCCGCCGCGCCGCAGCGCGTCCCGGCCCGCCGTGCCCAGCGCCAACTCCATCGCCTCGCCGCGGAGTGGGAGGCCGGGGCCCTGCGGCGTGTACGTCACCTGGGCGGTGCCGAGCACCCTCGCCGCGCGCCAGCCTCCGGCGGCGATACGCACATACGTGCCGGTGGGGATGCGGTCCCGCGCGGTCACCGGGAGCGGGTCCACGCCGAGGCCCTCGGTGCGCACCAGGGCGAGGTCCAGGGCGGGCAGCGGGGTGACGGCGTCGGCGGTCACGGCGCGGGTCCGCCGGTCGGCGGTGTGCAGCACCAGGCGGGCCAGGCCGTCGACGGCCTCGTGGCTGGTGACGAGGGTGCCGTGGTGGTCGGCGAGGAAGCCGGTGCCTCGGGGGCGGCCGGTCGTGTCCCGGATCCGGACCAGACGCGCGTCGAGGGCGCGGTCAGGGTCCTCGCCGGGGGTGCCCGGGCGCCGCTCCCGGCAGATCGCGTCCTCGGGGGTCCGTCCGGCGCCGCGCTCGCTGCGCGGGCCCCGTCCCGCCATGGTCGAACCTCCCGCCCGTCACCCGTGCCCTGCCCACGAAGGTAGGCCCGGAATGATCAGCGCTGCAGCTCGATCGGACAAAGCGCCCCCTTCCGCTCCCCCGGTTCACTCCGAGCGCCTGCTCGGTCGGGTGAATAGGCGGGGGCGGCTGGATAACCCTAGGGGTGGGGGAACCGAGGGGGGACCGTGGAGCGGCGGCCACATCCCGTGGCCGCCGCTCCACGGGCACAGCCCCGGGCCGGGTCAGCCGAAGACGGCGAGGCTCTTGGCCTTGCCCTTGTGCTCCTCGACCAGGGCGAGGAAGTGCTCCTCGGGGCCGAAGACGGCGACGGGGCCGCTGCCCTTGTACTCGTCGGGCATCTCCAGCCGCACGCCGTTGGTGAGCAGCCGGGCGCGTCTGGTGTCGACGTCCCAGCGCGGGAACGCGGCCGCGGCCGCCTGGGCGATCGGCATCACGGTCAGCTCCGTCTGGAGCTCGTCGAGGGTGCGGGCCGCGTCCAGCTTGTACGGTCCGACGCGCGTGCGGCGCAGGGCCGTGAGGTGCCCGCCGACGCCGAGGTCGGCGCCCAGGTCGCGGGCGAGGGCGCGGATGTAGGTGCCGGAGGAGCAGACCACCGACACCACCAGGTCGAGGACCGGTGTGCCGTCCTCGGCGACCGCGTCCCGGACGTCGTGGACGGCGAAGGAGGAGACCGTGACGGGCCGCGCGGGGATCTCGAAGTCCTCGCCCTCGCGGGCCCGCTTGTAGGACCGTACGCCGTCGATCTTGATGGCGCTGACCTTGGACGGCACCTGCATGATGTCGCCGGTCAGCTTGGCGACACCGGCGTCGACGGCGGCGCGGGTGACCTTGGACGCGTCGGCCGATGCCGTGATCTCGCCCTCGGCGTCGTCGGTGACCGTGGTCTGGCCGAGGCGGATGGTGCCGAGGTACTCCTTCTCCGTGAGGGCCAGGTGCCCGAGGAGCTTCGTCGCCTTCTCGACGCCGAGGACGAGGACGCCCGTCGCCATGGGGTCGAGGGTGCCGGCGTGGCCGACGCGGCGGGTCCTGGCGATCCCGCGCATCTTGGCGACCACGTCGTGCGAGGTGAAGCCCGACGGCTTGTCGACGATGACAAGTCCGTCGGGCGTGGTGCGCTTGTCGGTCATTCCGCGGTGTCGTCCGTCTCGTCCTCGGAGCCCGGCTTGCGGTACGGGTCCGCTTCACCGGCGTACGCGGCGCCCGCGGACGCCTCGCGTACCTTCTCGTCGGACAGGCGCGCCTTGTCGAGGAGGTCCTCGATGTTCTTGGCGGTGTCCGGGAGGGCGTCCGCGACGAACGCGAGGGTCGGCGTGAACTTCACGCCGGCCGCCCGGCCGACCTCGGAGCGCAGGATGCCCTTGGCGCTCTCCAGGCCCGCGGCGGCGGCCTTCCGCTCCTCCTCGTCGCCGTACACCGTGTAGAAGACGGTCGCCTCCCGCAGGTCCCCGGTGACCCGGGTGTCCGTGATGGTGACGTGCGAGCCGAGCCGCGGGTCCTTGATCCCGCGCTGCAGCTTCTGGGCCACCACCTCTCGGATGAGGTCCGCCAGCCTTTTCGCCCGCGCGTTGTCGGCCACTGGTCCGTCTCCCGTTCTTGTCTCTCGGTCGTTCTTGGGGGTCTAGTCGTCGTCGCCGTGGAACCGCCGTCTGACGGACAGCAGTTCCACCTCGGGGCGGGCGGCGACCAGCCGTTCGCACCGGTCCAGTACGTCGGTGAGGTGTGCCGCGTCGCCCGAGACCACGGCGAGGCCGATGAGGGCCCGCCGGTGGAGGTCCATGTGGTCCACCTCGGCCGCGCTCACGGCGTACTTCCGCTGGAGTTCGGCGACGATCGGGCGGACGACGGAGCGCTTCTCCTTGAGCGACCGTACGTCGCCGAGGAGGAGGTCGAAGGACAGAGTCCCCACGTACATGTGTGTAACCGGTTCACCCGCCGGTACGGGGTCGATGGCCCCGGGGCCGTGTGGCCGGGGACATCATGAACGGTACCCCGTTCCTGCCGGAGGCTCGACGGGGTTTTGCCTCGCCCGGGGCTGCCGGTCAGGCCTGGGGGCTTCGCCCCCAGACCCCCGGTTTCCCAAGGGAAAAGCCCTCGGCTATGCCGCACCGGCCGGCGGGACCGTGGTCCCGTCGGCCGGTGCGGACCGTGGGTGTTACACCCGCGGCTTCTCGCGCATCTCGTACGTCGCGATGACGTCGTCGACCTTGATGTCGTTGAAGTTTCCGAGGTTGATACCACCCTCGTAGCCTTCGCGGATCTCGGTGACGTCGTCCTTGAAGCGACGCAGGCCCTCGATGTTGAGGTTCTCCGCGACCACCTTGCCGTCGCGGATGAGGCGGGCCTTGGTGTTGCGGCGCACCTCGCCGGAGCGGATGAGGACACCGGCGATGTTGCCCAGCTTGGACGACTTGAAGACCTCGCGGATCTCCGCCGTACCGAGCTCGACCTCCTCGTACTCCGGCTTCAGCATGCCCTTCAGGGCCGCCTCGATCTCCTCGATCGCCTGGTAGATGACCGAGTAGTACCGGACGTCCACGCCCTCGCGCTCGGCCATCTGCGCCGCGCGGCCGGCCGCGCGGACGTTGAAGCCGATCACGATGGCGTCGGAGCCCATCGCCAGGTCGATGTCGGACTCCGTGACCGCACCGACGCCGCGGTGCAGGACGCGGATGTCGACCTCTTCGCCGACGTCCAGCTGGAGCAGCGAGGACTCGAGTGCCTCGACGGAACCGGAAGCGTCACCCTTGATGATCAGGTTCAGCTGCTGGATCTCGCCGGCCTTCAGCACCTTGTCCAGGTCCTCCAGCGACACGCGGCGCGTGCGCTTGGCGAACGCGGCGTTGCGCTCGCGGGCGGCGCGCTTCTCGGCGATCTGACGGGCCGTACGGTCCTCGTCGACCACCAGGAAGTTGTCGCCCGCACCCGGGACGTTGGTCAGGCCGAGGACCTGGACCGGCGTCGACGGGCCGGCCTCGGCGACGTTGTTGCCGTTGTCGTCGAGCATGGCGCGGACGCGGCCGTAGGCGTCGCCCACCACCATCGTGTCGCCGACCCGCAGGGTGCCTCGCTGGACGAGGACCGTCGCCACGGCACCGCGGCCGCGGTCGAGACGGGACTCGATCGAGATGCCCTGCGCGTCCTGGGCCGGGTTGGCCCGCAGGTCGAGCGAGGCGTCGGCGGTGAGGACGACGGCCTCGAGGAGGCTGTCGATGTGCAGACCCTGCTTGGCGGAGATGTCGACGAACATCGTGTCGCCGCCGTACTCCTCGGCCACCAGGCCGTACTCGGTCAGCTGACCGCGCACCTTGGTCGGGTCGGCACCCTCGACGTCGATCTTGTTGACCGCGACCACGATCGGCACGTCGGCCGCCTTGGCGTGGTTGAGCGCCTCGACCGTCTGCGGCATGACGCCGTCGTTGGCCGCGACGACCAGGATCGCGATGTCGGTCGACTTCGCACCACGGGCACGCATGGCGGTGAACGCCTCGTGACCCGGGGTGTCGATGAAGGTGATCTTGCGCTCTTCGTCGTTGACCTCGGTCGAGACCTGGTAGGCACCGATGTGCTGGGTGATGCCACCGGCCTCGCCCGCGATGACGTTCGTCTTGCGGATGGCGTCCAGCAGGCGGGTCTTACCGTGGTCGACGTGACCCATGACGGTCACGACCGGCGGACGGACGACCAGGTCCTCCTCGGAGCCCTCGTCCTCGCCGAACTCGATGTCGAAGGACTCGAGGAGCTCACGGTCCTCCTCCTCGGGGCTGACGATCTGAACCGTGTAGTTCATCTCGTCGGCGAGGAGCTGCAGCGTCTCGTCGGAGACGGACTGCGTGGCCGTGACCATCTCGCCCAGGTTCATCATCACCGCGACGAGCGACGCCGGATTGGCGTTGATCTTCTCGGCGAAGTCGGTGAGGGAGGCACCGCGCGACAGGCGAATGGTCTCGCCGTTGCCGCGAGGCAGCATCACACCGCCGACCGACGGGGCCTGCATGGCCTCGTACTCCTGGCGCCTCTGCCGCTTCGACTTGCGGCCACGACGCGCGGGACCACCGGGACGGCCGAAGGCGCCCTGCGTGCCACCACGGCCACCCGGACCACCGGGACGACCGCCGAAGCCGGGACGGCCACCGCCGCCGCCACCCGGGCCGCCGGGACGACCGGCGAAACCGCCGCCACCGCCACCGGGACCACCGGGACGACCGGCGAAGCCGCCGCCGCCACCGCCACCGGGACGACCGGCGAAGCCGCCACCGCCCGGACGACCGCCGCCGCCACCGGGACGACCGCCGCCACCGGGACCACGGCCGCCGGGGCCGCCACCGCCGGGACGCGGACCCGCGGCAGGACGCTGAGGCATCATGCCGGGGTTCGGACGCGGGCCGCCGGGGCCGCCACCGCCGGGACGGGGACCGCCCTGCGGACGCGGCATCGAGCCCGGGGTCGGGCGCGGGCCGCCGGGAGCCTGCGGACGGGGACCGCCGCCCTGGGCGCCGGGCGCCTGGGGACGGGGGCCACCACCGGGGGCACCGGGACCGCCGGGGCGGGGTCCGCCCTGCGGGCGCGGGGCCTGCGGGCGGGCCATGCCGGTGGAGCCACCGGACGTGAAGGGGTTGTTACCCGGACGCGGACCGGCCGGACGGGCGCCGGGACGCGGGCCCTGGCCGCCGGGACGCTGACCGCCCTGACCGGCGGGACGCTCGCCCCGCTGGCCCTGGCCCTGGCCGGGACCACCCGGACGGGCGCCGCCGGGCTTGGGCGCGCCGGGACGCGCGCCGCCGGGGCGCGGACCCTGGGCGGCCGGAGCCTGCGGGGCGGGAGCGGCCGGCGGAGCGGTGAACTCCGGGGCGGCCGGCGCCGGACGCGGCGCGGGCTTGGGGCCCGGCACCGGACGCGGGCCGGGGGCCGGCGTGGACGCCGACGGAGCCGACGGCTGCTGAGCCGCGGGCTGGGGTGCCGACGGCTGCGGGGCCGACGGCGGCTTGGGGGCGCCCGGCTTCGGTGCAGCCGGACGCGCCGCCTGCGCCGGAGAGGGCGCGGCGGGCCTGGGGGCGGCCTTGCGCGGGGCGGGCTTGCCGTTGCCACCGCCCTGGAAGGCGTCGGTCAGCTTGCGTACTACGGGCGCTTCGATCGTCGAAGACGCCGAACGGACGAATTCACCGAGTTCCTGGAGCTTGGCCATGACGACCTTGCTCTCGACACCGAACTCCTTGGCGAGTTCGTAGACCCGGACCTTAGCCACTTCGCTCCTTTGAGGTCCGGGTTGCGGCCGGACCGTCGCTAGTTCATGGGCGTACTCATCGCGTACTCATCGAGTGCTCATCGCAATCTCGACCTGCTTTCGACTCGCGAGGTACCAGACCGCACGGGGTTCCGTGCGGCACGTCTTACGGTGTTGCCTGCTCGGCAACTGTCGTCTGCTCGACGTACTGGCGCAACGCCTTTGTGTCGAGCGTTCCCGGGGCGCGCAGTGCCCGCGTGAACGCCCGGCGGCGTACCGCCTGGTCGAGACAGACCAGTGCGGGGTGCACGTAGGCACCCCGGCCGGGCAGCGTACCGCGAGGATCGGGGACGCACGCGTCCTCGATCGCCACGATCCGCAGCAGACCCGTCTTGGCCGCCCGCTCCCGGCACCCCACGCAGGTGCGTTCAGGGCATGCTCGGGCATGCGTCCGGCCAGACACGGTTAAGTCTACCTCCCCGTACCGACCTCACCCCTCTGGGTGATAGATCGAACAGTTGTCGTGCATAGAACTGTCGTGATCCAAGCGTCCTGCGGCCTGGATCTATTCCCCGGGCTGCTCCGTGTCCGGCCGGATGTCGATCCGCCAGCCGGTGAGCCGGGCGGCGAGCCGGGCGTTCTGGCCCTCCTTGCCGATGGCCAGCGACAGCTGGTAGTCCGGCACGGTCACCCGGGCGGACCTGGCGGCCATGTCCACGACCTCCACCTTGGACACCCGGGCGGGTGACAACGCGTTCGCGACCATCTCCGCCGGGTCGTCCGACCAGTCGACGATGTCGATCTTCTCACCGTTGAGCTCGCCCATCACGTTGCGCACCCGGCCGCCCATGGGGCCGATGCAGGCGCCCTTGGCGTTCAGGCCCGAACGGGTGGAACGCACGGCGATCTTCGTGCGGTGACCGGCCTCACGGGCGATCGCGGCGATCTCGACGGAGCCGTCGGCGATCTCCGGCACCTCGAGGGCGAACAGCTTCTTCACCAGGTTGGGGTGGGTGCGCGAAAGAGTGACGGACGGGCCGCGCACGCCCTTCGCCACCCGTACGACGTAACTGCGCAGCCGCATGCCGTGCGGGTACGTCTCCCCCGGCACCTGCTCCTGCACCGGCAGGATGGCCTCCAGCTTGCCGATGTCGACGAGCACGTTCTTCGGGTCGCGGCCCTGCTGGACCACTCCGGTGACGATGTCGCCCTCACGGCCGGCGTACTCGCCGAGCGTCGCGTCGTCCTCGGCGTCGCGCAGCCGCTGCAGGATGACCTGCTTGGCGGTGGTGGCGGCGATACGGCCGAAGCCGGACGGGGTGTCGTCGAACTCGCGGGGCTCCTGGCCCTCCTCGAGGTCCTCGGGGTCCTCCTTCGCCCACACGGTCACATGCCCGGTCTCCCGGTTGAGCTCCACGCGCGCGTGTCGGCGGCTTCCCTCGGTGCGGTGGTAGGCGATGAGGAGGGCCGACTCGATCGCCTCGACCAGCAGGTCGAAGGAGATCTCCTTCTCCCGAACCAAGCCCCGCAGGGCACTCATGTCGATGTCCACGGCTACGCCTCCTCTTCCTTCTTGTCCTTGCGGTTGAACTCGACCTGCACGCGCGCCTTGGCGATGTCCGGGTAGCCGAGTCTGCGGGTGGTGGCCTTGCGGCCCTTGACTCCGGGCACTTCGACGTCGAGGCCCTCGTCGTCGACCGTCAGGATCCTGGCGACCAGTTCGCCGCCCTCGGCCAGCTGGAACTTCGCCAGCCGGCCCACCGCGCGCGCGTAGTGCCGTTGTTCCTTGAGGAGGCGCTCAGCGCCCGGGGTTCCGACCTCCAGGTCGTACGCGCCCTCGCCCATCGCGTCCGTCTCGTCGAGCTTCGCCGAGAGCGCGCGGCTCACATCGGCGATCTGGTCCAGGTCCGCCCCGGTGTCGGAGTCGACGACGACGCGTAGCACCCGTTTGCGTCCGACGGAGTCGACTGCGATCTCCTCGAGATCCAGGCCCTGGGATGTGACGAGCGGTTCCAGCAGTTCTCGCAGCCTCTCGCTCTGGGTGGTGCTCATCCGGGTGACTCCTCGGCCGCGTGTGCTGTTGTGGGATGGGGCGCGTGTCTGGTCAAAGGGTATCCGGTCGCAGGGGGTGTTGCCGTCCACGTCCGCCTCCGGCGGGGCGGCCGGTCCGCCGGGGAGGGGAGCGCGGGTGGCTCTGCCCGCCGACCCGCTCCGACGCCCCCTCAAGTGGGTCCACGAGCCGGTGACATGGGTCGGGCGGGTTCGCGGGTACCGTGATCAGCGGCGAGCCCCCGCCCGTGTGTTCGTACGAGCCCCCGAGGACGTCTGCCGTGCCCCTCTCCTCACCGCCGCGTGCCCTCCCGTGGTCGCGCAGAAGAACACTGCTCGCCTCGGCCGCGGGAGCGGCCCTGCTCGCGGGCTGCTCCGACGGGGGCGGGGGATCCGGTGGCACGGGCGACGCCCCCTCGGTCTCCGCGCGGGCACGCGCGCGTGCGGCCCGGGACAGCCGGGCCCTGGTGGCACGGTACGACGCGGTGATCGCGGCGCATCCGGCGCTGGCCGGCCGACTGGAGCCGCTGCGGGCGGAGGCCGCGGCGCACGCGGAGGCGTTCGGCGGCGGTACGGCGGCGCCCTCGCGCTCTCCCGGCGCCTCGGCGCCGGCCCCGGCGTCCGCTTCCGCTTCCGCATCGGCATCGGCATCGGCATCGGCCGTCCCGACCGACGAGAAGGCCGCCCGCGCCGCGCTGGCCGCCGCCGAGCGGGACCTCGCCGACCGGCGGGCGAAGACGCTGCTGGAGGTGGACGGTGAGCTGGCCCGGCTGCTGGCCTCGGTGGCGGCCGCCGGAGCGGTGCACTTGTATCTGCTGACGGAGGACGGGAAGTGAGCGACCAGGCCGGGAGCGGCGAGCTCAAGGCCCTGCAGGCGGCCCTGGCCGCCGAGCACGCGGCCGTGTACGGGTACGGGGTCGTCGGCGGGCGGATCCGCGCGGAACGGCGCACTGAAGCACGGACGGCGTACGACGCGCACAGGGCGCGCAGGGATGCACTGGTCCGTGAGGTGCGCGACCTGGGCGGCGCCCCGGTGGCCGCGGACGCGGCGTACGCCCTGCCGTTCCCGGTACCGGACTCCGAGGCGGCGGTGAGGCTCGCCGCCGAGCTGGAGGAACGCGTGGCCGGGGTGTACTCCGACCTGGTACGGGCGACGACGGGCGGGCGGCGCCGCGAGGCAGCCGGGGTGCTGCGGGAGACCGCCGTGCGGGCGGTGCGCTGGCGCGGCGAGAGCGTAGCCTTCCCTGGTCTCGCCGAACGGGACGGCACCGCGGCCGGTGCGTCCGCGACCGCGCCGCCGGCCTCGGCCTCGGCGACACCGACGGCATGATCCGGCAGCCCGGGAAGGAACGGCTCGCGCATGGCTTTCGAACCGCCGCGGCGTCTCGTCAGAGCGCTCGGTGAGACGGCACCGGACGGTGACGGCTGGCTGGAAAGACTGCCGGAGGCCGTGCGGCAGGCCGTCGCGCTGCGCGGGCTGACCGTCGAGCGGGTGCAGGTGCCGGGCGGTCGCAGCAGCCTGGTCGTGCTGGTGCGCCGGGCGGACGGGACCCCGGCCGTGCTGAAGCTGGCGCCGCCCCGGGCCCGGCCGGAGGCGGAGCGGGCGGCGCTCGCGCACTGGGACGGGCTGGGCGCCGTACAGCTCCTGGAGACGGACGGCGCCGAGGGCGTGCTGCTGCTGGAACGGCTGCACCCCGATGTGTCCGTGCGGTCCCTGCCCGAGGCGAAGGCGCTGCTGGAGGCGGCGGGGACGCTGCGGCGGCTGTGGGTGGAACCGCCGGCGGAGTTCTCCTTCGAGACCGTGGCCGGACGGACCGGGCGGCAGGCCGAGGCCATGCGGGCCGGCGCGGAGACCGACCCCCAGGTGGCCCCGCTGGTCGAGGCGGCGCTCGCGGCCCGCGCTGAGCTGCTGGCCGCGCCGCCGGAGCATCGGCTGCTGCACGGCACGTTCCGGCAGAGCAAGGTGCTGGCCGGGGACCGCATGCCGTGGCTGGCGGTGGGTCCGGACCCGCTGGTCGGCGAGTGCGCCTTCGATCTCGCGCGGCTGGTCCGGGACCGGGTGGAGGACCTGATCGCCACGCCGTCGGGGGCGGCCACCACCCGGCGGCGGGTGAAGCGGCTCGCGGAGTCGCTGGACGTGGACCAGGAGCGGCTCAAAGGCTGGACCCTGTTCCGGGCGGTGGAGTCCGGGGTGCGGGCCCGCCGGGTGGGTCGTGAGCAGGACGCTGAACTGCTGCTGGAGTTCGCGGGCTGGCTCTAGGCCGCCTCCGCGAAGTCCCGTCGTCCGCCCGGAGGGCGGCTCCGCGGCGTCTGGTGCGCGCTCTGGGGGCCCCCGGCCGAAGGCTGGGGGGAGGAACTTTGCGGACACCCTCTGAGGACGCCCCCTGCCGTGCGCGGAGCTTCAGGTCCAGGGCCGGGCTGTCGGTCGTGGCTCGGCGGGCGCGGTGCTCCAGCCGGGTGTCGTCGCGACCAGCTCGTGCGGTGCGACCAGCCGGGCGGCAGCCTGACGCGGGCCGGCCGACGTTTGGATCCCACGCCCCTGGCCGGGGCCGCCGCGGTGGTGGTCGCGGCGGCCCCGGAGACCGGGTGCCAGGGGTACGGGCGGGCCGACCGGTGCTCGGGTCGACATGGTGGCGCAGGGCGGGTCCGCCGCGCCGTCGGCGCAAGGGGCCTCTCTCGCGCAGGTAGCGGTGCAGGTCGGGGCCCTCGACGAGGTCCATCACCAGGGTCGGCAGGCAGCGGCGGCGCCGCCTCGGTCCGGCGCCGGGAGGCCGCTCCCGGCCGCGGCCGCATGGGCGCCGGTCCGGGGAGGGCCGGTCCGCCACAGGGCGGCCGTCAGCCCTCCCCCAGCCCAGGGGGCTGCCCCGCGACGGCGGTGTCGCCGCCGAGGCCTGCCGGCACCCCGCCGACCGCCGCGCGCGGCGATGGTCAGGCGGTCAGGCGTGCGATCGCCTCGTCCACCGTCAGCTCCTCGCGCTCACCGCTCCTGCGGTCCTTCAGCTCCAGCACGCCCTCGGCGGAGCGGCGGCCCGCGACGAGGATCTGGGGGACGCCGATGAGTTCGGCGTCGGTGAACTTCACGCCCGGGGAGACGCCCGCCCGGTCGTCGACCAGGACGCGCAGGCCCGCGGCGGCCAGCTTCCCGGAGACCTCGAGGGCGAGCTCGGTCTGCAGGGCCTTGCCCGCGGCGACCACGTGCACGTCGGCCGGGGCGACCTCCTTGGGCCACACCAGGCCCTGCTCGTCGGCGTGCTGCTCGGCGAGGGCGGCGACGGCGCGGGAGACGCCGATGCCGTAGGAGCCCATGGTGACGCGCACCGGCTTGCCGTTCTGGCCGAGGACGTCGAGCTTGAGGGCGTCGGCGTACTTGCGGCCGAGCTGGAAGATGTGCCCGATCTCGATGGCGCGGTCGAGCTTCAGCCCGGTGCCGCAGTTGGGGCACGGGTCGCCCTCCTGCACCACCACGACGTCCACGTAGGCGTCGACCTCGAAGTCACGGCCGGCGACGACGTTCCTGGCGTGGGTGTGCTCCTTGTTGGCGCCCGTGATCCAGGCGGTGCCCGGCGCCACGCGCGGGTCGGCGATGTAGCGGACCTTCTCGCCCAGGCCCTGCGGGCCGACGTAGCCGCGGACCAGGTCGGGACGGCCCGTGAAGTCCTCGGCGGTGACCAGTTCGACGGCGGCCGGGGCGAAGTGCGCCTCGACCTTGTCCATGTCGACCTCGCGGTCACCGGGCACACCGACCGCGACGATCTCGCCGTCGACCTTGACGAGGAGGTTCTTCAGGGTGGCGGAGGCCGGGACGCCGAGGGAGGCGGCGAGGGTCTCGATGGTCGGGGTGTCCGGGGTCGGGATCTCCTCGGCGGCGGGGACGCCGGTGGCGTCCTGCTCCTGGAGCCCGTAGGTGATCGCCTCGGTGTTGGCGGCGAAGTCGCAGTTCGGGCAGTCCGCGAAGGTGTCCTCGCCGGCTTCGGCCGGGGCGAGGAACTCCTCGGACTTGGAGCCGCCCATCGCGCCGGCGGTGGCGGCGCAGATGCGGTAGTCGAGGCCGAGGCGCTCGAAGATCCGCTGGTAGGCCTGGCGGTGCAGGGCGTAGGACTGGGCGAGGCCCTCGTCCTCGGTGTCGAAGGAGTACGAGTCCTTCATCAGGAACTCGCGGCCGCGCAGGATGCCCGCGCGGGGCCGGGCCTCGTCGCGGAACTTGGTCTGGATCTGGTAGAGGATGACCGGCAGGTCCTTGTAGGAGGACGCCTGGTCCTTCACCAGCAGGGTGAAGATCTCCTCGTGGGTGGGGCCGAGGAGGTAGTCGCCGCCCTTGCGGTCCTTCAGGCGGAACAGCTCGGCGCCGTACTCGTCCCAGCGGCCGGTCGCCTCGTACGGCTCACGCGGCAGCAGGGCGGGGAGGAGGACCTCCTGGGCGCCGATGGCGTCCATCTCCTCGCGGACGATCCGCTCCACGTTCGCCAGGACCTTCTTGCCGAGGGGCAGCCAGCTCCAGATGCCGGCGGCGGTACGGCGGACGTAGCCGGCGCGGACCAGGAGCTTGTGGCTGAGCACCTCGGCGTCGGCCGGGTCGTCGCGCAGCGTTTTCGCCAGCAGCTGGGACATGCGCTGGACCGGTGCGTTCGCCATGGTTCTCGTACTCCTGCCGGGTGAAGGTGATGACCAGGAGGTTAGCCGGGGCGCCGCCGTGGCCGGAAATCCTTAACTCCGGCGCAGGGGCAGCGGGGCGCCCATGACGGCGTACGGCTTCGGGGCGCTGGGGAAGAGGACCTGGCGGGCGAGGTCCTGGTAGCCGAGGGAGTGGTAGAGGCCGCGGGCGGGGCTGTCGATGTCGATGGCGGAGAGGATCGAGCGGGGTTCGGTGGCGCCGTCGGTGATCGCGGTGATCAGGGCCCGGCCGACACCGCGGTTCTGGTGGCTCGGGTGGACGTGCAGCTCGGTGATCACGAAGGAGTCGTCGAGCCAGTCGTCGTGGCCGCGGGCCCGCAGATACGGTTCCACGACGGTGGACCACCAGTGGGTCCGGTCGTTGGGCATGCCGTAGACGAATCCGACGAGCCGTCCGCCGGCTGTGGCGCCGAGTGCCCTCGCTCCCGGGTACTGCATGTGGCGCAGGACGATCTGGCGTCGCACGGCCACCTCGTCGGGGTCCAGTCCGAAGGCGACGGCCTGGACGGCCAGGGCCTCGTCCACGTGTGCCGGGAGGTCGAG
Organism: Streptomyces sp. NPDC001544; assembly: GCF_042894285.1. NCBI lineage: Bacteria > Bacillati > Actinomycetota > Actinomycetes > Kitasatosporales > Streptomycetaceae > Streptomyces > Streptomyces sp. NPDC001544. Next base: position 4,847 of record NZ_JBIAVN010000027.1, on the reverse strand, counting down.
TGGGCCGATCACTACGTCCATGCGGGGAGACTACAGGGGGGCGCCGCCGCCGTGTGGGTCAGGAGGTGAGCACAGTGACCACCCGCTGGGTCATGTCCTCGTCCGTGCTGAGCGGCGTCGGCGTGCAGGAGAGCACGAAGCTCAGGCTCCGGTCGCGGGTGGCGAAGACGCGGGTGCGGTAGCCGTAGGTCTCGCCGGTCTTCCCCCAGAAGGTCACTCCGTTCACGGTGGCCTTCTGCAGCCCCATGCTGTACCGGGCGGGGCTGCCGTCCAGCATGCGCACGGTGTCGGGGGGCATGGTGAAGAGCTGCTCCGTCGCCTGCGGAGTCAGTAACTCGCCTGTGAACAGGGCCTTTTGCAGGCGACCGAGGTCGTCGAGACTGGAGACCAGTTCGCCCTCGCCCCAGGAGCCGGACTGGTCGAAGACGGTGACGTCCCTCAGGGAGCCGTCGGTCATCCGCAGATAGCCGTGCACGTGCGGGCCGTGCAGCCGCGGGTCGTCGCCGGGTATGAGGGTGTGGTCCAGTCCCAGCGGGCGCAGGACGCGGGAGGCGATCGCCTCGCCGTAGGGGCGTCCGGTGAGCTCCTCGACCAGCAGGGCGAGCAGGACGTAGTTGATGCCCCGGTACTCCTGTGCGGTGCCCGGCCGGAACTTGAGCGGACTGTGTGCGACGGTGTCGACCCACTGCTGCGGCGTCCACCGGTCGAACCGGTGCCGCAGCACGGCCTCCGGGGTGCTGAGGTCGGGCAGACCCTGGTGGTCGGGGAGCCCGCTGGTGTGGTTGAGCAGGTGCGCGACGGTGATCCGGGCGGAGTCCGGCGGGAGCAGCCCGGGCAGGTGGCGGCCGATCGGGGCGTCGAGCCGGAGGCGGCGCGCGGTCCACAGCTGCAGGACGACCGTCGCCACGAGCACCTTGGTGACACTGCCGGCGCGGAACCGGTCGGCCGGGCGCGGGGAGCGGCCGTCGGTCAGGTCGGCGGCTCCCACGGCCGTGTACCAGTGGTCCGCCCCGCGGGAGACGCGCAGCTGCGCCGAGGTGGCGGGCGGGTGGGTGAGGTCGCGGACCGCGGCGCGCAGGGCCTGTGTGTCCAGCGGCGGCGGGCGGCGGTCTGCGCCGGTGGCCGCACGGGACATCGTGCCGCCGGACGCGGCCAGGGCCGCGCCGGCCAGCGAGCCACCGAGTAAGGAACGTCGGGAGACACGTCCGGAGATCCAGTGTGAGGTCATGAGGATCATGCTGCCGACACCGTTCGGCCCGGCCATCCGGGATTGCCCCTCAGACGTCCCTGAGGCGGGCCCTGACCTCTCCCGGTACGACCGCCCCGGGCTGCTGCGACCGTCTCAGAACAGCACGCTCATGAAGGCGCCGACCTCCTGGAAGCCCACCCGCTCGTACGCCCGCCGCGCCGGGGTGTTGAAGTCGTTCACGTACAGGCTCACCACCGGGGCCACGTCGGCCAGCGCGTACCGCAGGACCGCGGCCATTCCGGGGGCGGCAAGTCCTCGGCCCCGGTATTCCGGGGCCACCCACACGCCCTGGATCTGGCACGCCTGGGAGGTCGCCGCGCCGATCTCCGCCTTGAAGACGACCTTGCCGTGTTCGTCGAGGCGGGCGAAGGAGCGGCCGGAGCCGACGAGTTCTGCGACGCGGGCCTGGTAGAGGAGGCCGCCGTCCCCGGCCAGCGGGGACACGCCGACCTCCTCGGTGAACATCGCGACGCACGCCGGCATGATCGTCTCCACCTCGTTCTTGCGGATCCGGCGCACGTAGGGGTCGGGGGCGATGTCGGCGGGCATGCGGTCGGTGACCATGAGGGGCTGGCGGGTGCGGACCTCCCGGGCGGGGCCCCAGTGCGGTTCCAGCAGTCGCCACAGCTCGGCGGTGGTCTGGGCGGGCCCCACGATGGAGGAGCAGCGGCGTCCGGCCCGTCGGGCGCGGTCGGCGAAGGCGCGTACGGCGCGCGGGGTGGCGCAGATCGGGACGAGGTTGGCTCCCGCGTAGCACAGGGACGTCAGCATGCCGTCCTCGTACCAGCCCCACATCTCCCCGCCGAGCCGCCAGGGGTCGAGGCCCGCGACCTGGACGCGGGAGGTCACGAAGGCGTTGGCGACCGGCTCGCGGTCGAGGACGGCGAGCGCGGCGTCCAGGTCGCTCGGTTCGAGCACCCGAGAGGTGGTCTGGGTCAACACGTGCGGGCCTCACCCTGAGGGTCTGCTGATCTCCGCACTGTACCTGCCGAAATTGTGCCGCGCCGCCCCGCGGGGGCAGCGCGGTGGGAGCCGCGGGTCAGCCTTTGCTCCTGGGATGGCCGTAACCGACCTGTACCTCGTCGATGCGCAGCTGCTTGTGGTAGTTCGGTACGGTGGCCGCGGCCCAGGTCGTGGGGACGTCGAGCCGGACGTGGCGGGTGCGCACACGGTCGCCGAGGTCCACGAAGCGGATTCCCCGGGCGCTTTCCAGCACCCCTGCCTTGATCTGCCGCCAGGTGGTTCCGTCGTCGCTCACGGAGACCGTGTAGTCCTTGATCCGCGCGGAGTCCTCCTTGCGGCCGAAGGACTCCCGGTTGTACGTCGGCGACCACTCGCGCTGGTCGATCCCGAGGAAGGCCACCTTGCGGGCCCGGCCGAGGTCAAGGGTGAAACCGGTCGGCAGGACGCCCTTGTTGTCGCTGTACGTGGTGAAGTCGCCGTCGGTGAGGGCGGGTTCGCTCGCCCTGACGGAGTAGGCCGGGTACACGCCCTCGCGGTGTGCGGCGGTGCGCACCTTGAACACGGTGTCGTACGGGTCCCAGTCGGTGATGCCTCGGATGGTGAGCGTGCCCCCGCGCTGGTCGAAGTGGAGGCGCTTGCCGGTGCGCAGGTCGGTGACGCGCTCGATCCGGTAGCCGTTGTCGCGGACGCGGATCTGGGCGCCGGTGGTCGGGCGGGTGGTGACGTGGACGTACTGGGTGGTGGCGGGGTGGGCGCGGCTGACGGTGACGTAGCCGTACGAGCCGTCGTTCCAGCTGCCCGGCTGCATGCCGCCGTACAGGAAGCCGCCCGCGTCGACGCCGTGCAGGGACTCCCAGATGGGCGGGAGGTAGTCCTTCAGCAGGTCGATGAACTTCTCCTGCTGCGGCGGGAAGCGGCCGTCGACCATGGCGGTGAAGTCCATGAGGGAGCGGATGGAGTTGCCCGCGTTGGCGATGTACCGGTCGACGTTGAGGGCGGTGGACACCGGGCGGTCCTGGCCGTCGTACCACCAGCTGCCGGTGTCCGGCACCTTGTAGCAGGACTCGGTCAGGCGCGGCAGGGGCGTCCAGATCGCCGACGGCTGGTCGTACGGCGGGGTCATGCCGACCTTCTGCTCATGGGACACCATGTCCATGATCGGGGTGTCCTCGTTGTTGTTGCTCAGCGTCATGTCCGGGCGCAGTTGCCGGATCTGCTCGTAGAGCTGGTGCTGTTCCCAGTACTCGTTGTCGTTGTCGATCCAGAAGCCCGACAGCTTCGGGTAGTTGCGCATGACCTCGAAGAAGTTGTCGTAGCCGAACTCGCCGAAGCCCTGACGGGTGGTGAGGTCGACGTCGTGGCCCTTGTATGCGGAGTAGGCGGCCGAGTCGAGGCTCTCCACGCCCTTCTCGTCGTGCCACTGGGGGTCGTCGGTCATGTAGAGGATGACCTTCAGGCCCTTCTTCGCCGCGGCGTCGATGAGTTCGCCGAGGATGTCGCGCTTCGTGGAGCACGACCCGGGGATGGCCGACGGCCATGGGCGCGCGTAGCCGAGGCGGGAGTGGAAGGTGGCGAGCACGATGTAGCTCGCGCGGATCTTGCGGGCCTCGTCGACCCAGTAGTCGGGTTTCCAGCCGCCGTCGTCGACGGCCTTCTCCCAGGAGGCGCAGTCGTAGTGGGCGGGGGCGGTGAACATGCCCCAGTGGAGGAAGAGACCGGCGGTGGCGTTGCGGAGCGTGGTCTGGCGGGGTGGGTAAGGGGGCGCCTGTGCTGTGTGGGCCGCCTGGGCCGAGGGGGCGGTGGCAAGCAGCAGGGCGAGGAGGGCGGTCCACAGGGCCAGCAGTCTGCGGCGTCTCATACGGTCACCTTGTCATCCGATGTATAGCCGGTGCGGGTATGGCGTGTGGGACATAGGTGCAGGTGCGCCCCATAACGTCCCTCCATACATCGGAGCTGTCAAGGGAGTCGGAGACATACTTACGCCCCGCCACCAGGGAGGTGACGGGGCGTCAGGGTGACGGGGTGTGAGGGGGGACCGGAGGGGTCAGCCGGCGACGGAGACCTCGGGCTCGCCGGAGGCCACGCCGTCCGCCTCCATCTTCTCGGCGAGCTTCATGGCTTCCTCGATGAGGGTCTCCACGATCTTCGACTCCGGGACGGTCTTGATGACCTCGCCCTTGACGAAGATCTGCCCCTTGCCGTTGCCGGAGGCCACACCGAGATCCGCCTCACGGGCCTCACCGGGACCGTTGACGACACAGCCCATCACGGCCACCCGCAGCGGAACCTCCATACCGGTCAGGCCCGCCGTGACCTCCTCGGCCAGCTTGTACACATCCACCTGCGCACGGCCGCACGACGGACACGAGACGATCTCCAGACCCCGCTGCCTGAGGTTCAGCGACTCAAGGATCTGGTTGCCGACCTTGACCTCCTCCACCGGAGGCGCCGACAGCGACACCCGGATCGTGTCACCGATACCCTGCGAGAGCAGCGCACCGAACGCCACCGCCGACTTGATCGTCCCCTGGAACGCCGGCCCCGCCTCCGTCACCCCCAGGTGCAGCGGATAGTCGCACTGCGCGGCCAGCTGCCTGTACGCCTCGATCATCACGACCGGGTCGTTGTGCTTCAC
>NZ_JBIAVN010000026.1:57108-83180 GCF_042894285.1 Streptomyces sp. NPDC001544 | reverse complement strand
AACGCCGGTGGGGGCACCGCCCGCTCGAGCGAAGCCGAGAGTGGGGGAGGGCGTGCCAAGCCCCGCGTCTGCGGCATGATCCGCCGGACAGGCCCGAGGCGCTTCCGCCCGGGCGTGAACGCTCGGGCACACCGTCATGAGCCGTACGACGTCGTTGCCGTTGCCACCGGTCAGCGGCAACGCGTCCGCCTATGCTCTCGACCGTGGCCGGAACCGAGACGGAACCGATGCGGCTTCCCGACATGCCGCTGCACGACCCCTTCGTCGTCGCCGACGACCGGACGCGCACCTATCACCTCTACACGTCCAACGACCCGCCCGTGTCAGGTGTGGACGGCATCGGCACGATGGTCCACCGCAGCCAGGACCTGCGCGACTGGACACACCCCCGCGTGGTCTTCCTGGCCGCCGAGCAGCAGGAGCTGTGGGGCACCGACGGCGGCTGGGCACCGGAAGTGCACGAATGGAACGGCAGGTACTACCTGTTCACCACCCTGCACAATGAAGACCGACCGCTGCCGGTACCACCACCCGGCCGCTACGGCACGCCGTTCCGGCTCCCGAACCACATGCGCGGCACCGTCACGGCCGTGTCCGACTCGCTGCTGGGGCCCTTCACCGTCGTCGACCCGTCACGCCCCACCCCGCCCCAGCACCTCATGACCCTCGACGGAACGCTCCACGTCGACCCCTCCGGGCAGCCCTGGATGGTGTACGCGCACGAATGGCTGCAGACCGTCGACGGAACCATGGAAGCGATCCGGCTGGCCCCGGACCTGTCCCGGACCGTCGGAGAACCGGTTTTCCTCTTCAAGGCCTCGGACGCGTTCTGGCTCGGCGAGCAGATCCCCGGTGGCATACCGCATCAGCTCCCGCCGTATGTCACCGACGGCCCGCAGCTGTACCGGACCCCTGACGGTTCGCTGCTCCTGCTCTGGTCGACGTACGAGAAGAACGTCGCCGGCCAGGACGGCACCATCGGCGGTGGCTACGTGCAGACCTACGCCGTCTCCGAGTCGGGCGATCTCACCGGACCGTGGCGGCAGCGTCGGCCACTGCTCCGGGACGACAGCGGTCATGGCATGTTGTTCCACACCTTCGACGGCCGGCTGATGATGATCGTCCACCGGCCGTTCGAGAACGCGCGGGGCAAGCTGTACGAGATGCGGTTCGACGGTGACGAGCTACGGGTGCTGCGGCAGTGCACCGACCTGGACGGTGGTGGATGACAGCGGCGGTCCGTGTCCGCTGCCGACCACCGCACGTGTACCGATCCGGGCCCGGGCGCGTGCGGCGAGGGCATCGCCCTTCACACCGCACACATCCCGGCGGGACCGACTGTGCGCTACGCCGACGCGGCGGCCTTGTCGGCTCCGGCCTCGTCCGCCTCGACGGCCGGTGCCTGGCCGGCCGGTTCCGCGTTCCCGGCGCTGGTGTAGAGCACGGTGCGCTTCTGCCGTGCCCGCTCGATGACGCTCTTGGCGACGAGGCGTTCAAGGGTGTTGCGCACGACGTTGACGTCCCGGGTGCGGTCGGGGTGCCGCTCCTCCAGCTCGTCACGGACCTCACCGGCCGTGCGCGGCTGACCGGCGTGGCGGTCCAGGATGTCCTTGAGGAGATCGCCCAGGACGGGCTCCCCGGCTGCCTTCGGGGCGGTCTTGGCGGCAGCGGTCTTCTTCGCGGCGGTCTTCTTGGCGGCCGCCTTCTTCGCGACCGGCTTCTTCTCCGCCGCCTTGGCCGGAGCCTTGGCGGTGGGCTTCGCCGGCGCGGCCTTCTTACCGCCCTTTCCCCGTGGCGGGGTGGACTTCTTCCGCGCCGGAGACGGGCTTTGGGGCTGTTCCTTCCTCGGCTGGGGCACAGCCGCTTCCTCCACTGCCCCCTCCACCGCGGCGGAGTCGGACGCGCTGTCCTGCTTCTCGGTGGCGGGCAGGGACTCCTGGATGCCGCTGAGCCACTTCTCGTCCGCCCGGAGCTGCTCCAGCCGCTGCTGGAGATCCGCGATCTGCTCGTCGAGTTCCTGCTGTGCCGCGCGGTTCTTCTCCAGGTCGGCGGAGACCTGTTGTGCGTACCTGCTCCGGATCGGGGTGCCGGCGCTCTCACCATCCATGGCAGCTCACCTTCCTTGTAGGTGTTGTGTTGTGCCGGATGGTACCCACGACTTGTGCCGCGAAGCTGGTGTCTTTGACTACTGCCCTTCTGTTGAGTCGTTTTCGGGTGAGTGCCAGAGCGTTCGATCGATAATCGGCACCTGCGTCGTCTCTTCGTGGTCGCCCCTGTTCGAGCGGGTTACGGCAGACCCCAGGCCGGTCCTGGTTCGCCGACGGCGACCGGTGCGATGACGAGGTCGGGCCGCGGGCCGGAGTGGACGAGCACCTCCCGGCCCTCGGGCAGGTCGATGGCGAGGGTGCCGTCGCCGAGGTCGTGGGTTCGGGCCGGGGTTCCGTCGTCCAGCAGCACGGTGAGGGTTCCGCCGAGGCCGTGCCGTAGCTTGAGCGGTTCGCCCGCCAGGCTTCTGATCCGGATGAACCGGGTCCTGCCCGCCTTTCGGACTGCGCTGACCAGGAAGGCGCCCTGAGCGCGGAAGTCGTGCAGGGTGACGTCCGCCCAGGCGGACGGGACGGCCGGGAAGACGCGGATCACGCCGCCCCAGCTCTGGCAGAACATGTCGTGCAGGGACTGCGAGGCGGACAGTGGTGTCTCGATGACCGGACCGGCCTCGGTGTAGTGCGTGTTGGCGCGGCAGGGGTAGCGGGTGGTGGGGTCGAAGAACTTCCGCAGGTAGGTGAGTGCGGTGTCGCCGTCGCCTGTCATCGCGTACATCGAGGCGGCCCCGGTGTAGCTGTAGCCCCGGTGGGCGCCGGTCAGTGCGTGCCAGTGGGCCACCGACTTGGAGATCAGGTCGCGGCTTTCGGGCTGGTCCCAGTTGACCAGGTACAGCGGGTACACCATCAGCAGGTGCGAGTAGTGCCGGTGGGACTGCGCGTACGGGGTGTCCGCGCCGATCATGAAGCCGTTGTCGTCGACCGGATACGGTGCGAGCCTGGCCAGTACCTCCTGCCAGCGCGGCGTCAACTCGTCGTCGATGCCGAGCAGTTCGGCGGAATCGAGAAGTGTGCGGCAGCCCCAGCGGATCAGGGCCAGATCGTAGTTGGTGTCCTGCGGCGGCACGACGGGATATTCGGGTGAGAGTGTGCTCGGCAGATGAAGCCTGCCGTCGCTGCCCGGGGTGAGGAAGTGCAGGTAGTAGTTGATCGCCCGGCGCAGCACCGGGTAGATCGTGTCTCGCAGCAGGGACTTGTCCATGGAGTGCCGGTAGGACAGCCACACGTTGTGCAGCGCCCAGGTGAGGTCGCCGGTCTCGGCGCCGGTGCCCGGCCGGCCCACCTCCCGGTCGGCGAACATGTCGGAACTGCGGCCGATGCCGGAGCTGTCCGCGCGGTAGGCGGCGGGCACGTTGGCGATGAGCTGTTCCTGGTTCTGCCGCAGGGTGGTGGCGAGCGAGTCGAGTTCCGGGTGGTTGAAGCCGTGGATGAGCCAGTACTCCAGCTGGACGTTGAGGTTCCACCACACCGCCGGCCAGGGTGTGGGCTCCAGCCATGGTCCGGAGGTGGCCATGACGGGGCCGCCCGCGCGGCTGGCGGACGCGACCTTGTAGAGCTGGATCCAGTGGAAACTCTGCAACCGCTGGTCGGGGAACGACACGAAGCTCTTCCGGTAGATCTCGTGCCACCAGCGGGTGTGCCGCCGCCTGAGAGCGCCGTACGACGCCGCCCGCCGGAGATTGCGGAGTGAGTCGGCCTCGGCGGCGGTGCCGGAGGGCGAGCTGTGTCCGACGCCCAGCAGCAACTCGTGGCCGGTGCGCCGGTACGCGGTGGCGGTCTGGCCGCCGCCGGTGAGAGGCTGGAGCACCTGCTCGGTGCCGTCGTCGGCGGTCCGGGTGGTCCAGGGCGGGTTGGCGGTGTAACCGGCGGGCGGGGCCTCGCTGATGTGCCGGGGGCTGACGGCCTCCTCCGGATGGAACGTCCAGGTGACCCGTTCGCCGCCGTCGGCCCTCACACGGGCGGCGAAGACCTCGTCGTGGATGAGCGCGGACAGGGTGAGGGTGCCCGCTGTGGTGGTGACGGTGCCGGTGAGCTCGGCGTTCCACAGGCTCAGACGCCAGTCGACGGCGATGATGGTGCCGACCGGTTCCAGCGTGAGGTGCCCGACAGGCAGGCGGCACGTGCCCCAGCCGCTGCCGAACTCCGGCCGGTGGTCCTGGACACGGCCGTGCTGGACGGTGAAGCGGATCTGGTTGGCCCCGGGTTCCTGGTAGACCATGCTGCCGAGCAGCCCGTCGCCGAGGAAGGGGCCCTCGTACCAGAGGGCGGGCAGCCGGGTCCACAGCAGGTCCTGTCCGCGCAGGAACCGGTCCCAGGCGCCGTCCGTGGTCATCGTGTCGCGAAGTTTCCAGGGGTGCCCGGCCCGTGCGCCGGCCGAGCGCACCACCGCCGAGGGCTGTTCGGCGTGGGCCGTTCCGGGCAGGGCCGCGGCCGCCGCTCCGCCGAAGGCGGTGCCGAGCACGGCTCTGCGGGGGACCGGTGAACGGCTCTCCTGCTGCGAGGTCATCGTTGTCCTCCAGGCCTGACGGATCCTCGATACATCGGGTGTATCGGCGAACTTAGGGACCCTTCGTGTGCCTGTCAATAAGTCCAACCTTCCCGTGGGGGCGCCATCTTTGGGTGCTTGAACTCGGCGTTCATATCGACAACTACGACCCAACTCCTTGACTCATCGGATGTATTGGGATTGCCTGCCTTCGCGCCACCACTCCCGAGCTCCTTGTGACCTCCGACCGGAAGGACAGCGGCCCATGCGCAGAGGCACCATCCCGTACTTACTGACGGCTCTCGCGGCCGCACTTGCCCTGGCGCTCGTGCCGCCGCCCGCGAGCGCGGCCACGTCGGGGCGCCACCACGGGACCGGCCGACAAGGCTGGACCGGCACCTGGGAGGCCGCCGCGTCCGCCACCACCACCCAGCTCCCGGGCCAGTCGGTGCGCAACGTCGTCCACACCAGCGTCGGGGGCCGCGCGGCCCGGATCCGGGTGTCCAACCGGCTCGGCACGACGCCGCTCGAACTCGGCGCCGTGACGGTCGCCGTACAGAAGGCCGACGCCCCCAAGAGCCCGGCCGCGGTGGCCGGGACGGTACGCCGGGTCACCTTCGGCGGCGCCGCCTCCGCCGAGGTCCCGGCGGGTGAGGACGCGGTGAGCGATCCGGTCCCGCTGCGGGTGCCCTCGGACGCCAACCTTCTGGTCACCCTGTACACACCCCACGACTCGGGCCCGGCGACGTACCACCGCTCCGCCCTGCAGACGTCGTTCATCGCCCCGGACGGCGACCGCACGGCGGACGACGACGGCACCGCGTACAGCGCGACCACCAGTTCCTGGTACTACCTGACCGGCGTCGACGTGCTCGGCGCGCCGGCCGTGGGCAGCGTCGTCGCGCTCGGCGACTCGATCACCGACGGCTCCGGATCGACCGCGAGCGCCAACCACCGCTGGCCCGACCGGCTCGCCGCCCGCCTGCGCGCACTGCCGCCGCGCGAACGCCTCGGCGTGCTGAACGCCGGCATCGCGGGCAACCGGGTGCTGCTGGACGGCACCGGACCCAGCGCCCTGTCCCGGCTGGACGCCGACGTGCTCTCCCGAAGCGGCGTACGCGCCGTGATCGTCATGGAGGGCATCAACGACATCAAGGGCAATCCCAACCAGACCGATCCCGCCGCCTTCGCGGCCGCATACCGGCAGATCGTGGCCCACGCCCACGCCCGCGGCATCCGGGTCGTCGGAGGCACGATCACCCCGTACGGCGGCAACGGCGGCTGGACGGCGGCCCGTGAGGCCGTACGGCAGTCCGTCAACGACCTGGTCCGGCACGGCGGCATCTTCGACGCGGTGGCCGACTTCGACGCCACCGTCCGCGACCCGGACGCCCCGGACCGGATCCTGCCCGCCTACGACTCCGGTGACCACCTCCACTTCGACGACGCCGGTCTCCAGGCGATGGCCGACGGGATCGACCTCCACTCCCTCACCGCTGAGCGCCCGCGCCCAACGGGAGGTCCGGCCGACGCGGCGTGAATCATCAAGCCCTCCAGCACGGCGAGCAGGGCCCGTGCGGCCGGGGAACGGGCGAGCGCCACGGTGCCGATGCCGCCGAGGGCGGCGACGTCGCCCTCCGCGCCGCGCCTCGATGCTGCGGCACCACGGCCGGGCCACGCCGACCGCCCACCGCCCTCACGCGTACACCGGCTCCCACATGGCGTCCTGCACCTGCTGGATGACGTCGTCGAGGCGGGCGCGGGCCACGCCGTCCTCAACGGCCCGGCGGGCGACCGCCGCCGCCACCGTCGCCGACGAGGCGCGCAGGTTCTCCACCTGCGGCAGCAGCGCGGCGCCGGGCCCGGAGAGGTCGGCCAGCCCCGCCACCGCCTCGGCGGCCGCCTGCAGCATGCCGTCGGTCACCCGGGAGGCCCGGGCCACGGTGGCGCCCAGTCCGAGACCCGGGTAGACCAGGGCGTTGTTGGCCTGGCCGATGACGTACGTGGTGCCGTCGAGCTCCACCGGCGGCAGCGGGACGCCGGCCGCGACGAGGGCCTTGCCGCCGGTCCACCTCAGGACGTCCTCGGGCTGTGCCTCCATCTTCTCGGTCGGGTTGGACAGCGGCAGCACCACCGGCCGCTCCACATGGTCGGCCATGGACCGCACGACGTCCTCCGTGAACGCGTCCCGCACGGTCGAGGTCCCGACCAGCACCGTCGGACGCACCCGGTCCACGACCTCCCGCAACCCGACCGGCTCTCCGTGCCGGTCGGGCCATTCGTCGTCCGGGCGGGCGTACGACCGCTGGTAGTCCCGCAGTCCGTCCGTGGCACGAAGGAGCAGACCCTGCCGGTCCACGCACCAGATGCGGGCCGTGGCCTCCTCCCGCGCCAGCCCGTCGCGGACCATCGCGTCCCGCAACTGGTCGGCGATGCCCACCCCCGCGGTGCCGGCGCCGAACACCACCACCCGCTGCTCGCGCATCGACGTGCCGCTGATCCGCGCCGCGTTCAGCAGACAGGCCAGGGCGATGGCCCCGGTGCCCTGCATGTCGTCGTTGAACGTGCAGACCTTCCCGCCGTAGGTCTCCAGCAGGCGCCGTCCGTTGGCGGGACCGAAGTCCTCCCAGTGCAGCAGCGCGTGCGGGAACAGCTCCCGTACGGTGTCCACGTACGCGGCGACGAACGCGTCGTACTCCTTGCCGCGCGCCCGGCTGTGCCGGTTGCCCATGTACAGCGGGTCGTTGAGGAGGATCTGGTTGTCGGTGCCGACGTCGAGCACGACCGGAACGGACCGCCCGGGGTGGATGCCGGCGGCGGCCGTGTAGACCGCGAGCTTGCCGACGGAGATCTGCATACCGCCGACACCCCAGTCACCGATCCCGAGGATCTGCCCGGCGTCGGTGGCCACCACCAGGTCGACGTCGTCGGGGCCGAGGCCCAGCACTTCGAACGCGGGCCGCACGTCCTCAGGCCGGTCCACGGACAGGTACACGCCGCGGGGCCGGCGGAACTCGTGGCTGTAGCGCTTGATCGCCTCGCCCACCGTCGGGTCGTACACGATGGGCAGCAGCTCGGTGAGATGGTCGGTGAGGAGCCGGTAGTACAGCACCTCGTTGCGGTCGTGGAGCTGCTCCAGGTACACGTTGCGCGCCAGGTCCCCGGGCTGGGACCGCAGCTGCTCCCAGGCCTTGCGGGCCTGCTGCTCGAGCGTCAGCTCCCCGGGCGGGAGCATCCCCACCAGGCCGTGTTCCTCCCGTTCCGCCTGGGTGAAGGCGACTCCCTTGTTGCGCAGGGCGTCGGACAGCAGGGCGCGGCCGTGCGGCTTGTCGCGGCGCGAGGGCATACGGGCTCCCTCTGTCGAGCGGTTCGTCGGACTGCCCGGTTGCCCAGTGCTCCCGTACGCAAACGGACCCGGTGGGGCGCGCGCCCGCATCGTCGGTGGCGTCCACACCGACCAGGCGGGGCCTTCGAGGTCTCGCGCCGGTCACTGGAGGCCGCCCCCCTCGCAGACACGCCGGGCGACGTCCCGGAGTTTGACGTTGTTCTCCTGCGAATACCGTCGCAGCACGTCGAACGCCTGATCTTCGGTGAGGCGGTGGCTGCCCATCAGGATGCCCATCGCCTCGCCGATGACATGGCGGGTGGCGACGGCCCGCTCCATCTGCGCATGGGTGCGGGCGCTGGAGAAGGCGACCGAGGCATGGGAGGCCAGCAGCCAGCCTGCGGTCTCACTGGCCTCGGTGAAAGCCCCCGGCTCACGGGAGCACACGTTGAGCGCGCCCAGGTCCTCGTCCTCGGTGAACAGCAGGAAACCCATCATGCTGCCCCATCCCAGCTCGCGGGCCTGCACGGAGTACGCGGGCCAGCGCGGCTGCACCTCGGTCAGGTCGGCGATGCGGTACACCCGCTCACCCTTCGAGGTGGCGGCGGCATCGAAGCAAGGACCCTCACCGAGCCGCGCCTGGAGCTGGTCGCTTGCGATGACCAGCTCCTCCGTCGGGGCGAGCGTCTCCACCTGCCTGCCGTGCAGGAGAAGGATTCCGGCCGCTTCACAGCCCTCGACCAGCTCGACGGCCGAGGAGGTGATCCGTGCCAGCGTGGCACCGACCGACTCCTCTGCCAGCAGAAGCCGCGCCATCGAGGCCATCTGCTGCGCGAACGTACGCCAGTCCATCCCGGTCCTCCCTGCCAAAGACCACTCCCGTTCCGTTCTGCGCCTTTCCCACCGCACGCGGATCATGTCCCGGTACACGATCGCGTGCGCGGGCAAGGCGCGCTGACATATTCAGCGAGTGGCGGAATCGGCGGCGGGCTCGGGATGTCTTTCCCCGGGCAGATCGCGCATGGTGCAAAGCGGTGACAGGAAGTTCGGGAGCACGCTCAGCGTCATGCCGGCCGCCCCGATCCACAAGGTGGCCGATGCTCCGAACGCGGAGCCCGACGCACCACCCAGGAGACCGCCCAGCGGAATACCGCCCCAGGACACGAAGCGGGCCGTGGCGCTCATCCGGCCCAGCAGCCGATCCGGTGTGAGGGTCTGCTGGAAGCTCGACTGAGCCACGACGCGGACGACTCCCCCAGAGAAAGGCAAGCCAGTCCCAGGGCGGCCGCCCACACGCTCGGACCCGGATGCGCCAGCGGCATCAGGACGGTCAGGGGACAGGTGACGAGCGGCGCCAGCCAGATGACCCGGCCCTGTCCGACCCGTCTCGAGACCCTGGTCGCCAGGAGTGCGCCCAGCAGGGCGCCACACCCCATTCCGGAAAGAATGAGGCCGATGCCGAAGGATTCGAGGCCTATTTTCCTGTCCAGGAAAACCAGCAACATGGCCTGGTACATGACCAGAAAGAGGTTGAATATCGCATCCCCCAGTATGATGGCGCGCAGAGCGGGATGCCGCAGAACGAATTTCAACCCCTCTTTGATGTCCTGCCCGAGTCGGGGATGCTCCCTCGGCTCCGGTTTCTGTTCGCGTTTGCGGATGCTGATCGCGAGCAGGCCGGACATGGCCATTCCGACGGAGCTGACCAAAAGGGTCGCGGGGGCGCCGACCCAACCGACCAGCGGTCCTGCCATTCCGGGCCCCAGGAACGAGCGGACTGCGCACGAGCGCTCACTTGGACTCGACTCGCCCCAGTGGATCGGTGCTCTGCGCCAGAGCCGTGCGCGCCGCCGACCAGTCGGCGTCCTCGGGGTAGAGCGCACTGCGAAGGTAAGCAGAGGTGAGCCGCTGGATCAGGGCGACCCGTTCGGGGTTCTCGTCCGTCGTTTCCGTGACGGTGTACCCGGGGATTCCGCCTAGCGAGTGTTCCGCCCCGAACAGCGTGAGCAGGCTCTTGGGGCCCGGGCTCAGGAAGTAGGGGTCGGTGAACCAGTCCGGCCCCCGAACGGACAGCTGGGACTGGTCGTGGTCCCCCGCGACCACCAGGGTCGGCGTGGCCATGCCCGCGAAGTCCGGGTTCATGAAGGGGAAGTGCTCGGCCGCGAACGGAGTCAGGTCGGCCCCGCCCCGGCCGGGCGTGGCCAGCAGCACACCCGCCTTGATCCGTGGGTCGGACATGTCCTCTCCCGCCGCGCCGTCCGCACCGAGGACGCGCGCACCCAGCAGCATGCTCACCGTCTGGCCGCCCCAGGAGTGCCCGGCCGCGATGATGCGGTTGCGGTCGAGGCGTCCGCTGAGGCCGGGAACGCAGGCTTCGACGACATCGAGCCCGTCGAGGACCCGCTTCAGGTCCTCGACGCGCGAACGCCAGATCAGCGGTGTACGGGGATCCTCCGGAGGAAGGCTCAGGGTCCTCGAGTCGAGGTGGGTGGGCTGTATCACCGCGAAGCCGTGTGCCGCCCAGTAGTCGACAAGCGGGTCGTAACCGTCCATCGACCAGCCGAAGCCGTGCGAGAAGAGGATGACGGGCAACTCCCGCCCGGTGGCGGGCGCTGACACCCGCACCCGCAGATCCTCGCCACGGCCCGGGGCCGACAGCACCACCGGCTTCGCCGAGACGACCGGAACGGGTGCCGCAACGGCAACCGCTGTGCTCGCGATGGTTGATTCGCTCATGGGAGAGCCCTCTCTTGTAAGCGGAGCGTCGTTCCGGAACGATACGGAACGACGCTCCGCTTAGCAAGCCATGGAAGAATGTCCCCAGCGGATACGGGCTGGGCAGAGGAAGGAGCGTGGCGTGGACGCCAGCCATGAGGGCGCCGGGCGTGCTGCCCGGGCCAAGCGGGCGGACGCCCGGCGCAACGAGGAGACTCTGCTCGACGCCGCCGCCGCGGTCTTCGTCACATCGGGTGTGGAGGCGCCGGTACGCGACATCGCGGCCAAGGCCGGTGTCGGGATGGGTACGATCTACCGTCACTTCCCGACCCGCGCGGATCTCATCATCGCCGTCTACCGACATCAGGTCGAGGCCTGCGCCGAGGCCGGACCGTCCCTGCTGGCGACGAGCGGGAGCCCGCACGCCGCACTGGGACGCTGGATCGACCTCTTCGTCGACTTCCTGGTCACCAAACACGGGCTCGCCGCCGTGCTGCAGCCCGACAACGCCGGCTTCGACGCGCTGCACGCCTACTTCCTCGACCGTCTCCTGCCCGTGTGCACCCAGCTGCTGGACGCCGCGGCCGACGCCGGTGAGATCCGCCCCGACGTGGACGCGTACGCGCTCATGCGCGGCGTCGGAAACCTCTGTGTCGGCGCCGACCACGATCCCCGTTACGACGCACGCAGCATGGTCGGGTTCCTCGTCGCCGGACTGCGCGCACCGCACTGACCGGGGGTCAGGCTCTGCGCTGTCCGCGGCTCACGACCGCCCGCCGAACTGCCAGTTGTGCACCTCGATGTCGGCGTACCGGTCCGGAGTCAGAACGGCCCGTGCCGTCCGCCGGTCCGATGCCCGCAGCAGGGCCGCCGTGCCGAGCCAGGCGGTGCCGTCGTCCGACAGCAGAGGCCCGTAGGCGATCAGTTCGTCCCGGCCGGCCGGCACCGCGAGATCGGCGGCCTGGCCGGCGCCGAGGCCGATCACCAGGTACCGGTTGCCGCCGGTCCGGCCGCCGGGGAAGTCCCACATGGTGCGCCCGAGCATGTTGCGCCAGCGTCGCAGCAGCACGTCCCGGTAGACGCCGGCCTGATGGTTGGGCTCGTCGAAGGCGAACGCGCGGGCGGCGGCGGCATCGGGCAGGTCGACGATGTGCACGCTGCCGGTGGCTGTCTCGCCGTCGTCGGTGAGGGTCGGCCCCCGGGCGATCAACTCCTTCGCGTACCGGTCCATGTAGGACCAGTGCTCTTCCAGCAACTCGTCGCGCAACGCGGAGGAGCCGGGCCGATCGCGGTGATGACAGAAGAACTCCATGGCGCACACGCTCTCCTCAAGGAGGTGACCGGCGCGAGCGAATTTCAGGTGACGGTTTCGGTGGTACTGGCGGCCGAGGCCGTGTAGTTGGTGTCGCCGCTGTAGCTGACGTCGACCGTGTGCACTCCCTTGTTCAGGCGCGGGTACCCGACGGACGCTGTGCCGGAGACCAGCGGGACGGTCTGGGTCTTCTCGCCGCTGAGCGCCACGGTGACGCTTCCGGTGGGGGTGCCTGCCCCAGGGGGGACGGGCGCCACGGTGACGGTGACGGTGACGGGCTGGGTGTGGGTGGCCGGGCTGGGTGAGACGGAGATCGAGGTGGTGGTCGTCGCCGCGTTGACGGTCTCGGTCCGGCCGGCGCTCGACGGTGCGTAACCGGTGTCGCCGTTGTAGGCGGCGGTGACCGTGTAGGGGCTGCCGGTGATGCCGGTGTAGGCATGGGTGGTGGTGGCGGTTCCCGCGGTGACGGGGGCGGTGACCGCCGGGGTGCCGTCGCCGAAGCTGAAGGTGACCGTGCCGGTGGGGCTGCCGGTACCGGGGGAGACGGCGGCCACGGTGGCGGTGAAGGTCACCGGCTGCCCGGTCACCGCCGGATTCGGAGAGGCGGTGACGCCGGTGCTCGTCGCAGCCTGGTTGACCGTCTGCGTGGCCGTCCCGCTCGAGGCGGAGAAGTCGGCGCTCCCGTTGTAGGCCGCCTTCACCGTGAACGGGCTGCCGGACCGGTTGGTGTAGGCATGGGTGGCGGTGGCGCTGCCCGCGCTCAGCGCCGAGGTGACGCTGGAGCCGTCGCCGAAGGTGAAGGTGACGGTGCCGGACGGCGTCCCGGCCCCGGGTGGGACGGCGGCGACCGTCGCGGTCGCGGTCACGGTCTGGCCGGTCCGTGAGGGGTTGGGGGACAGCGCCACCGACGTACTGGTGACAGCAGGGCTCACGGTGTGCGCGGTGGTCCCGGACGACGGGCCCCTGTCGCTGTCACCGTTGTAGGAGGCGGTCACGGTGTAGGGGCTGCCCGCCGCTGCCGTCCAGGTGTGGGTGGTGGTGGCGGTTCCGGCACTGACGGGGACGGTCACGGATTGGCTGCCGTCACCGAAGGCGAAGGTGACCGTACCGGTGGGAGTGCCTGTGCCGGGCGGGCTGGCGGTCACGGTCGCCGTCAGGGTCACGGACTGGCCGGTCACCGATGGGCGCGGCGAGGTGGTGACCGTGGTGCTCGTGGCGGCCCGGTTCACCGTCTGGCTGGTGGATCCGCTGGAGGTGGCGAAGTCGGCGTCGCTGCTGTAGGTGGCCGTGACGGTGTAGGGGCTGCCTGCCACCGCGGTCCAGGTGTGGATGGTGGTGGCGGTTCCGCCGCTGACGGGGGCGGTGACGGAGGGAGAGCCGTCGCCGAAGGTGAAGGTCACGGTGCCGGAGGGAGCGCCGGCTCCGGGCGGGAGGGGGGTGACGGTGGCCGTGATGGTGACGGGCTGGCCGGTGACGGAGGGGCCGGCGTTGGTGCTGACGCTCGTCGTGGTGGCCGCGCGGTTGACGGTCTGGACCGTGACGTCGCTGGAGGAGCTGAAGTGGGAGTCGCCACTGTAGATGGCCAGGGGGGCGTAGGGGCTGCCGGTTGTCGACGGGTAGACGCGGGTGGTACTCGCGGTGCCGTCGAGGCCCAGGGGGACGGTCGTCGAGTCGTTGTCGCGGAAGGAGAACGTGACGGTGCCGGTGGGGGTGCCGGAGGCCGGGGGAGTGGGCGTGACGGTGGCGGTGAAGGTGACGCGCTGTCCGGTGACCGAGGGGTTGGGGGAGGAGGTGAGTCGGGTCGAGGTCGCTGCCGCGGTCACGGAGACCGTCTGGGTGTCCGCCGGTGAACTGGAAGGGGCGTACTGGGAGTCGCCGTTGTAGGCGGCGGTGACCGTGTAGGGGCTGCCTGCCGTGTTGGTGTAGGTGTGGTTGACGGTGGCGACGTGGTTGACCAGGGTTGCGGTGGCCGGGGGGCTGCCGTCTCCGAACGTGAAGGTGACGGTGCCGGAGGGGTTGCCGGTTCCCGGCGGAGCCACCACCACGCGGGCGATGAGGGTGACCGACTGGCCGACCGGCGAGGGATCCGGCGTCGAGGTCAGGGTCGTGACCGTGGCGGTCCGTTGCACCGTGTGCGTCGTGGTGCCCGAGGAAGTGCGGAAAACCGTGTCCCCGTTGTAGGTGGCGGTAATGGTGTAGGGACTGCCGGTCGTGTCGGTGTAGGGGTGGGTGGTGGTGGCGGTGCCATTGGTGACCGGGGCGGAGACGGGCGCGGTGCCGTCGCCGAAGTCGAACGTCACCGTCCCCGTCGGGGCGCCGGCTTGTTGGGCGTTCGCCGCCACGGTCGCGGTGACCGCCACCGGTTGACCGGTCACCGACGGGTCCGGTGATGCGCTCACCGTCGTGGTGGAGCCCACTTTGTCCACGGTTTGGATCGTGCTGCCGCTCGAGCCGGTGAAGTCACCGTCACCGTTGTAGGTGGCGATGACGGCGTAGGGGCTGCCGGAGGTGGACGCGTAGGGATGGGTGGTGGTGGCGGTGCCGTTGCTGACCGGGGCGGAGACGGGGGCGGTGCCGTCGCCGAAGTCGAACGTCACCGTCCCCGTCGGGCTGCCGGCTCCGGGCGGGATCGGAGTCACGGTCGCGGTGACGGTCACCTGCCCGCCGGCCATCGACGGGTCCGGCGAGGTGCTCACCGCTGTCGTCGTGAGCGCCGGATTGACGGTCTGCGTGGTGCTGCCGCTCGACCCCGTGAAGTCTGTGTCGCCCGCGTAGGCGGCGGTGACGGTGTACGGTCCGCCGGAGGACGAGGTGTAGGCGTGCTGGGCCGTGGCCACGCCCCCGACGAGAGCCACCGTGGCGGGCGGCGTGCCGTCGCCGAAATCGAACTGAACGCTTCCGGACGGGGTGCCGGTACCCGCGGTGGGGCCGACGGTCGCGGTGAACATCACCGGTGCGCCGACCAGCGACGGGTCGGGTGCGCCGGCGACCGTCACGGCGGTGGAGGCTCTGTTCACCGTCTGGATGCCGGTGCCGCTGGACGGGCCGAAGTCGCTGTCGCCGGAGTAGGCCGCCGTGATGACGTACGGGCTGCCGGTCGTCCGGGCGTAGGTGTGGATGAGTACCGCCGTCGCACCGGTCAACGGAGCGTCCACCACCGCGGTGCCGTCTCCGAAGTCCACGGTGACGGTCCCGGACGGCGCCCCCGAGCCCGGGGGAAGCGCTCCGACGGTGACGGTGACGGTCACCGGCCGGCCGGCCGTGGAAGGCCGCGGCGCGGTGGCGACCGTGGTGACGGTGCCGCTGCTGCCCACGGTCTGACCGGTGGTGCCGTTGGACCCGGTGAAATTCGCGTCCCCGCTGTAAGTGCCGGTGATGGTGTACGGGCTGCCGGAGGTGTGCAGGTAGGTGTGGGCCGTGGTGGCCACCCCGGCGATGACGGGAGCCGTGACCTCGGGACTGCCGTCGCCGAAGGTGAAGGTGACGGTGCCGGCGGGGCTGTCGGGCCCGGTGACGGGCAGGACGGCTGCGGAAACGGTGATCGGCTGACCTGCCACCGAAGGATTCGGGCCGGCGCTGACGCTCGTGGTGGTGGCGGCCCGGGTGACTGTCTGGCCGGCGGTTCCGCTGGAGGCGGCGAAGTTGACGTCGCCGTTGTACGTGGCGGTGATGGCGTACGGACTGCCCGTTGTCGCGGTCCAGGTGTGGCTGGTGGTGGCGGTTCCCGCGGTGACGGGGGCGGTGACGGCGGGGGTGCCGTCGCCGAAGTCGAAGGTGACGGTACCGGTGGGAGTGCCGGTTCCCGGAGGCACCGGGGCGATGGTGGCGGTGACGGTGACGGATTGGCCGGTGACCGAGGGGTTGGTGCCGCTGCTCACGGTTGTGGTGGTCGCGGCGGGGCCGACCGTCTGCAGGGTGACGCCGCTGGAGGAGCTGAAGTGGGAGTCTCCGTTGTAGACGGCGAGGGGGGCGTAGGGGCTACCGGTGGTCGTGGGGTAGACGCGGGTGGTGGTCGCGGTTCCGTCGGGGCCCAGGGGGACGGTTGTCGAGTCGTTCTCGCGGAACGAGAAGGTGACCGTACCGGTGGGGGTGCCGGTCGCGGGTGGAACCGGGGCGACGGTGGCGGTGAAGGTGACGCGCTGTCCGGTCACCGAGGGGTTGGGGGAGGAGGTGAGGCTGGTCGTCGTCGGTGCCGCGGTGACGGAGACGGTCTGGGTGTCCGTGGGAGAGGTGGAGGGTGCGAAGTCGGCGTCGCCGTCGTAGGTGGCGGTGAGCTGGTACGGGCTGCCGGCCGTGTCGTTGAAGGTATGGGTGAGGGTGGCGACATGGTTGACCAGGGGTGCGGTGGCCGGGGGGCTGCCGTCGCCGAAGGTGAAGGTGACGGTGCCGGTGGGGTTGCCGGCTCCGGGGAGTGCGACCACGACACGGGCGATGAGGGTGACCTCCTGGCCGACGGCCGAGGGATCCGGCGTCGAGGTCAGGCTGGTCGCTGTGACGGCACGGTGCACGCTGTGCGTCGTGCTTCCGGAAGAGGGGAGGTACGAGGCGTCCCCGTTGTACGTGGCGTTGATCGTGTGGGGGCTGCCGGAGGTGGACGCGTAGGTGTGCGTGGTGGTGGCGGTGCGGTTGCTGACCGGGGCGGAGACGGGGGCGGTGCCGTCGCCGAAGTCGAACGTCACCGTCCCCGTCGGGCTGCCGGCCTCCTCGCTGTCCGATCCGACCGTGGCGGTGATCGTCACCTGTTGACCGGTCACCGACGGATCCGGAGCGGAGCTCACCGTCGTGGTCGTGGGGATGTCGTAGGAGTACGCCCCGACCGCGGTGGTGCTGCCCCCCGGCGTGGTCACGGTGACGTCCGCCGGGCCCGGCACCCCCGCCGGGACCACCGCGATGATCAGGGTGTCGGAGTTGGCGCGGAACGACGTGACCGGGACACCGCCGACGGTGATACCGGTGACCTGGGAGAGCCCGGAACCGGTGATCACCACCACGCTGCCGCCGGCCGTGGTTCCGGAGGCCGGGAAGATCCCGGAGATCGTCGGCAGCGCGCTGTAGACGTACGGCACCGGATTGCTCACCCCGCCGGCGGTGATCACCGTCACCGGCACGGTCCCCGGAGCCGCCGCGGGCGGGACGACCACGCTCAGCTGCTGGTCGGACACCACCGTCGGGACGGCGAGGCCGGCGCCGAACCGCACCGAGCTCGCCGTGAGCAGGTTCTCCCCCTTCAGGACGACCGTGTTGCCCCCCGACAGCGGGCCGCCCCCGGGGCGTACCGCCTGCAGGCCCGGCGGCGGCTCGTAGATGAACTCCCCGAGCACGGAGGTGCCTCCCGCCGTGCTGACCGTGACGGGAACCGCCCCGCTTCCCGAGGGGCTCACCGCGATGATGGTCGAGTCGTTCACCACGGTGAAGACCGGGGCGCTGCGGGAACCGAATCTCACGTTGGTGGCCCCACTGAGACGGGTCCCCGTGATGGTCACCCGCGTTCCACCACTGGTGGGCCCCTGATCGGGTGAAATACCGGACGGCGCGGCAAGGGGCCGCACGCCGGGGGCATCGATATCGGGGGCGGTCGGCATGACAATCACCTCGCCTTGCGGAGAACCTCCGCACGCTGTGCCGGCGACCGCATGCGCCCGGGAAAGCCCACCGTGTCGTTGCCAGGCGCGGAAGTACGCGCCACGGAGCCGCTCTCCCGGAGAGGATGGGCAGCCCACCGGTAGGACTCCTTCACTAACTCACCCGACTGGCCGCATCAGCAAGACCTCATTAGCCTGATCGGGTAGGCGCGTAGGGAGCACAGGCGGCGCGTACGTATGCCGGGTTGTGCGCCCCGGGGGCTCTTGCCGTGGGAGCCCGGTTGCTCCAGTCGTGTGTCGCCGTCACGCGATCGGCCCAGTCTCGACCGCTCAGGGCGCCAACCGCGGCTCCGTACCGCCAGGATGACCGGTGACCGCCGTGGGCGAACCGCGAGCATCGGGAGACGGAAGACCTGTGAGCATTCTCGACGACGCAAAAGACCCGACCGCCACCTATGACAGCGAGTTGCCGGTCAGGCGCAGGCGGCCCGGCAGCGTCGTGGTCAAGTGGCTGACGACCACCGATCACAAGACGATCGGCACGCTGTATCTGTCGACGTCGTTCGGGTTCTTCCTGATCGGCGGCGTGATGGCACTGCTCATGCGGGCCGAACTGGCCCGCCCGGGCCTGCAGATCATCTCCAAGGAGCAGTACAACCAGGCGTTCACGATGCACGGCACGATCATGCTGCTGATGTTCGCGACGCCGCTGTTCGCCGGCTTCACGAACTGGATCATGCCGCTGCAGATCGGCGCTCCGGACGTGGCCTTCCCCCGGCTGAACATGCTCGCCTACTGGTTCTACCTGTTCGGCTCCCTCATCGCCGTCGGCGGCTTCCTCACCCCGCAGGGCGCCGCCGACTTCGGCTGGTTCGCCTACACCCCGCTCTCCGACGCCATCCGCACGCCGGGTATCGGCGCCGACATGTGGATCATGGGTCTGGCCTTCTCCGGCTTCGGCACGATCCTCGGCGCGGTCAACTTCATCACCACGATCATCTGCATGCGCGCCCCGGGCATGACCATGTTCCGCATGCCGATCTTCACCTGGAACGTGCTGCTGACCGGTGTCCTGGTCCTGCTGGCCTTCCCGGTCCTGGCCGCCGCCCTGTTCGCCCTGGAGGCGGACCGCAAGTTCGGCGCCCATGTGTACGACGCCGCGAACGGCGGCCCCCTGCTCTGGCAGCACCTCTTCTGGTTCTTCGGCCATCCGGAGGTGTACATCATCGCGTTGCCGTTCTTCGGCATCATCACCGAGGTCATCCCGGTGTTCTCCCGCAAGCCGATCTTCGGCTACGCGGGCCTGGTCGCGGCCACGATCTCGATCGCCGGGCTGTCCGCGACCGTGTGGGCGCACCACATGTTCGTCACCGGCGCCGTCCTCCTGCCGTTCTTCTCCTTCATGACCTTCCTGATCGCCGTCCCGACCGGTGTGAAGTTCTTCAACTGGATCGGCACCATGTGGAAGGGCTCACTGTCCTTCGAGACGCCGATGCTCTGGGCGGCCGGCTTTCTCGTCACATTCCTCTTCGGCGGTCTGACCGGCATCATCCTGGCCTCGCCGCCGCTGGACTTCCATGTCTCGGACTCGTACTTCGTGGTGGCGCACTTCCACTACGTGGTCTTCGGCACCGTGGTGTTCGCGATGTTCGCGGGATTCCACTTCTGGTGGCCGAAGTTCACCGGCAAGATGCTGGACGAGCGCCTCGGCAAGATCACCTTCTGGACGCTGTTCGTCGGCTTCCACACCACGTTCCTGGTCCAGCACTGGCTGGGTGCCGAGGGCATGCCGCGCCGTTACGCGGACTACCTGGCCGCCGACGGGTTCACGACCCTGAACACGGTGTCGACGATCGGCTCGTTCATCCTCGGCCTGTCGATCCTGCCGTTCCTGTACAACGTGTGGAAGACGGCCAAGTACGGCGAACGGGTCGGTGTGGACGACCCGTGGGGCTACGGCCGTTCGCTGGAGTGGGCGACGTCCTGCCCGCCGCCGCGGCACAACTTCCTCACCCTGCCGCGGATCCGCAGCGAATCCCCGGCGTTCGACCTGCACCACCCCGACATCGCGCTGGCCGAGGCCGAGGCCCACGGAGTGCGGCAATGACCGGCCGAGGGCGCACGTGAACGAACCGCCGATGCCCGGAGCCGACAGCGACCTTGGCAACGAGGTGGAGGGGTACCTGCTGTGGCAGGCCAGGATCGCGGAGGCGGAGCAGCGGGCGCGGGAGTTCGTCGCGCCGATGGAATGGTTGACGACGTCACAACGCGTGGAGATCGAACAGCGGTATGTCGCCGACAGCCTTCAGCGCGCTCGGAAGGACCTCGAACGCATCGCGGCCCGCTGCCTGTCCCTGCGCGCCGAGTACGAGAACCGCTATCGAGGGCTGCGCCGGCGTTGCGTGGGCCTGACGCTGGCCGTCTGCGCCGGCTTCACCGCGATGGCCACCTTGTGGTTCGTCCTCTGAGGCGGCCCGGGTGCCCGTCGGCGACTCCTGCATCGGCTCCCGACCGGGGCCTCAGCGCACAGCGGGTCGCTCACCGCGCGGCACCCGGGTGTGCTGTCCCCGAGGGCAGTGTACGAGCCGCTCGCCGAGCCCGAGTTCTCGTGCTTCTGCCAGGAAGTCGCCGAGGGGGGAGCGGAAGCGGCTGTAGTCGTCGTAGTGCACGGGCAGGATGCGCCGGTAGTCGAGGCGGCGCGCGAGTTCGGCTCCCTGCGCACCGTCCATGGTGACGACGAAACCACCGGGGAGTGTGGTGCCTCCCAGGTGGAGTACGGCCAGGTCGGCGGTGGGGAAACGCCGTCCGATCTCCTCCAGACCGTCGAAGACGAGTGTGTCGCCGGAGACGTACAACCGCAGACGGGCCGGTCCGTCCAGGGGGCCGAACTCCAGCATGCTGCCCATCACGGGCGGAAGCAGGCGGCGTAGCACGGGGTGCAGAGCATGCCGTCCGGGCAGCGCGGTCACGCGCACCTGTGAGCCGGCCTGCCGAAGGGTGCAGCTCTCCCAGGTGCGCAGCCCGCCTGCCCGGCGAAACCCCTGCCAGGTGCGCAGATGCCGTGCGGCATGCGGAGTCGTGATGATCGGCACCGAGCGGTCCAGGTGCCGTCGGGCCCGGCGGTCCCAGTGGTCACCGTGCAGGTGCGACAGGACGACGCCGTCGATCCGGGGCAGTTCCCGCAGGTCGACGGCCGGCTCGGTCAGCCGGCGACTGACCAGCCCGTATCCCAGGTGTGCCCGCTCGCCGCGGTGGAGGAAGTTGGGGTCGGTCAGCAGGGTCAGCTCGCCGTAGCGCAGCAGGACCGTCGCATTGCCGATGAAGTGAAGATCGACCGCGTCCTCGAAGGCAGCCATGACCGTCCTAACCCGGCGGCAGCAGGGCCGTCGTCGCCCGGCGCTGGTTCCTCTGCAACGGAGTACCCCGGAATCCGCGGGTGCACCGAACGTCCGGTCACCCCGTCGAACGGGAGCGGTCCCGCCGGGACCGCCGGGCCTCCGCCAGCAGCGGCAGCAGTGAGAGGACGGCGATCGCGGCGACGAACAGCAGCAGATAGTCGTCGACGTGCGACACCGACGAACCCAGGAGGTATCCGGCCAGTACGAGGCTCTGGGACCAGAGCAGGCCGCCGACGGTCTGCCAGAGGGTGAACGTCCGCGCGGGCACACCGAGCGCCCCCGCCGCCGGGTGGAGCACGGTGCGCACCATCGGGACGAAGCGGCCGATGACGAGCGCCTTGCCGTATCCGTAGCGGGCCAGGAGCCGCTCAGCCCGGGCCGCCCCCTCCTTCACCCGCCGCTTCGAGGTACGGGCCAGCAGGGGCCGCCCACCGTGCCGGCCGAGCAGATAGCCCACCTGGCCGCCCGCCACGGCGCCGACGGCCGCACACGCCAGCACCTGCCACAGCTCCAGCCGTGGCGACTGGTCACCGCTCGCCGCGCACAGCACCCCCGCGGGGAGGAGCAGTGTGTCGCCCGGCAGGAAGAAGCCGACGACGAGCAGGCCCGACTCGGCGAACAGCACCACCAGGACCCCCAGCGCACCGAAGGCAGCGAGCAGCGACGCACTGTCCGTCGGGTTGACGGCGATCACAGCCCTCGCCTCCCGGTGTACTCGTCGGCCCCTGCCCCCCAAGTGTCCCTTGGGCACCACTCAGGTACCCGGATCGGCGGCCGTGAACGGAAGACCGTACGGCGGGCCGGGCGGCCACCGCACCTTCCGCGCGCGGACCGCGGCGCAACCACCCGGCGCGTGGCGGTAGTTGCGCGCCGGTGACGTGAGCCGTCCCAGCGCGGTCCGCGCGGCTCGCACGCTCGGCAGTTCGGGGGATTCGGGGTCATCGTTCTGGCGCGTCGAGACCGCCCGGGCGCGTACTGGTGGAACCGATCGGAGCCGCCCATCTCCCTGTCGGGGGACGGCGGTCTGTGGTGCCCTGCATCCGTCATCGCCGGTAGCGGCCCTCGGCGGTGAGAGGACGAGAGACGGCACCGACAGCCTCGATCTCTTCGGAGGGCCGCGTTCATGCCTGCAACCGTCACCTTGGTCAGCACATCGCCGGATCCATCGGTCGTCGGTCAGCCGGTGACGCTGACCGCGACCGTCATCCCGCTCGGCGCGGGGACTCCGACGGGAACGGTCACCTTTGCGGTCAGCGGCGGGCCGACCGTGACGGCGCCCGTCGTGGGCGGTACCGCCACAGCGACGGTCACCAACCTGACCGTCGGAAACCACACGGTCACCGCAACCTACAACGGCGACACCAACTTCACCTCGTCGACGGGTTCCACGGTCCAGGCCGTCATCCAGGCGGCCACCACGACGACGGTGACGTCCACACCGGATCCGTCGGCCTCCGGCCAGCCGGTGACGATCACGGCGACGGTGCAGCCGGTCGCGCCGGGCACGGGCACACCGACCGGGACCGTCACCTTCGTCATCAGCGGAGGGCCCACGCTGACCGCGCCGCTGGTGGGGGGAACGGCGACGGTCACCACCAGCACGCTGAGCCCGGGCTCCCACACGATCGTCGCGATCTACAACGGGAGCGCCAACTACCTGCCGTCTACCGGGACGGACACGCAGACGGTGCAGGGCAAGGCGGCCACCACGACCACGGTGACCTCCTCGCCGGACCCGTCCGTGGTGGGACAGCAGGTGACCTTCACGGCCACGGTCGCGCCGGTGCCGCCGGGGACGGGCACACCCACGGGCACGGTGACCTTCACGTTCGGCGACGCGTCGTCGGCGACGGTCCCCCTCGTCGCAGGTGTGGCCACGGTCAACCACACCTACACCAGCACCGCCGGAAGCCCGTACACGGTCACCGCCACCTACAGCGGGAACACCGGCTTCAACCCGTCCACCGGCACCGACACCCAGACCGTACTGCCGGCGGCGACGACCACGACGGTGACCTCCAGCCCGGATCCCTCGGTGGTGGGGCAGCCGGTGACCCTGACCGCGACGGTGGCGCCGACGGCTCCGGGCGCGGGGACGCCGACGGGGACGGTCACGTTCACCTTCGGGGACGGATCGGCCCCGGTGACGGTGGGGCTGGTCGGTGGCACCGCCACCGTCACGCACGCCTACACCACCACCGCGGGCAGCCCGTTCACGGTGACGGCGACCTACGGCGGCAGCCTGAACTTCGCCCCGTCAACGGGCACGGACACCCAGACCGTCAACCCCGCGGCCACGACGACGACGGTGACCTCCGCACCGGATCCGTCCACGGTGGGGCAGCCGGTGACCGTCACCGCGACGGTGGCGCCCGTGACGCCCGGCGCGGGCACACCGACGGGCACGGTCACCTTCGACTTCGGCGACGGATCACCGACCCAGAGCGGCACGCTCGTCGGCGGCACGGCGACGGTCACCCACACCTACACCTCCACGGCCGGCAGTCCGTACACCATCACCGCGACCTACGCCGGGAGCGGCAACTTCGCCGGTTCCTCGGGCACCGACACCCAGACCGTCCACCCCGCGGCCACGACCACCACGGTCACATCCGCCCCGGACCCGTCGACGGCCGGCCAGCCGGTGACCATCACCGCGACGGTGGCACCGGTCGGACCGGCGACCGGCACGCCGACGGGAAACGTCACGATCGACTTCGGCGACGGCAGCCCGGCCCAGACGGTGACCCTGACGGGCGGCACGGCGACGGTCACGCACACCTACGCCTCCACATCCGGCAGCCCGTACACGATCACCGCCTCCTACGGTGGGAACAGCGACTTCGCCACCTCGACCGGTACCGACATCCAGACGGTCATCGCGGCCGGCACGCAGGTCACCGTCACCTCGAGCCCGGATCCGTCGGTGGTGGGGCAGCCGGTGACGTTCACCGCCACCGTCGCCCCCACCCCTCCGGGGGCCGGTACCCCGACGGGGACCGTCACCTTCGACTTCGGTGACGGCAGCGCACCGGTGACGGTGCCGGTCGCCGGGGGCACCGCCACCGCCACCCATGCCTACACCACCACAGTGGCCGGCCCGTACACCGTCGTCGCCGTCTACAGCGGTGACGCATCCTTCCTGCCCGCCGCCGGCACGGACACCCAGACGGTGACCGCGGCCGGCACCACGACCACCGTCACGTCGAGTCCGGATCCGTCGGTGGTGGGGCAGCCGGTGACGTTCACCGCCACCGTCGCCCCGACCGCTCCCGGGGCCGGGGCCCCGACGGGCACGGTCACCTTCGACTTCGGTGACGGCGGCCCGACGGTGACGGTGCCGGCCGTCGGCGGCACGGCCACGGCCACCCACGCCTACACCAGCACCGCAGGCAGCCCGTACCCGGTGTCGGCGACGTACAGCGGCAACAACGACTTCGCCGCTTCGACGGGCACGGACACCCAGACGGTGACCGCGGCCGGCACGCAGGTCACCGTCACGTCGAGTCCGGATCCGTCGGTGGTGGGCCAGCCGGTGACGTTCACCGCCACCGTCGCGCCCACTGCTCCGGGGGCCGGGTCCCCGACGGGCACGGTCACCTTCACCTTCGGTGACGGCAGCCCCGCCCAGAGCGCGACACTCACGGCTGGTACGGCCACCGCCACCCACACCTACACCTCCACGTCCGGCAGCCCGTACACCGTCACCGCCACCTACAGCGGCGACAGCGACTTCACCGCCTCGACCGGCACCGACACCCAGACGGTGGCCGCGGCGGGAACCACCACCACCGTCGCCACCAGCCCCGACCCCTCGGTGGTCGGCCAACCGGTCAACATCACCGTGACGGTGGCCGCCGCGGCACCCGGCAACGGAACGCCGACCGGCAACGTGATCGTCACCTACGGGGACGGATCACCGGCCGACACGGTGACGCTGGTCGGCGGCACGGCGACGGTCACCCACGCCTTCACCGGCACCACGGGCAGCCCGTACACGGTCACCGCCACCTACAGCGGGAACGCCGACTTCAGCGCCTCCACGGGTACCGACACCCAGACCGTGATCGCGGCCCAGACGACCACCACGGTCACCTCGACCCCCGACCCGTCGGTCTTCGGCCAGCAGGTGACGATCACCGCCACGGTGACGCCCAACGCCCCCGGAGCCGGTACGCCCGGCGGGACGGTGTTCTTCGTCATCAGCGGCGGCCCGGTCCTGACCGCGCCCGTCACCGGCGGCACCGCCACCGTCACCACCACCGCCCTGACGGTCGGCGCACACACCATCACCGCCATCTACACCGGCAACGCAAACTTCGGCCCTTCGGTCGGCACCGACACCCACACGGTGAACCGGTCGGCCACGACGACCCAGGTGACGTCTTCCCCCGACCCGTCGGTGGTGGGCGAACAGGTGACGGCCACGGCGACGGTGTCCGCGACCGGTCCGGGCGCCGGGACGCCGACCGGGACCGTCACCTTCGACTTCGGTGACGGCAGCGCGCCGGTCCCGGGAGTCGTCGTGGGCGGCACGGCCACGGCCATCCACACCTACACGACGACGACGGGCAGCCCGTTCACCATCACGGCCGTCTACGGCGGAGACACCGGCTTCGCCGGCTCCTCGGGCACCGACCCCCACTCGGTCGGCGCGGCGGACACCACCACCGCGGTGACCTCCACGCCGGATCCGTCGGTGGTGGGCGAGCCGGTGACGGTGACCGCGACGGTTTCGGCTGCCGCTCCGGGTGCGGGGACGCCGACGGGGACGGTGACCTTCGACTTCGGTGACGGGTCACCGGACGCGACGGGGACTCTGGTGGGCGGGGTGGCCACGGTCACGCACGCGTACACCGCCACCGCGGGCAGCCCGTACACGATCACCGCGACCTATGCCGGAAACGGCGACTTCGACCCGTCCATCGGAGCCGACACCCAGACGGTGGGCCAGGCCGCGACGACCGCCGCGGTGACCTCCACGCCGGATCCTTCGGTGGTGGGCGAGCCGGTGACGGTGACCGCGACGGTTTCGGCTGCCGCTCCGGGTGCGGGGACGCCGACGGGGACGGTGACCTTCGACTTCGGTGACGGGTCACCGGACGCGACGGGGACTCTGGTGGGCGGGGTGGCCACGGTCACCCACGCGTACG
>NZ_JBIAVN010000026.1:0-57012 GCF_042894285.1 Streptomyces sp. NPDC001544 | reverse complement strand
GCGGGCAGCCCGTACACGATCACCGCGACCTACGGCGGGGACACGGACTTCGCCGGTGCCACGGGTACGGACACGCAGACGGTGGGCCAGGCCGCGACCACGGCGACGGTGACCTCCACGCCGGATCCGTCGGTGGTGGGCGAGTCGGTGACGGTGACCGCGACGGTTTCGGCGACCGCTCCGGGTGCGGGGACGCCGACGGGGACGGTGACCTTCGACTTCGGCGACGGGTCGGGGACGGTCCCGGCGACGGTGGCGGGCGGTGTGGCCGCCGCCACGCACGTCTACACCGATGCGGAGGGGAGCCCGTACACCGTCACCGCGACCTACGGCGGGGACACGGACTTCGCCGGTGCCACGGCGACGGACACTCAGGTAGTCGAACCCGCCGGCACCGCATCCGGGGCGTAGTCGGAAGCCGGGTCGCACAGCCGACTCGCGCCTCGCCGAGGGGTGACGCTCGACCGGGAGTCCGGCCGAGCGTCACCCGTGTGACGTCCCGGGGAATGTGCATGCCATGCAACGCCGCCACGGGGTACTCGCCGCGCCATGGGATCTTTGAGCTCTCCGGTGCTGCTGCTGTTGTTCGTGGCCAGTGCGGCCGTCATCTGGTACGCAGGCATCAAGTTGTCCGACACCACCGACGTGCTGGCCGAACGTCTCCACCTGGGCAGCGCGCTGGGCGGGCTCGTCCTCCTCGCGGTCGCCACGAACCTGCCCGAGATCGCCATCACGGTCTCGGCCGCCCTGGCCGGTCAACTCGACGTCGCCGTCGGCAACATCCTCGGCGGGATCGCCATCCAGACCGTCGTCCTGGCCGTTCTCGACGCCGCCGGAGTCCGGCCCCGGGCCCCGCTGACCCGTCTGGCGGCCAGCCTCCAACTCGTCCTGGAGGGCGCGCTCGTGGTGGTCGTCCTGGCCGTGGTGGTCATGGGGACCCAGCTCTCCCCGGATCTGTACGCGGCCCGGGTGGCCCCCGCGTCCCTGGCGATCGCCGTGCTGTGGCTGATCGGACTGCTGCTGCTCAACCGGGCCGGCCGCGGACTGCCCTGGCGCGAGGGCGGCGACGCACCGGACAACCAGCCCGAGCCGCGCGGACATTCCCGCGGGAAGAAGGAGAAGGCCGCCACCGACCAGGGCGTCGGCACCCGGCGTGCCGCGCTCGTCTTCGCCGTCGCCGCCCTGGCGACACTCGTCGCGGGCGTCGTCATCGAATGCACCGGCGAGGAGTTCTTCGGCCGACAGGGTCTGAGCGGCGTCCTGTTCGGCGCGACCGTCCTGGCCACGGCGACCTCTCTTCCCGAGATCAGCACCGGCCTGACCTCCACCAAACTCGGTGACTACCAGCTCGCCGTCAGCGACATCTTCGGCGGCAACGCCTTCCTGCCCGTGCTGTTCCTCCCCGCAGCCGTGATCTCCGGCAAGCCGGTCCTGCCGGCCGCGCACGACACCGACATCTACCTGACCGCCCTCGGGATCATCCTCACCGTCGTCTACATGACGGGGCTCGTCTTCCGCCCCCGCCGCCAGTACGCGCGCATGGGGGTCGACAGCATCACCGCCATCGTCGTCTACCTCATCGGCATCGCCGGACTGGCCACCATTGCCACGTAGCGCGGCCGTGGGTTCCCGCCCCGGACGGGGTACTGGTTGTGGTGCGGATGTCCATCGGGCCGGTCCTGACCGGCCGGCGGAAGAAGAACCGAGATGGGAGTCCTGGCACGAGCCGACGCGTATCAGCGGTGCCACCGCTGGGCGGGGTTTCCGCTTGCCGTGGTCTACAAGTTCTACGACGACCAGGGGACCTATCTCGCCGCCCTGCTCGCCTACTACTCCTTCGTGTCCCTCTTCCCGCTGCTGCTCATCCTCGTCGCCGTCCTCGGCGCTCTGCTCAGCGGCAGCCAGACCATGCAGGAACGCTTCCTTGACTCCGCTCTCCGGGAGTTCCCGGTCATCGGCGACCAGATCGGCCGGAGCGTGCACTCCTTGCAGGGCAGCGGCGTCGCACTGGGACTGGGGGTGGCGGGCACCCTCTACGGAGCTCTCGGAGTGGCCCAGGCCGCGCAGTACGCGCTCAACAAGATATGGGCCGTGCCCCGGCACGCCCGGCCGGATCCCTTGCGTTCCCGTCTGAAAGGGCTGCTGTTCCTGACCGTACTCGCGGTGGGCCTGTGCGTGGCGACTCTGCTCTCCACGGTGGTGTCGACGGCAACCGTCTTCGGCACCAGCCTGGCGACGGGGGCCAGGGCCGCCGCGGTCGTCGCGGCGATCGCACTGAACGCGTTCCTGCTCGTGCTGAGCCACCAGGTACTGACCCACCGCCGACTCCCCCTGCGCCAGGTGTACGGCGCCGCGCTCGGCGGCGCCTGCGCCTGGCAGGTGCTGCAATGGGGCGGCTCCTACTATGTGAGCCACCTCCTGCGCGGGGCCACGGCGACCTACGGCATGTTCGGCATCGTCCTCGGTCTGCTCGCCTGGCTCTACCTGGGTGCGCTCGTCTTCCTGCTGACAGCGGAGGTGAGCGCGGTACGGTCCCTGCGGCTGTGGCCGCGCAGCCTGCTGACCCCCTTCACCGACCGCGTACGGCTCAGCCCCGGCGACCGCCGTGCCTACCAGACCTACGCCGCCACCGAGGTGTTCAAGGGCTTCGAAAAGGTACAGGTCGATTTCGGCCGCCCACCGCGGCCGGCCCCGGACGACCACCCCCCTGACTGCGACGCGTCGTAGCCGCCCCTGCGCGCTCATCTGTGAGGGTCCCGGTACGTAGTACCGCACAACGGGCTTGTCGACGGCTGATCCGGGGCACTCGGACCACGCCGACCGGCGGACACCGGCCGTCGGGTCAACCTGGTGGCGGCCACTGACCAGGCCGATGACCACGTACAGGGGAGAAGCCGTGACACCACGTATCGGGGCCGAAGAAGAGTTCCACGTGCTGGACGTGGAGAGCGGGCAGCTCGTCCCACGCGCCGGCGAGGTGCTCGCCCGCATCGACAGACCCGGCTTCACCAGCGAGCTCAAGCAGACCGTCGTGGAGAGCAACAGCGGGGTGCACGGCACACTCGACGGCCTGTACGAGGATCTGGCCGCGGCGCGGCGCCGGCTCGACGCGGCGGCCACCACGCTCGGCCTGGCGGTGGTGGCCGCCGGTACGGTACCGCTGGCCCATGTCCGTTCCCTGGACGTCACCGCCGATCCCCGCTACCGGCGCATGGCCGACGACTACCGTCTGGTCGCCGACGAACAGCTCATCTGCAGTGCGCAGATCCATGTCGACGTGCCCGACCGGGACACCGCCGTACGCGCCATGTGCCTGGTCTCCCCGTGGCTGCCGCCGCTGCTGGCCCTCTCGGCCAGTTCCCCGTTCTGGCTGGGCGCGGACACCGGGTACGCCAGCTGGCGGACCATGCTGTGGCAGCGCTGGCCGACCGCCGGGCCGGCCGGCTGCTACGCGGACGCCGCGGAGTACGAGGCGGCCCTCGCGGAGCTGATCCGCTCGGGAGTCATCAGTGACGCCGGCATGGTCTACCACGACATACGGCCTTCGGCGCACCAGCGGACGCTTGAACTGCGCATCTGCGACGCCTGCCCGCGGGTGGAGACCGTGGTGCTGGTCGCCGGTCTCTTCCGCGCCCTGGTGCGCGACGCGTGCGAGTGCCTGGAGCGCCGGGACCACCCCGGCTACGGCGGCCGCCACGACTGGCACGACTGGCTGCGGGCCGCTACCTGGCGTGCCGCGCGATCCGGTCTGGAAGGACATCTGGTCGACCCGGTGGCCCGGTGCGCGGCACCGGCCCCCGTGGTGCTGCGCGGCATGGTGGGCAGACTGCGGCCGGCTCTGGAGGCGTCCGGCGACTGGGACACCGTGCGGGGACTGCTCGAGGAAGCACTCCGCGGTGGCAGCGCGGCCCACCGGCTGCGACAGGCCGCGCAGCGCGCCGACCTCCTCGCCGCCATCGACCTGCTGGTGGCCGAGACCCGCGGGGAACAAGCGGCACGGCGTGCCGTCATCCATCCTCCGTGCGCCACCACGGCCGGGAACACCGGCCGCGCAGGCCCCCCGTACGTCGGAGGGCCCCCGGCCCCGAGCGTGAGCGCCTGATCGTCCGACTCCGCAGGCCTCGCCGTCACCGCGCCCAGGGCCCGCGTCCCACCGGCCACTCGCTTCGGCGTCTTTCGCCGTGATCGTCACCAAGGAGAACCGAACCGCCATGCTCAGCACACAACACCCCTCGGCCCCCCACCACCCATGCCCCGCCGGAGCCGGCACGCCCCGGCCCCCGCACCGGCCGCGCAGCTGCGTCACACGACCAGGGCGGCCTGGGGGGCAGCGAAGGGAGGCCCCCTGATGTGCGGGCTCAGCGGCGAGATCCGGTTCTCGGGCCGACGGCCGGACATGGCGGCGGTGGAACGCATGACCGACCGGCTGGCGCCCCGCGGTCCCGACGGCCGCGGACTGTGGTCCCAGGGACCGGTGGCCCTCGGCCACCGCCGGCTGAAGATCATCGACCTGTCCGAGAGCGGCGCCCAGCCCATGGCCGACCCCCGCGCCAGGATCGCGGGTGTCTTCAACGGCTGTGTCTACAACTACCGCGAGCTGCGCGAGGAACTGCGGGCGCTCGGTCACGACTTCTTCTCGGACTCCGACACCGAGGTGGTGCTCAAGGCGTACCAGCAGTGGGGAACCGCCTGTGTCGAGCGTTTCCACGGCATGTTCGCGTTCGTGATCGTCGAGCAGGACACCGGGCGGACGGTACTGGCCCGCGACCGGCTCGGCATCAAACCCCTGTACCTGGCCCCGACCCGGGACCGGCTCCGGTTCGCCTCCTCGCTGCCCGCACTCCTGGCCGGCGGCGACGTCGACACCTCGCTCGACCCGGTCGCTCTGCACCAGTACCTCAGCTGGCACGCGACCGTGGCGGCACCCCGCACGGTTCTGGAGGGGGTGCGCAAGCTCCCGCCGGCCACCGTGCGGGTCGTCGAGCCGGACGGCACCCACCGGGACCACCGCTACTGGCAGCCCGCCTACACCCGCCGCCCCGAACACGCCCGGATGAGCGCCGAGGACTGGACGGACGCGGTGCTCGACGCCCTGCGCACCGCGGTCCGCCGCCGGATGGTCGCCGACGTACCGGTGGGCGTGCTGCTCTCGGGCGGCCTGGACTCCAGCCTCATCGTGGCCCTGCTGGCCGACGAGGGGCAGGACGACCTGGCGACCTTCAGCGTCGGGTTCGAGTCCGAGGGCGGTGAGGAGGGGGACGAGTTCCACTACTCCGACCTCGTGGCACGCCACTTCGACACCCGGCACCACCAGCTCATGGTCCCCTCGGACCGGGTCTCCGGCGCCCTGGACGATGCGGTGGCGGCCATGAGCGAGCCCATGATGAGCCACGACACGGTGGCCTTCCACCTGCTGTCCGAGCAGGTCGCCAAGGAGGTCAAGGTCGTCCAGAGCGGCCAGGGTGCCGACGAGGTGTTCGCGGGCTACCACTGGTACCCGGCCATGGCGCGTGTGCCGCGGCAGCGCGCCGCCGAGGCGTACATCGACACCTACTTCGACCGGTCGCACGCCGACCTGTCACGCATCCTCCGGCCCGGTCTCCTGTGCGACCGCGACGCCTCCGCGGAGTTCGTGCGCGAGCACATGGCGGCCGATGGCGCCGAGACGGCGCTGGACGCCGAACTGCGGCTGGACACCCACGTGATGATGATCGACGACCCCGTCAAACGCGTCGACAACATGACGATGGACTGGGGTCTGGAGGCGAGAGTGCCGTTCCTCGACCACGAACTGGTCGAACTGGCCGCCTGCTGCCCGCCCGAGCTGAAGCTCGCGGACGGCGGCAAGGGCGTCCTGAAGGCCGCCGGGCGCAAGATCCTGCCGCGCGAGGTCGTCGACCGGCCCAAGGGCTACTTCCCGGTCCCCGCGATCAAGCACATGGCCGGCCCGGTGCTGCAGCGGGTCCGCGACGCCCTCACCGCACCCGAGGCCAGAACCCGTGGAGTCTTCCGCCAGGAGTACGTCGCCGATCTGCTGGCGGCACCCGACGAGCATCGCACCAGGCGAGGAGCGAACACACTGTGGCAGGTAGCGCTGCTGGAGATATGGCTGCAGACGCACGGGATCCGCTGACCGGTACGGGCCCGGGCGGCGGCAGTCCGGCGGCTCCGCCCGGCGCCACGGTCCTCGAGGCGGGGGACACCACCGGGGACGGGGAAGCCCTCGCGCCGCTGCCCGGCCGGGCGGGGCGGGGCGAGGAACCGCTCCGCCCCGCCCAGGCCGCGGCGGTCCACCCCGCGCCGGAGCCGGTACTCCTCGCGGACGCCTCCGCACCGCACGACGTACCGCAGCCCCTGACGGCCCACGGCTGCTGGTACCCCTCGGTGGACCCCCTCGGCCGGTACATCGCCTTCATCTGCGACCGGACCGGCGTCCCGCAGCTGTGGACCGGCCCCGTCGGCGGCGGGGAGGTACACCTGCTGGACGCCGACCCCGACCCGGTGATCGAGGTGTCCTGGTCGCCGGACGGCCGTTGGATCGCCTACACCACCGCCCCCGGCGGCGGGGAGCTCAACCGGGTACTGTGCGTACGCCCCGACGGCACCGGGCGGCGACTGCTCGCCGGCGGCCAACCGGGCACATCCGCGTACCTCGGCTGCTGGCGGCACGACGGCTCGGCCCTCGCGGTGACCGTCACCGAACCCGGGGCGTCCGAGCCGCCCGAACAGTCCCGCCCGGGAGACTGGAGGGGCCGCGACGGCCGTGCGGTCCTGCTGGGCGAAACCCCGCTCACCACGACGGTGGCACTGCGGGAAGCCGAGCCGAGGACGCTCGCGGCGTACCTGGTCGACCCGGAGGGCGGGAACGCACCAACGCTGCTGGCGAGCGAACGCGGGGCCCCCACGCTGCGCGTGTGCGACCTGAGCCGGGACGGCGGGTTCGCCCTGCTGCGCAGGGGGCCGCGAGGCCGCCGCGAGGCGCTCGTGGTGCGCACTCGTGATCGCGCGGTCACCTGCGCGGTCCGGGTCGCCGACGGCGACCCCTGGATCGGCGGGTTCGCCCCGGACGGCCGCACCGTGTGGCTGCGCAGCGACACCGACCGCGAGTACGCCGCCTTGGTCGCCCTCCGGCTCGACGCGCGGGGACAGCGTCTGGGGCACACCGTGGCCGCCGCCCGCGCCGACTGCGACCTGGAGCTGCTGGCCCTGGACCGTGACGGACGCAGCGCGCTGCTCTCCTGGAACGTGCGCGGTGTCAGCGAACTCGAGGTCACGGCCCTGACCCGGGCTCCGGCGGCCGGGCCGTCCCGCGCCGTGACACTGCCCCACGAGGTGGTCACCCGCCTGGCACCCACCGCCGACCCCGACGGCCCGGTCGTGGCACTGTCGGGATCCCGGCGGCGTCCCGGCGTGTGGTGGCTGCCCCAGGGTGTGGCGCTGCGGACCGCCTGGTCCTCGCGCGACGAGGACGCGGTCCCCGGCACCCGCCCGCCGGTACGGCCGGTCCCTGTCCGCCCCGTCGCCGGGGACGGCCTCCCCCTCGGTGGCTGGTACTACCGGGCGCCGGGCCGGCCCCCGGGCGAGCCCGCGCCCTGCGTGCTGCATCTGCACGGCGGACCGGAGGAACAGGAGCGCCCGGTCCTCGACCCGCTGTACCACGAGCTGCTCGGCCGGGGACTGGACGTCTTCGCCCCCGACATCCGCGGCTCCTCCGGCTACGGGCGCTCCTTCGTCGACGCCGACCTGGGCGAAGGCCGCTTCGCCGCGATCGAGGACGTCGCCGCGTGCGCGGCCCACGTGGTCGTGGAGGGCCTGGCCGATCCCCGGCGCCTCGCGGTGATGGGCCGCTCGTACGGCGGATACCTGGTGATGGCCTCCCTGGTGTGGCATCCGGAGCTGTTCCGCACCGGCGTCGCGGTCTGCGGGATGTCCGACCTGAACACCTTCTTCGCCGGCACCGAACCGTGGATCGCCGAGTCGGCCGCCCACAAGTACGGGCACCCGGAACGCGATCGGGACCTGCTGCGGGCCCTGTCGCCGATGAGCCGCATCGACGCCCTGCGTGTCCCGGTCCTGGCCGTGCACGGCGAGCACGACACCAACGTGCCACCGGGGGAGTCGGAGCAGTTCGTACGGGCGGCCAGGGAGCGCGGGCTGGACGCGGAACTGCTGGTGCTGCGCGAGGAGGGCCACGACTTCCGCCGGGCGGACAACCGCCGCCTGTTCCGCCGGACCGCCGCGGACTGGATGCAACGACACCTGCTGGGCTGACGGCGGTGTGCCTCACTCCGGATGGGCCACCGCCTCCTTCTGCAGCTGCACCGCCGCCAGCAGGCTCAGTGCGGGCTCCGCCCGACGCAGCGCACGGATCGCCGCGACCGAGGCGATGTCACCCGTGAAGCCGACGGCGGCCAGCCGGGAGCGGACCCAGCGGGCCCGCAGCCGGCCTTCGGGGGCGGCGGCGGTGGACTCGACGAGTGCGGCGGCACGCTCCAGGCCCGGACGGTCCTCCGGCGAGGCCTCGGCCAGCGCCTGGCGCAGGGCCGCCGCGATCACGTCCGAGTCCCGGACGAGCAGCACGAAGTTGTGTTTCCTGTTCAGTCCCACGATTTCCGTCATGCGGATCATCGTGATCGTCATGTCCCGCGACTGCCAAGCGACTTGAGCAGCCTCAGAGACTCGGCCGGTCAGGAGACGAGGCTCTGCTCGGTCAGTTCGGTCAGCTTCACCGTGTACAGGCCGCCGCGCTCGGCCTTCACGTCCGTCACCTTCAGCTGCGTGCCCGGCAGGAGAATGAACTCCTCCTCGCCCGTGAACGCGGAGAACTCGCGGATGCCGACGGCCCGTACGGGTTCCACCTCGAAGAGCGTCCGCTTGCCCCGACCGCCGAGGAACGCCCGTGCCACCCCGAGCTCGGACGTGCACGAGGACACACCCCACCAGGTCACGGTCCGCCCGAGCGGGTACTGCGCCCGCAGGTCCAGCGGCGCTCCGCGCCACAACGGCTCCGTACGGACCGCAAGCCCCGACACCGCCGAGAACAGCAGCCGCAGATAGGGGAGGTACGGGGCGACCCTCGACCGGTCCGGGTTGCGCAGGACGGCGTTGATCTCCCGGTAGAACGCGGATTCGCAGGTGTAGAGGTAGAGCGCGGCGACCGCGTCCGCGGACAGCCTCGCGGCCCCCTCGTCCACCCGTCGCTTGCCGAACTCGTGAGACAGGTGTTGTCGAACATGGCGATGCCGGTGGCGCTCTCCGGCCGCGGGTACGGGTTCTGGCCGAAGACGACGACCTTCCATTTGTGCGGCGGATGGGGCTTGAGTGCCTGGAAGGTCGGTTCGCGGACGGGAACGACGTCCGGGCCGCGGCCCGGACCGATGAACGTGGCCGCGTCCGGCCGTGCCTCGATGACCGGCTTCAGCAGCGGAAGCCATGGTTCACCGCCGCCCTTGAACAGGTCGGTGAGGGCCGGCGGATCGTTCGGGTCGGGCTGTGCGGGAGCGTCGTCGTCGATCATGGCCGGGAGGCCAGGGCCTGTCCGGCGGATCATGCCGCAGACGCGGGGCTCGGCACGCCCTCCCCCACTCTCGGCTTCGCTCGAGCGGGCGGTGCCCCCACCGGCGTTGTCGTCGGTTCCCGACTCCCCCACGCTCGAACGAGCTCGCGCGGGGGCACCCCCATTCGCCCCGCTCACCAGCGCCGACGAGGCACCGCCCGTGCCCTGCGACCTGATCCGCCGGACAGGCCCTAGCAGCGGGTTACGACAACGCAGATTCCCCAACTGCGTTGTCAGTGGCGCCTCGTAGCGTCCTGATCGCTGGAAGGACCGTTTCCCGATGGGAGTGTGGACGATGACCGTGAACCGCGTGCAGCCGCCGCTCAGGGTGGTGTTGACCGACGTCAATACGAAGGTGGTGGAGGCGTGGCGGGCGGCGGGCGATCCACTGGCAGAACGAGGCGGCGCCGGGCAGCATCGGATCGGTGGCGCTGGTCGGCATGGGCGCCCGGACCGGCCGGGTCCCGGCGCGGGTGTGCGCCAATCTGATGTGGACGGGCTACACGCTGTTCCACGACTACCGCTTCGAGGACTACGACGACCTGCGCAGCACCATCCTCGCGCAACTCGACGACATCGAGAACGCGCCCGAGGACAAGCGCGTGCGCCTAGCACCGCCCCAGCGCGCCACGGCCCGCCGCTGACTGCCCGGGGCGCGCCCCCGCGCGCGCCCCTGCGAGTCCCGGACAAGCACCTCAGACAGGCGGGGCGAGCAGTACGCCCAGCATCCGGCGCACGCTCCGCAGCGGTGCCCCGGTGACCAGGCCGACCACGAGGGCAGCGACCGCACCGGCTCCGGCCAGCAGCCGCAGCACGTCGGGGACGCTCATCCCGGCGACCGTTGCCAGCACGGAGCTCAGACAGATGATGATCACGATCACCACCGCCTCGGACCCGCCCAGCCGCCGAGGGCCGGGGGCGTCGGGCTCGACGCAGGCAGTGGATGAAGACTTCGACATGGAGGCCTCCCTGAAGGTAGAGGCCCGGCGACCGAGGCCGCCGGACAGCGGCTCCAACCAGAAGCGCCACGGGCGGTTGCCACCGCCACTGAGCAGTGGCGCAGTCGGCACCACCCGATTTCGACACGGCCACACGGCAACTGGCCGGTCTTCAGAAGTTCCGCCCCGGCGGGCCGCGATTCTTGGTTGCCAGGCGCCTGTCAGTTCACGGTTCGGCGGCACCGTCCGGGCGTTCTGGATATTAAGGCATATTCGAACCGCGTACGCTCACGCCGCGCCCGGCCGGCCGGGACTTGACGCCGGACGAAGTACGGGTCGGCCTGCCGAGCGCCCAGAAGAGCACCCCGAGAAGCATGAACCCCACCAGCGGGACGGCCTCCGTCAGCAGGTACTTCCAGCGCTCGCCGTAACTCCAGCCGTCCGGCGCGTAGTCGGAACCGAACCAGTGGTCACCGAGTCCGGGGGCGACCAGCTGCACACTGGCGAACAGGATCAACAGGGTGAGCACCACGCTGATGGTGCGAGGGAAGGGCGCCTTGTAGGGGCGCGAGACGTCCGGCGCCTTGCGGCGCAGTACCGCGAGCGCCGGGAAGATGCCCAGGTAGCTGACGAGGGTGGTGGAGACGGCCAGGCCGAGGACGGCGCCGAAGAGCTTGGCGGCGCTGCCGCCGGTCATTTCGTGGGCCAGGACCAGGACGACGGTGGAGACCATTCCGCTGAGGATGTTGACCCGTACCGGAGTGCCGAACCGGCTTGAGATGACGCCGAGGAAGCGAGGCGCGGCCCCGTCGTAGCCGGAGA
Organism: Streptomyces sp. NPDC001544; assembly: GCF_042894285.1. Classification (NCBI taxonomy): domain Bacteria; kingdom Bacillati; phylum Actinomycetota; class Actinomycetes; order Kitasatosporales; family Streptomycetaceae; genus Streptomyces; species Streptomyces sp. NPDC001544. Next base: position 45,696 of record NZ_JBIAVN010000026.1, on the reverse strand, counting down.
CGGCGAGGGCGCGGTCGGAACCCATGATCCAAGTGACCCCGGACGACAGCACCGTGAGGATGAACATGATCGCGGCGAGATCCCCGAGCACGCTGCCCGCGCCGCTGAGCGTGGCGGTGCCGTCGGCGGCGACGTGGCCGCCGTACACGGTGAACACCTCACGGATCGCGTCGACGAACCCGCCCAGGCCGGAAATGGCCTTGACCGGCAGGACGAGCAGAATGCCGAGGATCGGCAGCGCGTACAGCACGACGGCGAGACCGGCGCTGCGGAAGATGGCGAAGGGCACGTCCCGCTGGGCGTCGGTCATCTCGTCGCCCGCGGTGTTCGGCAGCTCGAATCCGACGTAGTTGAACATCAGGACGGGAACCAGGCCGACGAATCCCGCGTACGTCGGGGAGAAGTCGCCGGGCCCGAAGCCGTGCAGGCCGTGCTGGATGCCGTACACCACGACGGTCACGGTGAACAGGCCGAGCAGGACGAAGCGGCTCCAGGCGCCCACAGTGGGAATCCACTTGCCGACGTCGAAGGAGAGGATCGCGGCGAGCACGCCCAGCCAGACGAACACCAGGGTGAAGGCGTAGAAGGCCGGGGTGCTCAAGTCCTTCCCGTCGTTGAAGAAGATGGTGAAGGCGGTGACGGCGGAAACGGACAGCGTGCCGCCGAGCCACACCGGGTTCGTGATCCAGTACAGGAAGTTGTTGACGGCACCGGCGAGCCGTCCGAAGGCCCGGCTGGTCCAGATGTAGGGACCGCCCTCGTCGGGGAACGCGGCCCCGAGCTCGGCGGTCAGCAACGCGGAGGGCACGAAGAAGACGACGGCCAGCACGATGAGCCAGGTGAAGGCCTCGGCACCGGACGAGGCGACGGTGCCGATGGTGTCCACCCCGACGATGGTGCAGAGGAGGAAGAAGAGGATGTCGAAGCGGCCGAAGTGCTTGCGCAGCTTCTGCCGCTCCGCCTGGGCAGCTGCCGGCGTGTCGGCCGGCTCGGAGATTATTTGACCAGCGGCCACCGGGAACTCCTGCGTGCTCTTGGTGCGCGGGCGGGATTCGGCCAATAATCCGCCGCCCCGCAGAACCCCACAAGCGTTCATGTACAACTCTTGACCGTGGGTCCCGCGGTCGGCCGGGTCAGCGACCGCCCGCGTCCGCCCTGGCCGGCACGCACAGCCACGCCAGGACCGCGGCGGTCAGATAGGCGAGGGACCCGATGGCCATGCTGGTGCGCTGTCCGGACCCGTAGTCGGTGCTCACGGCCAGCAGGCTGCCCCCGAGTGCGACGCCGGTGGCACTGCCGATCTGGCGGGTGGTGTTGAACAGCGCGGAGGCGGCTCCCGCGTACTCCGGGGGAGCGGCCCCCATCACGGTGGCCGTCGAGCCGGTGAGCGCGAAGGACGTACCGAACCCGGTGGCCATCATCGGGGCCACCAGCAGCGGGTAGGCGGGATCGGAGCCCGCCGCGGCCCAGCCGGCCAGCCCGACGGCGCCCAGGAGCATGCCCGAGATCACCAGCGGACGGTCACCGGTGCGGCGGGTCAGCCGGCCGGACAGGACAGAGGCGAACATGGTCACCGCCACCGCCGGGAACAACGCCAGTCCGGTCTTCAGGGCACTGAAGCCGCGCCCGCGCTGGAAGTACAGGCTGGCGGTGAACACCATGCCGTAGAAACCGAAGTTGAACAGCAGGCCGATGAGGGCCCCGCCGCTCATCGCGCGTGAACGCAGCAGCCGCGGCGCAAGGGCGGGACACCGGGCGAGCCGCTCACGCACCATGAACGCCGCGACGGCCAGCACGGCCAGGCCCAGCCCGCAGAGGACGGCGGGGTCGGACCAGCCGCGCCGCCCCGCCTCGTTCAGCGCCGCGGTCAGCGATGCCACCGCCGCCACCACGGCGCACTGCGCGGGCCAGTCCAGGGCCCGGCCGGCATGCCTCGGCGAGGGTGCGACGTACCGCGAGGTCAGCAGGAGGCACACCGCACCGATGGGCAGATTGATGAGGAAGACCCACCGCCAGCCCACCGTCGACACCAGCAGCCCGCCCAGCAGCGGTCCGGCGGAGGCCGCGATGCCCGCCATCGACCCCCACAGCCCGAAGGCCCGCGAGCGTGCCGCCGGCACCGGATAGGCCTCCTGGAGCAGGGCGAGGGAGCCGGGGACGATCAGCGCCGCCCCGAGCCCTTCCACCAGCCGGGCCGCGACGAGGAAAGGCGCGCTCGGCGCGAACGCACACGCCGCCGAGGACACCGTGAACACGACCACGCCCGACCAGAAGACGCGCCGGTTTCCCAGCCGGTCGCCCAGGGCGCCCCCGGTCATCAGGAAACCGGCGAAGACCAGGGTGTACCCATCGGTGATCCACTGGATGCCGGTCAGCGAGGCCGACAGGTCCCGGCCCACCGCGGGCACGGCCACGTTGATGATCGTGACGTCCAGGATGACCATGAAGTACCCGGTGCAGACGGCCAGCAGCGGTGCCACGTCCCGATTATCGAGCCTCCCGAGCGCCCGGGTGGGGGAGCCGAACCGGGCCTTACGCAGTACGAGTGAATCAGCGGGCCTTTTGGTTCGGCGCTGGTGGCGGATCTTCTACGGTCTGGCGAGAAGATCCGGACGGGGGGCCGGTTGAAAGGCGCACCGGATGTTGGGATTGGGGAAGTCGCCGGACGTACTCGCAGTCCGCGCGGACCGCTGCCGTTGGACCACGGCGAAAGCCTGGGGAGTGATCGGGGCGGCATGTCTCCTGGGAACGGCGCTGACCGTCAGCGGGCGGTGGGCGACCGGGAGTGCGGCGGCACGGATGGTCGCTTCCGGACCGTCCGTCGCCTGCTGGCTGCTCACGGTCTCCCTGATGCTTCGCGCGCGCGGCGTGGGCGGACTGGTCCGCAGACGCCTGCTGCTGCTGGCGGGCTCCGGGGCATCCGGGGGCGTGTACCGGGGAGCGGTCAACGTCCTCTCGGCCCACCCTCAGGCATGGGGACGCGATGCGCTCGGTTCGATGGTGGTCATGGGAGTGACGCTCGCGATCGGGCTGGGGATGGCCGGTCTGGTCGTCGCGGCCGATGCGGGTGCGGGCCGGCACGTCCTTCTGCGGCGCCTCTTCGACGGGGTCGTCACCGCCGGGTCCGTGTTCATGACGGGATGGGTCCTGCTGTGGAAGGCCGGTGACGGCTGGCGGGTGGGGACGGGAATGGTCGGGGTTCTGTGGGGCGCGGAAGTCGTCTTCCTCAGCTTTCTGTTCGCCCTGCGCCGTCTCGTACGGGGTGACCAGCGGGCCACCCTCTGGATAGGGGGCGTCGGGCTGTCCCTCACCCTGCTCGGCGACACCCTGCGGCTGTGGGCGGGCGGCCCGCACAGCCCGGGTCCGATGTCGGACCGGCTGGTCGATCCCTGCGTCGCCGCCGGACTGCTGGTGGTCGCGGCCGGCCCGTGGGTACCCGGCGGGGCGAGTGTCCTGGTGGCCGGCAGGCCGACCCTGCGACTGGGCATGGAGGGCGCCGCGGCGTTCATCCCCCTGGTGGTGTGCACGGTCACCGCGCTGGGATACACGTTGGCTCCGACGTCCCGCGACCCCGTGCCACTGCTGGTGGGCGGGACGGTACTGCTGAGCCTGTGGGCACGCCAGACGCTACTGCCGAGCGACAAGCCCGGAACCGACGAATGAGAGCGGGCCCGGGTCTGTGGCCCGGGTCCGCTCCGCCGACGCGTCGCTCACCCGGCGGGGTCGAGCACGACCGGCAGCTCCGCGAGGCCGCGGAAGGCCGGGAAGGGCACCTCCAGCCACCGCGGCTCACCGCCGGGACCGGCCGGAGTCATCCTCGGGAACCGGCCGAACAGGCCGGTGAGGGCCAGCTGTGTCTCCAACCGGGCCAGCGGCGCTCCCAGGCAGTAGTGATTGCCGTGCCCGAACCCGAGATGGGCGTCCTGCGCGTTGCCGGGCCGCATCACATCGAGCTGGTCCGGCGCGTCGAACTTCCGCGGATCGCGGTTGGCCGAGCTGAGCGCGATCTGGACCAGGGCGCCCTTCGGGATCCGCGTCCCGCCGTACTCCACGTCCTCGGTGGCGTAGCGGAACGTCGCGCTCTCCACGGAGCCGTCGTAGCGCACGAGCTCCTCGACCGCCGGACGGAGCAGCTCCGGGTTCTCCCGCACGGCGCGCAGCTGCGCCGGATGGGACAACAGGTGATGGACGGCGTTGCCGATGAGGTACGCGGTCGTCTTGTGCCCCGCGAACATCAGCAGGAACGCGGTGGAGACCAGTTCGTTCTCGGTGAGCCCGCCGTCGTTGTCCCGGACCGCGGTGAGCGCGCTCAGCAGATCGTCGCCCGGGCGGTCGCGCTTGGCCGCGACGAGCTGTGAGAAGTACGCGTGCAGGTCCTCCTCCGCCTGCTGCTGGGCCCGCTTGGCCTCCGCGCCGAAACCGGTCTGCGCCACCGTGGTGGACAGCCGCTGCAGCAGCGAGCGCTCCTCGGGCGGCACGCCGAGCAGATCGCAGATCACGGTGATCGGCAGCGGGAACGCGAACGCGGGCAGCAGGTCGAAGGGCTCCCGGGTCGGGCACTCGTCGAGCAGGTGCTCGACGATCTCCTCGATCCGCGGGCGCAGCGCCTGGACGCGCCGTGGGGTGAACGCCGAGTTGACCAGCCTGCGCAGCCGGGTGTGCTTGGGCGGGTCGGAGTTCAGCATGTTGTCGTCCAGCGCGACGGACGAGTCACCGAAGATCTTCCGGTAGGCGTCCATGGCCCCGTACATGTCCTTGCTCAGCCGTGGGTCGGACAGGGCGGCCCGCGCGTCCTCGTACCGTGTGATGAGGTACGTCTCGTTGCCGTGCGGTGGTCGCATGGGGCAGACCGGCGCCGTCTCCCGCAGCCGGGCGTAGACCGCGTGTGGGTCCCGCCGGAACTCCGGGGTGCACCGCTCGGCCGCGGTGACGGCCTCTTGCGTGGTGGTCACGGACGACTCCTGAGGTCGAAGAGGGCCTCGGCGTTGCCGCCGAGGACGAGCTGCTGGGAGGCCTTGTCGACCGGCAGTTTCTCGATCATGCGGATGAATTCCCCGAGCGGCGCCGCCATCGGCGGGGAGTCGGTGCCGAACAGCATCCGTTCGGGCCCCAGCACCTCCGCGTTGAGGCTCAGGTGCGCCGCGCTGAACGGGCTCGTGTCGACGTACATGCGCCGGAGCGCCGCGGCTGGGTCGGACACCGGCGCCACGTCCGCGGGCGGGGCGGATGTGGCCCCCTCCCGGCCGGGGGGCGGCGCGCCCCCGGCCCAGTGCCGGGGGCGCGCCGCCGTCTGCAGGCGCTCCGGCAGCAGCGCCATCGCGCCACCGCCGGTCGCACCGATCAGCCGCAGACCGGGGTACTTGTCCAGCCACCCCGCGAAGGCGATCATGGCCATGCCCATGGTGACGTCGCCGAACCGGCCGATCTGCTCCACGAAGCCGAACTCGTCGACCCGCTCCGTGCCGACCGGTTCGGCGGGGGCGTGCACCAGGACCGGCACGCCCGCCTCCGCGGCCAGCGCGAAGAACGAGTCGGCGCGCGGGGAGCCGAGCAGTTCGCCATGGACGCTGGACGTGGTGATCAACCCGACGAACGCGGGGTCCGCCAAGGTCTCGCGCACCCCTTCGAGGTGGTCGTCGTCGCCGAACGGGTTGGCGTACACGTATCCGCGCAACTGGTCCGGGAACCTGGCGATGAGGCCCGACATCCAGGCGTGGAAACCGCGCAGCCGGTCGCGTGGTTGCGTGTAGTTGTCGATGCCCGGGACCCGCGCCATCGCGCCGGCCCCTACGGGGCTGCCGATGATGGTCAGGTCGATCCCGGCCTCGGCGCGAGCGGCGAGCATGCCGTCGACGTCGGTCAGGCTCGGGGGCATGGGGAAGCGTTCGGCCGCTTCGGGTGGGGACAGATGCCCGTGGATGTCGATGATCACGTGTGGCTTCCCGGTTCCGGTGTGAGTGCGCGGGTGACCGCTGCACAGTCCTCGTCGCCCAGTCCGAGCTCGGTGGCGCGGACGTGGGTCTCCGCCGCCGCTGTCGCCAGCGGCAGGTGCAGGCCGACCGCCGCTGCCTGCTTGGAAGCGAGCATGAGGTCTTTGGCCATCAGGCGCAGCCGGAAGTCCGGCTCGTCGAACCGGCCGGAGGCCAGGCGCCGTGACTTGAACGCCATGACCGGCGAGGCGAAGCCGCTGCCCGCGATCGTCTTGAGGACCAGCTGACGGTCGAGTCCGCAGGCGGCCGCCAGCTCACTGGCCTCCGCCAGGGCCTGCACCTCTATGCCCATCAGCAGGTTGAGGAGCAGTTTCACCCGCATGCCGGAGCCGAGTGCGCCCAGATGGACCACTTCCTTGCCGAGGATGCGCAGCAGTGCCCGGCCGGCGTCGAACGCCTGCTCCTCGCCTCCCACGAACAGCCGGAGTTCGCCGTCGCGGGCGTGGTCGCGGTTGCCGAGCATGCCGACGTCCAGGACCGACGGGCAGCCCCCGGCCACCTGGACGACCTCTTCGGGGGCGACGGTGCTGGCGCAGATCAGGACGCCGGGGTAGGGGCCGTCGGCGAGCACGCCGTCCGGTCCCCGCAGCACCGCGCCCAGGGCTTCGCCGTCGGCGACGGCGCAGATGGCGGCGGTCGTTCCCGCGACGGCGTCGGCGGGGCGGGCCGCCACGAGGGCGCCCGCCTCGGCGAGCGGCTCGGTCCGCTCCGCGGTGCGGTTCCAGACCCGGACCGCGATGCCCTGGTCGAGGAGGCGGGCGGCCAGACCGCTGCCCATCGTGCCGAGACCGAGGACGGCGACGGGCCCGTCCGTTGCCCGGGTCATGACGACACCCCGCGCGTCTCCTTGACGACCCGGTACCGCAGCGACTGCGTCGAGTCGACCCACTGGCGCAGCGGGGCCACCAGCGCGCGGTGCTCCTCGCTCTGCTGCCAGGCGAAGAAGTGCTCTGCTGTCTTCCACTCGCTGGTGATCACCCACAGACGAGAGTCGTCCACGGGTTCGCCCAGCCTCTCGACGATGTGGCCGGGGGTGTTCGAGACGGATTTCCGGAGTTCCTCGTACATCTCCAGGAACCCCTGCTCGCCGCCCTCGATCACACGGACCGTGAAGACGACGCCCAGCTTCTCGGCCGAACGGCCCTTCTGCTCGATGCCCATGTCTCCTCCTGATGGTGGGATCCGGTGGGACACGACTCCCACCGACTCATGTCCTCCGAGCGGACGCAACTCCGAACGGGGGACGGACCAGCGGGGACAAGGGGTTCACGCTGTGTGGTTGGTCCATTCGGGTGGGTGACGAAGTGCGGGCGACGGTCGGTCCGGAGAGCAGCCTGAGCAGGCCGGCGTCGGGTCGTGACCCACTCGCGCCGGCCCTGCCCAATGCCGCTCTCAGTACCCCGCCGGGCGGTAGTACCCCAGCACCGCCGCCAGTTGCGCGAACCACTGCCCCAGCAGTTCGCGCGGCTTCGCCTGCACGACGCACTCGTAGACCCTGCCGTCGAGGTGGACGACGGCCATCATCAGGGCCTTGCCCGAGGGGCTCGACCTGTAGTGGACACTGCGGATCTCCTGCCAGGGGAACTCGGCGGTGACGTCGTGGTCCTCGAAGGCCACGCCCTCCACGTCGACCACGATCGAGTTGTGGCGGTCGACGGCCATGAACTCCGGGCCGGACGGAGCCGCTTGGGGCGGCATCGGCGGCTGGGGGTACTGCGGTGGCGCCGGGGTGTACTGCGGTGGTGGGGGGCCGAAACCCTGTGGCTGCTCGTGGCCGTACGGCGGCTGGTTCGTCATGGGCCCCCCGATTGCTCGCGCCGCGTCGTCTCCTGGGGGAACCTACCCGCCGCGGACCGACCGAGCCGCACCCGGGCCCTGGCGGGCTCGAGCGGTCAGCGGAAAACTCGGGTGACCCCAAGGCCCCGCCTGGGTACAGTCGCGCGGTGCCTGAGCCGAAGCGACTCGATGCCGGTCATGCCCCGGCGGTGCTGGCCTTCGAGCTGGCGAACCGTGCCTTCTTCGCTGCCTCGGTCCCCGACCGCGGCGACGACTGCTTCGACCGGTTCACCGAACGGTACAGCGCCCTGCTGGCCGAGCAGGAGGCCGGCATCTGCGCCTTCTACGTGCTCGTCGCCGATGACGGCCCGGTACCGGGCCGGTTCAACCTGTACGACCTCGAGGACGGCACCGCCCACCTCGGCTACCGGGTGGCGCAGCACGTCACCGGCCGCGGCGCGGCGACCGCGACCGTGCGCGAGCTGTGCGGGCTGGCGGCGGAGCGGCACGGGCTGCGGACACTGCGTGCGGCCACCGCACTCGAGAACGCCGCGTCCCGGAGGGTGCTGACCAAGTCCGGGTTCGTGCCGGTCGGCCCGGCCGGCCCGGCAGACCTCGGCGGCAAGTCAGGCACCTGGTTCCAGCGCGACCTGAAGTGATTCACCGGACGATGCGTGCGACCGCCCCGTCCTCAGGATCCCCGAATCTGGAGATCAGCTGCTCGTCGCTCATGCGGTCCACTTCTTCGTTCCGCTCGACGGGAAAGATCACGTGGGTGCCCTTCTCCGTCCAGTACTCGACGACCCGGTGTGTCGTGGTTGCCCGACCCATTGCTGTGCTCCCTTGTGGTGCGTGGGGTTCAGGGTGCTTCCGCGCAGGTCGAAGGGTCAAGAGGAATTGGGGCTTCCGTTTCGGTTTGCAGAAGCGTAGATTCCGGGTACCTCGCGACGGCGCCCTTCCGGGTGTCGGCCCGCCGGTCCCGGGACGGCGGGCCACGCGGGGGCCAAGCTGATCAATGAACGCAGAACTCGTTGCCTTCCGGGTCCTGCATCACAACGGCGAACGAATTCGAGTCCTCCGCGTCCTGGACACGCAGTCGGGACGCGCCCGCGCTCTCGATTCGCTCCACCTCCGCGAGCACGCGCTCCTTGCGAGTGGCGAACGGTACGCCGCGCCCTCCGCCCACACCCAGATCGAGGTGGAGCCGGTTCTTGACGGCCTTCGGCTCGGGTACCTGCTGGAACCAGATCCGCGGACCGACGCCGTTCGGATCGACGACGGAGTCGCTGCAGTCGCCCGAGCCCAGTTCCTCCTCAGGCACGCCCTGGTCCAGCCAGTACGCCCGCCAGGTGGCGAACGGTGCAGGCGGTGGCTCGACTTGGTACCTCAGCGCGGCGGCCCAGAATGCCGCGAGTCGCTCGGGATCAGCGCAGTCGATGGTCAGCTGAATCTTGGGATGAGTGATCACCAGGCCGACTGTACTGTCCTATGCGCGACAACTCGGCGCGGTTTTCGCCGTGTTGGCCGCCCCGACGAGTGACCGTCGGGCAACGCCCCCTACGGTGTGCCGGGCGACCGCACCGACGGTGCCGAGGGTGCCGACGGGGCTTGACGGGGACCGGCGTGAGGCCGCGCATCGGCGGGCAGAATGTCGTCGCCGTAGAGGGCGTGTATCCAGTTGGCCTGGTAGATGGTGTCGAGGTAGCGCTCGCCGAGGTCCGGCGCGATGGCCACCGCGGTGGGCGGCCGGGTGTCGTACCGGGACAGCCAGTCGATCGCCCCGCTGACCACGGTGCCCGTGGAGCCGCCGAACAGGAAGCCGTGGCTGGCGAGTCGGTGGCAGGCCCGGATGGTGTCGGCCTCCTCGACCTGTATCGCCTCGTCCACGTACGAGGTGTCCAGCAGGGGTGGTCGGATGCTCATGCCCAGCCCGGGGAGCATCCGGCGCCCCGGCGCTCCGCCGAACGTCACGGAGCCGACCGTGTCGACCGCGACGATCCGCACGGGGCGGTGCCAGCGCCGGAACCAACGGGCACACCCCATGAGCGTTCCGGTCGTACCCGCACCGACGAACAGCACGTCGAGGTGGGGGAACCAACGCGCGATGGCCGGTGCTGTCCGGTGGTAGTGCGCCTTCCAGTTGTACGCGTTGGTGTACTGGCTCAGCCACACGTACCGCTTGTCCCTCAGGCACAGCCTGCGGATGTGCTCGAGACGGGCACCGAGAAAACCGCTCTCCGGGCTGGGCTCGGTGACGACCTGGACCTGGGCGCCGAGCGCCTCCATCAACAGCCGCGTCGACAGGTTGCAGCGCGAGTCGGTCACACACAGGAACCGGTAGCCCTTGCTGGCCGCGATCACGCTCAGCGCCACGCCCATGTTGCCCGACGAGGACTCCACCAGGATGGAGTCGGGCGTGATGGTTCCCTCCCGCTCCGCGGCCTCGACCATCTCCGTAGCCGGTTTCAGCTTGATCGAGCCGGCGAAATTGAAGCCTTCGCACTTCAGGAACAGCGGGCGTCCGAAGATCGACTGCAGGTCGACGTAGAGATCTTCCTCGTTGAAGCCGGCGGGCTCGGATATGACTGGCACGATGGCCTCCGTTGGTGAGAGCGGCTCGGTGCCCGAGGGCGCCGCCGAACGCTCATCCGTAGCGGTTCAGCTCATGGAAGAAGTCGTCGACGAAGTGCAGTTCACCGGAGTCGACGAGCCGGTCGTACACGTACTTGCCCAGGGCCAGGTCCAGGACCCCGAGCCCGAAGGGTGAGAACACCACGGGGCGGTCCGCCGGGGGTGTGACGCGCCCGCCCATGACGTCCGCCAGTGTGCCGTCGAGGAACCGGCGGTTGCCGGTGAGCCGTTCGGTGAGGTGCGGTGACGTGTCGGCCCGCAGGCAGTGTTCGACGTCGTCGACGATGTTGGCGGACGCGAGCAGAACCGCGGGTGCCAGGTCGCGCAGCGACACATGGAGAACGACAGGGCGGTGCGCGAACCATGCCGGGTCGTGGACGTGGGGACGGGCGGCGACCGTGGCGAAGACGACCAGATCGCTCAGGCGGATCACCTGTTCCACGCTGTCGTGCACGGTGATGCGCCCCGCGGCTCCGGACTGCTCCAGGGAGCAGCGGAAGGCCGTGGCGTTGTCCTGGGACAGGTCGTACACGCCGATGTCGTCGAACGACCAGCCCGTGCCGGCCAGGAACGTGTGGATGTAACGGGCGATCAGCCCCGTTCCGACGAAGCCGAGGCTCACCGGGCGCGGCCGGTCCCGGCAGAGCCATGCGGCCGCCAGCGACGCCGACGCGGCCGTTCGGGAGGCGCTGATGATCGAACTCTCCATGCACGCGAACGGGTAGCCGGTGTCGTGGTCGTTGAGGATGAGAACCGCCGATGCCCGGGGGATGCCTGCCGTGGTGTTCTGCGGGAAGCTGGAGATCCACTTCAGGCCGTCCACCCGTGTCCGGCCGCCGAGCGACGCCGGCAGCGCGACCATGCGCGAGGTCGGACGATCGTCGAAACGCAGGAAGTAGGAGGGCGGGTTCACCGTGGCCCCTTCGGCGTGCAGCCGGTAGACGTCCTCCACCAGCTCCACGATGCGCTGTTCCCGGCCCTGCAGCACACTCTGCACCTGAGCGCCGGAGACGACGGCGAAGGGCGGCACCCGCGGCGTCCCGGCCGGTGTCGGCCGGGGGGCGGGGGAGCAGGCGGTGGTCATGAAGGGTCCACCTCCACGGTCGGCGAGCAGTCGGCCAGTTGCACCGGGTCGGCCAGGGCGACAAGCACATCGCGCCGTCCTTCGTAGGCTTCCCTGCTGTGCGCGGTGCGCACGTTGTCGACCAGCAGCAGATCGCCGTCCTGCCACGGTTCACGTACGGTGCCGGCCTGGTAGACCCGGTTGATGAGGTCGACGGTCTCCGGGGAGATCGCGTCGCCGTTGCCGTAACGGGTGTTGAACGGCAGCCCGTCGGCGCCGTAGACATCCACCAGGTACTCGCGTATCTCGGGGTCCAGGGTCCACTCGCTGAGAAACGCTATCTGGTTGAACCAGCAGCGCCGACCCGTGAGCGGGTGATGGATCACGGCGCTGCGGCGCTGCCTGGTCCGTAGCCCGCCGTCGGGCCGCCAGGCGAACTCGATCGCCGCGGCGCGGCAGTAGTCCTCGATGGCCGCAGGGTCCTCGGTGCCGAACGCGTCGGCCCACGAGGCGCCGATGTCGTCGTTGTAGTTCCGGATGAGCAGCCATCCTTCCCGCTCGAACCGTTCGACCAGTGCATCCGGCAGGGCGTCGAGCACGGTCGGCGAGTCCGCGAGGGCCGTCGCTCCGCCGCCGGCCGGCGATGTCAGGCAGGCGAACTCCATCATGCCCGGGAACCGCAGGGCGTAGCTCAGCTCGTGGTGCATGCACATCTGCTGGGTGGGCGGCCACTTCGACGACGAGTACACCCCGTTGCCGAAGGACCGCCGTGCGGCGAATGCCTCTCTTTCATCCATCAGGCCGCAGGCCAGTCGTCCGAAGACCGAGGTCACCCGGGACAGGTCGTGCAGACCGAGTCCGCGGACCAGCACGGCGCCGTGCTCGGCGACGAGGCGCCGCAGCTCGCCTTGGTGTTCGCCCGCCCAGTGGGACGGATCGTCAGTCGGGCCGGTCGTCAGGACCGGTACCCGGCCGGGCCGCAGGTCCGGTTCGAGGGGCCGGGCGGTGGGTGAGAAGGGCATCTCGCATTGCCTCCGTTGAGGGGTCAACGGTCGGGGACGACGCCGCTCGCGCGTCGAGCAGCCGGGCCAGGTCGGCGAGGACCGGGTTCCGGGTGAGGTCTTTCAGGGTCACCAGGCGGTCGAGCCGGATGGCGAGCCGCACCGCGGTGAGAGAGGTTCCGCCACTGTCGAAGAAGTGGGCGCGACGGCCGACCCGGTGCTGCGGGACGCCGAGCACGGCGGCCCAGGCAGCGGCCAGGCGCTGCTCCGTCGGTGTGCGGGGCGGCTCGCCGGGCTCCGATCCGGTGGTGCCGCCGCCTGGCCCGGTGCTGTCGAGGCCCGTGGCGAGCGAGGCCAGGGCCTTGCGGTCGACCTTGCCGTTCACGGTCAGCGGCAGGTCACTGCGCCAGTGGAAGCCCGAAGGGACCATGTAGGCGGGCAGCCACCTGCCCAACTGCTCGCGCATGGCGTCGTCCGCGAGCGGCGGCTCACCGCAGCAGAAGGCCACCAGGCGCCGCCCCCCGTCGTCCCGGGCGACCGCCACCGCGCCGGCATGGACGCCGGGCACCTTCAGCAGGGCGTTCTCCACGTCCTCGATCTCGATACGGAAGCCCCGGATCTTGACCTGGCTGTCGCGGCGGCCGAGGAAGTCCAGCTTTCCCCCGGGCAGCCAACGGCCGTAGTCGCCGCTGCGGTAGAGCCGTTCGCCGGTGCGGTAGGGATCGGCCGGGAACGACCGGCGGGTGCGTTCGGGGTCGTTCACATAGCCGCGGCCCACACAGACTCCGCAGAAGACGATCTCCCCGGGCGCTCCGAGCGGTACCGGCGACAGGCTTTCGTCGACGACGCGGACCCGCACATTGTGGACGGGACGGCCCAGCGGGATCCGTTCGGTGTCCGGCACCCGGTCCATGACCTCGTGGTTGGTGTCGTCCGAGGTTTCGGTGAGCCCGTAGGCGTTGACGAGCCTGACTCCCGGCTGCGCGGCGAACCAGCGCTCCACGAGCTCCTTCTTCAACGCCTCACCCGTGACCGACACGCACCGCAGGTCCGGCAACGCGCGTGGGCACCGCTCCAGGAACGACAGCACGGCATCGAGGTAGGAGGGCACGGCCTGCAGGACGTTGACCCGGCCGTCCACGACGGTGTCGAGGTAGCGCGGGACGTCCCAGATCACCTCTTGGGGAACCAGCAGTGTCCGTCCCCCGGCCACCAGCGCCGCGAGCAGCTGCCACAGGGAGATGTCGAAGCATTGCGGCGCCGTCTGGGCGACGACCTGCCCCTTGCCGATGCCCAAGTCGTCGATCTTGGCATGGATGTGGTTGAGCATCCCCGCGTGTTCGCACATCGCCCCCTTGGGTTCACCGGTGGAGCCCGAGGTGAAGAAGACGTAGGCGAGTTGGTCCAAGGACACGTCGATGTCCACGTTCCCGGCCGCGCGCGTCTCCTCGTAAGCCGTCTCGACCAGCACGGTCCGCACCTCGGGCAGCATGTCCACGGCGCGGTCGAGGGTGGTGGTGCTTCCCTGCTCGGCCAGCACGAGCCGGCATCCGGCACGCCGGAGCATGCGCGCCATGCGATCGGCGGGGAAGTGCGGCTCGACGGGCAGGTAGACGCCCCCGGCCTTGAAGACCCCCAGAACGGCGGCCGCCCAGTCCGGGTCGCGCTCCGTCACCACCGCGACGACGTCTTCGCGCCCCACCCCGCGCAGGAGCAGAGCCCGTGCCACCTTGTTGGCACGCTCGTTGAGTTCCGCGTACGTCCACTGCCGTGCCCCGTGCACCAGGGCGACGGCGTTCCCGTCTTCCCGGACGCGCTGCTCGAACAGTTCATGCACACAGTGGTGCGGCAGCTCTCGCCGTGGACCGGCGAGCGCGTCGAGCTGGAAGCGGATCTCCGGGTCGGACAGCAGGCTCTGCGCCTGGTGCGGGGCGCCCGGATCGGTGGTCATCAAGCGCAGCGCCGCCAGGTGGTATCCCGCGATCCGCGCGGCGTACGGGGCGTCCAGCGCGTCACGGCGGTAGCGCAACCGCAGGACGGTCCCGCCGGGGTACCGGGCAAATCCGACCCGCAACACGGTGCCGGGCGGGAGATCGCACCCCCCGTCCGCAAGGGACCCACCGTCGGCGGGGAACGGATCGAAGGAGGCCTCGCTCAGCGGGCCCCGCAGGCCCAGCTCCCGTTCGAGGTCCACGACCGGAAAGCGCTGGTGGGCCAGCAGATCCGCCTCGCCACGCCGGGCTTCCCGGACCAGTGCCTCCCACGACGGGACGTCTGTCGTCAGCCTGCACGGCAGCGGGCGGCCGCCCGGCTCGGCGACGTAACCCGTCGTGACCTCGGGCTCGCCGGACAACACGGCCAGTACTCTGGCGTGTGCCGCGAGCAGGACCGAGCCGACCGGCACGCCCATGTCATGGGCCAGCCGGTGCACGGCGGTCATCGTGCCCTCGGGGACCGCCTCCTCGTGCTCCGCGACACCCGCCCCCGGCGCGACGGACCAGCGTGGAACCGTGGTGACGCCGCCGCCGGTGAGGACAGCGCGCCAGAAGCCCGCGTCGTCGGGCCTGCCGGGTCGGCGCATGCGGCCGCCGGCTTCGACGGTCATCGACCACACCTCCCCGCACGGTCATGGACCCGGCCGGGGACCATGACCTTCGTTGGGTGGTCACGGACCATCCCGGCCTGCGGCACCCCGATCAGCAGCATGACCGTGCCCCCGACCGCCGGCGGCACGTACACGGGCATCTCGCCCACGCCCTGGGAGTCCACCGCGGCCCGGTCCGCCGGGAACCCGTGCCCATGTTCCCCGTCGGGGACGGACTGCCCGACCGGGCCCGCCCTCGACACCGAAGGCGGATCCGCCCCCTTGCGCAGCCACGCACAGCGATGCGCCTGCTCCGGTGGGTGCGCGCCGTTCCCTTCGCACGGCACCGGCACCTGCCGGGAAGTCGCAGGTCCCGGGCCGGCCGGTGCTTCCCCGATGGCGGGTTCACCTTCCGGCCGGCCGTTTCTGGTGTCGCCGCGGGCCGCGCGTGGCGTGAGCATCGAATCTGACGTCATGACTTATATACGGAGCACGTACAGAGAAGTATTGAGAAATACAGATTTTCCGCACCTGTTGACCATTTTCCCCCCGTGACGTGACCGCGGCCAGCCGGGAGCCGCCGTGTCACGGCGCCTGTTCGGTGGGTAGTTCCAGGCGGAGCTCGTAGCCGCCGTCGGGGGTGGGACCGGAGGTCACGGTGCCACCCAGCAGCGCGGCCCGCTGCCGCAGACCGACCAGACCGTAGTGCGCGCTCGGCAGGGGGAAGGGGGGCCGGACCGGCGGGGTGTTGCTGACCGTGACGCGGATGGTGTCGCCTTCGCAGCAGGCCTGCACGGTCGCGGTGGCGCCGGGCGCGTGTTTGCGGACGTTGGTCAGCGCCTCCTGGACGGTGCGGTAGACGGCGCGCTGCAGGGCCGGCGCGAGGCCGTCGGGCAGGTCCGCCTTCAGACGGGTGTCGATCCCGCTGGCGTCGATCAGCCGCCGCAGGTCGGTCAGCGACGGCTGCGGGGTCAGGTCCGTGGGGTGGCCGTGCGCGTCACGCAGGACGTTGACCATGTGCCGCAGCTCGTCCAGTGTCTGCACGCTCAGCCGCCGGATGGTGGCCGCGGCCTCCTTGGCGTCGGCGTCCCGCGCGCCCACCTGCAGCGCTCCGGCCCGTACCGCGATCAGGCTCACCTGGTGGGAGACGACGTCGTGCATTTCCCGGGCGAGCTGCGCGCGCTCCTTGGCCAGTATCGCCTGCTCGGTCAGCCGCCGCTCGTGGTCACGTGCCCGGGAGATCTCGTCGAGCCGCAGGGACAGATCGCGCCGGGCCTGTACGAGCTGGCCGAGGAAGACGGGGGCCGCCGCCGTGGCCGCGGTGTAGCCCAGGGTGATGATGGCCGAGGCGTTCCAGAGGTCGAGGTGCAGGGTGGGTGAGGCGGACGTCATGTCGCTGAGCGTCAGCGCCAGGGCGCAGAACGCCAGCAGAGTCCGCCGCCGGGTGACGGTCGCGAGCGAGTACAGGGCGGCCAGAGTGGCGAAAATCGCGTCCGAGAGCAGGACGCCCGGCAGCGTGAGCGCGAACGTGAGCAGCGGCAGGCGCCTGCGCAGCGCCAGCGCGCAGGCGCCGAGCAGTGCGAAGGCCAGGTGCACCGGCGCGCTGGTGTCGACGTTGACCCACACGTCGACCAGTGCCACCCCGATCAGGGCGGCGTCACGCAACGCGTCGGCGAGGCGGCGGGACATCATCCCGGCTCCAGGTCCCGGGGCCACCTGAGGAGGCCGGCCCGTTCGGCGAGCAGAGCGGCCTGGACCCGGCTGCTCACCTCCAGCTTGCCGAGGACGGCACTCACGTGGTCCTTGACCGTGCCCGTGCTCAGGTGCATCCGGGCGGCGATGTCGGCGTTGGACAGTCCCTCGGCGATGAGCACGAGCACGGCACGCTCGCGGTCGGTCAGCCGACCGAGGCTTCGGGCGGCGCGCTCCTGACAGCCCGCCTGCAGGTATCCGTCCACCACCGTCCGGGTGACCTTCGACGACAGTACGGAGCCGCCGTCGGCCAGGGCGCGCACCAGGAACGGCAGCTCCTCCGGGTCGGTGTCCTTGAGCAGGAAACCCGCCGCGCCCGAGCGCAGGGCGGTCACGACGTACTCGTCCATGTCGAACGTCGTGAGCATGGCCACCACCGGGGGCTGCTGCAGCCGGAGCAGCCCGGCCAGCACGGTCAGCCCGTCGACGTCCGGCATGCGGATGTCCAGCAGCACGACGTCGGGGAGCCTCTCCTGCGCCGTCCGCACCGCCTCGCCACCGGAAACCGCGGCCACGACCTCGATGTCGTCCGCGGCGTCGAGGATGCGCTGGAAGCCCGTCCGGATCAGGGCCTCGTCGTCGACCACCAGTACGCGGATCACGCGTGCCCCACTGACCATCGGATCACTCTCCGATTCGTACCACGACGGCAGACACCCCGCAGGTCTCGCCGCCGGCACCGTCCGGGTGGCGGGGGTCGCCCCGCCACCCGGCGGGAACATTTCCGGCCCCCTGCGGGATGGTTCCGGCCCCGCCGTCGGCGAACCCTTGGGGGCAGGAGCGCAGCGGAGCACGCGGTCGGTGCAGACCACGCGCCCTGACCGGCAGGACGTGACCAGGACGGCTGATCGGCACCGGTGTCCCGGCGCCACACCCGCCGGCGTCACCGGGCCCAGAGGAGGGCAGTCGCATGACGATCCGCCTGACACTTGTATGCGGGCACACCGTGAACGGGACCGCGGACGCGGTCTTCGGTCACGGCGCTCCCCGTGACGACGACCTGCGTGAGACGGACGCAGGCTGCGCGGTGACTCCTTCCCGCCCGTCGGCCGTGCGGTCGCCCTCCCCCTGCTGCGCGCTGACCGCGTCGGCTCTCGGACTCGGGACCACAGTGGATCCGGCACTGCGGGACATCGACTACGGGTCATGGCGCGGTCGCACGGCGGCCGACATCGCCGCCGTGGACCCGCACGGGCTCAGCGCCTGGCTCTCGGACCCGGATGCCGCGCCTCACGGCGGCGAATCCGTACGTCAACTGTGCCACCGGGCCGCCCACTGGCTCAACAGCCTGACCCACCAGACGGGCAGTGTCGTGGCCGTCGCCGAGCCGGCCGTCGTCAGAGCCCTGCTCGTGCACGCCCTGTCCGCACCGGCACGCGCCTTCTGGAGGGCGGAGGTACCGCCCCTGTACATCGTCTCCCTCACCTGGCGCGACGACGCCTGGAGCGTCCGGCCGTCCGACGACGCCTTTCTGGGGGAAACCGTGCGGCATCCCTCTCCCCACCTCATCGACCGCCCCAGGCGGACGGCCACCCACCGCGGCCCGCACCACGCGCACAGGCGCGACGTCCCCGGACCGCGCCCGGGCGTGACGTCCGCGGACAGCGGCCCGTCACACTAGACGGCTGACGGCGGTCGTGAGGGGGCGCAGCACGGCGGTACCCGCGTGCAGGAGTCCGGACACCGGAAGGGGCATCCAGCGGGTGAGGTCGCTGTGCAGGGCGGGATCGAGTTCGATGGTCACCCGGACGTATCGGGTGTGCAGCCGGGTCACCTTCGGCTGGTGGGGCGCCGAGGCGTGCGGTTCGCGCCGCAGCGCCGCCCGATAGGTGTTCTTGCGCTGGTTCACGGGGTGTCCTGACGTTTGATGAGCTCGTCCGCGAGATCCATGTACGCCGAGCCCTTGACCTCGACCGGGCTGCCGAACGACTGGGCGTACAGGTCGAGCCGTGGAATGTGGGTGGACAGCACGTCGAAGCCGCGCTCGGTGAGAGCTTCCCGGGCGTCGGCATCGGGGCCGGTGCGCGTGGCGTCCGGGCGGTTCGTGCGGTTCAGCAGGACGGCGGCTCGGGCCGGCTCGGCGCGCAGGGACTGCATGTCGCCCATCTCACCGCCGATGGGCGCCATGCGATCCAGTTCGATGGGGGCCGGAGTCACCGGCACGATCCACTCGCCCGCGTACCTCATGATGCTGCGGGCGATGTGCGCGTGGTCCTCCAGTTGCGGGGCGTCGAACACCACCGCCTGCCGGTTGCCGAGGAAGTCGTTCACCCGCCGGTGCACGTCACCCACGGGAAGGGCGACCACCGGAAACGGAAAGCCGCCCGCCAGTTCACTCCAGCGCAGCGCGGAGGAGGCGGGGTCGCTGTCCACCAGCAGCGGTGGGATGCCCGTCTCGTGCAGGGCATGAGCCAACCAGACCGCGCTGGTGGTCTTTCCCACTCCGGGTTTCAAGTTCACGAAGGCGTAGCTGAGCAGCACAAGAGCCGACGCTAGCGGCCGTGGGGGGCCGGCCGCGGTTGGCGCGGCACAGGGTTCCACCGTTCACCCGGTGGCGCCGGTGGCCCATCCCAATGGGCTAACTTGCGGGCATGACCATGCAGAAGACCGCCTCCGTGAGTGTCGACGCGATGCTCGAGGATCTGAGGACCCTTGTCGAGATCGAGTCTCCCTCGGGCGCTCTCGACGCGTTGCGGGCATCCGCCGCCGGGGTCGCCGCTGTCATCGAGCACCGTCTCGGCGGGCGCGCCACCCTCGTCGAGAGCGAGACAGGGCCGCATGTGCACTGGTCGGGCGGAGGCGAGCCCAAGGTTCTCGTCCTCGGTCACCACGACACGGTCTTCCCGCTCGGCACCCTGGAGCGCCGGCCGTTCACGGTGGCGGACGGCCGGGTGACCGGCCCCGGCGTCTTCGACATGCTGGGCGGGCTGGTGCAGGCCGTGCACGGTCTGGCGCTGCTCGACGATCTCTCCGGCGTGGAGATCCTGGTGACCGCCGACGAGGAGGTCGGCTCGGGGCACTCCCGGGCCCTCATCGAGGAACGGGCCCTCGCCTGCGGTGCCGTGCTCGTGTTCGAGGGCGCGGCGGACGGGGGGAGGCTGAAGACCGGCCGCAAGGGCTGCGGCACATTCGAGGTCTCCATCACCGGACGGGCCGCACACGCCGGTCTGGAGCCGGCGGCCGGGGTGAACGCACTGATCGAGGCGGCGCACCAGGTGCTCGGCATCGCGGCGCTCGGCCGGCCCGAGATCGGTACGACCGTCACCCCGGCCGTCGCCTCCGCCGGTACCCAGGCCAACGTGGTCCCCGCGCAGGCAACCGTGTCCGTCGACGTCCGGGTCGAGTCGGCCGAGGAGAAGGAGCGCGTCGAATCCGCCTTCGCCTCCCTCACTCCGCACCTCGACGGCGCCGTGATCTCCGTCCAGGGGTCCGTCGGCCGGCCCCCGATGCCCGAGTCGGCCTCGGCCGAGCTCATGGCGCTGGCCCAGCGGCTTTTCCCCGGCATCGAGGGCACTGCGGTCGGCGGCGGCAGCGACGGCAACTTCACGGCCGCGCTCGGGGTGCCGACGCTCGACGGACTCGGAGCAGTCGGCGGCGGGGCCCACGCCGACCACGAGTTCGTGCTGGTGGACACGATGGCCGAGCGGGCGAACCTCGTGGCCGCGCTCGTGGACGCCATCCGGACCACCCCGGCTCCCTCCGCGACGGCGTAAGACACGCGGAGCCAGGACCGGGAAGCGTCGGGCAGCTCCTCGGCCGTCCCCCTGGACGACGTGTGGCCGACAGGAGCGCCGGCGCCGGGCACCAGGGTCCGGGCGCTCCGTGACCCGGCGTGGGACGGGCCGCGGCAGGCGGAGTTCCCGGGCAGCATCGATGCCGTGGGCGCGCCGGAGCCCGTCAGCAGCGCACAAGCGAGGGCCGGGTGAGCCGGCGTACTGGGCCGGCTTCGACGAGCCGCAGTACGACAGCAGCGGTGGCGGCCCGTTCCGGAGGGCCCGGATCCGGGCCCGTCACCCGCGCCCGGAGCCGACGCCGGAGGGGTGACCAGGGCGTCGCCGGCCCGCGTCCGCCGCGAGGAGCCGGAAAGGAAGCCGAGGTCAGCGGAGTGCCGCCGCCACCAGCCCGCGGATCTCCTGCACGGACACGCTTCCGCCGCCGACCAGGCGATCGAAGACCAGTCCGTCCACGCACGTCAGCAGCGTGACGGTACGGGCGTCGACGTCCACGACGCCTTGCGCGGCCAGGAAGTCGTGCACGACCTGCCGGCCCGCGTCCCCCCGGGGCACGAGGATCTCGCGCAGTTCGGGGTGATGGACGCTCTCGATGGCGCACGCGTAGCGCGCGAGAGAGCGCCGCCGTCCGTCTCCCGTCAGCCGCTGCTCGACGAAGGCGGCGATCCCGGCCACCAGTTCCTCCGCGTTCCGGGGTGCCTGCGTCCGCTCCCCGGCACGGGCGCCCGCGCAGCTCCGGGACGCCCGAGCAGGAGACCGAGGCACGCACCGGGCCCCGTGGGACCGGACGTTTCAAGACCGACGCCTACGCCTACTTCCATCTGGTCATGGCTGCGCTGCCGTACCTCGGTGAGGGCGATGCGACTATGACTTTCCCGCCTCGGACGCGGATTCGAGTGACACCACCGGGGAAGTCATCGCCGTGACCGGTGGCGAGACGGACACCCGCTGAGCGAGCGGTGAATCCGGTGGGGGTGGCGATATTGGCTCGGCCCGGCAGGCGGACGGCCCGGCGGCCGGTAGGCCGAGCCGGTCCACCGGGCACCCGCCGCGCGGCGGCGCGACGGAACACGGCCGGAGGCGCCGTATTCCTCGTACTGATGGTCGACTCCGTGGTGAACGGGCTTTTCATCCCGTTGTCCATGGTCTACCTGTCGGCGAGCTCCGGAGCGTCGCTGGTGCGGGTGGGCACGCTCCTGACCCTGGCCGGAGTGCTGTCCCTGCCCCTGCCGCTGTGGATCGGCAGCCTGGTCGACCGGCTCGGGCCCAAGCCGATCGTACTGGTGGCGCAACTGCTCCAGGCCGCCGGTTTCCTGGGGTACCTGATGGTCCGCAACGGCGCCGCGGTACTCCTCGCCGCGACCGTCACGTCGCTCGGACAGCGGGCCTTCTGGTCCTCCGCCTTCACCCTCGTCAGCAACATGTCCGACCGTGATCCGGGCGGCCGCTCCCGCGAGCGGTGGTTCGGCGTCATCGGCTCGTTGCGCGCGGCGGGTTACGGCATCGGGGCCGTCGTCGCGGGCGTGGCCATGTCGGCGAAGTCGGGCCTGGTGTACCGAGGGGCGATCGGCGCCTGTGCCGGTCTGCTGGCGGCGGCCGCCCTGCTGCTCGGACGGGCGGTACCGCGCAGCGCCACTCTGCCGGTCGGCCCCGGCCCCGGCCCCGAGGAGCAGACGGGCGTGGAGCTGGGCAGTCGCGGTTACCGGGTGCTTTGGGCCGACCGCCCCTACCTGGCGCTCGTGGCGCTGAACACGGCGTTCGCACTGTGCAACGTCATGCTGAGCATCGCCCTCCCACCGTTCGTCGAGCGCCGTCTGCCGTCCATGACCTGGGCGGTCGGTCCGCTGCTGGCGATGAACACGGTCGTCCAGGCCGTGCTCCAGACCTCGGTCGTCCGCGTGATCCGGCCGCTGCTACGGCACATGTCGTTGTGCCTGGCCGGTGTTCTGTGGGCCTTGTGGGCGTGCCTGACAGCGGGCCCGCTCTGGATGCCGAGGGCGCTGTGGGTCCCTTGCCTCACCGTGGCCGTGCTCTGCTACTCGGCGGCTCAGCTCGTCCATTCCCCCGTGTCGAACGCGCTGTCCGCGGATGCCGCGCCCGCGGACGTCCGGGGGCGTTACATCGCTGTCTTCCAGTACTCCTTCGCGATCGCGACAGTCGTCGCCCCACTGCTGTTCTCCGCCTTGTTCGAGGTGTCGAGTGCGGCTCCCTGGTACGTCATCGCCGCGCTCGCCCTTCTCACGGTCCCGGGCATGCTCGCGCTGGCCCCGCGCCTGCCGCGCGACGCGCGAGTATGGCGGCCCGAACCCCGGGTAGACGGGTCGGCGTAACCCACGTGATCGCGGGAGAAGGGGAAGACACCTGATGCTCATGGCACACCCTGCCGTCCTCCAGAACCTCATCGAGCAGTACGACGTGCTGCGCCTGCTGCACGCCGAAGAAGGCAGCCCGGAGGTACAGCGGCGGATGGACGACATCGCGTACAGCCTCTGTGTGGCCACGGGCACCCGCGACATCGACGCCGCTCTCATCGCCGCGCGCCACCGGCTGCCCGGCGCGCGCCCGCAGGACGACTCCCTCCTTCCCACCTGAGCGGGGCGCTCGGGCGTCGCCGCTCGGGAAGACCGAGGCCCTCGGCCAACCGGCCGCACGACG
This sequence comes from Streptomyces sp. NPDC001544, assembly GCF_042894285.1. Lineage (NCBI taxonomy): Bacteria > Bacillati > Actinomycetota > Actinomycetes > Kitasatosporales > Streptomycetaceae > Streptomyces > Streptomyces sp. NPDC001544. The sequence goes on along the minus strand of NZ_JBIAVN010000026.1, from coordinate 22,513 downwards.
CCCGTTCGTCCGGGTCAACAACCGAGGCTCCGCTCCGGGCGTCGCGCGCTTCAGCGGTCCCCGGCCTGTGATCATGAGCGCTCCGTGGAATGGACCGACGAGGACCTCCGGGTAGCGGGGCCGGTGTGCCGCCGCCGTGTGGTACTCGTGGCAACGCGCTGTGGGTGATCTGGTGAGCTGGTTGACGTCGCTGCCGGCGGTGGTGCTGGTCGTGGGCGGGCTCTCGCTCGCCCTGCTGGTCGCGGTTCTGGCGCGGATCGCCGTCCGGGCGCTCGTACCGGTCGGAGAACACGACCGGGTACCGCAGATCGTCACGCCTCTGATGCCGACACTCGGCGCCGCCTTCGCGATCTTCGCCGCGCTCACCCTGGCCAGTGAAGCCGGGTATCTGCGCGCGGCGGAGGGGTTGGTGAGCGATGAGGCGGCTGCTACCTCACGCCTGGCGTGGGCGGCGACGAGTCCGCGGGTCGATGCGAAGCCGATCCATGCGGCACTGCTGGACTACTTGCAGGCCACACGTGCCAAGGAGTGGCAGGGCGCGGCTGCGGCGTCCGGTGACGACCCGGCCACCGGCAGCGCGATCGCGCGGCTGGAGCGGACCGTGCGCAGCGAGGCGGCGCGGCCCGAGCTGGGCAGTCCGACCGGTACGGAGCTGCTGGTTTCCCTGGACGCCGTCACCAGCAGCCGTCGCGCCCGCATCGCAGCCGCCTCGCGCGACGTCCCCCTGCTCTACATCCTCACGCTCGTGGTCAGCGGACTGGCCCTGATCGTGAACGCCGGCGCGCTGGTCTTCCGCAGCAGCCTGCGGACATCACTGCTCATCGCGGGCATCGCGAGCGTGGTCGGGCTGAGCCTGGCCCTGCTCTTCGCACTCAGCGCACCATGGAGCGGGCCGTTCATCGTCAGTGGGCATCCACTCGACGCCATCATCGGGGATCTGAAGTCCGGCTTCTTCGGCGGCGGGTCGTAGGCGGCGGCTCTCCGCTCACGCCCGGCTGCCACCGAGCCCGTCGCGTACGAGCCCCAGCACCTCGTCCTCGGAGAGGCCCAGGGCACGGGCCTCGGACACGAGTGAACGCACCTGCTCCAGGAGGCGGGCGCGGGCCGGGGTGCCGGCCAGCACCACCGCGCCGCGTCCGCGGCGCAGCTCGATCAGCCCTTCGTCGCGCAGACGTTGGTACCCGCGCAGGACGGTGTGGAGGTTGACGCCGAGGGACTCCGCAAGCGACCGGGCCGGCGGCAGCCGCTCGCCCGGGGCCACCTCTCCGTCGGCGACGGCCCGCCGGACGCCTGCGGCGATCTGCTCCCCGAGCGGTACGGACGATCCGGGGTCTACGCGGAACAGCACGTCAGCGCGCCTCTCGCCGGGCGATCAGAGTGTTGAGCAGGGCGGCCGCGGTGGCCGCGTCGTCGACGGTCACGGCGAACTCCCGCCCACCGGCCCGGCGTACGACGAGCGCCGGGCCGGAGCGGAGGATCACGCCCGAGGCGCCGGGCCGTATCCGGTAGCCCCAGCCGCCGAAATCACCGATGGCATGGACGTCCCGGTGCGATGCGTGGGTCATCGCGTCCAGCGGTAGGCGGATCCGGGGCCAGGGGAGTCGCCCCGGCGTCACCGTCAGCCCTTGGCGGCCCACGGTGACGTGCAGCCGGGCGAAGCAGAGGCTGAGCAGGCCGCCCAACAGCAGCGGACAGCCGACGAGCAACCCCGTGAAGGGGATGAGGGCGAAGGCCCCGGCCGTCAGCGCCAGGCCCGTGATGCCGAGCGGCCAGGAGCCCGTCCCGCGTGCCCAGGCGGCCAGTTCACCGTCGGCCAGATCGAGGCGCGTGTCCTGTGCGGATGCCGGGGCCGGTTCAACGGGTGGGAGGGTACGGGCGGCCAGCCCACCGGCCCCGGCGCACGCCGCCGCCACCCCGAGCGCGATCGCCAGATGCCAAGGCGGGAGCCGGACGGCGGAGGCATCGCCGTGCACCCCGTGGTTCACCAGCTGTACGGAGACGAAGACCGAGCCCATCAGCCCGGCGACCGCGTACGCGGTCACGAGGAGCCAGACGCTCCGCGTCCTGGCCCGGGCCAGGAGCACAGCCAAGATCCCGGCGATCACGGTGAGCAGCACCGCACTCACCGTGATGAACACACCGCTACCGGTGAATCCGTCCGCTTCTCCGGCAGGGGTGAAGTGCGTCGCCATCCGGTCGGGCAGACGGCGCCGCGCCATGGTGAACAGGGCGAGGTCGACGGCCAGCGCGCAGCCGTAGGGGAGGGCGGCGATCAACGAGACTCGGGCGGAGCGCTTCACAAGGACTCTCCTGGCAGTCGCAGTTGTTTGCAACATACTAGAACAAGTAGCCGTAGTTGCACCCGCTCCTCATTCTCTGACTATAGTCAGAGAATGGATGCGGGACAGATCGACCAGGTGCGGCGCTTCAACCGCACCGTCACCGAACGCGTGGGTGTGCTCCACGACCACTACCTGGGTCGTGACCGTGCGGTGGGGGAGGCGCGGCTGCTCTGGGAGATCGGCGAGCAGGGCCAGGACGTGCGGCGCCTGCGTGAGCGTCTCGGGCTCGACTCCGGGTACGTCAGCCGACTGCTGCGCTCCCTCGAAAGGGACGGCCTGGTGACGGTCGAGCCTCAGCGCCAGGACAAACGGGTGCGCACCGTGCGGCTCACCGCCGAAGGCCGAGCGGAGCGCACCCTGCTCGACGGCCGCAGCGACGAGCTGGCCGGTTCTCTGCTCAGGCCGCTCAACAGCGAACAGCGCGCCCGACTGGTCTCGGCCATGGCCGAGGTCGACCGCTTGCTGACCGCGGCGACGGTCACTCTGGAGGTCGTCGACCCCGACCACCCCGACGCCCGGAGCTGCCTGTTCTCCTACTTCGCCGAGCTGCAGGAGCGCCTCGACACCGGCTTCGATCCGGCGCGCAGTCTGCTGCCCGACGCGGGTGAACTCCGGCCGCCGCGCGGCCTGTTCCTGCTCGCGCGACTGCACGGCGAACCCGTCGGCTGTGGGGGTCTGAAGCTGCCGCCGGGGGCTCCGGCAGAGATCAAGCGCATGTGGGTCGCGCCCCGGGCCAGACGACTGGGCCTCGGCCGCCGGTTCCTGACCGAACTCCAGGCGCGGGCCGCCGAGCACGGCTGCGAGGCGCTGCGCCTGGACACCAACAAGGCGCTCGGCGCCGCGATCGGCCTCTACCGTTCCTTCGGCTTCCGGGAGGTCCCCGCCTTCAACGACGAACCGTACGCCCACCACTGGTTCGAGAAGCGGATGACCGCGTCGCCGCCTCGGAAGACGCCCGGGGCGACGGAGGCCGGCGAGATCGATCCCGCGTAGCTGATCGGGTCGTCCGCCTCACGAAGCTGTGACCAAAGCCCCGCCGACGTCAGAGTCGGAACACCCTCGTCACCTGCTCGGCGAGATCGTCTTCCGTCATCGTGGTCTCGACCTGCACGGCGTGCAGTCCGAGACGCGAGGTTTCCTCGTGAAGGCGCCTCGTGAACATGTGATCGCGTTCGGCGATATTGCGGTCGGCCTTCGCCGGATCGCTGGTCCTCCACACGAATCCCTCCCCGGGCACGCTTCGACTGCGGAGGGCGGTCCGGCGGAAGTCAGGGGTGGGAAGGAGCCAGACGGCGTGCTCAGGAGCAGTGAGCAGAGGCTTCACGAGGTGGGGCAGCAGCCGGAAGCCCTCGACGATGACGCATGGTTGCTGCGGCAGGCGAAGAAGGTCCTCGATGATCAGGCCGAAGCCCTCGCCCCGGAACCAGTGGAATGTCTCCAGCATGACGTGCGGAGGCCGGCTCACCCATCGGTCGTCCATGTCCATGGCCATGAACTCGTGCAGAAAGGGCGCCTGCTCGGGCGTGGTCCGCCCGGCATGGTCCCGCATCACGTCGTCGGTGGAGTACAGCCGCCACCCATGGCGGTCGGCGAGCCGACGGGCGATCGTCGATTTGCCCGCGCCGCTCCCGCCGCCGATCCAGTAGACGTGCCGTAGCCGTGCCGCAAGCCCAGCGGCGCCGGTCTCCTCTTCAGACTGTCCGGGCTGCATTCCACTCCCATCCGACGGGACAAACGTACAGGCAGGGCCATAGGGGGATTGACGGTGCCTTCGCCGGCCCGATGGATGAACCTGTCGGCGCACCCCGCCCGAGCGACGCCGCGCAGACCACGGCCGGTCCGCGGCTCATGGCCGCCGACCCGGCACGGCAGACCACGACGCCCGACTGGAGATCGGCGCGCCCGCATCGTCGGAGCCCACCTGGCCGACTTGGTGTCCGCCGTCCGGCCACGCGCACAACGGCGCGCGTCGTCGATCATGCGGAGGTGGGAGACCTTTGTGAAGGTCGTCAAATAGCCTCTGCTCTACGCCCGTTGACTGTGTGGCTGCTGATACGATCATTCCACTTTTAGTGGGCTGACGGCGCGTCATACACGCGTACGCGGAACAGTCTCTAGGGCCCCATCGCGAAGGAGTAACTGTTGGTCCGCCGGCGGTCCGCGACCCCATGGGGTCGGAGATGCCCCGGGGTCCCGTTAACGGTCAGGCTCCCGACGCGAGGCGACTTGAAGAGAGTCTCATGACGTCATTGATCGATGATCCACTCCTGTGGATCTTGCTTGTCGTGCTCATCGCTGCATCCTTCGCAGTGGTACGGGCGCGAAGAACGAACATCAAACTCCGTGCACACAACAGCAGTCTGCAGTCCAACCTCACGTTGGCGCAGGCTCAGAACGGCCAGATGCAGGCGGCTCATGCCGGCCAGAGCGCCCGGCACGCGAACGAGCTGGAGGAGGTGCGCCGGGACGCCGAGTCGGCCACCAAGGCCACCGTGAAGTCGGCGGCGGGAACGCTCTCCACCCTCGCCGAGGAACTGCTGGCCACACTCGACGGCCTGCAGCAGAAGTACGGCGACGACAACGAGGTGCTCGCCGACCTGATGAAGGTCGACCACATGGGCAACCAGTTCGCCCGCCGTACCAAGGGCATCTCGGTTCTGTGCGGCGGCTGGCTGGGCCGGCGCGAGCACAACGCCACCGTGTACGACGTCGCCCGCAGCGCCCAGGGCCGCATCCGTGACTTCGGGCGCGTCACCGTCCACTCACAGGCCAACGTCTCCATCACGAGCAAAGCGGTGGAGCCCGTGGCCATGGTGCTGGCCGAACTGCTGGACAACGCGACCAAGTACAGCGCCCCCGGCACCCCCGTCGAGATCAACATCCAGTCCGTTCCCACGGGCGTGTGCCTGATCGTGGACGACGCCGGTCTGGGACTCGACCCCGAGACCGAGGCGCGGGCCATGAGCCTGCTGTCCGCGAAGGGCCCCGTGGACATCACGAGCCTGGGCGAGCCGCCCAAGTTCGGCTTCGCCGTGTGCGGCATGCTCGCCGCCCGCTACGGGTTCTTCGTCTCGGTCGACAAGGTCTCTCCCTACGGCGGCGTGCGGGCCGTCCTGCGCGTGCCCGAGAACCTCCTGACAGCAGATGCCCCGGAGCCCCAGCCGGCCGAGCACGACAGTTTCTACGAAGCACCCGTGATCCCGGCACCGGCCCCCGTGCGCGGACCGTCGCTCGTCGTCGGGCGCACCACCGGCGGTCTGCCCCGGCGCAGGCGCCGGGCCGTCGCCGAGCAGCCGGCCACCAGGCAGGCACCCGAGCCGGTGGAGCACAGCGAGGAAACGGCGACGCGCATCGGGGCTTTCGCGCGCGGAACACAGCTCGGGCGGGCATCGGACATCGAGGAAGGAAACCAGTGAATCCCGACCTGTCGTGGGTGATGGATGACGTGCTCGAGGTGCGCGGGGCCCGCCACGCCATCCTGGTCTCGGCCGACGGACTGCTGATGCAACGCTCCAGGGAGATCCTGCGCGACGACGCCGAGCGGAACGCCGCCGCCATGAGCTCCATCCAGTCCCTGTGCCGGAGCGTCGCGCCCTTCGTCGGCGCCGGCAAGGGCGTCTGGAAGCAGACGCTGATCGAGTTCGACGGTGGATGGATCTTCCTCATCGCCGGGGGCAGCGGCTCCTACCTGGCCGTCTCGGCAGCGCTGGACGTCGACATGGAGGCGATGTCGATGCGCATGCAGAAGACCGCGAGCGCCATGAAGAGCGGGCTGAGCGCCACGCCCCGCCTCAACTCCGGTGCTGACGCATGACCAGGCCCGGCGAGGACGCTCCGGTCACCAGCGACTTCGTCCGCTCCTACGTCATCACCGGCGGCCGCCGTCTTCCGGCTGAGGACCGGCTGGCGCTCCACACACTGGTCCAACTGGCTCCCGGCCGGAACCTGCCGCTCGGAGCCGGCCCCGAAGTGCGGGCCATCTGGGACCTGTGCGCCGGCGGTTACCTCTCCGTCGCCGAGGTCGCCGGCCATCTGGGGCTGCCGGTCGGTGTGACCCGCCTGTTGCTGACCGATTTATCCGAACAGGGCCATCTCCTGCAGCGGGCCGCACCGGCTCGCGCCCAGCACGTCGACAGAGCGATCCTCCTGGAGGTCCTGCATGGACTGGAAAACCTCAACATCGGCTGAGCCCAGGGCGAACGGCTCCATCTACGTCTCGGACGAGGTGCGCACCGCTGCGAAGATCCTGGTCGTGGGGCATTTCGCCGTGGGCAAGACGACTTTCATCGGGTCCCTGTCGGAGATCACGCCCCTGCGCACCGAGGAGAAGATGACGAAGGCGTCCCTGCACGTCGACGACCTGCAGGGGGCACCGGACAAGGTGACCACCACGGTCGCCCTCGACTTCGGCCGCCTGACCCTGAGCAACGAACTGGTCCTGTACCTGTTCGGCACACCCGGTCAGCAGCGCTTCGTCCAGCTGTGGGAGGACATGGCCCGCGGCGCACTCGGCACCCTTCTCCTGGTCGACCCCGCACGTCTGGAGGAGTCGTTCCCCGTGATCGACCTGATCGAGAAGTACGGCCTCGACTACGCGATCGCCGTCAACACCTTCGAGCAGGGCAAGCACTTCGACGCCGAGGAGATCCGCGAGGCCCTCGACCTGCTCCCCGACACACCCGTCATCCACTGCGACGCCCGCGACCAGCAATCCTCCGCGCAGGCTCTGATCACCCTGGTCCGCCATCTGCTCGACCGCGCAGCCTGACCCGCCATCTTCGGCCCGGACCCAGCCGTCCGGGCCTGCAAAGGACTCTGACATGGACGTTTACAGCACGGGCGCCTCCCACCCGGCCAGATGCCCGATGTACGACGGCACCTTCGCGGCCGATCCGCAGAAGGTCTACGACCAGATCAGGGAGCACGGCCCGGCCGGTCCGGTCGAACTCGCTCCCGGTGTCGACGCCACGCTGATCGTCGGCCACGAGATGGCCCTGCGGGTGCTGCAGAACACCTCTCTCTTCGCGCGCGACGCACGCCGCTGGGCCGCGCTCAACGAAGGACGCGTCCCGCTCGACAGCCCCGTCCTGGCCATGATGGGCTACCGGCCCAACTGCCTGTTCACCGACGGCGCCGTACACCTGCGGCTGCGCAAGGCGGTCACCGAGAGCCTCGACCGCCTCAACGTCACGCGGATCCGCCGCGACGTCGAACCGATCGCCGCCTACCTCATCGACAAGTTCAGCGAGCGCGGCCAGGCGGATCTGATCCACGACTACGCGAAGCTGCTTCCGCTGCTGCTGTTCAACAAGCTCTTCGGCTGCCCGGCCGACATCGGTGACACCGTCACCAGTGCGATGTCCGCACTCTTCGACGGCCGGGACGCCCTGCGCGCCAACGACGACCTCACCGCCGCCCTCATGGAGCTGATCAGTCTCAAGCGCCGCGAGCCGGGCGACGACATGACCTCATGGCTCATCCAGCATCCCGCCGGGCTCAACGACGAGGAGCTCAAGGACCAGTTGGTGATGCTGATGGGGGCGGGCGTGGAACCCGAACGCAACCTCATCGCCAACGCGCTGCTCCGGCTTCTTACGCAGGGGGGCGGCGACGGGCGCAGTATGCAGATCGACGAAGCACTCGACCACGTGCTGCTGAACGACCCGCCGATCGCCAACTACGCCACCCACTACCCGTTGCGCGACGTCGACCTCGGGGGCCTGGTGGCTGAGGCGAACAGTCCCGTCGTCATCAGCTTCGCCGGCGCCAACCGCGACCTGGCCCTCACCACAGCGGACCAGGGCGACAGCAGGGGAGCCCACCTCTCCTGGGGGGCCGGGCCGCACGCCTGCCCGGCCCGGGGCGCCGCCCAGGTCGTCGCGAGCACGGCCATCGAACAGCTCCTCAACGCGCTGCCCGACGTCTCCCTCGCGGTGCCCGCGCACGAACTGCAGTGGCGGCCCGGCCCCTTCCACCGGGCCCTGGCCGACCTGCCCGTCACGTTCAGCCCGACTCCGGCGACCCGCATGGCGGCGGCACTTCCGCCCGCCGCCCGGCATCCCGCGCCGCAGACCGCGCGAGTGCCCGAAACCCCCGCGGCCACTGCCCAGACGTCGGCGAGGAAGGGAATCTGGAAGCAGTTCCTCGATCTGTTCCGCGTGTGACGCGCTGCACCGAAAGTGACCAGAGCAACACAGGCGGGTGCATGACAAGGGAGTGGTGAAGGGTAGATTCCGCCGGTAACCGGTAACGCCCAGCCAAGAGGAGCTCCGCGTGACCGTCGTCGGCGACACAACCGGCACCACCCTCGACCGCAGAGCCGTCATCTCCCTCATCCGGCGCCTGCGATCCCCTGAGGGACAGAGCAACCCACAACCCGTGTGGCACCAGCTCCGCGCCCTCGGTGATGTCGTCCCCGCCCCGTGGGGCGGCTACCTGGCCACCGGGTACGACGTCTGCAACCAGGTCCTGCGCGGCAGGACCTGGCTCGCCCCGGACCTCGCCTGGCAAGCACGCCAGCCCAACGCCGAACGCTGGCAGACACCCGCGACACAGGCCATCAGCCGGGCCCTGTTCCGGCTCAACCCGCCCACGCACACACAGCAACGCCGCAGCCTGGGCAATGCCTTCGACCGCACTTCACTCGCTGCCCTGGCGCCCGGTGTCTCCGCGCAGGCCAAACGGCTCGTCGACGAACTGGCCGAGCGAATACGCCGCGACGGTGAGGCCGACTTCGTCACCATCGTCGGTGACCCGTTACCGGTCCTCACCGTCGGCGAATGGCTCGGCATCCCCGCCCGCCACCACGCGCACGTCCTCGACTTCACTCACCGCCAGGTCCATTCCCAGGAGCTGCTGCCCACGAAGAGCGAGCTCGACGTCTCCGCCCAGGCGACCGCCGAGATGCGGGAGTTCTTCACCGGCCTCATCCGGGAACGCCGCGCGGCCCCCGGCAACGATGTCGTCTCCGGCTGGATCCGCCACTGGGACGAGCAGTTCCCGGACGATCCGGCAGCCGCGGACGAGACCGTCTACGACCTGACCATGTTCATCACGATCGCCTCCCTGGAGAACTCGGCGACCCTGCTCGCCAACGCCGTCTGGTTCCTCGGCCAAGACGCAGACCAGTGGCGGTGGCTGCGCCGGCACCCCGAGCATGTCGACGGCGCGATAGAAGAAGCCCTGCGGTACGACCCGCCCATCCACCTCAACACCCGGATCGCCGCCGAGGACACCGTGCTGGCCGGCACACCGATCGCCAAGGACCAGATGGTCCACGTGATGTACGGCGCGGCGGCCCACGATCCACGGCGCAACGAGAACCCGGAGCGCTTCGACATCCTGCGCAAGGGCTCGCACATGACCTTCGGCGGAGGTGCCCACTACTGCATCGGCGCCGCGCTCGCCCGCCTCGAGGCCCGCACGCTCCTCACCGAACTCCTCGGCCGCTTCGAGACGTTGCGCCCGGTGTCCGCACCCACCTACGCTCCCCGGATGGTCTTCCGGAGAGTGACCTCCCTGAAGGTAAGCACATGACGAACTCCCCGGAACTCGAGACACAACTGGAGCTGAAGACACTGCGTGTGCGTCGGCGGGGGCCCGTCCTGACGATCGAGCTCAACACCCCCGACCAGGGCAACGCCGTCACCGACGCCATGCTGGAGGACCTCCAGTCGGTGCTGGACCGGCAGGAACCGCACATCCAGGTGGTCGTGCTGGCCGGAGCCGGTCAGGACTTCTGCCTCGGCGGGGACCGCACCGAGTACACCGAGCACCTGGGCCTCGACCCCGGCGGCAGCGGCATCCGGGCGTCCGGGCACCGCGCCCGCCGCGTCTGTGACAGCCTCACGGGCAACCCCGCGGTCACCATCGCCCGCATCCAAGGCAAGGCGATCGGCGCCGGCCTCGCCCTCGCCCTCGCCTGCGACCTGCGCGTCAGCACCGACACGGCGACCTTCCGGCTGCCCGAGCTCGCCCTCGGCCTGCCCACCGCATGGGGCGGCCTTCTGCCCCGCCTCCTCAGCGAAGTCGGCGCCGCCCGCGCCCGCGAACTCATACTGACGGGCCGTTCCTTCGACGCCGAGGAGGCCCTTTCCCTGTCGCTCCTGCAGAAAGTGGCCCCTGCGCCCCAACTCGACTCCGCGGTCGAAGCATGGGTCAAGCCCATCATCCGCCGGCCGGCGACCGCGCTGCGCGTCACGAAGGCGATGCTCAACTCCTACGCGGCCGCCGCCCGCCTCACCGACTCCTCAACCCTGGACCCAGAGCTGATGGCAGCCGCACTGATCGAGACGCGGCAGGTCCACCGGCTGTCGGACTGACATGCGTGACGGCCGCGCCGCCGGCCGCCGCCCGGCTCATGACTGAAGATGCGCCGCCCGCGAGCCCCTCGGGCCGCGGCCGGCGCATGCCACCGTCACCGGAGGTCGGTGCGGAACGAACATGAACGAGCGGCACGTTCGCCGACGCCCCTGCCACGGGAGAGCGCGTCGAGACGGCCGCGCTCACTCTCCGTCGAGAGAGCTCCCCGGCGCCAGGACGTGGTCCACGTCGGCCGGCCGCAGGTCCGGTGAACCGGTGGCCGGACGGCACAGCGATGTGGCCACGAACGTGTTGATGGCAGCGTCGATGGGGCCCGCGGGCACGGTGCCGTCCGCTCCGAGCTTGTCGTACTTCGACAGGTTGTAGCCGAGGGCCATCTGACGTCGGCCGTCCTGGCTCGAGATCGCCAGTGTCTCGGCGCCGAACACCGCGCCCGTGTGGCCCCAGAACGTACCGCAGCCCCAGTCGTACCGCATGAGCGCCAGGCCGTAGTGGCCGACCACGTTGCCCTGGGAATCGGTCATCGGAACCGTCTTCTTCATCTCGGCGAGCTCGGCGGCCGGGATCAGCCGGCCCGTGAACAGCGCCCGGTAGAAGCGGTCGAGGTCCGCCATGGTGGAGACGACCGCGCCGGCGGTTCCCACCCAGGACATGTCGTAGACGCTGTAGTCGCGCGGCGGGTCGATCAGTCCGTAGAAGGACTCGTACAGCTTGGCATGCGGACCCTTGATGCGCGGGCCGGTGGGGAAGTAGGTGTGCCGCAGCGCGGCCCGGCGGATGACGTGGCGGGTGATGTACCGCTCGGGGTCCTCACCGGTGAGCTTGCCGAGCAGCAGACCCGCGATGATGTAGTTCGTGTTGGAGTACGACCAATGCTCGCCGGGCTCTCCGGTCGGCGGAGCCTGCACCCCCATCCGGACGAGCTGCTCGGGGGAGATGTGCCGGAAGCGGAACTCGTCGAGGCTGCTCGTGTCCAGCGTCTGCAACGAGGGGAACGCATAGGGGACGTAGTCCCCGATACCGCTGGTGTGGTTCAGCACCATGCGCACGGTGATCCGGTCGCCGCGCCGACCGGGGACCAGGCCGGGAAGGTAGCGGGACAGGGGTGCGTCCAGGTCGAGGCGTCCCGCGGCGACCTGCTGGAGCAGGGCGACGGCGGTCATCGACTTGGAGATGCTGCCGATCCGGTGCTCCATGCCCGGTGTCGCGGGACGGCCGGTGTCCCGGTCGGCGACACCGGTGGCGCCGCGCCACACGCCGTCACCGTCCCGCACGGCCGCGTAGGCGCCGTACATGCCCGCGGTGTGGATGGCGTTCAACGCGTCGGTCAGGCGTGCCCGGTCCGGGGCCGACCGGTGCGAAGCGGCCGGGGTGGCGGTGGAACGGGTCGCTGCCTGCGCCTGGGGGAGCAGAGCGGCCGAAGGGACGACAAGGGCGGCGGCACAGGCCACGGCGACTGTCCATCCCCGCCTCGCCGGGGCCGGACGTCCTGGGTACCGACGGCTTAAGAGCATGGTTGTCTGCACAGCCTCTCTGCGTACGGGAGCGGGAAGATCTGCAGGGTGATCTTCGCCGGGGCCGCGCCGAGGGGCATCATGCACGCGAAGGATCGGCCGTACTACCGGCGGATGAGAGGAATTCGGTCACCGAAGACGCCGCTGACCGGCGGCGCCGCCGCTTCCTACACCCGTTCGCTTCGGCCCTGCAGAGCCGAGCGCATGAAGCGGCAGCGCTCCATGGACCGGGGACGCATCCACAGGACCCAGCCGCAGAGCCCGACCACACAGAATGTGAAGATGAGCGGAAAGGTCAACGAGTCGGAGGCCACCCCCAGGGCGAGCATGCCGGCCGCGACCAGGCCCAGGAAGCCCAGCCAGTAGGGCAGCCACCGGCCCCCACGCTCCATCCGCCCCAGTTGCTCGGCGACCAGCCGGCGCATCGCCGCCTGCTCCTCGGGATCGCTCGGCACCTCACGGCGCCGGATCTTCACGTTGAGCTCGGCGACTCCTCGCGGGTCGGTGCCGACCGCGCGGCTGATCCGTCGGCGCTGCACGGCCGTGAACGAGACGGCGAGGGCGGTGTAGAGCACGCCGTGCAGCAACCACGACACCGGATGCCCGTCCCGGCGGATCAGCGCGGTGACCCCCACCACCATCAGCAAGACCAGGACCGCGTGGGCGGTGAGACTGTGATCGAACCAGCGCCTCAAGGCGTGCACGGCACGTACCTCCCGCGAGTGTCGGCATACCGCTGTCGCTTCCCGGATACCCCGCCAGGACTGGCCTATCGGCGACATCCGGATCCCCAAGTAACCCGGCCGGTAAGGGTGTTGCGAACAGCGGCAGCGTCCGGCCCGTTTCGCCGGTTGCGGCGAGGGCGTGGTCGGCACCGGAACGTGATGGTGCACAGCCGCTGGGCGACTGCCGCCACGCCGGGCTGTGCGCGGCGCGGTGCGGTGCGGGTCAGGAGGTCACGCCGGCCAGGGCGAGGAATTCGCTGCGGGAGCGGGCATCGGAACGCAGCAGGCCCAGCAGCGTGGAGGTCATGGTGCTGGAACCCGTGGCCTGCACCCCGCGCAGTGTCATGCAGGAGTGCTCGGCCTCGATCACCACACCGACGCCCTTGGGTTCCAGGTGGGTCTGCAGCCAGTGGGCGACCTGTTTCGTCAGGCGTTCCTGCACCTGAGGGCGGCACGCGAAGTGTTCGACCACACGGGCCAGCTTGGACAGGCCCAGGATGCGTGCGCCCGGCAGGTAGCCGATATGGGCGGTGCCGACGAATTCTGCTCGCCCCCGGCACCACCGATCAGGACGGGCGCACGGCCGCGGAGAGCTGAGTCGCCGCACGTGACGCATCCTCGGGGTGGCGGGTTGGAGCGCCGCCAACGCCCACGCGTAGCAGCCGGGCACGGACCGGGCCGAGTTCCTCGACGCCGTCGCGACCGCATGGGCGGAGCTCGACCCCGACGTGGAAGCACCGCTCGCCGGTGGCCGACGCCGGACCGACGCGCGGCTCGCACACCCGTGATCAGTCGAGCGCGGTGCCCGTCTCCTCGGCCAGCGTCCGCAGGAGGCGGTCCTGGAACGCCTCGTCGTGGACGGCACGGTGCGGCTGCAGCTGCCGGCGGTGGTACCAGTACCCGCCGGTCGTCAGGGCCTGACGGTCGTGGCCGACGGCCAGCCATTCCTGGGTCTCATGGCCAAGCTCGAGATCGTCCGGGGCGTCGGGGCCGCCCATCCTGGTCGGCACCCAGCCCGGATCCACCGCGTTGCTCAGCACCCCGGGGCGCAGCCGCGCCACCGCGGCCGCGAGCGTCGTCACGAACAGCTTGCTGTCGGAGTACGACCCCGCGCTCCGGCCCCGCCAGTCGACCCCGTCGAGCGAGGGACGCCCGCCGAAGTGCGAACTGCTGCTGAGGTACACCAGCCGCCGCGGCTCCCGCAGCAGTGCTGTGAGCAGGTACGGCGCGATGACATTGACCGGCATCACCGCAGGTCCGCTCCACACGCCGGCGTTGTGGACGACCGCGTCGAGCGGCCCCGCGTCACGCAGCTCGGCGGCGAGGCGGCGTACGGCGTCACGCTGAGCGAAGTCGCCCACGACGATGTCCGCTCCTCGCTCGACGAGCGGGTCGAGGCTCGCGGCGCGCTGCTCGTTCCGGGCGTGCACCACGACCTCGTGCCCCGCGGACAGCAGTGACTGCGCCGCGGCACGTCCGAGGCCGTCGGCGGAACCGGTCACCAGGATCCGGCTCAAGACGGCGTCCCCGACGGGCCGCCACCGGTGGCGCACATGGCTGCTCCTCGCATGTGGTCGTCTCCTGAAGTCCTTCAGCCGGCGGAATGCCGTGTGGGTGAACCGGCCTCTTCGGTGGCCGCCCAGGAGGCCAGCAGGCGGAGGCCCTCTTCGGAGGGCGAGCCGGGTTCGGCGGTGTACACGGTCAGGGTGAGACCGGGTTCGGCCGCCATCTCCAGGCCCTCGAAGGCGAGGGTGAGGTCGCCGACGGCCGGGTGGTGGAACCGTTTGACGCCGGTTCCGTGGTGGCGGACGTTGTGGGATCCCCAGCGGGTGCGGAACTCCTCGCTCCGGGTGGACAGTTCGCCGACGAGGTCGTGCAGGTCCTTGTCGTGGGGGTTGCGGCCGGCCTCGGTGCGCAGGATGGCCACCGCCATGTCGGCGAAGAGCTCCCAGTCGGGATGGAACCGGCGGGAGAGGGGGTCGAGGAAGTTGAAACGGGCGAGATTCGCGTGGTTGTGGGGGCCGGCGTAGACGTCGGCGTAGAAGGCGCGGGCGAGCTGGTTGGCGGCGAGCAGGTCCAGCCGGCCGTTGCGGACGAAGGCGGGCCCCGCGGTGATCGCGTCAAGGGTCCACTGCAGACTGCGATGCGGTGTCCACTGCCGCGTGGTACGGCGCCGCGGGCGGGTGAGGACGTCGGATCCGTCGGCGGCCTGGGCCAGATGAAGCAGATAGGCACGTTCGGCATCGTCCAGCTGCAGGGCACGGGCGACGGCCTCGAGGACGGACGGGGAGACGCCGGGGAGGTTGCCCCGCTCCAGTTTCGCGTAGTACTCGACGCTCATGTCGGCCAAGGCGGCGACCTCGCTCCTGCGCAGCCCGGGCACGCGGCGCCGGGAACCGGCGGGCAGCCCGGCCCGCTCCGGAGTGATCTTCGCCCGCCGCGAGGTGAGGAACTCGCGGACCTCGTCACGGTTGTCCACACCTCGACCGTACGGCCTGCTCGCCGCGGGAGGGATGTACTGGCAGTACACCTTTCACCGGTAACTCGTTGCCCAGGAGGAAAACCGGTTACCTGAAGAGGCGTGGCACTTCTCGGCCGCGGCGCACATGTCGCCACACGCCGGTCGTGCCCGCCCGGGAGGCAAGGGCAGCGGAGCGTCGCCCTTCCATGCCCGGTACGCAACCGCACACGGGCACGAGCGGCCCGACCCTCAGCACGTAAGGAATTCCCTCATGCGCGGAGCAGTGATCCACGCCCCCGGCGATGTGCGTTTCGAGACTCTCGGCGATCCGAAGATCCTCAAGCCGACCGATGCGATCATCCGCACGGCGGTCACCTGTGTGTGCGGCTCCGACCTGTGGCCCTGGCGTGGCCTGGACTCGACCGACGAGGCTCACCCGATGGGGCACGAGTACGTCGGCTTCGTGGAGGAGGTCGGAGCCGGGGTCACCGCGGTCAAGCCCGGCCAGTTCGTCGTCGGCTCCTTCGCCACCTCGGACAACACCTGCGCCAACTGCCTGGCCGGCTTCCAGTCCAACTGCGTGGACCGCGAGTTCATGAGCACCTGCCAGGCCGAGTACATCCGCATACCCAACGCCCAGGGCACGCTGGTCGCCACCGACGAGGTGCCGGGCGAGGAGTTCTGGCCCGGCCTGCTGGCCGTCTCCGACGTGATGGGCACGGGCTGGTGGGCCGCCGACGCCGCCGAGGTCGAGCCCGGCTCCACGGCCGTGGTGGTCGGCGACGGAGCGGTCGGACTGTGCGCGGTGATCGCGGCGAAGGAGAGGGGCGCGGAGCGGATCATCGTCATGAGCCGCCACGAGAGCCGCCAGAAGCTCGCCCGGGAGTTCGGTGCCACCCACATCGTCACCGAACGTGGCGAGGAGGGTGTCGCGCGGATCAAGGACCTCACCGACGGGATCGGCGCCGATGCGGTGCTGGAATGCGTCGGCACCGCCCAGGCCATGCAGCAGGCCCTGCACGCGGCGCGGCCGGGCGGCGGCGTCGGCTTCGTCGGCGTCCCCCACGGGGTGCAGGTCGACGGCCAGGAGCTGTTCTTCTCCCACGTCGGCCTGCGCGGCGGCCCCGCCCCCGTGCGCCGCTACCTGCCCGATCTGATCGACCGCGTCCTGACCGGTCGCATCGACCCCGGCAAGGTCTTCGACCTCACCCTGCCCCTGGAGCAGGTCGCCGAGGGCTACAAGGCGATGGACGAGCGGCGCGCCATCAAGGCGCTGCTGAAGCCCTGACCCGAGAGGGGGAAACGACCTTGCAGATCACCCGAAGCTCGATCGACACCGTCAAGGGCCCTGCCGACTGGTTCACGGGCGACGTCTACATCGACGCCGTCGCCGCCGCGCCCGAGCCGTCCCGTGTCACCGCCAACCTGGTGCACTTCATGCCCGGCGCGCGCACCCACTGGCACCGCCACCCGCTGAGCCAGACCGTCTTCGTCACCGAGGGAGTCGGCCTGTGCCAGCGCCGGGGCGGACCGGTCGAGGTCATCCGTCCCGGTGACCGCGTCCTGTTCGAGGCCGACGAGGAACACTGGCACGGCGCAGCGCCGAACCGGCTGATGGTCCACCTGGCCATCAACGAGAGCGACTCCGACCACGACGTCGTGCACTGGCTGACCCCCGTCACCGACGAGGAGTACGCCGCCGCCCCGGCCGTCGACCGACCCCTTTGAGGCGGTACGTCGGCACCTGCCGTGGCGAAGGGATCCATCGGGCCGGGCACTCGGGGCCCGGAGCGTTGGTGAAAGGTCCATGACCACCCTCTCGAGCATCTCGGGGCAGGTGAGAGGATGTCCCGCATGGATGTTCGCCGGAGGAACAATGTGACGGTCACGGGTCCCGCCGACGCGCCGGTGGTGGTTCTGGCGCATGGGTTCGGCTGTGATCAGAACATGTGGCGCCTGATCGTGCCGACGCTGGCCGAGCGGTATCGCGTGGTGCTGTTCGACTACGTCGGCTCCGGCGGGTCCGACCTCTCCGCCTGGAGCCAGGAGCGGTACTCCTCGCTCGACGGTTACGCCCAGGACGTGACCGAGGTCTGTGCCGCGCTGGACCTGAAGCGGGCGGTGTTCGTGGGGCACTCGGTCAGCGCCATGATCGGGGTGCTGGCGGCGCAGGCCGCGCCGGAGCGGATCGGATCCCTGGTGATGGTGGCCCCCTCGCCGTGCTACATCGACGACGACGGCTATCGCGGCGGCTTCACCGCGGAGGACATCGACGAGCTGCTGGCCTCTCTGGAGTCGAACTACCTCGGCTGGTCCTCCGCCATGGCCCTGGTGATCATGGGCAACCCGGAACGGCCGGAGCTGGGGCAGGAGCTGACCAACAGCTTCTGCGCCACCGACCCCGACATCGCCCGCGTCTTCGCCCGCACCACCTTCCTGTCCGACAGCCGGAACGATCTGAAGAGCGTGAGCGTGCCGACCCTGGTGCTGGAGTGCTCTCAGGACGCCATCGCTCCGCGTGAGGTCGGCGCCTACGTGCACGCCGCGATCCCCTCCTCCCGCCTGGTCACCCTCGCCGCCACCGGGCACTGCCCCCAGCTGAGCGCTCCGGAAGCCACCGCCGAGGCGATCATCGACTTCCTGCAGAGCTGGTCGTGATGTGTCGCACGGACGGCTTGCCCGAGCCGTCCGAGACAGGCGACGACGAGGCCATGGACGCGGCGTTCACCGCTCTTTTGGAGGACAGCGTCGAAGAACTGTACGAGTCGGCTCCGTGTGGCTACCTGTCCACACTCATGGACGGCACCATCGCCAAGATCAACACCACGCTGCTGCACTGGCTGGGCCTGGAACGCTCGGCCGTGGTGGGACGCAAGCGCTTCGTGGATCTGCTGACCGTCGGCGGAAAGCTGTACCACGAGACGCACTTCGCGCCGCTGCTGCGCATGCAGGGCGAACTCCGCGGCATCGCCCTGGAGATGAAGAACGCCCAGGGCGGCCGCCTGCCGGTGCTGGTCTCCTCCGTCGTCAAGCACGGCAGCGAGGGCGAACCCCTGCTCATCCGCACCACCGTCTTCGACGCCGCAGACCGGCGCGCGTACGAGGAGGAACTGCTACGCCGCCGTCAGGACGCCGAACGGGCCCGCGCCGAAGCCGAACGGGCCCGCGCGGAGGCGGAGCAGGCCCGTCGGCAGGCCGAGGCCGACCGGCAACGACTGGCCGACGCGCTCGCCGTACTGCAGAAGTCCCTTCTGCCCGACACCCTGCCGAAGCTGCCCGGGCTGGAAACGGCCGTCTACTACCACACGGCATCTCCCGACCAACTGGGCGGCGACTTCTACGACCTGTTCCCCATCGACGGCGAGCGCTGGGCCTTCTTCCTCGGCGACGTGTGCGGCAAGGGTCCCCAGGCCGCCGCCCTGACCTCCCTGACCCGCTACACCCTGCGTGCCGCCGCCCACCACGACCCCGAGCCCGACGCCGCGCTGACCACGCTGAACGCCGTCCTGCACGAGCGGTACACGGCCGGCGGCAACCCGCGTTACTGCACTTGCATATTCGGCATCCTCGACCCTGGCGCGGACGGCAGCATGACGGTCCGCCTCGGCTCCGGCGGCCACCCGCCGGCGCTCATCCTCCGGGCCGACGGTCAGGCCCATTTCCTGCCCACCCCAGGGGGCCTGCTCGTCGGCGCCCTGCCCAAGGCCCCGTTCGCCACCGTCACAACCACCCTGGCCCCCGGTGACACCCTGCTGCTCTACAGCGACGGCCTCACCGAAGCCCGCACCGGCCCGACCCGCGACAGCCTCTACGGAGAAGAGGCCCTTCTCGTCTTTGCCGCCGCCCAGGCGCCCGCCGCTCCCCAGGCGGTGATCACCGCACTGACCGAGCTGCTGGACGGCTTCGGCGACGGACTCAACGACGACACCGCACTGCTCGCCCTCGGCGTCCCCGCAACCCAGTCCGACAACCGCCCGGCAACGAATCACCCACGATGACCCCGCTGCACATCACCCACCACGACGCCGTCGACGGCCCCGTCCTGCGGGTGGCCGGCGAACTCGACTACGAGCAGGCCGCCGCGCTGCGACGTCAGGTCGAGTCCCTGGCCCTGGAGCCCGGCCAGGTCCTGAACCTCGATCTGTCCGATCTGCAGTTCTGCGACTCCACCGGCATCACCGCCCTGCTCGCCGCACGCCAGCACGCCCAGGCCGCCGACGGCGACATCGTGCTGACCGCTGTTCCGCCCACGCTCCTGCGTGTCCTCGCCATGGTCGGTCTCGACCAGATCTTCACTCTGCGCGACGGCGGTGAGCCGCCTCCGCCCGTCGTCTGACACGCTCACCGGCCGGTGACGTCCACCGGCCGACCGCTCGCGGTGCCCCGCCCGCAGCGGGCCCGGTCCGGGGTTGGTGCAAACCGGCTGTCCTGTGGGACGCTGAGGGCTGACCAGCCTGGTTTGGTGAGAGGCCCCGCGCCGCCCTTGAGGTCACTTCGGTGACCGGGACGCGGTACGGGTGGCTTGCTCGACCATGCGTGGCCCTAGCCGCGCGCTTGATGCCTCAGGCCACGGGGCGTTATGGGCTCGACCCCGGAATAGAGGGGCGAACCATGACCGATTTCGCCGTGCTCACTCAGCAGTACGCCGACCGCACCGTGATCACCGTAGCCGGAGAGATAGATCTCGGCTCCTGTCCCGAACTCGTACGGGCCACTCTGGCCACCCCGCTCGGCGGAAGGACGCTGCAGGTGGACGTCTCGGGAGTGCCTTTCATGGACTCCAGCGGCCTGAACCTGCTGCTGCAGCTGCGCCGACGCCTCCTTGACGAAGGGGGCCGGCTCCTCGTCACCGGCCTGCAGCACCAGCCGGCACGTCTGCTGCACCTGACCGAAACCTACGATCTGCTGGCCACGGGCTCCGACGGCATGGCGGTCGGCTTCCCCCTGCCCGCGGGCTGACCGGGCTGCGGCTTTCCTGCGCTCCGTGACCGCCCCGCCCATGACCTGGGCGGGGCGGTCACGGCTGCAGGGCGTCGCGGAGGGTGGGATGGCAGTCGATGATCGTGTCGAGTTCCACGATGCGCAGGGTGCGCATGACGGATTCGGGTGCCCCCGCCAGGCGGAGCCAGCCGTGCTGCCCGGACGTGGCCCGGCGGGCGGTGACGAGCAGGTTGATGCCGGCGGAGTCCATGAAGGTGACCTGCCGCATGTCGATCACCACACGCGGCGGGGAACCCAGGCGGGAGATGTCCAGGGCCTGGCGCAGAGGCTGGGCGGTGTCGTGGTCGATCTCGCCGGCCACGGTCAGCACGCGAATGCCGTCGGTGATGGTGGACACGACCGACAGACGGTAGGGCTCATACGCTTTGTCGGAGTCCGCCACGCTTCCCCTCGGCACTGTCGGAGATACTTACGGACCGGTTCTCCCGGCAGGCTGACCCGCATACTACGGGGTCGAAGGGCCTGGGCGGGGCGGGTCGGGCAGGCCGGACAGGTGTGGGGTGCGAGCCGGCGGGTAGCTGCCGGGGGTGAAGGGTGAGGGCGGCCTTTGTGGAATCAGTGCCTGTGGGTGACGACGGTGCCACGCCGGAGGCTGAGCCGGTCCGGGCCACGGTAGCCCTGCAGGGTGACGGTGGCTGCATCGCGGAGGCTCGTGAGGCGGCGGCCCGATTCCTGGCCCGGGTGCAGGCGGAGCACGGGCTGGCGGTGTCGGCCCGTGCCACGGATCTGACCCGGCTGGTGGTGAGCGAGCTGGTCACCAACGCCCGCAAGTACGCGCCGGGCCCGGTGCTGATGGAGCTGGCGATCGCCGGGGGCCTGGTCGAGGTGACGGTGTGGGACGGCGATCCGGCGCTGCCGGTGGCGCGGGCGGCGGACCCGGGCCGGGTGGGGCAGCACGGCCTGGAGATCGTGATGGCCGTCACCCAGGGCTTCGAGGTGGTGCGGGAACCGGTGGGCAAACGCATCACCGCCCGCATCGCCCTGCCGGACGCACCCGACGACGGCATCGCCGGATACGGCCGGCGGCACCCGTGAGGACATCGCTGCCCGGCGGCACGCGTCAGGGCGCGGTTCGGCTGAGCGTGTCGATGGCCTCGCGCAGCCATTCCCGCTCCGCCGTCCCGGTGGCCCGGGCGACGCGCAGCATGCGCTCGCCATGGCTGTGCAGTGCACGGCCCTCGTGGTGCTGCTGCGACGGGCCCGGACCAAGGAGGAGGCCGGGATCGCTCTGGTGCGGGCCGGCTGAGGCGCACGGCAAGGCCGCTGCTGCCGGCGAAACCAAGTAGTCATCGGGGCCGGTTCCCCATACGTTCTCCGGCATGGCTGACGAATGCTTCGGGCACCCCCGGCTCGCCGCGATCTACGATCCGCTCGACCCCGACCGCAGCGATCTCGACGCCTACCTCGAGATGGCGGAGGAGTTCGGGGCGCGCCACGTGCTGGACATCGGCTGCGGCACAGGAGTGTTCGCACTTCTCCTGGCCGACCGCGGGATCGAGGCCGTCGGTGTCGATCCCGCGTCGGCGTCCATCGACGTCGCACGGGCCAAACCGGGCAGCGAGCGAGTGCGTTGGGTCCGCGGTGACGCCGCGGATCTACCGCCGCTGCAGGTCGACCTGGTGACGATGACGGCGAATGTCGCCCAGGCCATCGTCGATCCTGGGACGTGGCAGAAGACGCTGCGGGGAGCCTACGAGGCACTGCGGCCCGGTGGACATCTCGTCTTCGAGACCCGGGATCCGGCCCGACGGGCTTGGGAGGAGTGGACCCGCGAGATCTCCCACCGCGTGACAGAGGTTCCGGGCGTCGGCTCCGTCGAGAGCTGGGTCCAACTGGTCCGCAAGAGCCTGCCCCTGGTGACCTTCCGCTGGACCTTCGTGTTCGCCGCGGACGGACAGGTACTGACCTCGGATTCGACGCTGCGTTTCCGGGAGCGGGAAGAGGTCGAGCGGGACTTGGTCACGCACGGCTACGAGGTGGAGGGCATTCGCGACGCGCCCGACCGGCCGGGACAGGAGTTCGTCTTCGTGGCACGACGTCCGTGACCGCTCGGCGCCCTAGGGGGTGTCTTGTGGATCACGCCGGGGTCGCGGGGTCTGGCACGCACTCCCCCACTCTCGACTTCGCTCGAGCGGGAGGGGCCCCCAC
>NZ_JBIAVN010000025.1:0-84447 GCF_042894285.1 Streptomyces sp. NPDC001544 | reverse complement strand
CGCGCCCGGACCCGCACCAGCCCACTGGCAGCACTTCGCCCCGCCGCATAACGACGGGGCGAAGCATCAGGGCCGGGGATTAAGCCAACAGCGTCGTCCGCACGGACCGGCCCCCGCGGTGCGTCGTGCCGGGCGGAGGTGTCTGACGGAACGCGGTGTTCAGGGCCCGGGGGGTTCCTCCGCCAGGTCCTTGATCGCTCGCAGCCGGTGTTCCCACTGGGTGGCCAGCGCGTCCATCCAGCGTGTCGCTCGTCTCAGCGGGTGCAGTTCGGCCTCGTA
This sequence comes from Streptomyces sp. NPDC001544, assembly GCF_042894285.1. Taxonomy (NCBI): domain Bacteria; kingdom Bacillati; phylum Actinomycetota; class Actinomycetes; order Kitasatosporales; family Streptomycetaceae; genus Streptomyces; species Streptomyces sp. NPDC001544. Next base: position 84,168 of record NZ_JBIAVN010000025.1, on the reverse strand, counting down.
GCGCACCTCGCGTCCGGTGCGGTGGGCACGGACGAGCCCGGCACGGTCGAGGACGGCCAGGTGTTTGGCCACCGCTTGCCGGGTGACGGGAAGGCCCGCCGCCAGCGATGTCGATGTGGCTCCGCCCTGCGCGGTGAGGGTGGCGAGGATCTGACGGCGGATCGGATCAGCCAGGGCCACCAGGACGTCTTCCGGGGCCGGTTCGGTGTCGGTGCTGGTGGTCATGGAGCGGGGTGTTCGCAGTCCGTGCGCAGGTGATCGAGCTTGCCGGGCCAGTTCTGGCTGTTGGCGCGGTGGCGGACGGCGGCCTCGTCGCCCGGCAGCACGAGTCGCGCGAAGCCGCTCTCGACCATGGTGAGCCGGGTACCTCCGGCGGGGCCGTCCGCGGCCAGGGTGAATTCCACCAGGGTGGCATTGGTGTCGTCCGGTTCCTCTCCGGCGGCACCCTGGGACCACCGCCAGGACAGGACGCGAGGTGGCTCGACCCGCTCGATGCGGGCGGGGATGGCGCCATGGACGCCGTGATCGAAGAGCAGCAGACCACCGGGGCGCAGGTCGATCTTGACCGGCTCCCCGCTGCCGAACCAGCGACCGAGGAACGCGGGCTCGGTGAGCACCGTCCAGACCCGTTCCGGCGAAGCGTTGATCACTATGCCGCGTTCGATCGTGTCGGGGGTCATGGCAACCTCTTCTCGTCAGGAAGTGCTACCAAAAGGTTGCACGTGCGCGTATCCCTCGCGCAACCGCTCGGTTGTATATCGCTGAGTGCTCACGCCTCTGCCGCCGGCTCCTCCGTCGTCTCCCCGGGCATGAACCCCGGCAGCCATTCCTGGAGCTCCTCGCGCAGCCGTACCGTCGCCCCGAGCTGGCACAGGACCCCGATGGTGCTCAGGGTGACCCGGTGTATGAGGAGGTACGCCGGGGGCAGATTGAGCTGTTTGCCCAGCTGGTAGGCGGGGGAGCGCGGGTCGGCGATGCGGGCCGCCTGGCTGCGCATCCAGGAGCGGGTGAAGGTGAACTCCTCCACCTGGGCCGGTTCGATGATCGGCAGGAGATAGTCCAGGACCGCGTCCGGATCCAGCTCTATGGACTCCTTGACGAAGCCCTCGGCGCACAGCAGCTCGTAGACCTCGTCGGCCCTGCCTTCGAGGGTCAGGCGCAGGGATTCGCCGATCGGTGTCGGCAGGCCCCCCGGGAGGCGGTCGACGGTGCCGAAGTCCAGGACGCCCAGACGCCAGCTGCCCTCGCCGTCGGGCAGCAGCCGGAAGTTGCCCGGATGCGGGTCGGCGTGCAGCAGTCCGGTGCGGGCCGGACCGGAGAACAGGAAGCGGGCCAGGAGCTGGCCGGCGCGGTCGCGCTGCTCCGTGCTGCCGTCCGCGATCACCTCGGAGAGCGGGACGCCGTCGATCCACTCCGTGACCAGCACCTGATCGCACTGGTGCACCACCGCGGGGACCACCACGTCGGGGTCGTCCGCGAACTCCTCGGCGTGCGCCTGCTGTGCCTGGGCCTCGAGACCGTAGTCCAGCTCCTCGGAGACGCGGTCCCGCAGTTCCGTGATGAGCGGCTTGATGTCCATGCCCGGGATGAGCGGACCCAGCAGACGTGCGAAGCGGCTCAACTGGCTCAGATCGGACAGAAGGGCTTCGCCCGCCCCCGGGTACTGCACCTTGACCGCCACTTCGCGGCCGTCCTGCCACAGCGCACGGTGCACCTGTCCGATCGAGGCCGCCGCCGCGGGCTTGTCCTCGAACTCCAGGAACAGCTCACGCCACCGCGGCCCCAGCTGCTCCTCCAGCACGGCATGCACCGTCCGGGTCGGCATCGGCGGAGCCGCGTCCTGCAGCTTCGTCAGTGCCGCGCGGTAGGGCCCGGCGACCTCCTCGGGCAGCGCCGATTCGAAGACGGACAGTGCCTGTCCGAACTTCATGGCCCCGCCCTTCAGCTCGCCGAGCACCTTGAACAACTGCTCGGCAGTCCGCTGTTGCAGCTCACGGCCGACGATCTCCGCGGATTCGCCCACGATCCGTTTGCCCAGGCCCCAGGTCGCCCGTCCGGCGAAGCCGAGCGGGAGCGCGGCGAGCTTGGCGGTCCGGGTGACCGCCTTCCGGGGAAGATCAGACATGAGCCCTCCAAGTCCCAGTCGGCCGCGCCGCGTCTTCCGTGCTTCGTCGATTCGTCGACGGCCGTTGCACCGCCATTGTCTCGTGCGGCTCTCCGTTAGTGGAGGAGTGTGCCCCCTTACCTCTGTCCGCGGCCCCGCACGGGCATGCGGGATGCGGCCAGATCGGCCGGGCGTGCCAGTTCAGACCGGGCACGGAGACCTCCCAGCGAGCCCCCGCGCTCGATGGCGTCCCGCCGTCGAGGAAGGCCAGGGTGTGCGCGGCCGCCAGCCCGGCGACCGTCGTGGCCAGCGCCAGATCGCACGGCGGCACCGGGTGGGCCTTGCCGGAGCGCCACTGCGCGATCAGGCGGGGCCAGGCCGGGTCCCGGTCCGTGCGGCCCTGGTGCAGGCAGCCGGCGCAGCCGGTCTCGCCGGGCAGTACGAGCGGGCCCACGACGCCGGTTCCCTCCACCACCCCGGCATGGAGATGGGGCGTCCCGGAGGCCATCAGCGGCTCGGTCGCGGCCGGGTCGGGGGCGTGCACGGTCACGTCGTCGCGCGGGCTGAGGATCACCAGCGAGAAGCCGGGGTCGCCGCGGTCCGGCGACGGCCGCCGAACGCGGCGCGACGGTCGCCCCGGGGCCGCCGCGCGGACCGCCTGCCGTGCGGTCTCCGCCCGGCGCTCGCCGACGGACTCGGCCGGCAGCCCGCCCGGCCCGACGTCCCACGGCTCGACGCACCCGACGTCACGCACGTCCACCTGGCCGACGCCCGCGCCCGACAGCAGCGAGGCCAGCAGGGCACCGACTCGGCCGGCACCCCTGATCTGTACGCGCTGCGAACGGCGGGCCGCCAGCCGGGCCATCGCCTCGCCCGGCTCGCAAGCGGTCAGCGACAGCGACGCCAGGTCCGGCCGCAGCCGGTCGAGCACATCCGGCTCGGCGCGCAGGGCGTCGGCGCCCGGGCCGCCGCCCTGCGCGTCGTCGACGAGTCCGGCTCCCGTCAGCTGCTGTACGAGCCCGTCGACATGGCCGTCGGGCAGATCCATGCGGCGCCCCTCCTCCCGCAGGAGCGGAAGCCCGCGAGTGCCGTTGAGCAGATCCAGGAAACTGCCCGTCGCCGTGTCCATCGGACCGAGCGTCATCGCGTGCGCCGGAGTCATCCCGAACTGCACGGTATTGAGGTCACGCCAGCCGCGCCGCAGCGCGGGTTTCACCATCGGATGCATCGCAGGCCCCCGTAGCCCTGAAAAAGTCTCCGCACGTCTTTCGTCCGGTGGAGCCGGTCACGCTCCGCCGCCGACTGACAGCATGCCCGCTCCGGCGGATCGGTGTCCGAAGTTGTCCACAAGCGGCAGGATTCGTCATACAAATCAATTCCGCAGATCAGTGCTACGAATCAAACGCACGGCTGGGGATCCACCGCCAACCGTTCCGGACCCGGGACTTCCCGCACGCGCAGCGGGTAACGTCGGGGCGTGCCCGCCGATCCACTGCACCGCGCCGGAAAGCCACAGCGCAGCACGACGAGCCAGCCGCCGAGCGGCTCGGGGGCGAGCGCGATCGAGGTCCGCAGGAGCACCCGGCGCCGCCGGACGGTATCCGCGTACCGCGAGGGCGATCGCACCGTCGTACTGATCCCTGCCCGGATGTCGAAGGCGGAGGAGCAGCGCTGGGTGAGCGTCATGCTCGACAAACTGGCCGCCAAGGAGAGCAAGCGTGTGCTGCCCGACACCGAACTGGCCGAGCGGGCACAGCGGCTGTCGGCCCAGTACTTCGGCGGCCGGGCCCGGCCCACCAGCGTGCGCTGGGTCACCAACCAGAACACCCGCTGGGGTTCGTGCACCCCGGCCGAGGGCAGTATCCGGCTCTCGCACCGGCTGCAGGGCATGCCCGAGTACGTCGTCGACTACGTCCTCCTCCATGAGCTCGCGCACCTGCTCGTCCCCGGCCACGGCCCGCGTTTCTGGCAGCTGCTGGAGGCCTATCCGCGCACCGAACGGGCGCGTGGCTACCTCGAAGGAGTGGTCGCCGCCGACCGGTTGCCCCACACGCCGGACGCGGCCGAGTGACGGTGGCGCGACACGCCCCCTGACGGCCGCGGACCACGGTTGTGTACCGGCTCTGTACCGGCTTCGTCCGGTGTCAGGGTTTGCCGTTAGCCTGGCGCGACGCACTCGCACTCGGGATGGGGGACGGTCGTAACGCATGGCCAGGGAATTCCAACGCGGCCACAAGGCCAGGATCAGTGACCTCACGGCGGGCACCGATCTGTACGTAGGCGTGCAGATCACCGCCCCCGGACTGACCTTCGACATCAGCTGCTTCGGCCTCGACGCCGACGAACGTCTCTCCGACGACCGGTACTTCGTCTTCTTCAACCAGCCGAAGTCCCCCGAGGAGTCCATCCAGCTGCTGGGCGCGCAGGCGGGCGACACCGAGTCCTTCCGCGTCACTCTGGACCGGATCCCGCCGCAGATCCAGAAGCTGTCGTTCACGGCGACCGTCGACGGCGCCGGGCAGATGTCGCAGATCGGCCCCGGGTACCTGCGCATCGTGGCCGGTGGCGAGGAGGTGGCCCGGTACTCGTTCGACGGCTCGGAGTTCTCCACGGAACGGGCCGTGATGCTGGGCGACTTCTACCTGAAGGACGTGTGGCGGTTCGCGGCCGTCGGGCAGGGCTTCGACGGAGGTCTGGAGGCGCTGCTGAAGAACTTCGGCGGCGAGGTCCTCGAGGAGGAGACACCCGCCGCCCCGCAGCAGCCGCAGACCGGGGCCGCGCCCGGCTTCGCCCCGCCCGCCCAGGCCGGCCCGCCCCCCGCATTCGGTGTCCCGTCCGCCCCGGCGCCGGCCCCCGCGCCGCAGCCCGCCCCGCAGGGCTTCACGCCGCCGCCCGCGCCCACGCCGCCCCAGGCCCCGGCCGCTCCGGCTCCCGCGCACGATGTGCACGCCGCGCCGACCGTGATCGCCCCCCTGACCCCGCCCGGCGCCGTCCCGCCCCCGTCCCCGGCACCGCAGTACGGCGGGCCGGCCGCCCCGAGCGCGCCCATGCCCCCGGGCTACGGCCGGCCCCAGCCGCCGCACGCCCCGGCCCCGCCTCCCGGTCACGGCCGGCCGACCGCGCCTCCCGGCTACGGTCAGCAGCCTGCGTTCGGGCAGGTCCCGGGCCAGCAGACCGCACCGTACGGCGTGCCCCAGGGCGCCCCGCAGGGCGCGGGTGTCGGTGCCGCGCTCCAGAAGTTCAAGGAGACGCCCACCGGGCAGCGCTGGACGCAGCAGAACAACAAGCTCATCCGCGTCGACCTCGGCATCGGTGGCCAGCCCGTGCTCGCCCGCCAGGGCAGCATGGTGCTCTACCAGGGCAAGGTCGACTTCAGCTACAAGGGAGCGGGCTTCGCCGGCCGGCTCGTGGGCAACGCGACCGGCCAGGAGATGCAGCTGATGCGCTGCACCGGCCAGGGCCAGGTGTTCCTCGCCGACAACTCCACCCATCTGCACCCGGTGGAGCTCCAGGGCGACGCGATCTGCGTCTCCGCCGACAACGTCCTCGCCTTCGACGAGAGCCTGCAGTACGAGGTCCGCCGCATCGAGGGGCACGGCATCCCCGGCGGCGCGCTGTTCACCATGCAGTTCCAGGGCACCGGCACGATCGTCGTCAAGACACACGGCACCCCCGTCGTCCTGCCCGTCACGCCCACCACGTTCGCCGACTGCAACGCGGTGGTCGCCTGGTCGGCCGCCTCGCAGGTGATCGTCTCCAGCCAGGTGCGCATGCGCCGCAACGCCTACCCGGGCGACACCGGTGAGAGCGTCAACCTGCAGTTCCGGGGAGCGCCCGGGAACTTCATCGTCGTCCAGCCGTACGAGGTCTGAGGGAGCCCGTCATGAACCAGCCGCTCGCGGGCCACGCCCCCGCACCCGTCACCGCCCGCATGGAGAACCACGGCAACCACATGCTGAAGGTCGCCATGCAGACCGGGAACGACCTCTTCGCGCGCGTGGGCTCGATGGTCGCCTACGAGGGCTTCGTCCAGTACGAGCCGAACCCGCCGGCCGTGCGCCAGATCGCCCGGGACTGGATGACCGGTGAGGGCGCCCCGCTGATGAAGTGCACCGGCGACGGCCTGCTCTATCTCGCCGACTACGGCGCCGACGTAGTCGTGATCAACCTGGACGGCGACGGCATCTCCGTCAACGCCACCAATCTGCTCGCCTTCGACGCGCACCTCACCTGGGGCGTCGAGCGGGTCAAGGGTCTGGCGAAGTTCGCCGGTCAGGGCCTGTGGAACACGAAGATCTCCGGGCAGGGCTGGGTCGCCCTGACCTCGCGGGGCAAGCCGATCGTCGTCGACTGCGGCGGCGGCGAGGACGAGACGTACGTCGACCCGGACGCGCTCGTCGCCTGGTCCCCGAACCTCAAGGTCAAGGGAAAGCGCAGCTTCAAGGCGCAGTCGCTCATCGGCCGGGGCAGCGGCGAGGCCTACCAGATGGCCTTCTCCGGCCAGGGCATCGTCGTCGTCCAGCCCAGCGAGGACAGCACCGACCGCCTCCGGATCCGGGGCTGAGGGGGAGCACACACACCATGCAGAGCCCGCTTTTCGCCCACAACGACCTGCAGACGCAGGAGCGCTGGAGCCTGCAGAACAAGCAGATGCTCCGCGTCGTCCTGGAGGGCCACGACGACATCCTCGCCCGCAAGGGCACCATGGTCGCCTACCAGGGCCTGGTCGAGTTCGACGCCGAGTACCGCAGCAACAACCAGGCACGCGCGCGTGCCTACACCGGGGAGGGCCTGGACCTGATGCGCTGCCACGGGCAGGGCACCGTCTACCTGGCCAACCTCGCCCAGCACGTCCACGTCATGGAGGTGGAGCAGGACGGGCTGACGGTCGACAGCAGCTACGTCCTCGCCATGGACTCCTCCCTGCACCACGAGGTCATCGCCGTCGACAGCCTGTACGGCATCTCCGGCTCCGGGAAGTACCAGCTCAACATCACCGGACGCGGCAAGGTCGCCCTGATGACCTCGGGCGCCCCGCTGCTGATGCAGGTCACCCCTGACAAGTACGTCAACTGCGACGCCGACGCGATCGTCGCCTGGTCCACCGGGCTCCGGGTGCAGATGCAGGCCCAGACGCACTCCTCGGGGGTGTGGCGGCGCCGGGGCAGCACCGGTGAGGGCTGGGAGCTCAGCTTCATGGGCAGCGGCTTCGCGCTGGTCCAGCCGAGTGAACTGCTGCCGCCGCAGAACGCCCAGATCGGTCAGGGCCTCGCCGCGCAGTTCGGCATGGGGCAGCAGGGGGCTCGCGGACAGAACCAGGGCAACGTCTGGAGCTGAGCATGCGTAAGGGGTGACCGCCCAGGCGGTCACCCCTTACCTCCACCCCTTGCCTGCACCGCTGCCGGCCCCGTTCAGAGCCTCGCGCGTGTGGCTTCGAGCAGTCGTACGACGGATTCGTCCGCCACGTCGGCCACCCGGTCGTAGGGGAACCAGCGCAGGTCGAGGGACTCGTCGCTGATCGCCTCCACGGCACCGGCCGGAGCCAGCGCCGCGTACTGGACGTCGAGGTGCCAGGCGCACGGCGTGAGATGGCGGTCCAGGCGCACCGGCCCACCGGGGAGCAGCGCGAGCCCCGCGACGCCCGACTCCTCCGTCGCCTCGCGCAGGGCGGCGCCCGCCAGCGCGGTGTCCTCCGGCTCGCAGTGACCGCCCATCTGCAGCCACATCCGCAGCTTCTTGTGGAGGGTCAGCAGCACCCGCTCGCGCTCCGGGTCGATCACCAGGGCGCTCGCCGTGACGTGCCCGCTCTCGCAGGCCTTCCACATGCCGTCCGGATGTGCGTCCAGGTGCCGCAGATAGAGCTCGCGCAGCTCGTCCTGGCCCTCGTAGCGGCCCTCGTACCCCTTCAGCACGAGGACCGCGTCGTCGTGGAGGCTCACTCGGCGTCGTCGCCCTTGGCCTCGCCGTCGTCCTTCTTGCGCAGGTCGGGCTTGTCCGCCGCCTCGCCGAGCATCTTGTCCAGCTCGGAGAAGTCCAGCTGCTCGCGGTGGACGAAGCCGTCCGGGTCGTCGAGGTCGGTCGCCGTCGGCAGCATGTCCGGGTGGGCCCACAGGGCGTCCCGGCCGTCCACGCCGCGCGCGTCGGTGAGCGAGGCCCACAGACGGGAGGCGTCGCGCAGGCGGCGCGGACGCAGCTCCAGGCCGATCAGCGTGGCGAACGTCTGCTCGGCCGGGCCGCCCGTGGCGCGGCGGCGGCGCAGGGTCTCCCGCAGCGCGTCGGCGGACGACAGACGCGGCTTGGCGGCCGCGTGGACCACCGCGTCGACCCAGCCCTCGACGAGCGCCAGAGCCGTCTCCAGACGGGCCAGGGCGGCCTTCTGCTCCGGAGTGTCCTCCGGCTGGAACATGCCCTGCTGGAGGGCGTCCTGCAGCTGCTCGGGGTTCTGCGGGTCGAACTGGCCGACCACGTCCTCCAGCTTGGCGGTGTCGACCTTGATCCCGCGCGCGTAGCCGTCGACCGCGCCGAACAGATGCGAGCGCAGCCACGGCACGTGCGCGAACAGGCGCTGGTGGGCGGCCTCGCGCAGGGCGAGGTAGAGCCGCACCTCCTCCTTCGGCACGCCCAGGTCCTGGCCGAACGCGTCCACGTTCACCGGCAGCAGCGCGGCCTTGCCGGCCGGGCCCAGCGGCAGACCGATGTCGGTGGAGCCGACCACCTCGCCCGCGAGCACGCCCACGGCCTGCCCGATCTGCGTGCCGAACATGGCGCCGCCCATCGAGCGCATCATGCCGATCAGCGGGCCCGCCATGGCCTGCATCTCCTCGGGCAGGACGTCGCCCATGGCCGCGCCGACCCGCTCGGCGACCGGGTCGACGAGCTCCTGCCAGGCCGGCAGGGTCGCCTCGACCCACTCCGCGCGGGACCAGGCCACCGCGGTACCGGCACCGGACGGCAGGGACGTCGCGTCGTCCAGCCACAGATCGGCCAGCCGGACGGCCTCCTGCACGGACTGGCGCTCGGCCGATCCGACGCTCGAGTCCTTGACGCCGCCGGGGCTGCCCTGGGAGACCGTCTGGCGGGCGATCTGCTTGGCCATGTCCCAGTTCACCGGGCCGCCCTCGTAGGAGAGCATCTGCCCCAGCTGCTGGAAGGCGGCGCCCAGGTCGGTGGGGTTCAGCGAACCGAACATGGCCGCGAGCGGATTGTCGGCGCCGGGGCCGCCAAAGCCTCCGGCTCCGGGCAGCCCGAAACCGAACGGGTTGGCCGGTCCCTGCCCACCACCGCTCTCGTGGTCCTTCTTCTTGCCCTCGTCGCCGTCGTCCGGCTCCTCCGGCGGAAGGCCGAATCCGAATGGGGTGTCACTCACTGGGTTCCTCGGCTGGTAAGGCCACCGGTTCTTCCGGCGGCGCGGCTGCCCGACAACACCACCCAGCGTAGACACCCCGGCCCGATCGGGCCTCGGTGCTTCGCCGACTCTCGGCCTGCGGCAGGATGGATGCCACCTGGTACGTACGCGTCACCCGCGCCCGTACTGAAGACAACCGCTGGAGACGACTGGTGAGTTCCCCAGATCCGCAGGTTCGCGCAGCGCGAAACCATTCAACCGGTCCTGCCGCGCGCGGGCCCGTCGTCGCCGTCACCGGTGCCGCCACCGGGGTCGGGGCACTGCTCACCGAGCGGCTCGCCGCGTCGGACGGGGTCAAGCAGGTCGTGGCCATCGACGAACGGCGCGGGGAGTGCGCGGCGGCGCAGTGGCACATCCTCGACGTGCGCGACCCGGCCATCGCGGACAAGCTGCGGGGCGCCGACGTGGTCGTCCACCTCGCGCTCGACCTGGATCTGGAGACCGATCCGGCGGCGCGTACGGCTTACAACGTCCGGGGGACGCAGACCGTGCTGACCGCCGCGGCGGCGGCCGGGGTGCACCGGGTGGTGCTGTGCACCTCCGCGATGGTCTACGGGGCGCTGCCGGAGAACGAGCTGCCGCTGTCGGAGGACGCGGAGCTGCGGGCGACGGCCGAGGCGACCGGGGTCGGGGACCTGCTGGAGATCGAGCGGCTGGCGCGGCGCGCTCCGCGGGCGCATCCCGGGCTGAACGTCACCGTGGTCCGGCCCGCGGTGCTGGTCGGCGGCACCGACACCGCGCTGACGCGCTACTTCGAGTCGCCTCGGCTGCTGGTGGTGGCCGGGTCGCGGCCGGCCTGGCAGTTCTGCCACGTCGAGGACCTGTGCAGCGCGCTGGAGTACGCCGTGCTGGAGAAGGTCGACGGGGAACTGGCCGTCGGGTGCGACGGGTGGCTGGAGCAGGAGGAGGTCGAGGAGCTCAGCGGGATCCGGCGGATGGAGCTGCCGTCGGCGGTGGCGCTGGGCGCGGCGGCGCGGCTGCACCGGATCGGGCTCACCCCCTCGCCGGCCGGGGACCTCGCGTACACGATGTACCCGTGGGTGGTGAGCGGGAGCCGGTTGCACGACGCCGGGTGGCGGCCGAAGTGGACCAACGAGGAGGTTCTCGAGGAGCTGCTGGAGGAGGTCTCGGGGCGGCACACGGTGGCCGGGCGGCGGCTGGGCCGGAAGGACGCGACCGCGGCGGGGGCCGCGGGGGCGACGGTGGCCCTGCTGGGCGCCGCCGCCGTGGTGCGGCGGGCCCGGAAGGCGCGGCGGCGGATCTGAGGGAGACCGCCCGCCGCCCCTGCCCTTCCCTGTCCCGGGGGCTCCGCCCCTTCGACCCCGTCGTGTGCGGCACGATGGTGGTATGGCATCCAGCAATGAGCACCCCGGAGAGCGCGCCGCTCAGCACCCCGTCAGGTTGATCGGCGTCCGGGAGACCGCGCTCTCCGTGGACGAGGTCTTCCAGGCCGTCGGGGACGACGCCGCCGGCGGGATCGCGCTGTTCGTGGGGACCGTGCGCAATCACGACGGGGGTGCCGACGTGGACGCGCTGGGGTATTCGTGTCATCCCAGCGCGGAGGCCGAGATGCGGCGGATCGCGGAGAAGGTCGTCGCGGACCACCCGGTGCGGGCGCTGGCAGCCGTGCACCGTGTGGGTGACCTCCGGGTGGGGGACCTCGCCGTCGTCGTCGCGGTGGCGTGTCCGCACCGGGCGGAGGCCTTCGAGGCCTGCCGGAAGCTGATCGACGACCTCAAGCACGAGGTGCCGATCTGGAAGCACCAGAAGTTCTCCGACGGCACCGAGGAGTGGGTCGGCGCCTGCTGAGTCCACGCGCCGTCGCCCGGTTGCGTAACCGCACCCCTGCCGCGAGCGTTGTCAGGGCGGAAGGTTAATCTGCTGATCAGTCAGTTGCGGACACTCGCATGGGGTTGGGAGGTCGGCATGGCGGCGCTCGCCTGGTTGTTGATTCCGCTGGTGGCTGCTATCGGCGCCGGTCTGTGGGGCACGTGGGCCAACCGGACGCGGAGAGTACGGAGCGACGGTCCCGAGCTGGACGGATACGCCCGGTTCCGAGAGGCCATGGAGAGGTCCCACTCCGGCACTTGACGGGCACGGTACAAGGGCGGGCCCTGACGGTGCGCTGACAGTGGCGTCCCGTAGTGTCGATGCATGCCACGCCGCACCGCGACGATGCTCGCCTCCACCCTGATGCTGATCGCGCTCCTGTGCGCGGGGGTCTTCATTCCCGTGCCGTACTCGGAGATGTCGCCGGGGCCGACCGTGAACACGCTCGGGGACCACGACGGCGAGCCGGTGCTGCAGATCTCCGGGCACAAGACGTACGCGGCCTCCGGGCACCTCAACATGACCACCGTCAGGGTCACCAGTGCCGACTACAGGATGAACCTGGTCGAGGCCGTCTACGGCTGGCTCGCGCACGACAGCAAGGTCGTGCCGCACGACACCCTCTACCCGGACGGCAAGACGGAGCAGCAGTCCACCCAGGAGAACGCCGAGGAGTTCACCCAGTCGCAGGAGAGCGCCAAGGTCGCCGCCCTGAAGGAGCTGGGCATCCCGGTCAGGTCCTGGGTGATCGTCTCCACCGTGGGCAAGGACACCCCGGCCGAGGGCCGACTGCACGCCGGTGACGTGATCAAGGCCGTGGACGGCACGGCGGTCAGGAAGCCGGACGACGTCGCCAAGCTGGTCACCAAGCACAAGCCCGGTCAGGACGTCGTCTTCACGGTCGTCCCGGCCAAGGAGCAGGCCGCCGCCGAGAAGGAGAAGCGGACGGCGACCACCACCAAGGACGTCAGGATCACCACGAAGACGTCGAACGACGCCGGCCCCAAGCGCGCCATCGTCGGCATCTCCGCCGGGACCGACCACACCTTCCCGTTCAGCATCGACATCAAGCTCGCCGACGTCGGCGGCCCCAGCGCCGGCCTGATGTTCTCCCTCGGGATCTACGACAAGCTCACCCCCGGGGACCTCACCGGCGGCAAGTTCGTCGCCGGCACCGGGACCATCGACGACGACGGCAAGGTCGGGCCGATCGGCGGCATCCAGATGAAGACCATCGGCGCGCGCGGCAAGGGCGCCCAGTACTTCCTGACCCCCGCCGACAACTGCGCGGAAGCCGCCAAGGACACCCCGAGCGGCCTCCGGCTCGTCAAGGTGAACACCATCGCGGACGCCCTGAAGGCCCTCAAGGACATCCGCGGCGGTGACACCGCCGACCTGCCGAAGTGCACCACCAAGGGCTGACCCCGGCCGCCCGGACGCACAGCCGGCTCAGCGGCCTCGGCCAGCCGGCCGGACCAGCCGGATCTGCCGACTCGGCTCAGCCCGGCTCAGTCCTGCTCAGTCGGCGAAGGTCGCCGTCAGCGCCTCCGCCAGCCCCGGCACCAGGTCGGGGCCGGTGAGGACCTCCGTGGGGGAGTCCTTCTCGCGCAGCCGCAGCGCCGACTCGCGGGTGCCGTCGCGCAGCACCGCGACCGTCATACGGACCTCCTGGCGTTCGGGATGGGTGGCCACCCACTTCGCCAGCCTCTTGTCGTCCAGGCCCTCGGGGACCTGGGCCTCCGCGGACGGGGGCAGCATCAGACGCTCCACGGTCAGCGCACAGCCGGTCACCGCGTCGGGCCAGGCGATGGTGCCGAGGAACTCGTCGAGCGCCCGGTTCGTTGGAATCTCGTCCTGCTCGATCGGGGTGAGACCGGTGGTCTCCGGCTCGTCCTGCAGGCCGAGCTGCGCCGCGAGCGAGGGTTCCTGGGCCCGCAGCTGCGCGGTGTCTACAAGGGCGAAGAGGCGAGCGGGCTGATCCCAGCCGAGGCCGGAGGCGTACTCGTCGATCTCGAGTACCGCCCGGGTGAGCGGGCTCGCTGCCATGGGAGTGTTGGACATGGTCACAATCCTGCCTCGTTCCTGGCCCGAACCGGGAACCGAGTAAACCGTGAGTAAGTTGCATAGGTGTGGGACCGCGATCACGGGGGACCACGGACGGCCCGAGAACACGAGGGCCTGACGGATCGACAGCGAACTTCGAGGGGCGCACCTTGGCTTTCCAGATGCCGGACCGCGGCGGAGGCCCGACGGGGCCGCGTATCAGAGTGGGCCGCCCGTCCCGGCGCGCCAGGACCCTGCTCATGACCTTGGGGGTCCTCGCCGCGCTCGGCATGGCGTTCACCATGTTCGCCGGCTTCTGGACCGACTGGCTCTGGTACCGCTCGGTGCACTACTCGTCCGTGTTCACCACCACCCTGTCGACGAAGACCGGCCTCTTCTTCGTCTTCGGGCTGCTGATGGCCGTCGCGGTCGGCTTCAACATCTGGCTCGCACACCGGCTGCGGCCCCCGCTGAGCGCCATGTCCCTGGAGCAGCAGAGCCTCGACCGCTACCGGATGGGCATCGCCCCGTACAAGAAGTGGCTGCTGTTCGCCATCACCGCACTGGTGGGCCTGATCGCGGGCGCGTCCGCGGCCGGCCAGTGGCGGACCTGGCTGATGTGGGTCAACGGCGTGCCCTTCCACCAGAAGGACCCCCAGTTCCACCTGGACGTCTCGTTCTACGCCTTCGACCTCCCCTGGTACCGGTTCCTGCTCGCCTTCGGCTTCGCCGCCACGATCCTCTCCCTGATCGCCGCCGCACTCACCCACTACCTGTACGGCGGGCTGCGCGTCACCAGCCCGGGCGCGCGCGCCACGGCCGCGGCGACCGGCCACCTGTCGGTGCTCCTCGGCGTCTTCGTCGCCCTGAAGGCGGTCGCCTACTGGCTCGACCGGTACGGGCTGGCGGTCAAGTCCAGCGACTTCAAGGCCAGCGACCACTGGACCGGTCTGAGGTACGTCGACGCCAACGCCTACCTGCCCGCCAAGACGATCCTGTTCTGCATCGCCGTCATCTGCGCCCTGCTGTTCTTCGCCACCCTGTGGCGGCGCACCTGGCAGCTGCCCATGATCGGCTTCGGACTGATGGTCCTCTCCGCCATCCTCATCGGCGGGCTGTACCCGGCGATAGTCCAGAAGTTCCAGGTCCAGCCGAACGAGCAGGCCAAGGAAGCCCCGTACGTCGAGAAGAACATCAAGGCCACGCGCGAGGCCTACGGCATCGACGACGCGAGCGTCTCCGAGTACGCGGGCACGAGCACCGCGAAGGACAGGACGACCCTGCGCGACGACGTCGGAAAGGCGGCGAGCATCCGGATCCTCGACCCGAACATCGTCTCGCCCACGTTCCAGCAGATGCAGCAGATGCGGAACTACTACGGCTTTCCGACCAACCTCGACGTCGACCGGTACGCCAAGAACGGCCGGGAGCAGGACACCGTCATCGGCCTGCGCGAACTGAACCTCGCCGGCATCCCGAAGAAGAACTGGATCAACAACCACTTCCGCTACACCCACGGCTACGGGGTGGTCGCCGCCAAGGGCACCGAGGCGGACTCCCAGGGGCAGCCGGTCTTCACCGAGTCCAACCTGCCGTCCAGGGGCGACCTGCCGGCGTACCAGCAGCGCGTCTACTACGGCGAGAAGACCACCACGTACTCCATCGTCGGCGGCCCGCAGAAGGAGGTCGACTACTCGGACAACGAGGGCGAGAGGACCACCAGCTACAAGGCCAGGAGCGGGGTCAGTCTCTCCAGCCCGATCAACCGCGCCGCCTACGCGGTGGCCTTCAACGAGCCGCAGATCCTCTACTCGGGTGCCATCGGCAAGGGCTCGCGGATCCTGTACAACCGCACCCCCAAGGAGCGTGTCGAGGCGGTCGCCCCTTGGCTGACCATCGACGGCGACGCCTATCCGGCGGTCGTGGACGGGCGCATCCAGTGGATAGTCGACGCCTACACGACGACGAACGGGTATCCCTACGCCTCCCGCACCACTCTCGGCGACACGACCGCCGACTCGCTGACCGCCACCAACAACAACCGGGCGGTGGTGGCCCAGCAGAACCAGGTCAACTACATCCGCAACTCGGTGAAGGCGACCGTCGACGCGTACACCGGTGCGGTCAAGCTCTACCAGTGGGACACCAAGGACCCGGTCCTGAAGACCTGGATGAAGGCCTTCCCGGGCACGGTCGAGCCCCAGAGCGCCATCTCCGACTCCCTCAAGGCCCATCTTCGGTACCCGCAGGACCTGTTCAAGGTCCAGCGCGAGCTGCTCACCCGCTACCACGTGACGGACGCGCAGACCTTCCTCACGGGCAGCGAGGTGTGGCAGGTGCCGAACGACCCGACCAACAAGTCGGGCAACGCGGTGCCGCCGTACTACCTGAGCATGAAGATGCCCGGCCAGGCGTCGCAGGCGTTCTCGCTGTCGACGACGTTCACGCCCAACGGCCGGGACAACCTCAGCGCCTTCATGTCGGTGGACGCCGATGCGGGCAGCAGCGACTACGGCAAGATCAGAATTCTGAAACTGCCGACGAGTACGGCGGTCGCAGGACCGAAACAGGTCCAGAGCAAGTTCAACTCCGAGCAGGAGATCGCCGCGGCCATCAGGCTGCTCAAGGGCGGCGACTCCGACATCGAGTACGGCAACCTCCTGACCGTGCCGCTCGACGGCGGCCTGCTCTACGCGGAGCCGGTCTACGTGCGCGGCGGCAGCCTCAAGCTTCCGCTGCTGAAGAAGGTGTTGGTGACCTACGGAGGCAAGACCGCCTTCAAGGACACCCTCGACGAAGCCCTCGACGCGGTCTTCGGCACGAAACCCTCGACCGCACCGCCGGACACCGGCACCACCAATCCGCCCACGTCGACCAACCCGACGGTCCGGCAGGCCCTGGACGACGCCCAGAAGGCGTTCGACGCGGGGCAGGAGGCCCTGAAGAAGAACGACTGGACGGCGTACGGCCAGGCGCAGAAGGATCTCCAGGACGCGCTGAAGCGGGCCGAGAAGGCACAGTCGGAGGCCGGCAAGCCCGGCAAGCCCAGCGGCGGCTGACCGGGTTGATCAAGAGCCGCCCCGCGTCGTGGTACGGTTGCAACACAACGGCGCGGGGTGGAGCAGCTCGGTAGCTCGCTGGGCTCATAACCCAGAGGTCGCAGGTTCAAATCCTGTCCCCGCTACTGGAAACGAAGGCCCGGATCCTTACCACAGGATCCGGGCCTTCGTGGTGTGCGGACGGGCGGCGAACGCTTGTGCCGGTACGTCGAGCCGCCGCGCCGCGGTGGGGAGTTCGACGATTTGTGTTTGACTTGTCTCTCTGTGGGCATGTCGACAAAACGCTGAAGTGACCTCACAGGCTTGGGGTATACCGGGTGTACCGGGGCTGCAGGTGGTGCGACGATGGACGTTATGGGGGACAAGGCAACTCTGTTGGAGACCGGGTCTTTTGTGCAGCCTGCATCCTTCGCGAAGGATGCCGACTTTATGCAGTCTGTCGACCTCGTGCCGCCCGCCGACCGCGACGAGGCCGGTGAGGCCGCCGAGGAGGCGCGTCAGCGGCTCGCCGTCGAGGCCGGTGACGTCGAGGCGATGAGTGTCCTCGGCGCCATGCTGCTGCGTCGCGGCGACCTCGACGGAGCCGAACCCCACCTGCGGGCCGCGACGGCGGCCGGTGACCGGGCCGCCGCGAACAACCTGGGCGTGCTCCTGCACCAGCGCGGCTACGCCGACGAGGCCGCCGGATGGTGGCGGATCGCCGCCGTCGCCGGTTCCGCGGCGGCCGCGCACGCGCTGGGCCGGCACCACCGCGAGCGAGGCGACGAGCCCGCCGCCGAGTACTGGCTGCGCCAGTCCGCCGAGCAGGGACACGTGCTGGGCGCCTACGCGCTCGCCGACCTGCTGGAGCACCGCGGGGACGGCACCGCCGAGCAGTGGATGCGGGCCGCCGCCGAGCGCGGTCACCGCGAGGCCGCCTACCGCCTGGCACGCTCCCTGGACCGCAGAGCCGCGCACGAGGAGGAGGCCGGGCCCGGCGACGCCGTCGAGGAGGCCGAGCAGTGGTACCGCCAGGCCGCCGCGCGCGGGCACCGGCGGGCCGCCCTGCACCTCGGCGCGATCCTGGAGAAGCGGGGAGAGCTCAGGGAGGCCGGGCGCTGGTACCTGACCTCCGCCAAGGACGGTGAGGCACGGGCCGCCTGCGCGCTCGGCTTCCTGTTGCGCGACGCGGGGGACATCGAGAGCGCGGCCGTATGGTGGCTCAGGGCCGCGCAGGACGGCGACGGGAACGCGGCCAACGCGCTCGGCGCGCTGCACGCGGAGCGGGGCGAGACGCAGACCGCCGAGCGGTGGTACCGCGCGGCCATGGACGCCGGGGACGACAACGGCGCGTACAACCTCGGGCTGCTCTGCGCCGAGCAGGGGCGCACGGCGCAGGCCGAGCAGTGGTACCGGCGTGCCGCGTACGCCGGGCACCGGGAGGCGGCGAACGCGCTCGCGATCCTGCTGCTCCAGGAGGGCGACACGACGGGCGCGGAGCCGTGGTTCTCCAAGGCGGCCGAGGCCGGGAGCGTGGACGCCGCGTTCAACCTGGGGATCCTGTACGCCGGGCGGGGCGAGGACGGAGCCGCGCTGGACTGGTACGAGCGTGCCGCCGCCGCCGGGCACACGGAGGCGGCGCTGCAGGTCGGCATCGCGCGTCTGAGGGAGGGCGAGGAGCAGGAGGCGGAGCGGCATCTGCGGTGCGCGGCGGGCGGCGGCAGCGCCGAGGCGGCGTACCGGCTGGCGACCGTGCTGGACGCGCGACGTCCGGCCGAGCCGGCCCACGAGCTCGGCGAGGTCGTGCACGAGAAGACCGAGTGCGAGGAGTGGTACGAGCGGGCGGCGTCCCAGGGGCACCGGCGGGCGCAGGTGCGGGTCGGGATGCTCTCGGCCGCCCGGGGGGACGTGGTCGAGGCGGCGCGGTGGTACCGGCGGGCGGCCGAGGCCGGGTCGCGCAACGGGGCGTTCAATCTCGGGCTGCTGCTGGCCCGGGAGGGCAGCGAGCCCGAGGCGGCGGTGTGGTGGGAGCGGGCCGCGGGCGCCGGGCACGGGCGGGCGGCACTCCGACTGGCCCTGCTCTACGCGCGTCGGGGGGAGCTCGCGGTCGCGCAGCGGTGGGCCGATCGCGCGGTGACGCTCGGACCCGCCGAGGTGGGCGAGCGGGCTGCCCGGCTGCGGGACGCCCTGCGGCAGGAGCTGTCGGCGTGACGGCACCGGCGTGACGGTGCGGGCGTGACGGTGCAGGCGTGACGGTGCTCGCGGGAAGCGATTTGCTTCCGCGCGCATCCTTCGCGTAATGTCGTGTTCACCGACGCGGGGTGGAGCAGCTCGGTAGCTCGCTGGGCTCATAACCCAGAGGTCGCAGGTTCAAATCCTGTCCCCGCTACTGAAGCCGAGGGCCGGAATCCAGAAATGGGTTCCGGCCCTCGGTGTCGTACGAGTCAGAGGGTGTGGACGATCGCCGGCCCCTCGCCGGGCGACCCCGTGGACAGCGCGAAGCCCCGGCACCTCACGGGGCCGGGGCTTGCGGTGAGCGCGTCTCAGGCGGCGGCGCAGTTCGGGCAGACGCCGCGGTAGGTCACCTCGACGTCCGAGACCGTGAAGCCGAAGCGCTCGGAGTCGGGGAGGTCGGCCAGCGGGTTGCCGGTCGGATGCACGTCCCGGATGGCGCCGCACCGGGCGCAGACCAGGTGCTGGTGCGGCTGGTGCGCGTTCGGGTCGTAGCGCTTGGCCCGCTGGTCGGTGGAGACCTCGATCACCTCGCCGAGGGAGACCAGCTCGCCCAGCGTGTTGTAGACGGTCGCCCGGGAGATCTCAGGCAGCTTGACGACGGCCCGCGCGTGGACCTCGTCGGCCGTCAGGTGGACGTGTTCGCCGTCGAGGACCTCGGCCACGACGCGTCGCTGCGCGGTCATCCGCCATCCGCGTCCGCGCAGCCGTTCCAGAAGGTCGCTCATACGACCCAGCGTAACAGCCATCGGACCAGTTTCCGAACAGGTGTGACTTTGGACTATACCCGTTTTTGGACTGGATCCAGACTGCTGGACTCGGCTCTCAGGCCCGCACGGCGAGCGGCCGGTCCGGCGCCGGCGCCCAGCAGCGGATGATGTCGCGCACCGAGACGATCCCGGCGGGCTCGCCGCGGTCCAGGACGACGAGGTGGCGGAAGCCGCCGTGGGCCATGGCGCGGGCCGCCTCCTCGAGGGTCCAGGTGGGGGCGGCGAACACGACGTTGTTGGTGGTGTGGGCGTGGATGCGTTCCGTGTCCGGGTTCTGGCCGAGCCCCACGGAGTTGAGGATGTCCCGCTCGGTGAGGATGCCGATGCCGCCCGCGTCCGGGTCGAGGACGAGGGCGGCGCCCACCCGGCGTGCGGACATCAGGGTGGCGGCCTGGCGGAGGGTGTGGGCGGGGCCGACGGTGAGGACCACCGTGCTCATGGCGTCGCGGACGAGCATGGGAAGGAGCCACCTCCAACGAGTCCGGCGAACCCGTGAAGGACATGGTTCATCGATTCACAAGTTCACAAGTGAGGGTGCTTTCAGGGTCCCAGGTAAAGGGCGGGTCAACAAGAGGGCGCGCGCAGCCGGTTGAGGGCGCACGTGATCGTCCCTGGCTGCTCAGTAGCGCTGGTTGAGATACCCCAGCAACTCGTCGTGCAGCAGGCCGTTCGACGCGGCGGCGTTGCCGCTGTGCGGACCTGGGCGGCCGTCGAGGCCGGTGAAGGTGCCGCCGGCCTCGGTGACGATGATCGCGTTGGCGGCCATGTCCCACAGGGACAGCTCGGGCTCGGCACACATGTCGACGGAGCCCTCGGCGACCATCATGTAGGGCCAGAAGTCGCCGTACGCGCGCGTGCGCCACACCTCGCGGGTGAGGTCCAGGAAGCCGTTCAGATGGCCCCGCTCCTCCCAGCCGCTGAGCGAGGAGTAGGCGAAGGAGGCGTCGGAGAGCTTCGAGACGCGGGAGACGTGCAGGCGGGTCGCGGAGGTCAGGTTGCGGCCGGTGAAGGCGCCGTGGTCCTTCACCGCCCACCAGCGGCGGCCCAGGGCGGGGGCGGAGAC
Source organism: Streptomyces sp. NPDC001544 (assembly GCF_042894285.1). Taxonomy (NCBI): domain Bacteria; kingdom Bacillati; phylum Actinomycetota; class Actinomycetes; order Kitasatosporales; family Streptomycetaceae; genus Streptomyces; species Streptomyces sp. NPDC001544. Next base: position 63,683 of record NZ_JBIAVN010000025.1, on the reverse strand, counting down.
CAGGCCGACGACGGGCTGGTAGCCGCCCTCCCCGGCTTCCATCAGGGAGATGAGGGTGGCCCAGACGGGAACACCGCGGACGTAGTTCTTGGTGCCGTCGATCGGGTCGATCACCCAGCGGCGGGGGCCGGTGCCCTCGATGCCGTATTCCTCGCCGAGGATGGCGTCCCGCGGGCGGGCGCGCTGCAGCTGGCCGCGGATGAGCTCCTCGGCGGCCTGGTCCGCCTCGCTCACCGGGGTCATGTCCGGCTTCGTCTCCACCTTGAGGTCGAGGGCCTTGAAGCGAGCCGTCGTCGCGGCGTCGGCCGCGTCCGCGAGGACGTGGGCGAGGCGAAGGTCGTCGAGGTAGTCGGGCATGTAGGCACGGTATCCGGGTGGGTCGGGGCGGGGCTACCGGGGGAGGGTGTGCACCGGGGGAGGCGCGCGTTTCCGCAGCCGGAGGGCGGCACCGCAGGCATGCGCGCGGTCGGCCCAAGGCGCCCCCCGGTGCCCTCGTGAACCCTTGACAGTGCCTGTGTGCGCGTCAAATCTGGGCGCAGTGCCGCTCGCCGAGGGAGGCGATGATGCCTGCAGCGCGGGAATCCCTGCTGGACGCCGCGTACACGGCGCTCGCGCGTCGGCCGTGGTCCGCCGTACGCATGGTGGACGTGGCCGCGGCGGCCGGGGTGTCCCGGCAGACGCTGTACAACGAGTTCGGAAGCAAGGACGGGCTGGCCAGGGCGCTGGTGCGCAGAGAGGCCGACGGGTACCTGGCCGGGGTGGAGCGGACTCTCGCCGCATACCCCGACCCGGAGGACCGGCTCACCGCCACCGCCGAGTGGATGGCGTCGGCCGCCCGGGAGAACGCGCTGGTGCGGGCCCTGCTGACCGGCTCCTGGAGCGAGCGCCTGCCCGCGCCGGTGCTGTCCGCCGTGCCCTCCTCCTCCGCGGTACCGGCACAACGCCGGGCGGACGGGCCGCTGCCCTCGCCCGGCGACCTCGTGCGGCTCGTGCGGGACCGGGCGGTGGCGGCGCTGTCCGGTCCCGGTGCGGTCCCGGCGGACACCGCCGAACTGACCCGGTCCTGCGAGCTCGCGGTACGCCTCGCCCTGTCCTGCGTCGCGGCTCCGCCGGGGGAGGGCGGGGCGGCGGAGCTGGTGCGGGCCTTCCTTCCCCGGCAGTTGGTGTGACCGGCTACTTCTTCAGCCAGCCGACCTTCGTGTAGTCGGGGTCCGCCAGTCCACTGGCCCCGAAGTTCGCGAGGTCGGAGCGGACGGCGAGGATCTGCGGGCGCTGGTAGAGCGGGATGGAGTGGCCGAGGGCCCAGATCTTGGCGTCGGCCTCGTTGTAGAGCTTGTTCGCGGCGGCCGTGTCATTGGTCTCGCCCGCCTTCTCCAGCAGCGAGTCGATCTCCGGGGAACCGACCGAGCCGTAGTTCTCGTAGAGGTTCTTGCCGGCGGGTTCGCGGTAGATCGGGTAGGCCTCCGAGCGGAACACCTGGTCGACCCAACGGAAGCTGGTGAGTTCGAAGTTGCCGCTGGTGACGTACTTGGAGAAGTAGTCGTTGGCCGGCACCTTGTCGATGACCAGCTTGACGCCCGCCTGGGCGAGCTGCGCCTGCACCAGTTCCGCCTGGTCGACCTGCGCCGTGGTGGAGCCCGAGCTGAGCGTGTAGTGCAGGGTGAGCTGCTTGCCGTCCTTGACCCGGTTCTCGCCCTGGAGCTTCCAGCCCGCGGCGTCGAGCAGCTCGCCCGCCTTCTTCAGGTCGTACGTGCCGTAGGTACCGGAGTTGTCCTGGTAACCCGTCTGGTTGGGCATGAAGAAGTGGCTGCCGTAGGTCTTCAGCTTGACCGGGAGGTCCTTGCCGAAGGCGGTGGCGATGGCCTTGCGGTCGATGGCGTGCTGGAGGGCCTGGCGGACCCGGACGTCCTTGAGCGGGCCGCGCGCGCCGTTGAACTCGATGTGCACCTCGTCCCAGCGGGCACCGACGCGGATGTCGGTGCCGGCCGCCTTCACGAGCCGCTTGTAGTCCTCGGGCAGCAGTGCGCTGGCGTAGTCGATCTCCTTGTTCAGGTAGGCGTCCGTCCAGGCCGTGTAGTCCAGGGCGCGGAAGACGATCGAGTCCAGCTTGGCCTTGGTACCCCACCAGTCGGGGTCCGGGACCGCGGTGATCGTCTGGGCGGTCTTGTCGTACGAGGCGATCTTGAAGGCGGCACCGGTGATCGGGATCTTCTCCGTCCACCCCTTGTTGAACTTCTCCGGCGTGTCGATCCCGGCGGCCGGCAGCAGGGGGTCGAACAGCCGCTTCCAGTCGGCGTAGGGCGTACGGAAGGTGACCTCGACCTGGTGGGCGTCGGCCCCTTGTCCGACCTTGGTGATCTGGTCGTAGCCGGAGGTGTTGGCGGCCTCGTAGTCCTTGTTCCCGCCGTTCAGGGCCTTCCAGAGGGCCTGGAAGTCGCGCCAGCTCAGCGGCTTGCCGTCGGACCACCTCGCCTTGGGGTTCAGTTTGTAGACGACCGTCTGCGGGCTGGTCGACGTCACCTCGGCGGACAGCAGGAAGTCCTTGTCCGGGTGCACCTGGCCCTGCGCGTCCGCGCTGAACAGGTTGGGTTCCACGAGCTCACTGATCTCCGCCGCGTCGCCCTGGTTCCCGTTGGCGGTGTAACGGTTGTAGTCCGCGATGTACTGGGAGATCGCCAGCTTGAGGGTGCCGCCCTGTCTGATGTCACTCAGCGGATGCGCGTTGATCTCCTGGCTGCCGGCCGGGGCCGCGCTCCTCTGCGCCACGGGTCTGCCGTCGTCGCCGGAGGAGCCGCAGCCGGTCACCAGCAACGCGGCGGCCGCGGTGGCGGCGGTCCAGGCTGCGGCGGGGATCTGGCGCATGTCGATGTCCTTCGTGGGGGTGTGGAGGTGCCGGATGCGCCGAAGGTAGAACGGCCTCCCGCGGTCGGGGGAGAGGTCCTGACGTGCTGTCATGTTCTCTTCATGATTCGGCAACAAGAGGCCTGGACCATTTCCTCTGTGCTTGCCTACCTGGCCAAACGCCTCGGCTATTACGCCGTGTTGCTCGTGGCCTCCGTCTGCCTCTCCTATCTGCTGGCCTCGTTGGCGCTCGACCCGCGCGAGTACTACGCGGCCCGGCAGCCGCCGGTCTCCGCCGCCGCGGTGAACCACCACCTCACCGAGATCGGCGTCAACGACCATGAACCGCTGTTCACCCGCTTCCTGCGCTGGGCCGGGCACGCGGTGCGAGGTGATGCCGGGCAGACGATCGACGGCAGGTCGGTGAGCGCCGAGTTCGGGCGGCGGCTCGGGGTGAGCCTGCGACTGCTGCTCGCGGGCACGCTCCTCGGCACGGTCGCGGGCGTCCTGGCCGGCGCGTGGACGGCTGTACGGCAGTACCGTTTCAGCGACCGGGCGGTCACCGTCGCTTCCTTCGCTCTTCTCTCGACCCCCGTGTTCCTGCTGGCGATCCTGCTCAAGACCGGTGCGATCTGGTTCAACCAGACGACCGGGACGGATCTGGTCCAGTTCACGGGCGAGAAGAGCCCCGGGGTGGACGGCGGTTTCTGGGCGGTCCTCAAGGACCGGTCGGTGCATCTGCTGCTGCCCACCCTGTCCGTCGCGCTCTTCGCGGTGGCGAGCTACAGCCGCTACCAGCGCAACACCATGCTCGACGTCCTCGGCTCCGACTATCTGCGCACCGCGCGCGCCAAAGGGCTCGGGCGGTGGACGGTGCTGCTGAGGCACGGCCTGCGAACGGCGCTCATTCCGATGTCGACCTACTTCTCCTACGGATTCCTCGCGCTGTTCACGGGCGCCACCTTCACGGAGACGATCTTCGGTTGGCACGGGATGGGCGAGTGGTTCGTGGACTCGATCTGGAAGAACGACGTGAACTCGGTCGTCGCCGTCAACATCTTCGCCGCCGTCACCGTCCTGCTCTCCGGTTTCCTCGCGGACGTCCTGCACGCCGCGCTGGACCCGCGCATCAGGCAGGCGTCATGACCGCCACGATCCCCGAAGCCGCCGAGGGCACCGCGGCCGCCCCGCCCGCCGGCCGCGTCAAAGTCGTCCTGCGCCGCTTCGCCCGCAACCGCACCGCCCTCGCCGGTGCCGTCGTCCTCGTGCTGCTCTTCCTGCTGGCCTTCGCCGGCCCGTACGTCACCCCGTGGTCCTACAGTCACATCGACTACACCGCCCTGCGCGCCGCACCCGGCGCCGACCACTGGTGGGGCACCAACCGGATCGGACAGGACGTGTTCGCGCAGACCGTGCGCGGGCTGCAGAAGTCCCTGGTCATCGGATTGCTCGTGGCCGTGCTGTCGACCGGGCTCGCCGCGCTGGCCGGCGCCTCGGCGGGGTACTTCGGCGGCTGGACCGACCGGCTGCTGATGTTCTTCGTCGACCTGCTGCTCGTCTTCCCGTCCTTCCTGATCATCGCGATCGTCTCGCCCCGGCTGCGCTCGGGAGGCTGGTTCGCCTTCGTCGGGCTGCTCGCCGTCTTCGGCTGGATGATCACGGCCCGGGTCGTACGGTCCATGACCCTCTCCCTGAAGGAGCGTGAATTCGTGCGTGCCGCCCGCTACATGGGCGTCGGACCCTTCCGGATCATCTGGCGGCACATCCTCCCGAACGTCGCCTCCTTCCTCATCATCGACGCCACCATCCAGGTCGGCGGCGCGGTGATGAGCGAGACCGCGTTGTCCTACTTCGGCTTCGGCGTCCAGCCGCCCGACGTGTCCCTGGGCACGCTGATCGCCTCGGGGACGGGGGCCGCGGTGACGTACCCGTGGATGTTCTTCTTCGCGGCCGGGTTGCTGGTCGTGTTCGTGCTGGCCGTGAACCTGGTGGGCGACGGGTTGCGGGACGCCCTGGACCCCACCTCGAAGGGGGCGTCGCGGTGAGCCCGCTGCTCGAAGTGACCGGTCTCGACGTCGACTTCGACGGCCGGCCGGCGGTCCGCGGCGTGAGCCTCACCCTCGAACGCGGCCAGGTCCTCGGTCTGGTGGGCGAGTCCGGCTCCGGGAAGTCCGCGACCGCGCTCGCCGTCCTCGGGCTGCTGCCCGGCAACGCTTCGGTACGCGGGTCCGTACGGCTCGACGGCACCGAACTCCTCGGCGCCCCGGAGCGGGAGCTGACCCGGATCCGGGGCAGCCGTGTCTCGATGGTCTTCCAGGACCCCCTGTCCGCGTTCACGCCCGTGTACCGGATCGGCGACCAGATCGCCGAGGCGGTCCGCGCCCACCGGAACGTCTCCCGGGAGCAGGCGCTCAAGCGGGCCGTGGAACTGCTGGATCTCGTCGGCATCCCCGAACCGGCCCTGCGGGCCCGGGCATTCCCGCACGAGTTCTCCGGGGGCATGCGGCAGCGCGCCATGATCGCCATGGCGATGGCCGACGCGCCCGACCTGATCCTCGCCGACGAGCCGACCACCGCCCTCGACGTCACCATCCAGGCCCAGGTCCTCGACGTCCTGCGCACCGCCCAGCGCGAGACCGGCGCCGCCGTGCTGCTGGTCAGCCACGACCTGGGGGTGATCGCCCGGATGGCCGACCGGGTAGCCGTCATGCATCAGGGCCGGGTCGTGGAGTCGGGCACCGCGGTGGAGGTCTTCCGGGACGCGAAGGAGCCGTACACCCGGCGGCTCCTGGCGGCCGTCCCCCGCCTGGACACCCCCCGGCCGCCACAACGGGCCACCGGAGAGCCGGTGTTGCGGGTGCGGGGCCTCACCCGGACCTTCCCCGTCCTGAAGGGCACCGCGTTCAAGCGCCGCGTCGGCACGGTGTACGCCGTCGACGGCGTGGACCTCGACGTCCGGCGCGGCGAGACCCTGGCCCTGGTCGGCGAGTCCGGGTCCGGGAAGTCGACCACCCTCTTCGAACTGCTCGAACTGGCCGCACCGGAGGGCGGGTCCGTCGAACTGTTCGGACAGCGTCTCGGCACGCTCACCAAGGCCGAAGTCAAAGCGCTGCGACGGCGGATCCAGATCGTCTTCCAGGACCCCATGGCCTCCCTCGACCCGCGGCTGCCCGTCGGTGACATCGTCGCCGAGCCGCTGCGCACCCAGGGCGCCGACCGGGCGACGATCGCCCGCCGGGTGCCCGAACTGCTCGCCCAGGTCGGCCTCGACCCGGCCCACGCGGACCGCTTCCCGCACGAGTTCTCCGGCGGCCAGCGACAGCGCGTCGGTATCGCCCGTGCCCTCTCCGTCGAGCCGGAACTGCTCGTCCTCGACGAGCCGGTCTCCGCCCTCGACGTCTCGGTCCAGGCCGGAGTGCTGGAACTGCTCCAGCGGCTGAAGGAGGAACTGGGGCTGGCCTACCTCTTCGTCTCCCACGACCTGTCCGTCGTACGCAACATCGCCGACCGCGTCAGCGTGGTCTACCTCGGTCGCACGGTCGAGGCGGGCCCGGTCGACGAGGTCTTCGCCCGGCCCAGGCACCCCTACACCCAGGCCCTGCTGTCCGCCGTACCGCTGCCCGACCCGGAGCGGGAACGGCAGCGGTCGCGGATCCTGCTCGCCGGCGACCCGCCGAGCCCCACCCGCCGCCACGACGGCTGCCGCTTCCGCGCCCGCTGCCCGCTGTACGGGAGGCTCGCGGAAGAGGAGCGGAAGCGGTGCGCCCATGACGTGCCGGTGCTGAACGCGGACGGGAACGCGGACGGGACCGGGGTCGGCGACGGGGTGGCCTGCCACTTCCCCCGTGTACGGGAGGTTCTCTAGGCGGTTGCGGCCCCAGCGGCCGCCTGCGCCTCCGCCCGGAGCTTCGCGGCCCGCTGCCGGGGGTCGTAGTCCGGGCCGACGCCCTCGATCAGCAGCAGGTCGCCCACGATGTGGTCGGTGCGCAGGCGGAGGATCTCCTGGTACGCGGGGGAGCCGTACCAGGCGCGCGCCTCGGGCAGCCCGGGGAACTCGATCAGCACCATGCTGCCCCGCCAGTCACCCTCCACCACCTCGGCGGGCGGGCCGTGGATGACGAAGCGCCCGTGGAAGGGGTCGAGGGTGTCCTGGATGCGTTCCAAGTACTCGAGGACGTCGGGGTGATGACGACGATCGCGCAGATGCGCGAAACCATAGGCGGCCATGGCGCGCTCCTTCACTGGCTCGTTCCCCTGGCGGAATGCCGGATCGAACGTAACCACGAGCCCCCATGCCCGGCGATTACCTCCCGGGTAAGCGCGCGGGGGGCGGCCGGGCCCCGCCGCCTCATCGGCCACCACGTGCCGGAGGCCGTAACGCTCAGTCAAGCACGCCGTCACAAGGTCCGCGGGCCGGAGGCGCATGGCCGTCATCGACGCCCTGATCACCGCCCACGGCCAGGGCCCGCGGCTCGCCGCTGGCAGGCTAGTGCGCCGAACCGGACAGCTGCAGTCCGATCACGCCGAGGATGACCAGGCTGATGGAGACGATCTTCAGGGTCGAGACCAGGTCGCCGAGGAAGACCATGCCGTAGATCGCGGTCCCCGCCGCGCCGATGCCGGTCCACACGGCGTAGGCGGGGCCCACGTCGAGCTTCCGCAGGGAGAGGGTGAGCAGGCCGAAACTGCCGAGGGCGAAGCAGCAGAAGGCGATCGTGGGCCACAGCCGGGTGAAACCGTGGGAGAGCTTGAGGCATACGGCGAAACCGGTCTCGAGCATTCCGGCCACGATGACCAGCAGCCACGCCATGCGCTGTCCTCCCGTAGGTCCGGCTCGGTGCGATTATGCACTTACCGGACTCAGGTTCCCCCAAACAACGCGGCGTCAGTCCCCTTCCGTGGGTTCACGCGTGGACAGCAGCCGGCGCAGGGAGTACAGCCGTGCCGGGTCGGCGTGTCCCTCGGCCACCCAGGCGTCCAGCCCGCAGTCCGGCTCGTCGTGACTGCACGCGCGCGGGCAGCCCTCCGTGCCGGGCTCCAGGTCCGGGAAGGCGTGGATGACCCGGGTCGGGTCGATGTGCGCCAGGCCGAAGGACCGTACCCCCGGGGTGTCGATCACCCAGCCGCCCGATCCCGCCAGGGGCAGGGCGAGGGCCGAGGTCGTGGTGTGCCGGCCGCGGCCGGTCACCGCGTTCACATGTCCCGTCGTACGGCGGCGGTCCTCCGGGACGAGTGCGTTGACGAGCGTCGTCTTTCCGACACCGGAGTGCCCCACGAAGGCCGTGATCCGGCCGTCCAGCTGCTCCCGCACCCGGTCGGCCGCGCCGCCGTCCGCCAGTTCCTCGCGGCTGGTGACGACGTACGGGATGTCCAGGGCGCCGTACAGCTCCAGCAGCTTGTCGGGCGGGGCCAGGTCCGACTTGGTCATCACCAGCAGGGGCTCCAGACCGCCGTCGAAGGCGGCGACCAGACAGCGGTCGATCAGGCGGGGGCGCGGCTCGGGGTCGGCCAGGGCCGTGACGATCGCCAGCTGGTCGGCGTTGGCGACCACCACCCGCTCGTACGGGTCGTCGTCGTCCGCGGTGCGGCGCAGCACCGACGAGCGCTCCTCGATGCGCACGATCCGCGCCAGGGTGTCCTTCTTCCCGGACAGGTCGCCGACCAGTGCCACCCGGTCGCCCACCACGGCGGCCTTGCGACCCAGTTCCCGGGCCTTCATCGCCATCACCGGACGGCCGTCGACGAGACAGGTCAGCCGGCCCCGGTCGACGGTGAGGACCATGCCCTCGGCGGCGTCCTCGTGCTTGGGCCGGATGTGCGTGCGAGGGCGGTTGCCCTTGCGGTTGGGACGGGAGCGGATGTCGTCCTCGTCGGTGTGCTTGCCGTAGCGGCGCATAACGGTGAGTCCCCTACGCCCTGCCGCTCCCGAGCATCCCGGTCCACAGTTCGGGGAAGTCGGGCAGCGTCTTCGCCGTGGTCGCCACGTTCTCGATCCGCACACCGTCGACCGCCAGGCCGATGATCGCACCGGCCGTCGCCATGCGGTGGTCGTCGTAGGTGTGGAAGACCCCGCCGTGCAGCGGACGCGGGCGGATGTGCAGGCCGTCGGCGGTCTCCGTGACGTCACCGCCCAGCTCGTTGATCTCCTTGGTGAGCGCGGCCAGCCGGTCCGTCTCGTGCAGGCGCAGGTGGGCCACACCGCGCAGCGTCGAGGGGGAGTCCGCGAGGGCGGCGACCGCAGCGATGCCCGGGGTCAGCTCGCCGACGTCGCCCAGGTCGACGTCGATGCCGTGGACCGAGCCCGAGCCGGTGAGGACCAGGCCGTACTCGGTCAGCTCGCAGGAACCGCCCATCTCGGTGAAGATCTCGCGCAGCCGATCACCCGGTTGGGTCGTCCTGGCCGGCCAGTCCGGGATCAGCACCTTGCCGCCGGTGACCAGCGCCGCCGCCAGGAACGGCTGGGCGTTGGACAGGTCCGGCTCGATCGTCAGGTCACGGCCCAGCAGCGCCCCCGGGGTGACCCGCCAGACGTTCGGTTCGCCGCCCGACTCCGGGGTGTCCACCTGGGCGCCGACCGCGCGCAGCATGTCGACCGTCATCCGGATGTGCGGCATGGAGGGCAGCGTCGCACCGGTGTGCCGGACCTCGACGCCCTGGTTGAACCGGGGGCCGGACAGCAGCAGCGCGGAGACGAACTGCGACGAGGACGAGGCGTCGATCGAGACCGGACCGCCGTCCAGCGCGCCGCCGCCGTGCACGGTCAGCGGCAGCGCCCCCCGGCCGTCGTCGTCGATCCGGGCGCCGAGGACACGCAGGGCGTCGATCACACCGTGCAGAGGGCGCTCGTACGACCTCGGGTCGCCGTCGAACCGGACGGGGCCGTCGGCCAGCGCGGCGACCGGCGGCAGGAAGCGCATGACGGTGCCGGCGTTGCCGACGTCGACCGTGGCCGGTCCGTGCAGGCCCGTCGGGAGCACACGCCAGGCCTCGCCCGTGCCGTCCGGGCCGCCCCCGGGAGCCGAGCTGGACGACACGGTCTCCTCGATCTCCACGCCCATCGCGCGCAGGGCGCCCGCCATCAGCAGAGTGTCGCGGGAACGCAGCGGGCGGCGCAGCCAGCCGGGCTCGGAGGCGAGGGCGGCGAGCACGAGGGCGCGGTTGGTGACCGACTTGGACCCGGGCACGTGGACCGTCGCGTCGACGGCTCCGCTCGCGTGCGGGGCGGGCCAGAGGTCGGTGTGTACGGGGTTAACGGCCATGGCCCCACTTTAGTGGCGGTCGGCCCTGCCGGTTTCGGTCAGGCGGCCCGGGGGCCCGGGGCGGTCACAGGCCGAGCAGCCACCGACCCCCGCCGATCAGCGCACTCAGCGACACCACGTGGAACAGGAACAGCCACAGGCCTGCCGGGACGTGGGTCAGCCGCGACAACTGGTCGGCGTCCGAGTCGCCCGCGCCGCCCCGGGACCGTTTCGCCTGCAGTTCGAAGGCCGGGCGGACCCCGCCGAACAGCAGGAACCACACCACCGCGTACGCGAACGCCGCCTGCACCTGGGGCCCGGCCAGCCAGGACACCAGCAGGAAGGTGCCCCCGGTCACGATCACGGTGAGCGCCCCGTAGGCGTTGCGGATCATCACCAGCATCGCCACCAGCAGGGCGGTCGCCACCCACAGCAGCAGCGTGATGTGCCCGGCGGCCAGCAGGGCCGCGCCGCCCAGGCCCAGCAGCGGGGGAGCGGTGTAGCCCGAGGCGGCGGTGAGGATCATGCCGATGCCGTGCGGTTTGCCCCGGCTCAGGGTGAGCCCGCTGGTGTCGGAGTGCAGCCGTATGCCGGTGAGCTGCCGCCCGGTGAGCAGGGCGACGAGTCCGTGACCGCCCTCGTGGGCGATCGTGATCGCGTTCCGGGAGACGCGCCACAGGGTGTGCGGGACGACCACCGCGAGCGCCGCGCCCAAGGTGGCGAGCACCACCCACAGATCGGGATCGGGCTGGGTGCCGATGAGACGGTCCCAGAGGTCGGGCAGCGCGGTGGCGGCGGTGCTCTGCATGTTCGGCGGTCGCTCCCTTTCCCGGTGCGGAGTGAGGCAGTGTGGCACGTCTGTGCGGACGGTGTCTGAGACGCCGACGCAGCAGCGATCGTTCCGGGAGGGAATCGGCAGGTCACAGAGCTGGAGCCCCGGAGTCGTCCGGGGCTCCGGCGTTGTCCGTGCCGACTGTGGGCCGACCTGGAGGCGCCTGTGGGGCCGAGGATCAGCTCAGGACCTCGGGGGCACTCCGTTCGTTCTGCCGGTGGCCGGAGGTGTCGGGCCGTGAGGGCAGGGGGGCCAGCCCCTGCGGAGTGTCGGGAAGCGGTCGGTTGAGCAGGTCGTGCTGCGAGATGAGGTAGCCGGCGTGGAGCCGGTTCCGCGCGCCTATCCGGTTCATGATCTGTGCGACGTGTCGCTGGCAGCTGCGCAGGGACAGTCCGAGGCGTGCGGCGATGCGCCGGTCCTCCTCGCCGGTGACCAGGAGGCGCATGATGCTGTGCCTGACGTCCTCCGAGGCCTCCCGGACCTCCAGGTGGTCGTAGGCGATGCGGAACGGAGTGGCGGCGACCCAGGCGCGTTCGAACGCGGCCACGGCGAAGTCGACGATGCCGGGATCGCTGACCAGCGTCGCGCCGCCGGACCGGTCGTCCAGCGGCACGAGCACATGACGCCGATCGAAGATCATGAGCTGGGGGAACACCGGCCGCACGAGGAGCCGGACTAGCTGAACGAGGACAAGCTGCAGGAGGAGAACCTGGCATGACGATGGCGTTGTTGATTCTGGGCATGGGCCTGTGCAGCTTCCTGCCGCGCTATCTGCCCCTGGTTCTCCTCGCCGACCGGGAGATGCCCGCGGTGGCCAAGTCCCTGCTGGGCTACACCCCGCCGGCGGTGCTGGCCGCACTGGTCGTCCCGGAGATGCTGATGCCCGGCGGACACGCCGTGCAGCTGAGCGTGTCGAACCCCTACCTCATCGGTGGCGGCGTGACCTTCGTCGCCGGCCTGTGCTCGAAGAAGTTCCTGCTGGTGACCGCGATCGGCATCACCGCCTTCTATCTGAGCCGCTGGCTGCTCGGCTGACCGAACCCTCCCCACGACCACGATCACCTTGGAGTCGAACATGACCAGCACCGAAACGTCCTTGCGTGCCCCGCTGCGGGTGGCGGTCGCGCAGACGCAGGCCCGGCCGGGCGACACCCTGCACAACGCCACCGAGGCGGCGGCGATCATCGTCCGCGCGGCGGACGCCGGGGTCCGGGTCGTCCAGTTCCCGGAGCTCTCCCTCACCGGGTACGAGCCCGGATGGCTCACCGCGCACCTCCCCGCCGGTGCCCTGTCCCTGGACGGCCCCGAACTGACCGCGGTCCGTGAGGCGTGCCGGACCACCGGTGTCACCGCTGTGGTCGGCGCCCCGACCCCCGCGGGCACGAAGTCGGCGATCTCGGCGATCGCCGTCGCGGGAGACGGCGGGATCCTGGCCGACTACCGCAAGAGCCGGCTGGAGGAGCACGAGCGACGGCTGTTCGTGCCGGGCACCGGGAGCCGCATGCTCACCGTGGACGGCTGGCGGCTGGCCCTGGGCGTCTGCTACGACGCCAGCTTCCCCGAGCACCCCCGGGCCGCGGCGCGCGCCGGCGCGGATGCCTATCTGTGCGGCGGCGCGTTCGTCCGGGGGGACTCCGACCACCGCCGTTCGGTGTACTTCCCGGCCCGTGCCCTGGAGAACACGTTCTATGTGCTGTTCTCCAACTTCGTCGGCCCCCAGGGACCCTGGGACTTCTGCGGCCGCAGCGCGGTCTACGGACCGGACGGCCGCACCCTGGCGGAAGCGGGCGACCGGCAGGCGGAGCTCGTCGTGACCGACCTCGACGACTCGGCGCTGGTCGAGACCCGTCGCGGCCTGACCATGCTCCGCGACCTGGAGTGTGCCGCGGGTGCGTGTGTGGTGTGACGTCGACAGCCGGTCCGGTCTCCCCGTTCACCGTGCCGGAGGACCTCGGGGACGCGCCCGCTCCACGGCTGCCTGCCGCAGGGCGCCCGGTCGTTCGGCTCGTGGACGCGGACGAGAGCTCCGCGGCCGCCGCCCGGCACGCACCACGGCTCCTGGGCCCCGACGAGTGGGCCCGGGCCGTCTCTCTGCGCAGCGGTGCGGATCGTGAGGTGTACGTCACCGCCCATGTCGCCCTGCGCATCCTGCTGGCGCGGCTGCTGAGGCGTCATCCCGGTGATCTGCCGTTGGAGCGAGAAGCCTGCCACGGGTGCGGCGCACCTCACGGTCGGCCGGTGGTGCGGGGAGGACGGCCGCATTTCTCGCTCTCGTACAACGGACGCCTGGTCCTTGTCGCCCTCGCTGTCGAACCCGTCGGTGTCGACATCGAGCAGATCCCTTCGCGTCAGGTGGTGGAGCAGACCAGCGGCGCACTGCACCCCGCCGAGCGCCAGGAGCTGGACGCGCTTTCCGAGGCCTGCAGACCTCGGGCGTTCGCCGAGATATGGACCCGCAAAGAGGCCTATCTGAAAATGCTGGGCACCGGGCTCCTGCGGGACACCTGCCTTGCCCGGGTGGGAACGGGGCGACCGGGAAGTACGGGTGTCGCCGGGGCGCGACTGGCGTCCGTGCCCGTGCCGTCCGGCTATGCGGCGGCCTTGTGCCTTCCTTCCTGATCATCCGGGCCGCCCGCCGGTCCGGGCGGGCGCCCGGACCGCTACGCTACGGGGCTGGGTGGTCTGCGGTCGGTCGCCTCACGGACTGCGACACCGCGACGACGCGACCGCGCCCGATCGGGTCTGCCACTCTTGGGTCACCGATGGGGCGCAGGTCGGAGGGGTGGTCCCGTATGTGCGGACGGTATGCGGCGAGTCGTAGGCCCGAGGATCTCGCGGGCATCTTCGAGATCGAGAAGTGGGAGTCCGAGGAGGCCCTGGAACCGGACTACAACGTGGCCCCGACCAAGGAGGTCCACGTGGTCCTGGACCGCCCTTTGAAGGACGCGGACGACCGGCGCCCGGTTCGTCAGTTGCGCAGGCTCAAGTGGGGCCTGGTCCCCTCCTGGGCCAAGTCGCCCGAGGGCGGCGCGCGGATGATCAACGCGCGCGCGGAGACCGTGCACGAGAAGCCGTCCTACCGTCGCGCCTTCGCCGCCCGGCGCTGCATCGTGCCCGCCGACGGCTACTACGAGTGGGTCACCGGCACGCAGGAGCGGGACCTGGAGGTCGAGGGGAAGAAGAAGCGTCCGCGCAAGCAGCCGTACTTCGTGCTGCCCGCCGACGGGTCGGTCTTCGCCATGGCCGGGCTGTACGAGTTCTGGCGGGACAAGACCCTGCCCGACGACCATCCGCGGGCCTGGTGGGCGACGTGCTCGGTGATCACCACGGAGGCGGAGACGACGCCGCTGGCCGTGGCGCCGGCCGAGGGGCCGCGGTCGCTGGCGGACATTCACCCCCGGATGCCGCTGATGCTCACGGCGGACCGGTGGGACGCGTGGCTGGATCCGTCCCGTACCGATGTCGAGGATCTGCGGTCGTTGCTGGCGCCGCCTCCTGCGGGGCTGATGCGGGCGTATCCCGTCTCGACCGCGGTCAGCAACGTGCGCAACAACGGTGCCGAGCTGCTCAAGGAGCTGGACGGGCCGGAGGTGGGGACGCTGTTCTGACCGGGGCTCGACGGGCGCCCGGGGCCGGTGCCGGGGCGGAGGGCTGCGCGGCCCGGCGCGACGAGGTGCCGCTGCGCCCACCCGTGCCGCCCCAGCGGCACGACTGCCCGCGGCTGCGCCGGCATGGGGCTGCCCGTGGCTGAGGCGGCGCGTGGCTGCGGCGGCATGGGGTTGCCCGGGGCTGCGGCGGCGCGTGGCTGCGGCGGCATGGGGCTGCCCGCCGCCCCGGCGGCACGACTGCCCGCGGCTGCGGCGGCGCGTGGCTGAGGCGGCGCGTGGCTGCGGCGGCATGGGGTTGCCCGGGGCTGCGGCGGCGCGTGGCTGCCCGGGGTTGCAGTGGCACGTGGTTGCCCGTGGCTGCGGCGGCATGGGGCTGCCCGCCGCCCCGGTGGCACGACTGCCCGCGGCTGCCCGTGGCTGCGGTGGCCGATACCGTGCATTCGTGACCCTTACCGAGACCGTCGAGACCGATGCCGGGACCGCACGTGTCACCTGGCGCCCGGCCGAGAAGCCGAGGCTCGTGCTGGCCGTCAGCCACGGGGCGGGCGGTGGCGTGGAGGCCCGTGACCTCCAGGCACTCGCCGGGGTCCTCCCGGGCCACGGAGTGACCGTCGCGCTCGTCGAGCAGCCCTGGCGGGTGGCGGGCAGGAAGGTGGCGCCCGCGCCGAAGACGCTCGACGTGGGATGGCGCGGAATCTGGCCCGTGCTCGGCAAGCCGGGGCTGCCGGTGGTCTCCGGCGGGAGGAGCGCCGGGGCGCGCGTCGCGTGCCGTACGGCGGTCGAGCTCGGCGCGCACGCCGTCCTCGCGCTGAGCTTCCCGCTGCATCCGCCGGGCCGGCCCGAGAAGTCCCGGGCCGACGAACTGCTGGGCGCCGGGGTGCCCACGCTCGTCGTGCAGGGCGGCAACGATCCGTTCGGGAAGCCGGAGGAGTTCCCCGAGGGGACGGACATCGTCGAGGTGCCGTACGGCGATCACGGCTTCGCCGTGCCCAAGCGGGCGGAGATCGGTCAGGAGCGCGCACTGGAGATCATCACCGACGCGGTGGCGGAGTGGAGCTCGTCACTCGGCTGACCGCCGGGAATGCCGGGCCGCCCCTCGCTGTTGTGGCCGACAGAAGTGCTGAGGTACCAGCACGGATGTCGTAGGAGAGGAAGTCCGCCGCATGGGTTCGACCTACTGCCCGAGCCGCAGCAGCCGCGCCGACCTGGAGTGGACAGTGCTGCACGCGGCGAAGGCCGCTCCTATTCGAGCGGCGGCAGGCACCGGTCGTCGTCTATCCTCCGAATCGAGTGGGTCCGGTTTCGGCCTCACGCACGATCTTGAGGAGGTGGGTCCGGTCACTGGGACGGACGCAGGGACCGACAACGGCCAGGCGGAACTGCCCGAGGGCCGGGGCGACGGCGCGGAGTCGACCGCGGAGCGCAGCGCGCGCTTCGAACGGGACGCGCTCGAATTCCTCGACCAGATGTACTCGGCGGCCCTGCGCATGACGCGCAATCCGGCCGACGCCGAGGACCTGGTGCAGGAGACGTACGCCAAGGCGTACGCGTCCTTCCACCAGTTCCGCGAGGGCACCAATCTCAAGGCCTGGCTGTACCGGATCCTCACGAACACCTTCATCAACTCCTACCGCAAGAAGCAGCGCGAGCCCCAGCGCAGCGCCGCGGAGGAGATCGAGGACTGGCAGCTCGCCCGTGCCGAGTCGCACATGTCGACGGGTCTGCGCTCCGCCGAGTCGCAGGCGCTCGACCACCTGCCGGACTCGGACGTGAAGGAAGCGCTGCAGGCGATCCCCGAGGAATTCCGCATCGCCGTCTACCTCGCGGACGTAGAGGGCTTTGCGTACAAGGAGATCGCGGACATCATGGGGACACCCATCGGTACGGTGATGTCCCGGCTGCACCGGGGTCGCCGCCAACTGCGCGGCATGCTCGAGGACTACGCCCGCGATCGTGGGCTGGTTCCGGCCGGCGCCGGGGAGTCGAACGAAGCGAAAGGCTCGGGCTCATGAGCTGCGGAGAGCCGCACGAGACTGACTGCAGTGAGGTACTCGAACACCTGTATGAGTTCCTCGACAGTGAGATGCCGGACGTCGATCGCGACAAGTTCCAGCAGCACTTCAAGGAGTGCTCGCCGTGCCTGGAGAAGTACGGACTCGAACAGGCCGTGAAGAAGCTGGTCAAGCGCTGCTGCGGGCATGACGACGTGCCGACCGACCTGCGTGCCAAGGTCATGGGCCGGATCGAGCTGATCCGCTCCGGCCAGGCGGTGCCCGAGCACGACGTGACGGCCGCACCGGTCACCGGACAGGAATCCTGAACCGCTCCTGACCCCCGGTACCCTCGGCACCCCTGGGTATCCCTCGGTCATCACCCGAACGTGCTAATCCCCGGGTCATGAACCCTCGTACCCCCCGGCGACCGCCCTAGGCTCCAGAAGCCTGGAAGGGCGTCGGGGGAGGGGTCGAGGGGTCATGGAGGCGGTTCCCGCACGGACACGC
Source organism: Streptomyces sp. NPDC001544 (assembly GCF_042894285.1). NCBI lineage: Bacteria > Bacillati > Actinomycetota > Actinomycetes > Kitasatosporales > Streptomycetaceae > Streptomyces > Streptomyces sp. NPDC001544. The sequence goes on along the minus strand of NZ_JBIAVN010000025.1, from coordinate 46,663 downwards.
GGCTACGTGGCCTGTGTCACCCTGCTCGCGCTGCTCTGTCTGCGGCCGCTGCCCTCGCTCCCGACCCCCTGGGGGGCCCTCGCCCTGCTCGCCACGGTGTACGCCGCCTGCGAGCAGGCCGTCCGGCGCCGTTTCGCGGGCACGTTCCACCCCGTCTACCCCGTCCTGCTCGCCGGGGCGTTCCTGCTGCCCCCGCCCGCCGCCGCGCTCGTACCGCTGCCGGGCGCCCTGCTGGCCCGAGTGGAGCAGCGGCCCGGAGGCGTGCGGCGGGTCTGGCGGGCCGCGCGACTGACGCTCGCCGTGTGGGGCGCGGCCTGGGTGCACCGGGCGCTGGGCGGCGGTGACGCGGTCGCGGCCTCGGACTTCCCGTACGCCCTGCTGCCCGCCGTGGCCGCCGTCCCGGTGTTCTGCCTGGTGCTGGCCGCGCTCGACGGCGGGATGCTCGCCGTCACGGAGCGGTTGCCGGCGCGCCGGGCCTGGCGGGGGCTGCTGGCACGCTCCCTGGCACCGCTCGGGGTGCACGGGCTGGCCGGGCTGATGATGGCGGTGCTGTGGCGCAGCCCGTACGGGCCGGTCGCCGCGCTGCTCGTGCTGCTGCCGATGTACGTCTCCTGGTGGGTGTTCGCCCAGTACCACCGCGAACGCGCCGCGCACCAGGCCACCATCCGCGCGCTGGTGCAGGCCGTCGACATCAAGGACGGCTACACCCGCGGGCACAGCGAGCGCGTCGGACAGGCCTCCGTGCTGATCGCCCGCGAGCTGGGCATGGCCGACGAACGCGTCGAGGTGCTGCGCTTCGCCGGGATCCTGCACGACGTCGGCAAACTCGGCGTGCCCACGCGCCTGCTCCGCAAGGACGGACCGCTCACTCCCGAGGAGCGGCGGATCATCGAGCTGCACCCGGAGTACGGCCACGAGATGGTGCGCGGCATCTCCTTCCTCGGCGAGGCGCGCGCGGCGATCCTGCACCACCACGAGCGCATGGACGGCAGCGGATACCCCTATGGGCTGGTGGGCGGCCAGATCCCGGAGTGCGCCCGGGTCGTCGCCGTCGCGGACGCCTTCGACGCGATGACCTCCACCCGGTCCTACAGCAGGGCCCGTCCGGTCCAGGCCGCCGTGGCGGAGCTCCAGCGGTGTGCGGGCACGCAGTTCGACCCCCGGATGGTCACCGCGCTGGTCCGGGCCCTGGGGCGGCACGGCTGGCACCCCGCCGTGACCGCCGACGAACCGGAGTGCGCCACGGCACCGCCCGGCCCCGTCGACGGCCGGACCGGAGCGCGGCGATGACCGCGTTGCGCCTCATCCACGCCTCGGCCGCCCTCGTCGCCGCCGCCTCCCTCGCCGACACGCTCTGGACGGGCCTCGACGAACGCGGCGCAGCCCTCGCCTTCGGTGTCCTCGTCACGGTCGGCGAACTCAGCCGCTGGACCGGCGCCCAGGTGCGGGAGGCCGCCCCCCTCGGCGCCGCCGGTGCGCTGGCGTACGCCCTGCTCGGGGAGGACGCGGGACACGCCGCCCGGCACGACGCGCCCCAGGTCGTCGCCGTCGTCCTCGCCGCCTCCCTGCTGGGCAGCGTGCCGCACGTCTGGAGCGGGCGGACCCCGACCCTCGACCACCTGGCCCGCCGGGTCCTCACCGTCGGCTTCGCCGCCGTCTGCTTCCAACCCCTGTACCGCCGGGGCGTGTTCGAGAGCTGGGGCGGACCTGCCTACGCCCTGCTGCTGCTCGCGCTGCTCTCGCTCACCGCGCTGTGCGACGCCGTGCTGGCCGCCGCGCTGGCGCACTCCCGCAGCCGGTGGCCGTTCGGCCCGCTCCTCAGGGACGAACTGCGGGGACTCGTCGGCATCGGGTCCGCCGTGTGCGCGACCGGGGCGGTGATCGCCCTCGGGGTCGCCGTCGCGGGGCTGTGGGCGCTGCCCGTCTTCTGCCTGCCCCTGCTGCTCACCCAGCAGTCGCTGCGGCGCTACGCGGCCGTGCGCGCCACCTACCGGCAGACCATCGCCTCGCTCGCCCGGGCCACCGAGATAGCCGGCTACACCCCGGCCGGGCACGCCCACCGGGTCGCCGCGCTCAGCCGCGCCGTCGGCCGCGACCTGGGGCTGACCCGACCCGAGCTGACCGTGCTGGAGTACGCGGCGCTCATGCACGACATCGGCCAACTCAGCCTCGTCGACCCGGTGCCGGCCGGGGCCACCGCCGTGCTGCCCGCCGAGGAGCAGCGGCGCATCGCCCTGCTCGGCGGGGCCGTCGTACGGCAGACCGGGGTGGACGCGGCGGTCGCCGTGGTCGTGGAACGGCAGGCCGACCCCTGTCCGGAGCAGCCGCTCGCCGCGCGGATCGTCCGGGCCGTCAACGCCTACGAGGAGAAGGTGCGCGACGCCGGGCCCGGTGGCCCGCTGCAGGCGCTGGAGGAACTACGGCTCGGCACGGCCGGGGAGTACGCGCCCGAGGTCGTCGAGTCGCTCGCGCGCGTGCTCTGCAATCGAGGGGGCGGCGCGTCTGACCCTGCCCCGGGCTGGGTAACCCATGGGTAATGAGCGCCCGTCCCTGCGTACGTGGTTGGATGCGAGGGAGAGGGTGTCCGGGGGCAGCGGCCAGCCCACTGCGCGGAACTGGAACTGGCAGGCGGGAATCGTGAGGATCTTCGGCAAGGGACGGCACCGGCCCTCCGCCTCCTGGCGGCAGGCCACCGACCGGGCGTTCACGCTGATCGGCGACGGCCGGTACGAGGACGCGGGCGAGCTGCTGACGCGCGCCGCCGATCTGGAGCCCTGGCTGTCGGAGTCCTGGTTCAACCTCGCCCTGCTGCACAAGTTCCGGCACGACTGGGAGCAGGCCCGGGCGGCGGGCCTCAGGGCGGTGGCGCTGCTCGAGAAGGAGACCGGGGCGCCCGACTGGTGGAACGTGGGTATCGCCGCCACCGCTCTGCAGGACTGGCCGTTGGCCCGGCGGGCCTGGCAGGCCTACGGTCTCAAGGTGCCCGGTGGCACCTCCCGGCCGAAGGCCGGGTCGGGGGCCGGTGCCGGGGAGCCGCTCGGGATGGACCTGGGCAGTGCGGCCGTACGGCTGTCACCGGAGGGCGAGGCCGAGGTCGTGTGGGGCCGCAGGCTCGATCCGGCGCGGATCGAGGTGCTGTCCATCCCGCTTCCCTCGTCCGGACGGCGCTGGGGCGAGGTCGTGCTCCACGACGGGGTGCCGCACGGTGAGCGGACCACGGCCGCCGGGCACGCCTACCCCGTGTTCGACGAGATCGAGTTGTGGGCGCCCTCGCCCGTGCCCACCTGGGTGGTCCTGCTGGAGGCCGCCACCGAGGCAGACCGGGACGCCCTGGAGCAGCTCGCCGCCGACGCCGGCTTCGCGGCGGAGGACTGGTCCTCGTCCGTGCGGCTGCTGTGCCGGATGTGCTCCGAGTCCCGGATGCCCTCCGACGAGGGCGACGGCGTCCACCTCGACCCGCACGACCACAGCGAGCCGGGGCACCCCGGTCCGCTGGGCCACCGTACGGACGGGCAGCTGTGGGTGCCGGAGCGGGAGTGCGGCGTCGCCGCGCCCGCCTCGCTGGTGAGGGGGCTGCTGGACGGCTGGGTGGCGGACAGCCCGGACTCCCGGGACTGGCGGGATCTGGAAGAGGTCTGCTGAGCGTTCGGCATACCCTGTATCAGCACCACACCTCTGTTTCGACCCCGGCGGTCTCGGCCCCGGTTTTTGCAAGGAAGGCGTACGTCGGTCATGGCGCAGCAGGACACCGATCAGCAGCACGGAGGCGTGCTCCCCGTCGACGAGGAGGGCTTCGTCGTCGACACGGAGGACTGCGAGGAGCGCGAGACCGCCTGGCGTGAGCGCGGCACCTCGCGGCCGATCACGGTCGTCGGCAACCCGGTGCTGCACAAGGAGTGCAAGGACGTCACCGAGTTCGGCGAGGAGCTCCAGCAGCTGGTCGCGGACATGTTCGCCAGCCAGCGCACCGCCGAGGGCGTGGGCCTGGCCGCCAACCAGATCGGCGTCGATCTGAAGGTCTTCGTCTACGACTGCCAGGACGACGAGGGTGTGCGGCACGTCGGTGTGGTGTGCAACCCGAAGCTGGTGGACCTGCCGGCCGACCGGCGCCGTCTGGACGACAGCAACGAGGGCTGCCTGTCCGTCCCCACGGCCTACGCGCCGCTCGCGCGGCCCGACTACGCCGAGGTGACCGGGCAGGACGAGAAGGGCAACCCGGTCAAGGTGCGCGGCACCGGCTACTTCGCACGCTGTTTGCAGCACGAGACCGATCACCTGTACGGCTACCTCTACATCGATCGTCTGTCCAAGCGGGAACGGAAGGACGCCCTGCGGCAGATGGCCGAGAACGAGCCACGCTATCCCGTGGTCGCCAACGACTGAGACCGTGCTCCGGACGTACGGGAACCGTACGAGAGCAGCGACGACGCCCGGTCGGGATCTTCCCGCCCGGGCGTCGTTCGTTTGTTCGTCGCAAGATTTCCGGCATCTTTGGGTGGTGAGTGGAGTAAATCCGTTCCCAGACCGGTCAGTTGTGGTGCTGAATGGAAGTGCGGGGATACGCAACGGCGCACGCCTGGTATCGCCGGAGGGGCGTGCGTTCCTGGCGGCTGAGAGGGGCTTGTTCGTGCATGCTTTCCCACACAGCACCACATCGACACCGACGGCGCTCGCGGTTCCACCCTCGCTCGCCCTTCCGGTGATCGAGGACGCGTTTACCCGGCATCTGCACCCGTATTGGCCAAAGCTTCAGGAGAAGACCCGCCTGTGGCTGCTGGAAAAACGGCTCATGCCGGCCGACAAGGTGGCGGAATATGCCGACGGACTGTGCTACACCGACCTCATGGCGGGCTACTACCTCGGTGCCTCCGACGAGGTGCTCCAGGCCATAGCCGACTACTCCGCGTGGTTCTTCGTCTGGGACGACCGCCACGACCGTGACATCGTCCACGGCCGCGCGAGCGCCTGGCGGCGGCTCCGGTCCCAGCTCCACTCGGCCCTCGACCGTCCCGGGCGCCACCTGCGCCACCCGGACCCCGTGGTGGCGGGGTTCGCGGACAGCGTGCTGCGGCTCTACTCGTTCCTGCCGAGCACCTGGAACGGACGGTTCGCCCGGCACTTCCACGCGGTGATCGAGGCGTACGACCGGGAGTTCCGCAACCGCACCGAGGGCCGCATCCCCCGGGTCGAGGAGTACCTCGCCCTGCGGCGCCTGACGTTCGCCCACTGGATATGGACGGACCTGCTGGAACCCAGCGCGGGACGCGAACTCCCGGACGCCGTCAGGAAAGACCCGGCATACCGGCGCCCGGCCCTGCTGAGTCAGGAATTCGCCGCGTGGTACAACGACCTCTGCTCGCTGCCGAAGGAAATCGCGGGCGACGAGGTGCACAACCTCGGCATCAGCCTGATCACCCATCAGGGAATGACCCTGGAAGAAGCCATAAAGGAAATCAGGCGGCGCGTCGAGGAATGCGTCACCGAATTCCTGACGGCCGAGCGGACCGCCTTACGGTTCGCCGACGACCTCGACGACGGCACCCTGCGCGGAAAGGAACTCGGCGTCACCGTGCGCGCCTGCCTCGGCAACATGCGGAACTGGTTCGCCTCCGTCTACTGGTTCCACCACGAGTCCGGCCGGTACATGGTCGACAGCTGGGACGACCGGTCCACGCCCCCGTACGTAGACAACGAAACGGCAGGTGAGAAATGACCGTCGAATCCGTGCGCCCCGCGGCACCCGAGGCGTCCGAGCCGAACGAGCCGCCCCTCGCCGGGGGCGCCGTCCCGATGCTCGGCCACGGCTGGAAGCTGGTCCGAGATCCGCTGGCCTTCATGGCCCGACTACGCGACCACGGCGACGTCGTACGCCTGAAACTGGGCCCCAAGACGGTGTACGCCGTCACCACGCCCGAACTCACCGGCGCGCTGGCGCTCAGCAACGACTACATCATCGCCGGGCCGCTGTGGGAGTCCCTGGAAGGGCTGCTCGGCCACCAGGGCGTGGCCACCGCCAACGGCTCCCTGCACCGCCGTCAGCGGCGCACCGTCCAGCCCGCCTTCCGGCTCGACGCCATCCCCGCGTACGGGCCGGTCATGGAGGAGGAGGCGCACGCGCTCACCGAGCGCTGGCGGCCCGGTGAGACCCTCGACTGCACCTCGGAGTCCTTCCGGGTCGCCGTGCGCGTCGCGGCCCGGTGCCTGCTGCACGGCGAGTACATGGACGAGCGGGCCGAGCGGCTGTGCACCGCCCTCGCCACCGTCTTCCGCGGCATGTACCGCCGGATGGTCGTCCCGCTCGGCCCGCTCTACCGGCTGCCGCTGCCGGCCAACCGGGAATTCAACCGGGCTCTGGCCGATTTGCATCTGCTGGTCGACGAGATCATCGCCGAACGCCGGGCATCCGGTCAAAAGCCGGACGATTTGCTGACGGCATTGCTGGAGGCGGAGGACGAAAACGGCGACCCCATCGGAGAACAGGAGATCCACGACCAGGTGGTCGCGATACTCACGCCCGGCAGCGAAACAGTCGCCTCCACGATCATGTGGCTCCTCCAGATCCTCGCCACACACCCGGAACAAGCCGCCAGGGTCCGCGCCGAGGTCGAATCCGTGACCGGCGGCCGGCCGGTGGGATTCGAGGACGTGCGCAGGCTGACCCACACGAACAATCTCGTCGTCGAAACGATGCGTTTGCGCCCCGCCGTATGGATATTGACACGGCGCGCGGTGACCGAAACCACGCTCGGCGCCTATCGCATTCCGGCCGGGGCGGACATCGTCTACAGCCCCTACGCCATCCAGCGCGACGCGCGTTCGTACCCGGACCACCTCGCGTTCGACCCCGACCGCTGGCTGCCGGACCGCGCCAAGGACGTGCCGAAGTACGCGATGAGCCCGTTCGGCGTCGGCAACCGCAAGTGCCCCAGCGACCACTTCTCCATGGCCCAGCTGACCCTGATCACCGCCGCCGTGTCGGCGAAGTACCGTTTCGAGCAGGTCGGCGGGTCGAACGACGCCACGCGGGTGGGCATCACGCTCCGCCCGAACCGGCTGCTGGTGCGACCCGTGCGCTGGTGACCGGGTGAGGTGACCGGGTGAGGTGACCGGGTGAGACGCCGCCACCGGCGGCGTCTCACGGACTACCGGCCGGGGCGGCTCAGAAGTCCTCGTCCAGGTCGACGGTGCCCTCCACCGCCACCTGGTACGCCGACGGACGCCGCTCGAAGAAGTTGGTCAGCTCCTGGACACCCTGGAGCTCCATGAAGGAGAAGGGGTTCTCCGAGCCGTACACCGGGGCGAAGCCGAGGCGCGTCAGACGCTGGTCGGCGACGCACTCCAGGTACTGCCGCATCGAGTCGGTGTTCATGCCCGGGAGGCCGTCACCGCACAGGTCGCGCGCGAACTGCAGCTCGGCCTCGACGGCCTCCCGCAGCATGTCGGTGACCTGCTGCCGGAGCTCGTCGTCGAAGAGGTCCGGCTCCTCCTTGCGCACGGTGTCCACGACGTCGAACGCGAACGACATGTGCATCGTCTCGTCGCGGAAGACCCAGTTGGTGCCGGTCGCCAGGCCGTGCAGCAGACCCCGGCTGCGGAACCAGTAGACGTACGCGAAGGCGCCGTAGAAGAACAGGCCCTCGATGCACGCGGCGAAGCAGATGAGGTTCAGCAGGAAGCGACGGCGGTCCGCCCTGGACTCCAGACGCTCCAGCTTCTCGACCTCGTTGATCCACTTGAAGCAGAACCCGGCCTTCTCGCGGATGGAGGGGATGTTCTCCACGGCCGCGAAGGCGGCGGCGCGGTCCTCCGGATCGGGCAGATAGGTGTCCAGCAGGGTCAGGTAGAACTGGACGTGCACGGCCTCCTCGAACAGCTGCCGGCTCAGGTAGAGCCGCGCCTCGGGGGAGTTGATGTGCTTGTAGAGGGTCAGCACGAGGTTGTTCGCGACGATCGAGTCGCCCGTGGCGAAGAACGCGACCAGCCGGCCGATCAGGTGCTGCTCCGCCGGCGTCAGCTTCGCGAGGTCGGCGACGTCCGAGTGGAGGTCGACCTCCTCCACGGTCCAGGTGTTCTTGATGGCGTCCCGGTAGCGCTCGTAGAAGTCCGGGTAGCGCATGGGACGCAGGGTCAGTTCGAAGCCCGGGTCGAGCAGGTTTTTGGCTTCGGTGGTCATTACTGGCAGGCCTCGCAGGACTCGGGGTTCTCAAGGGAGCAGGCGACCGCGTCGGGGTCGGCGGCCTGCTGGACGGGGATCGGCTTCTGGGACTGCGCCTGGCCCTGGGCGGCGCGGGCGATCCGGGTCGCCGGGCGGGAACGCAGGTAGTACGTCGTCTTCAGACCCTGCTTCCAGGCGTACGCGTACATCGAGGAGAGCTTGCCGATCGTCGGCGTCTCCAGGAACAGGTTCAGGGACTGGGCCTGGTCCAGGAACGGGGTGCGCGCGGCGGCCATGTCGATCAGGCCGCGCTGCGGGATCTCCCAGGCCGTGCGGTACAGCGCCCGTACGTCGGCCGGGATCCAGGCGAAGTCCTGCACCGAGCCGTTCGACTCGCGCAGCGCCTCACGGGTCCGGGCGTCCCACACGCCCAGCTCCTTCAACTCCTTCACCAGGTACGAGTTGACCTGCAGGAACTCACCGGACAGCGTCTCGCGCTTGAACAGGTTGGAGACCTGCGGCTCGATGCACTCGTACGCGCCGGCGATGGAGGCGATGGTGGCGGTGGGGGCGATGGCGAGCAGCAGCGAGTTGCGCATGCCGGTCGTCGCGATCCGCTCGCGCAGCGCGGCCCAGCGCTCCGGCCAGGCGAACTCGACGCCGTAGTGGTCCGGGTGCAGCACACCGCGCGCCGTACGGGTCTTCTCCCAGGCCGGCAGCGGACCGTTGCGCTCGGCGAGGTCGGCGGAGGCCTCGTAGGCGGCGAGCATGATGCGCTCGGCGACACGGGTGGAAAGCTGCCTCGCCTCGGGGGAGTCGAAGGGCAGCCGCAGCTTGAAGAAGACGTCCTGCAGGCCCATCGCGCCGAGACCGACCGGGCGCCACTTGGCGTTGGAACGGCCCGCCTGCTCGGTCGGGTAGAAGTTGATGTCGACGACCCGGTCCAGGAAGGTGACGGCCGTGCGGACGGTCTCGTCCAGCCGTTCCCAGTCGATGTCGCCGATCGCCGTGTCGACGAAGGCGCCGAGGTTCACCGAGCCCAGGTTGCAGACCGCGGTCTCCCCGTCGTCGGTGACCTCCAGGATCTCCGTGCAGAGGTTGGAGGAGTGCACGACGTGGCCCGGCTCGGCCGTCTGGTTGGCGGTGCGGTTGGCGGCGTCCTTGAAGGTCATCCAGCCGTTGCCGGTCTGCGCGAGGGTGCGCATCATCCGGCCGTACAGGTCACGGGCCGCGACGGTCTTCCTGGCCAGGCCCTCCGCCTCGGCCTTGCGGTAGGCGGCGTCGAACTCGTCGCCCCACAGGTCCACCAGCTCCGGCACGTCCGCCGGGGAGAACAGCGACCACTGCTCGTCGGCGTTGACCCGGCGCATGAACTCGTCCGGCACCCAGTGCGCGAGGTTGAGGTTGTGCGTACGGCGGGCGTCCTCGCCGGTGTTGTCGCGCAGCTCCAGGAACTCCTCGATGTCGGAGTGCCAGGTTTCCAGGTAGACCGCCGCGGCGCCCTTGCGCCGGCCGCCCTGGTTCACCGCGGCGACCGAGGCGTCCAGGGTCTTCAGGAACGGCACGATGCCGTTGGAGTGCCCGTTGGTGCCCCGGATCAGCGAACCGCGGGAGCGGATACGGGAGTACGACAGCCCGATGCCGCCGGCGTGCTTGGACAGCCGGGCGACCTGGTGGTAGCGGTCGTAGATGGAGTCCAGCTCGTCCTTGGGGGAGTCCAGGAGGTAGCAGGACGACATCTGGGGGTGCCGGGTGCCGGAGTTGAAGAGGGTGGGGGAGGAGGGCAGGTAGTCGAGGCGGCTCATCAGGCGGTAGAGCGCGGCGACTTCGTCGACGGAGCGGGGGGTGTCGTCCTCGGCGAGACCGGCGGCGACGCGCAGCATGAAGTGCTGGGGCGTCTCGACGACCTTCCGGGTGTGGGGGTGGCGCAGCAGGTACCGGCTGTGCAGGGTGCGCAGGCCGAAGTAACCGAAGCGGTCGTCGGCGCCGGTGTCGACCAGCGCGTCCAGTCGCTCGGCGTGCAGCCGTACGAACTCGGCGGTTCGGTCGGCGATGAGTCCCTCGCGGTGGCCCACGGCGACGGACCCGGTGAAGGACGTGACGCCCTGCGAGGCCGCTTCGGCGCGGATGGTGAGGGTGAGCAGCCGGGCCGCCAGCCTCGAGTAGGCCGGGTCCTCGGAGATCAGGCCGGCGGCCGCCTCCGTGGCCAGCTCGCGCAACTCCGCCTCGTCGGCCCGCGCCGACCGGCCGCGCAGCGCGGCGGCGGCCACCCGGCCGGGGTCGGCGTCGGGCAGGTCGGCGGTCAGCTCGGTCAGGGTCCGCAGCAGCGCGGCACCGGGACCGTCCGGCTCCACCGGGTCGGCCTCGGTCGCCGGGGTGGCTGAAGCCGGGTCGGCTGGCGCGATGGTCACGTGGGGCACTCCCTCGCTCGGCACGGGGCCTGGCGGAGGGCAGGGGGCAGCACGAGCGCACGCGGCGTCGCGTCCACCGGCCCACTCCACGAGGCCCGGACGTCATGGGCACCCGACCGGACGGCCGGGCACGCTGTCGGCAGGTCCTCGGACTGACCCCCACACCCGTATGCGGGCATACGGGTGCGAGTACACCGTTGCGGGACAGTTCCGGATTCGCACCGGATTCCCCTGCGGCGACAGCGAGCATGAGCATACATCTAGTGCCGGGCTGCGGTGGCACCCCCAGATGTTGTGTCGGGCTGGTTTCAGAGCGTCAGTTGGTAGGTGAGGAGAGTGACGTCGTCCAGATGCGGCACGGGGTTCCAGTCCCGCTCCGGTGTGCGGACGAAGCCCAGGCGTTCGTAGAGCCGGTGGGCGGTGTGCATGGAGCGCTGAGTCGACAGGACGAGGGAGGCGCAGCCCTCCGTGGCACGGGCACGGTCGACGCAGGCCCTGACGAGCGCCTCACCGACGCCTTGGCCGCGGGCGCCGTGGTCGACGGCCAGCGCGCGGATCTCGGCCTCTCCGGGGCCGGCGATGTCGGCCACGGGTCCGCCGTCGGGCACGAAGGTGGCGCCTCCGAGCAGCTCACCGTCGCGCACCGCCACCAGCACCTCGGCGGCGGCGGCTCGTTTCGCGACGTCCTTCAGCACGGGCAGGTACTCGTCCTCCTCGCCGTAGTCGAGCAGGCCGTCATCGAGGTAGGCGCGGGCGGTCAGGTCGCCGAGAGCGGTGTACTCGGCGGGTTCCGCTCGGCGGATCCGGATGTCCATGGCGAGCAGTGTGCCCGACGGGTACGGCAACGGGCCGCCGGGTTTTCCCGGCGGCCCGTCCGGTGCGTACGGTTCAGTGCGCGCTGCCGGCCGTCGCCGGCGGCAGTTCCACCTGGACGCCCGGGTCGCCCGCGTCCGCCGTGTAGTCCTGCGGCTCGGTCTCGTCGACGCCCTCGGGGGCCTTCGCCGCCTTCAGGACGAAGGTCAGGACCACGGTCACGAGGGCGTTGAGGACGAACGCCGTCAGACCGATGTAGCCGATCTCCCCGATGCCCGGGATCTCCTTGGCGTTGCCGCCGAAGTGCGCCTGGGCCGGCGAGGAGATGCCGTACGCGGCGAGCGTGCCGTACACCATGCCGACCGCCCAGCCCGCGAGCAGCGCCCAGCGGTGGAACCAGCGGGTGAACAGGCCGCCGACCAGGGCGGGGAAGGTCTGCAGGATCCAGATGCCGCCGAGCAGCTGGAAGTTGATCGCGACGGTCTTGTCCATGGTGAGGACGAAGACCAGCGCGCCGACCTTCACCAGCAGCGACACGAACTTGGAGACCTGTGCCTCCTGCTTCGGCGTGGCGTCCGGCTTGATGAAGTCCTTGTAGATGTTGCGGGTGAAGAGGTTGGCGGCCGCGATCGACATGATCGCCGCCGGCACCAGCGCACCGATGCCGATCGCCGCGAAGGCCACACCGGCGAACCAGTCCGGGAACATGTCCTCGAAGAGCTGCGGGATGGCCAGCTGCCCGTTGGTGACCTTCACCCCGGCCGCGATCGCCATGAAGCCCAGCAGTGCCAGCAGGCCCAGCATCAGCGAGTACAGCGGCAGGATCGTGGTGTTGCGGCGGATCACCTCACGGCTGCGCGAGGACAGCGTCGCGGTGATCGAGTGCGGGTACATGAACAGCGCCAGCGCGGAGCCCAGCGCCAGCGTGGCGTACGTCCACTGGCCCGCCTCCGCCGGCACCAGCGCGCCGCGCGGCTTCCCGGTCGCCGGATTCACCTTGCTGAACGCGTCGCCCGCCTTGGCGAAGACGTCGTCGAAACCGCCCAGCTTGATCGGGATGTAGATGATCGCGACGGCGATGACGATGTAGATCAGCGCGTCCTTGACGAACGCGATCAGCGCGGGCGCCCTCAGGCCCGAGGAGTACGTGTACGCGGCCAGCACGCCGAAGGCGATCAGCAGCGGCAGGTCCTTCACGAACCAGTTGGTGTTCTCCCCGCCGCCGACCCCCATCACGTCCAGCACGGCCTGGATGCCGACCAGCTGCAACGCGATGTACGGCATCGTCGCCAGGATGCCGGTCAGGGCCACCGCCAGCGACAGCCCCTTCGAGCCGAAGCGGCCGCGCACGAAGTCCGAGGTGGTCACATAGCCGTGCTTGTGCGAGACCGACCACAGGCGGGGCAGGAACGTGAAGATCAACGGGTAGACGAGGATGGTGTACGGCACCGCGAAGAAGCCCGCCGCGCCCGCCGCGTAGATCGCCGCCGGCACCGCGACGAAGGTGTACGCCGTGTACAGGTCACCACCGAGCAGGAACCAGGTGATCCAGGTGCCGAACGACCGGCCGCCCAGGCCCCACTCGTCGAGACTGTGCTCGTCGTCGGCCCTGCGCCAGCGCGCGGCCAGGAAGCCCATGACCGTCACGGCCAGGAAGAAGAAGATGAACACGCCGAGCGCGACGCCGTTCACGCCGTCCTTCATCGCGCCGTACCCCCCTTCGCGTCCTGGCGGGCACGCTGGTCACGCCGCCACAACTGGTATGCGGTCACGGTCAGCGCGGTGGAGATCAGCACCCAGAGCATCTGGTACCAGTAGAAGAACGGGATGCCGATGAACGCGGGGTCCGCCTTGGCGTAGGAGCCGACCCACAGCATCGCCACGAAGGGCGCGATCAGGCAGAGGGCGATGACGGCGCGCAGAGGCGTCACCACCGCCGGTCTTGTCGTATCCGGTGCGTTGGACATCTCTGTCGGCTCCGTCCCCTCACTGATCACCTGGGTAATGCGCAGGCAATCTAGGGGACGGGGTCAGTGCAGTGGAAGACCGCGCCCGCATGTCGGTATGTCGATTCCGGGGTGACGGTGTGAAGACGCCGTCCCGGCTACTCCTGCGGACGCTTCAGCCTCGCCACGAACTTGTAGCGGTCCCCCCGGTACACCGACCGCACCCACTCCACCGGCTTGCCCTCCCGGTCCAGGGAGTGCCGGGAGAGCATCAGCATCGGCAGGCCCACGTCCGTACCGAGCAGACCCGCCTCGCGGGGCGTGGCCAGCGAGGTCTCGATGGTCTCCTCGGCCTCGGCGAGGTGGATGTCGTAGACCTCGGCGAGAGCGGTGTACAGCGAGGTGTACTTCACGAGACTGCGGCGCAGTGCCGGGAAGCGCTTGGCCGACAGGTGCGTGGTCTCTATGGCCATCGGCTCGCCGTTGGCCATGCGCAACCGCTCGATGCGCAGCACCCGGCCGCCGGCGGTGATGTCGAGCAGCTCGGCGAGCCGCTCGTCGGCGGTGATGTAGCCGACGTCCAGCAACTGCGAGGTCGGCTCCAGACCCTGGGCGCGCATGTCCTCCGTGTAGCTGGTGAGTTGCAGCGCCTGCGAGACCTTCGGCTTGGCGACGAAGGTGCCCTTGCCCTGGATGCGTTCCAGCCGGCCCTCGACGACCAGTTCCTGCAGGGCCTGGCGGACGGTGGTGCGTGAGGTGTCGAACTCGGCGGCCAGCGTGCGCTCCGGCGGGACGGGGGTGCCGGGCGCCTGGGTCTCCGTCATCTCGAGCAGGTGCTTCTTCAGGCGGTAGTACTTGGGCACGCGCGCGGTACGGACGGCGGCGCCATTCTCGTTCTCCGCACTGCTGACGTCGGTGCTCATGCTCTGCCTTCCCGGCTCCGGGTGCCCAGGCGGCCGACATGCCCATCGGCCACGGCCCACATCGTGGCACGGCTCAACGCGCCGGGTGCCCACCCGTACGCTCCGTGATCTCCTCTGTATACCGTTGTGACCATCCCTGGTCTAGTCCAGATCTCGGACGCCCGGCTCAGATGCCCTGCCAGTCCGGCTTGTTGGCGTAGGTGTACCGGAAGTAGTCCGCGAGCTTCAGCTTGGAGGCGGCGGCCTCGTCGACGACCACCGTCGCGTGCGGGTGCAGCTGCAGCGCCGACGCCGGGCACACGGCCGCGACCGGTCCCTCCACCGTCGCGGCGATCGCGTCCGCCTTGCCCTCACCGGTGGCGAGGAGCACCAGGTGCCGGGCCTCCAGGATGGTGCCTATGCCCTGGGTGATGACATGGTGCGGCACCTGCTCGGTGTCACCGTCGAAGAAGCGGGCGTTGTCGATCCGGGTCTGCTCGGTGAGCGTCTTGATGCGCGTGCGGGAGACGAGTGAGGAGCAGGGCTCGTTGAAGCCGATGTGCCCGTCGGTGCCTATCCCCAGCAGCTGCAGATCCACGCCGCCCGCCTCGGCGAGCGCCCGGTCGTAGGCCTCGCACGCGCCCTGCACGTCCTCGGCCGTGCCGTCCGGGCCCATGAACGCCTCCATCCCGATCCCGAGGGGGACCAGGACCTCCCGCCGGAGCACGGAGCGGTAGGACTCCGGGTGCTCGGCGGGCAGCCCCACGTACTCGTCGAGCTGCGCGATCCGCGCCCGCGAGGTGTCCACGGCCCCGGAGCTCGCCTTCGCCGCCAGAGCCCGGTAGATGGGCAGCGGGGTCGAGCCGGTGGCCACTCCGAGCAGGGCGTCGGGCTTGCGGCGCAACAGTCGTGCCATGGCCTCGGCGATGAGCTCGCCGCCCGACTTCGCGTCCGGAACGATGACAACTTCCACGCTGGGCCTGCCGATCTGTGGAGCACATAGGGGTGTGTGGTGTAGACCAATCGAACAGCAACAGCATCGTACCTCCAGCACCCCGGTCACGTCAGCGAGCGGACCGCCCCGTGGACGGAGCCGGAGGCGCTCGCGGAAATTGCCATGGCCATCCGGCCCCGTTCGCGACCCGGGCGGGCTAGGCTTCGAAGCGCCAAGTTGCAACAACTCCCCACGCATGGACACACCAGCTGGTCCAGTCCACAATGCGAGGACACACTCTTCCGCCTTCCCCGCACAGGAAGGCGGACCGAGGAACCGGAGCTCTCTGCCCTGACTGCCCCGGCTCCTCATCCTTCGGCCGACCGGGACCGCACACCCCACGGCCGTTGCTGCTCCGGGCTGCGGTGCCGGGAGGGTTGAGGGTCCCTCCCAGGCGCCGCGGCCCGCGGGTGTTTTCGGCCAGGTAGCAGCCCCCGGGTACGCTCGCAGACGTGCCCTCCATGAACGAACTCGTACGCCAGCACACCGCGCTCGACGACTCCGACCTCGAGTGGCTCCATCTGCTGGTCTCGGAGTGGCAGCTGCTCTCCGACCTGTCCTTCGCGGACCTGGTCCTGTGGGTCCCCACCCGTGACGGCACGCGGTACGTCTCGGTGGCCCAGATGCGCCCCAACACCGGCCCGACCTCCTACCAGGACGACATGGTCGGCCACCTGGTGCCGCGTGGCCGCCGTCCCATGCTGGACGCGGCTCTCGACGAGGGGCGGATCGTGCGCGAGGGCGATCCGGAGTGGCGCGAGGAGGTCCCGGTCCGGGTCGAGTCGATCCCCGTCCGCCGGGACGGGCGGGTCCTCGGAGTCATCGCCCGCAACACCAACCTGCTGACCGTGCGCACCCCGAGCCGCCTGGAGCTGACCTATCTCCAGAGCGCCTCCGACCTGGCGCAGATGATCGCGGCCGGCTCCTTCCCGTTCCCCGACCAGCAGGTCGACATGGATGCCTCGCCGCGCGTCGGTGACGGCCTGATCCGGCTGGACGCGGACGGCGTCGTCCAGTACGCCTCGCCCAACGCGCTGTCCGCCTACCACCGTCTCGGCCTCGCCGCCGACCTGGTCGGACAGGAACTGGGCACGACCACCGCCGAGCTGGCTCCGACCCGCGGCCCGGTGGACGAGGCGCTGGCGAAGGTCGCGAGCGGCTGGGCGCCGCGTGAGTTCGAGATCGAGGCCAGCGACGGGGTGATCCAGTTCCGGGCGATCCCGCTCAAGCCCAAGGGCACGCGTATCGGTTCCCTGGTGCTGCTCCGGGACGTCACCGAACTGCGTCGCCGGGAACGTGAGTTGATCACCAAGGACGCCACCATCCGGGAGATCCACCACCGGGTGAAGAACAACCTCCAGACGGTGGCGGCGCTGCTCCGGCTCCAGGCCCGGCGGATCGAGTCCGAGCGCGGCCGGGAGGCGCTGGAGGAGGCCGTGCGGCGGGTCGGCTCCATCGCGATCGTGCACGAGACCCTGTCCCAGAACCTGGACGAGCGGGTGGAGTTCGACGAGATCGCCGACCGGGTGCTCGCCATGGTCGCGGAGATCTCGCCGGGCAAGGTCACCGGCCGGCGCAGCGGCCGCTTCGGGATACTCGACGCCGAGGTCGCGACCCCCCTGTCCATGGTGCTGACCGAGATCCTGCAGAACGCCCTGGAGCACGGCTTCCGTGAGGGCGACACGGGCACCGTCGAGGTTTCCGCGGTCCGCGGCGGCACCACCAAGGAGGCCCGCCTCCTGGTCACCGTCCAGGACGACGGGGTCGGCCTGCCGGAGGGCTTCGACCCGCACCGCTCGGGCAACCTGGGCCTGCAGATCGTACGCACCCTGGTCGAGGGCGAGTTGAGCGGCACCTTCGACATGGTTCCGGCGCCGGGGCGGGGGACGAGGGTGATCCTCGACATTCCGGTCCAGGCGCAGAAGTAGGTCCCCGGAAGCCCGGGAGAAGGTCCCTAAGGCCCGGGAGAAGGTCACCGAAAGCAAAGAGCCCCGGACCGGAATCGGTCCGAGGCTAGTCGCTCGTTGCTACTAAGCGCATCGGGGGTACTGCGCGCTGCGGCTCGGGGGCGGGAGATGCGTGCTCGCTGCACGCGCCGCCAAGCTCAGGCTGTCAGCAGGGGTGGGTTGTCAGGCGGAGGCCTGACGAGCCCGGTTGCGAGCGGCGCGGCGCTTCATCGCGCGGCGCTCGTCCTCGCTGAGACCACCCCAGACGCCGGAGTCCTGGCCGGACTCGAGCGCCCACTGCAGGCACTGCTCCATGACGGGGCAGCGACGGCAGACGGCCTTGGCTTCCTCGATCTGCAGCAGCGCAGGACCGGTGTTGCCGATGGGGAAGAACAGCTCGGGGTCTTCCTCGCGGCAAACGGCGTTGTGACGCCAGTCCATGGCTGCTACCTCTCCTTGGTATTACGTGCTGATTGCTTGTGAATGTGAACGCTTTCACGAATCCCTCAACAAGTGAAGGGCCGACCGCCGAGTCTCCCCGGCGTGGTCCTGATGATTGAAGAGGGGTTCTGGTGATCAGTGGAGGCCGATGTTGCGGGCCGTCCCGATCGCCACGTAGAGACTCGCAAACCTCAGCGGCGGATACAACCCCTTCCGGAAAGTTTTTTTTGATTCCTCGGTGTCGACTAGGTCACAGCCGTACTTCCATGGGGTGGATCCTGGCCTAAACGTTCGAGTGAAAGGACTTTAGCCCGTTCCGCTCACACAATCACACGCAGTGCACGGCGTACGCCTGTGAACGTCACGCTGGTGCGTACCCCGAGGTGGTCGCCGTCCATCTGGAGGGGGAGAGGCACCTTCGAATGCAAGGTGAACCGGTCCAGATCGTGCAGGGAGGTGGCGTGCTTGCCCTCGGGTCCGCGCTCGGGGGACGAAGTGAGCAACTGGGTGCCATACCGGGCAACCGCGGCCGTGGACAGACGGCTGAGACCGAGCAGGTCGAGGCCCTTGTCGAACGAGGCCTTAGGCGACGTGTACATCGGGCGATTGCCGAGATAGGTCCAAGGCGACGTGTTCGAGACTATCGCCACGACAAGATCGGTTATCGGGTCCGCGCCGGGCTGTTCGAGCGTGATGGTGCCGTGTCGGCGGTGCGGCTCGCCGAGGAACTGCCGGACGACCTGACGGACGTACAGCGCGTGCGTCGACTTCTTGCCGCGCTCGCGCTGTTGCTCGACCCGGCCGACCACACCCGCGTCGAAGCCGAGACCCGCGTTGAAGGTGAACCAGCGGGACGGGACGGACTCGTCCTCGGTGCCCGGCGTGCCCGAGGTCAGGCCGAGGCCGACGACGCGTTCGCGCCCCTCGCGCAGGGCGTCCAGCAGGGCGCCGGTGGCCTCGACGTTGTCGTTGGGCAGGCCGAGGGCGCGGGCGAAGACGTTGGTGGAACCGCCGGGCACCACGGCGAGACCGGGCAGGCGGTCGGGGTCGGGGCCGTTGTGCAGCAGTCCGTTGACGACCTCGTTGACGGTGCCGTCACCGCCGAGGGCGACTATCAGGTCGATGTCGTCGCTCTCCGCCGCCTGCCGGCCGAGGTCGCGGGCGTGACCCCGGTACTCGGTGGTCACCGCCTCGAGCTTCACCTCGCTCGCCAGCGCGTGGATCAGCACGTCACGCCTACGTGCGCTTGTGGTGGTTGCCGCCGGATTGACCACGAGGAGAGCACGCATGGGTTGCAGGTTACCTACTGGGCGGTACTCGACCCACACCGAGTTAGGGATCCGGTAAGAGAAGGTGACGTGAGCCTGGACACTCCCGGCATCGGGGCGAGGGCTACCCTTCAGGGGTGAGCAGTGAGCAGAACCCCACCCCGAACACCCCTGCGGAAGCCGAGGGCCCGCGTCCGCGCCGGCTGACCTGCGCCGCGGCGCTGGCCGCGCTGGAGGGGGCCGCGTTGGTGGCCGGGGGTGTGTGGCTGCTCGTACTCGGTGTCGCCGGCGAGCCGGACGACCGGCAGCAGGCGGTGACCCTGGCCGTCACCTTCATCGCCCTCGCCCTGCTGCCGCTGCTCGCCGCGCGCGGACTGCTGCTGCGACGCGGCTGGAGCCGCGGGCCCGCCGTCATCACGCAGATCATGGCCCTCCCGGTCGCCTACAGCCTCCTCCAGGCCGACAGCGCCGCGATCCCGGCCGGCATCGCCCTCGCCGTCGTCGCGCTGACCGCGCTGATCCTCCTGCTGAACCCCGCCACGACCAAGGCCCTCGGCATCAAGGGTCCGGGCCGCGCCGAGCGGTAGCCGTCCGGGGGGTCCGGTGGGGCTGTTTCCCAGCCCCGTCGGCTACTCCTCGACCAGCAGCTTCTCCCGCAGCTGGGCCAGGGTGCGGGCCAGGAGACGGGAGACGTGCATCTGGGAGATGCCGACCTCCTGGGCGATCTGGGACTGGGTCATGTTGCCGAAGAACCGCAGGAGAAGGATCCGCTTCTCCCGGGGCGGGAGATCCTCCAGCAGAGGCTTGAGGGACTCGCGGTACTCGACGCCCTCCAGGGCCTCGTCCTCCGCGCCGAGGGTGTCGGCGACCGCCGGGGACTCGTCGTCCGTGTCCGGGACGTCCAGCGAAAGCGTGGAGTAGGCGTTCGCCGACTCCAGGCCCTCCAGGACCTCCTCCTCGGAGATGGCGAGCTTCTCGGCCAGCTCGTGGACCGTCGGGGAGCGCCCGTGCTGCTGGGACAGCTCGGCCGTGGCCGTGGTGAGCGACAGCCGCAGTTCCTGCAGCCGGCGCGGCACCCGGACCGCCCAGCCCTTGTCGCGGAAGTGCCGCTTGATCTCGCCCACGACGGTCGGGGTGGCGTAGGTGGAGAACTCCACACCGCGGTCCGGGTCGAAACGGTCGACCGACTTGATCAGACCGATGGTCGCGACCTGGGTGAGATCGTCCAGCGGCTCACCGCGGTTGCGGAAGCGGCGCGCGAGATGCTCGACGAGCGGCAGGTGCATGCGGACCAGCTGGTTGCGCAGCTCCGCGTACTCCGGGCTGCCGTTGCTCAGCGCCCGCAGCTCGACGAACATCGCACGCGCCCCGCTGCGGTCATGCTGGTCGTGCTGCGCGCCCTGCAGGGCCGGCACGGCCTGCGCGTCCAGCTCGTCGTCGTCCCGTTCGTGCTCGCTCATCGTCCCGCCCGTCGCCATTCCCCGAGCCCTCGCCTCCGTCCGGGCCGGGGAAACCCCGCTCCGCCCCTCCAGAGGCGTGCTCTGCACGGCACCGTCTCGATCCCGCTGCCCCTCGTCCGGGCGGCCGGCCTCCGCGGAGTGGTCCTCCGGGTGCGGCCTGGCCTGCTCGGGGATCCCGTCGATGCCGTCCCGCATGCGTGGGGAACCGGCCGGAGAGTCCGCGCCTCCGATCGGCAGCCCCCGTGTGCCGCGCTCTTCGTCCCGCACCGGACCGTCCCCGTTCCTCACGCCGGCCCGGGTCCCGCGCCGCGCTGTTTGTAGAGGCTGATCGAGACGGTCCGGTCCTCGTCGACGGCCGAGGAGACCTTGCCCGCCAGGGCCGACAGCACGGTCCAGGCGAAGGTGTCCCGTGAGGGAGCGTGCCCGTCCGTGGTCGGTGCCGAGACCGTGACCTCGAGCGAGTCGTCGACGAGCCGGAAGACACAGCTCAGCACGGAGCCGGGCACGGCCTGCTGGAGCAGGATCGCGCAGGCCTCGTCCACCGCGATGCGCAGATCCTCGATCTCGTCCAGGGTGAAGTCCAAGCGGGCGGCGAGACCGGCCGTGGCCGTCCGCAGCACCGACAGGTAGGCACCCGCAGCCGGCAGCCGGACTTCCACGAAGTCCTGGGTCGCGGGCTCGCCTGCGATCTGGGACACCCTCACCTCCATGGTGGTACAAGCTTTACGGGGCCGAGGGTCGCCCCTCGGGGTAACGCGATACGTGTTTCAGCGGTGACGCTATCGCGCTCCGAACGTTTCTGTCCCCGGGACCCCAACCCCCTGGCGTCACTCACAGTAAAGCTGTGGATACGCTCCGTGTCTAGAGGTCCGGCGGTCTCAATTGGGAAGAGCGCGCGCCGGATTGACGTACCCAGACGTCAGACGGTCGAACCGTCCGGCTCCACGCCTGCATACAGGGTTACACGAGGACGTGGTCGACGAAGCACCAGCGCCAGTTCTCACCCGGCTCGAAGGTCCGCATCACCGGATGACCGGACTTCTCGTGATGCCCCGTGGCGTGCCTCCCGGGCGAGGAGTCGCAGCAGCCGACGTGGCCACAGGTCAGACACAGGCGCAGCTGCACCGGGTGCGTACCGTTCGCGAGACACTCCGGGCAGGTCTCGTTCTGCGGCTCGGGCTCCGGGTGCGGCAGCGCGTCGGCGTGCGTGCACTGTTTCATGATTGCCAGATTACGACGGGCGTGCGGGTGACCGCGCGGAAAAAGAGGGCGGGCGAGGACGATGGACGTGATGCCGCTGCTGCTGCTGGTGGCGGGGAGCGCCGCGATCGCCGGGGCGGCCCGGCGGACGCCGGTACCGGCTCCACTGCTGCTGGTCGCGGCCGGGCTGCTGGTCTCCTACGTGCCGGGGGTGCCCGACTACACGCTCGACCCCGATGTCGTCCTGCCTCTCCTGCTGCCCCCGCTGCTGTACACGTCGGCGACCGACAGCTCCTACCTCGACCTGAGGGCGCAGCTGCGTCCGGTGGCGCTGCTGTCGGTGGGATACGTGCTCTTCGCGACCTTCGTCGTGGGTTGGGCCGTCTACCGGATCGTCCCCGGGATACCCCTGCCCGCGGCGCTCGTACTGGGCGCGGTGGTGGCGCCGCCTGACGCGGTCGCGGCCACGGCGGTCGCCCGCCGCGTCGGGTTGCCCTCGCGGATCACCACGATCCTCCAGGGGGAGTCCCTGCTGAACGACGCCACGGCGATCACCGCCTACAAGGTCGCCCTCGCCGCGGCCGTCGGCGAGGGCGCCACCTGGATGGGCGGGGTCGGCGAGTTCCTGCTCGCCGCGGTCGGCGGCGTCGGCGTCGGCCTGGTCCTGATGGTCCCCATCCACTGGCTGCGCACGCACCTCAGGGAGCCGCTGCTGCAGAACACCCTCTCGCTGCTCATCCCGTTCGTCGCGTACGGCGTCGCCGAGCAGCTGCACGCCTCCGGTGTGCTGGCGGTCGTGGTCGTCGCCCTCCACCTCGGGCACCGCGCGTGGGAGGTCGACTTCGCCACCCGGCTCCAGGAGGAGGCGGTGTGGAAGATGGTCGCCTTCGTGCTGGAGTCCGCGGTCTTCGCGCTCATCGGGCTGCAGCTTCCGGTCGTCCTCAAGGGCCTCGGCGCGTACCAGGGCGCCGACGCCGCCTGGTACGCGGTGGCCGTCTTCCTCGTGGTGGTGGTGACCCGGTTCGTGTGGGTCTACCCGGCGACCTTCCTGCCGCGCCTGGCGTCGTCGCGGATCAGGGAACGCGAGGCGAACCCCACCTGGAAGGGCGCGATGGTCACCTCCTGGGCCGGGATGCGGGGCGTGGTCTCGCTGGCCATCGCCTTCTCGATCCCGCAGACCGTGCACGGCGGCGGCCCCTTCCCGCAGCGCAACATGGTCCTGTTCCTGACCTTCACCACCGTCATCGGGACGCTGGTCGTGCAGGGCCTGACGCTGCCCCCGCTGATCCGCCTGCTGAAGTTCCCCGGCCGGGACGCGCAGGCCGAGACGCTCGCCGAGGCCAACGCCCAGGCCCAGGCCTCCCGGGTCGCGGAGCAGCGCCTGGACGAACTCCTGTCCGACGAGCGCAACTCGCTTCCCCCGCCGCTCGCCGACCGTCTGCGCATGGTCCTGGAACGCCGCCGCAACGCCGTCTGGGAACGGCTCGGCGCGGTGAACCCCGTGACCGGCGAGACGGTCGACGACACCTACCGCCGGCTGTCCCGGGACATGATCAGCGCCGAACGCGACGTGTTCGTCCGGCTGCGCGACCACCGGTACATCGACGACGAGATGCTGCGCACCCTGCTGCGCAGGCTGGACCTGGAGGAGGCGGCGGCGTACCGGGAGGCGGCGTAGGCGGTCAGCAGAACGGGCGGCCGGTGATGACGGCGGCGATCGTCGTTCCGGGAGGGAAGGCGCCCTCGTCCGTGAGGGCGGCCAGGGCGTAGAGCAGCTTGGCGACATACAGCCGCTCCACGGGAAGGCCGTGGCGGTCCTCGAAGTCCTCGGCGAAGGCGTCGAGTTCCTTGGTGGTGCGGGCGTAGCCGCCGAAATGGAAACGGTCGTCCAGCGACCAGGTGCCCCGGCGGGCACCGAAGGCGCGCTCCTGCAGGGCCTGTATCCCGGTGGCGAGGAAGCCGCCCTTGAGGACGGGTATGCCGAGGGCGCGCTGGTCCGGGGCCAGGCCGGCGGCGGTTCCGGCGAGGGTGCCTCCGGTGCCGCAGGCGAGGGCGACGACGTCGACGCGGGCGTCCTGGCCGCGCAACTCCCGGCCGAGGGCCTGGCAGCCACGGACGGCCTCGGCGTTGCTGCCGCCCTCCGGGACCACGTAGGCGTCCGGCGCGTCGACGCTGCGCAGGATGGTGTCCAGGGTGCCGGCTTCGGCCTTACGGCGATATGTCGACCTGTCGATGAAGTGCAGGCGCATGCCGTCGGCCTCGCACCGGGCCAGGGACGGATTGCGAGGCCGGTCGGCGAGCTCCTGGCCGCGGACCACACCGACGGTGTCCAGACCCAGGAGGCGGCCCGCGGCGGCGGTGGCCCGCAGATGGTTGGAGTACGCGCCGCCGAAGGTCACGATCGTCCGTCCGGCCGCCGCCTCGAGGTTCGGGGCCAGCTTGCGCCACTTGTTGCCGACCAGGTCCGGATGGATCAGGTCGTCCCGCTTGAGCAGGAGACGGACGCCGCGCCCGGTGAACCGCTCGTCGGAGACCTCCCGCAGGGGGGAGGGGAGACGGGGAGCGAGGGTGTCGGGGCCGGTCACGGGTTCATTGTCGCCCGGGAGCGGCCCGGGGCGTCACGCCTTCAGGCGTTCCCCGATCCGCTCCCGCAGCCACTTCATCGTGAAGCCCCGCGGGTCCACCTTCCCCGGCTGCCACTCCAGGTGGCCGATGACCGAGCGCTCCGTCCAGCCGTGGTGGCGGCAGACGGCGGCGGCCGCCTTCTCGACGGCGTCGAGCTGCACCTCGGGCCAGGGGTCCTTGCCGTCACCGAGGTTCTCGCACTCGAAGCCGTAGAAATACCGGTTGCCGTCGGTGTCCGCCTCGTTGTCCGGCGGCAGCCCCTTCTCGGCGATCACGGCGCGCAGCACGTCGTCGTCGCCGAGCCCGGCGTGATTGGCGCGGCCGTAGCCGACGAGGTGGACGGTGCCGTCCTTGGTGATCACGCCGTGGCACAGCGGGCCCGGCAGATCGGCGGTGCCCTCCCGGCACAGGGTGACCGTCCGCTCGCCGCCCGTGGTCGCCGTGTGGTGGATCATCACGCCGTGCACGGGACCCCACGGGCCCTTGTGGTTGCGGTTGTGGTGCTCCCAGTCGCCGACCTCGACGACGGTGAGCCCTTGTGCTCTCAGGGCGTCGAGGAAGCCGCCCGCGGACATGGGTGAGGCCATGATCGCCTCCTTCGTGCTGCGCTGGGCGGTGACCGATCGTGACCGCCTCGTACAGCAGCTACTACCGAAACGGGGCTTCTCGGACACATCGTTCGTACGCTGTGCGAGTCGATCCGGACAGTGCGTGATCCCGGCAGGCGAGACGCGGTCCTCCTGTCTGCCCAGTAGTGCGATGATCCAATCCCGCTCTTTCGGGTAATGGCAGCGGCACGGTGCGTGATGAGAGCGTGGTCGCGAGATCGATGCACGGCGCAGTTCGGCGCCGGAGCATGACCGGGAGGGCAATTCTCTATGTCGGTAGGCGAAGAGGTCCGCGAGGAACAGAACAGGCCGCAGCAGAGTCTGAACACCGCGGCCGCGCGGAACCTGGCCACGACCACCAAGTCCGCGCCCCAGATGCAGGAGATCAGCTCCCGTTGGCTGCTGCGGATGCTGCCATGGGTGAACGTGCAGGGCGGCACGTACCGGGTCAACCGGCGACTGACGTACGCGCTCGGCGACGGACGCATCACCTTCGTGAAGACGGGGGACCGCGTCGAGGTCATCCCGGGCGAACTGGCCGAGCTGCCGGCCCTGCGGTCGTACGACAACCAGGAGGTGCTCTCGGAGCTGGCCCAGCGCTGCCACCGGCGGGACTTCGCCCCGGGAGAGGTGATCGCCTCCTTCGGCAGCCAGGCCGACAAGGTCTATCTGCTGGCCCACGGCAGGGTCGAGAAGGTGGGCACGGGTCCGTACGGCGACGACGCGGTCCTGGGCGTCCTCGCCGACGGCGCGTACTTCGGCGAGGACGCGCTGCTCGATCCCGACGCCATCTGGGAGTACACCGCGCGCGCGGACACCGCCTGCACGGTGCTGATCCTCTCGCGTCCGGACTTCGAGCAGGTCGCCGAGCGTGCCGACTCCCTGCGCGAGCACCTCCGCAAGCAGCGCTCGATCCCCCGGCAGCGCACCAACAAGTACGGCGAGAAGGAGGTCGACCTCGCCGCCGGCCACAGCGGCGAGCCGGACATCCCGCACACCTTCGTCGACTACGAGGCCAGCCCGCGCGAGTACGAGCTGAGCATCGCGCAGACCGTGCTCCGTATCCACACGCGCGTGGCCGACCTCTACAACCAGCCGATGAACCAGACGGAGCAGCAACTCCGGCTCACGGTGGAGGCGTTGAAGGAGCGGCAGGAACACGAGCTGATCAACAACCCTGAGTTCGGCCTGCTCAGCAACTGCCAGTACGACCAGCGGCTCCAGCCGCACGACGGTGTGCCCAGCCCGGACGACATGGACGAACTGCTCAGCCGCCGGCGCGGCACCAAGCTGTTCCTCGCCCATCCGCGCGCGATCTCCGCGTTCGGCCGCGAGCTGAACAAGCGGGGACTCGTCCCGGAGACCATCGACATGGGCGGCAACCGCATCCCGACCTGGCGCGGGGTGCCGATCTTCCCGTGCAACAAGATCCCGGTCAGTGAGGCGCGGACGAGCTCCATCATCGCCATGCGACTGGGGGAGGAGGACCAGGGCGTCATCGGGCTGCGCCAGTCGGGCATCCCGGACGAGATCGAGCCCAGCCTGTCCGTGCGCTTCATGGGCATCAACGAACAGGCCATCATCAAGTACCTGGTCACGGCCTACTACTCGGCGGCGGTCCTGGTGCCGGACGCGCTGGGTGTGCTGGAGAACGTCGAGATCGGCCGGTGGAGGTGACGTTTCCGCACTTCGCCGCCGTGTCCCCGGCCGCCGGGGCGGGTAGACCCTCCCGGTGCGCGCTCAGCGGGGAAGGAAGCGCCACCGTCCGCGTGCTTCGCGAGGGGGATCCATGGCCGAGTCCATGACGGAGACCAAACAGCGCTCAGGGGCACCGCCACCGCCCGACGGGACGCGTGAGCCGCCGCGGCGAGCTCCCGCCGGGGACGGTCTGACGGGCCCGCTCGACGGGCACGAGGCCGCGGTGATCCTCGACCGCGCCCGTGCCTCGGTCGATCCCGAGCTGCGCGCCGCCGTCGAGTCGCTGCCCGGATCGATGCGGCGCATCGCGCAGTACCACTTCGGGTGGCGGCACGCGGACGGAACCCCCGCGGCCGCCAACGCGGGCAAGGCCATACGGCCCGCGCTCGTCCTGGCGGCGGCCGACGCGCTGGGCGGCCCGAGGGCGCGGGCGGCGTCCGTGCGGGCCGCGGCGGCGGTGGAACTCGTCCACAACTTCACGCTGCTGCACGACGACGTGATGGACCGCGACACCTCCCGCCGGCACCGGCCCACGGCGTGGACCGTGTTCGGCGACGCCGACGCGATCCTCGCCGGGGACGCCCTGCAGGCGCTGGCCCTCCGGCTGCTCGCCGAGGATCCGCATCCCGCGTCGGGGGCGGCGGCCGCCCGGCTCACCGGCTGCGTCGTCGAACTGTGCGCCGGTCAGCACGCGGACACGGCCATGGAGCGGCGGGCCCCGGACGAGGTCACCCTCGACGAGGTCCTCGTCATGGCCGAGGCCAAGACCGGTGCGCTGCTGGGGTGCGCCTGCGCACTCGGCGCGTTGTACGCGGGGGCGAGCGCGGACGACGTGGCGGCGCTGGACGCCTTCGGCCGGCAGGCGGGGCTCGCCTTCCAGCTGATCGACGACGTCATCGGCATATGGGGAGACCCCGAGCGCACCGGCAAGCCGGCCGGCTCCGACCTCACCGCCCGCAAGAAGTCACTACCCGTGGTGGCGGCCCTCACCTCGGGCACCCCGGCCGCCGCCGAACTCGCCGAGCTGTACGGGACGCCGTACGAGGAAGGGGACACCGAAGGGATCGCCCGGGCGGCGCAGGCCGTGGAGCGGGCCGGTGGACGGGACTGGGCGCAGGCCCAGGCGGCCGACCGGATGGCCCTGGCCATGCAGGAGCTGACCCGGGCCGTCCCGGACCCGGAGGCGGCCGGCGGGCTGCTGGCGCTGGCCGAGTTCGTCACCCGGCGCAGCAGCTGACGCCGACGGCCGTCGGCCGTGGAAGACCCCGGGGCCTCCGGGTCCGTGCGGCTCCTGACCCCGCACGGTCACCGGGGGCTCCGGCCCGGCGGGCCCCGCACCTCCCCACGGCGTGCGGGGCCCGCCGTTCGTCTCCACCGGTCCGGCGGGTCGCAGGGGGCCGGCGCGGGGCCACCTCGACCTACCCGGAGACCATCGCCCCGGGGACGCGAGGCGCTGGGGGTCCAGGATGCTGATAACCGCCACTTCGACACCGTGGTCCAGGGCCGCGCCGGCTACCGGCTCGCCCTCGACGCCGGCGTCACCAGCCCCTACGGCCACCTGCGCGAGTACGTCGCCCCGCGCACCCTCGGCTACGCGAGCTGAAGGCCGAGGACGACGGCCTCGGTATCCGGCTCTGCGGCGGCTCGCAGATCGCCGGCGCACTGCTCGACGAGATCGACGAGCTGGTCATCAAGACCTACCCGCAGGTGCACGGCTCCGGAACGCCGATGTTCGCCGCCGGGTTCGCCGTCACGGACTTCCGCCGGGAGTCGGTGCGCACGTGCGACAACGGGGTGCTGGTGCGGACGTACAGCAGGGAGCGCTGAGCCCCCGCCCGCCCTACCCTGGAGGCATGGGCGGCGAGGAACACGTCTGTCGGGTGTGCGGACAAGCCGTCGAGACGGTCATCCGGCGGCACAAGACGCTGGGCGCCTGGGTGCCGGTGTGGGTGGCCGGGCCCTGCCGCAACCCCGACTGCACGGCGGCTGCGGAAGCCGCGCCCGGCGGGCGGCGCAGGCCCCCGGCCGCGCACGAGGGAAACGACGCGACGCGGCGGGAAACCGGCCCGTAGCGTGGCCGCATGACGAAACTGCCGTACATCCTGCACATCACCGAGCGCTCCCTGTGGGACGCGGCCCGGGAGCGCGGCACCTTCGAGGTGTCGACCCGGGGCCGCACCCTCCAGGAGGAGGGCTTCATCCACTTCTCCACCCGCGACCAGCTCCCGCGCGTCGCCGCCTTCCTGTACGGCTCCTACGACGGCCCCGACGACCTGGTGGTGCTGGTCGTCGACCCCGGCCGGCTCGGCGTGCCGGTGAAGTACGAGGCCGTGGAGCCGGGCGGCGAGGAGTTCCCGCACGTGTACGGGCCCGTACCGGTCGATGCCGTGGTGGAGGTGGAGACCTGGGGGTGACCGGGCGGAGCCGGGTGACCGGGCCCTACGCGACGAAGGCGTACGTCCGGCGGACGGTCACGCGTCCGCCCGCTCGATGAACCGCAGCATGTTCCCGGCCGGGTCCCGTACGGCGCAGTCGCGCACGCCGTACGGCTGGTCCATCGGTTCCTGCAGCACGTCGCCGCCGGACTCCCGGACCCGCTCGTACAGGGCGTCGCAGTCGCGGGTGGTGAAGATGACCCCGCGCAGCATGCCCTTGGCGAGCAGTTCGGCCATCGCCTGCCGGTCGGCGGGCGAGGCGTCCGGGTTCATGCCGGGCGGCTCCAGCACGATCTCCACGTCCGGCTGGAGCGGCGAGCCGACGGTCACCCACCGCATCCCCTCGAAGCCGACGTCGTTGCGGACTTCCATGCCCAGGACGTCGACGTAGAAGTGGAGCGCCTTGTCGTGGTCGTCGACGGCTATGAAGCACTGCTTGAGTTTCAGGTCCATGTGCTCACGCTAGTTCCGGGGCGCCGGGAGCGCTGCCTCAGCTCATGGCCCAGACGGAAGGGTCGTGTTCGGCGGGGGCGGGTGGTGTGGCGCCGCGGGGGGACGTCCGGATGCCGGAGTAGGCGGCGAGCGCCATGCGGACATGGTGCTCCATGACGGGCTGCGGTGCCCCGTCCGGTGGTGTGTCCGAGCGTGCGGCCTCCATCCGTACCAGCGCCGCGGCCTCGTCCAGCAGACCGATCGCCGAACCGGGCAGGGGCCGGTCGGGTACGTGGTCCCGTGCGAGGGTGGCGGCGGCCTCCAGGGCGTCGGTGAAGAACAACACGCCGTGGTGGTTCTCCAGGCGCCTGCATACGTCACGCAGGATGTGCCCCACGTCCTCGTCGGACGGCTCCGTGACGACCACCGGCTGGACGATCCGGTCGAGGCCGGGGTCCCTTGCCCGCTCGTACTGGGCCCGTCCGCAGTCACCGAGGACGAAGACACCGGGGGCGTGGAGCACGGGGCGGAACAGGTCCAGGGGTGTGGTGACACCTTCGGACAGGTGCAGGGGGGTGAGGGCGCCGTCGAGGTGCAGGACGATGCGCGGGCTGCTCCTGAACTCGTCGATCAGGTCGGCGATGAGGGCGCCGCCCCGGGCCCGGTGCTGCGGGTCGGCGAGGACGGTGCCGAGGTCCAGCGCGCGGACGGTGTGGTCACGCAGGACCGCGGGCAGGCGCCCCTGCGCGATCGCCGAGGCGACCCCGACGGCGATGGTCTTCTTGCCGACGCCGGGCTCGCCGACGAGCAGGGGGACGTTGCGGTGCCGACGGGTGAGTACCCGGATCACCTGGTCGATCTCGGAGGCGCGGCCGATGACGGGGCCCGGGACGACGACGCGGGTCACGGCCTCGATGAGGCCGGGTGTTCCGGCCGGTTCCGGGTGGCCGTTCTGCCGGGCCCCGATGACCGAGTGTCGTACCCGGTCGAGATCCACCCCGTTCGCGCGCAGCACGTCGACCCCGGTCCCGGCGTCCACGGTGGTCAGAGCGAGGAGAATGTGCTCGGGCTCCGCTCCCCGCAGGCCGAGCCTGCCCGCCTCCTTGGACGCCAGGTCGAGTACGGCGAGGGCCTCCGAGCTGTAGGGCAGCACCCGGGGCGAATCGCCGACGCCCAAGCCACGCACCCCGACGACCGCACCACGGATCTGTGCCGACGAGATGCCGAGGAGGGCCTCCAGGTCCCTGCCCGTGCCGGCCCGGTCGGCCGCTTCGACCAGGCCCAGGAGCAGGTGTTCCGTGCCGATGTACTGGTGTTTGGCCGTACGGGCGTGACGTTCGGCGTAACCCACGACGAGCCGTGCCGCGTCGCTGAGACCCTCGGGCATCATCCCTCCTCCCCGACCCCGGCCAGGTCCTCCCGGGCCCTCCGTGTGTGCGGATGCTCCACGCCCAGCACCCGCTCCCGCTCCGCCACCAACTGCCGCAGCAACGCCACCGCCTCGTCGCGGGCGCCGGTCAGCGCGAGGTTGCGGGCCAGCATGTGCCGGGTGCGCAGGGTGTGCGGGTGCTCGGCGCCCAGCACCCGGCCCCGGTCGGCCAGCAGCACCCGGAGCATGCCGATGGCCTCCTCGCGGTGCCCGGCCTCGCCGAGGTTGACGGCGAGGAACTGCCGGGTGCGGAGGGTGTCCTCGTGATCGGGCCCGAGGAGCCGCAGTTGGTCGGCCAGTAGCTGCCGGAGCAGCCCGGCGGCCTCCACGGGGGTGCCGGCACCGCCCAGGCTGTGCGCGTAGGACTGGCGGGTGCGCAGGGTGTCGGGGTCGTCGGGACCCAGGATCCTGGTCTGCTCGTCGAGGATCTTCTGCAGCTGACCGGCCGCGCCCTTCCAGTCCCCGGCCTTGCCCTGCTCCACCGCGGCGACGTGCCGTCTGCGCAGATCGGGTCCGGCGGTCGCGGCGAAGGCACGGTTGATGCCCAGGGCGATCCGGTGCGCGGTCCCGGCGCCGCGGTTGAGCGGGGTGGGCAGTCCCTCGGCCTCCATGATCGCCCGCAACCGCCGGTAGAGGTCGTCGACGGTGAGCAGCTCGGGGCCGCCGACCACCCCCTCACGCAGCAGCCGCATGAACCGGCCGGAGAACGCGGTGTGCTCCTCCTCCGGCAGGGCCAGGGCGACCTGGTCGCGCTGCGCCGAGGTCAGCACGTACGTGCCCGCCACCTCCAGCTGGCCGATCCGCTCGGCCCCGCCCCCGGAGAGGGAGTCGGAGACGGCCCGGCCGGAGAAGCAGCAGTCGAGGACGACCACTTTGGTCTCGGCGGGGCTGTCGAGCACGGCGTCGCGCAGCTTGTCGTACTCGAGGGAGTTGAACTCCGGCGCCGCCCACTCGCTGTCGGGCAGCGCCAGGTACAGCTCGTGGCGTCGGCCGCTGACCAGCCCGTGCCCCGCGTAGTAGACGAGCAGCAGGTCCTCCGCCTCGGCCACGGCCGCCCGCAGCCGGCCGCCGACCGTCCTGAGATCGCCCTCGTCGAGCAGCATCGTGCAGTGGCTGTCGGGGACCAGTCCGTAGTACTGGTCGGTGAAGAGGCCGGCCAGGTCGGTGATGGTGCGGTGCACCGCCGGGAGGTCGGGCAGGGCCGGGTCGGAGTAGTGTCCGGCGCCGATCAGCACGACCCGGGAGCGGTGGGGGTCGGGAAGGCGCACGTCAGTCCCGCGCGTCCTGGTCCGGTCCCTCCTCGCGGGCCTGCCGCAGGAGCCGTTCCACGTCCTCGGCGTCGACCCGCTTGGCGTCGATCTCGACGACTCGCCCACCGTCCAGCTCGACCTTCAGGCGTACGTCGCTGCGGCGCGGCTGGGTGATCCAGGCGCGCAGACAGGACGCGAGCACGGTCAGCGGGCCGCCCGCCCCGAGCAGCACGGTCACCGTGTCCAGGGCGGTGCCCAGTTGTCCCGGCCGCGGGGCGCCCCCGGTCAGCCGGACCTTCCCGGCGAGCGCCGGTTCGCCTCTGAGCCAGTCGGTCAGGGACTCGGCGTCCCTGACCGGGTCCTCGCTCCGGACGGAGATGAGTGCGGTCGCCACGGCTCCCCCGATTTCCTCAATGACCCTGCTGCGCAACGCTGTTGGGAAAGGACCAGTGTAGGGCGGGCGAGCGGGGAGCGCCGGTCAGTAGGGGCGGCGCCGGGGCCGGGTGAAGGTACGGGCCACGCAGGACGGGATCACCGCGCTCTCCTCGTGCGGGCGCGCCCGGTACGCGCTCGGCGTCTCGCCGACCAGTTCGGTGAAGCGGGAACTGAACGAGCCCAGGGAGGTACAGCCCACGGCGAGGCACACCTCGGTGACGCTGAGGTCGCCGCGGCGCAGCAGTACCTTGGCGCGTTCGATCCGGCGGGTCATGAGGTAGCTGTACGGCGTCTCCCCGAAGGCCTTGCGGAAGCTGCGCTGGAAGTGGCCGGGGGACATCAGGGCGGTGCGCGCGAGCTCGGCCATGTCGAGGGGCTCGGCGAACTCGCGGTCCATACGGTCGCGGGTCCGGCGCAGGCGGACCAGGTCTTCGCGCGTCACCCCGACAGCATGGCACGGCGGGTGCGACCCCGGTGCGTCTCACTTCGACGGACCCTTCGCCTCCAGTTCTCCGGCAGTTGGCCCGCGCTTGCTTCCCTCAAGGCATGGACCACATCACGTTACTCGTGGCGGTCGTCATCGTCACGGCTCTGGCCTTCGACTTCACCAACGGATTCCATGACACGGCGAACGCGATGGCCACGTCCATCGCCACCGGCGCGCTGGGGCCGAGAACCGCGGTGCTGGTGAGTGGTGCCCTCAACGTGGTCGGCGCCTTCCTGTCCACGGAGGTCGCCAAGACGATCTCCGGCGGGATCGTGGACGACAGCCTGGTCAGCCCGGGGATGATCTTCGCGGGCCTGGTCGGGGCGATCCTGTGGAACCTTGTGACCTGGCTGGCGGGGCTGCCGTCGAGCTCCTCGCACGCGCTCTTCGGCGGGCTGACAGGCGCCGTCTGGGTCGGTGCGGGATCCCATGGCGTGCACTTCGACAAGGTTGTCGAGAAGGTACTGATCCCGGCCGTGGCCTCACCCGTGGTGGCCGGCCTGGCGGCGCTGATCGCCACCTACCTCGCGTACAGGCTCACCCAGCGGGCCCGCAAGGACTCGGTCACCAAGGGCTTCCGGCTCGGCCAGATCGCCTCGGCCTCGCTGGTCTCGCTCGCGCACGGCACCAACGACGCGCAGAAGACCATGGGCGTCATCACGCTGACCCTGATCTCGGCGGGCGCGCTGGGCCATGACGCCGGACCGCCGGCATGGGTGATCGGCTCGGCGGGGCTGGCCATCGGCCTGGGCACCTACATCGGCGGCTGGCGGATCATCCGCACGATGGGCAAGGGTCTCACCGAGATCCAGTCCCCGCAGGGCTTCGCCGCCGAGACGGCCTCCACGACCGTCATCCTCACCTCCGCGCACCTCGGCTTCGCCCTGTCCACCACCCAGGTCGCCTCGGGCAGCATCCTCGGCGCGGGCCTCGGCCGGCGTCTGGCGGAGGTCCGCTGGGGCGTCGCGGGCCGGATGGTGGTCGCGTGGCTGATCACGCTGCCCGCCGCCGCTGTGGTCGGCGGGCTCGCCGCGAGCGTCGTCACGCACGGCGGCGACATCGGCACCATCGTCGTGGCACTGGTCGGCGCGGCCCTCGCCGCCGGCATCGTCGTCATCTCGCGCCGCAACCCGGTGCACGCGGGAAACGTCAACGACCACCACGAGGTCAACGTCCGCACCACGGCACCGGCCCACGTCGGCACGGCCGCCTGACCCAGGAGACCCGGAATGCATCTGGACTGGAACGCACTCGGCCAGGTCACCGCGGTGAGCATCGGCGTCACCGTCGCGGTGGTCGTCGTGTTCGCCCTCGGCGTCCTGGGCCTCGCCCGCTTCGAGGGCGCCCGCGAGGACGGCGCCGGCGCGCCCGCCATCGGCATGGCCCAGGCAGGCCTGTGCTTCCTCGCCTGCGCGGCCGTGGTGGCGTACGGCATCTATCTGATCGTGCCGCAGTTCCACTGATCGACCGAGACGGAGCAAGGACGACGAGACGGGAGCAAGGGTGACGACGCATTCCCTGCTGACCGAAGCGGCCGACCTGAAGGTCGACTACACCGACCCCGACGACCCGGTGCTCATCCGCCCCGACGGCAGTCCGATCGACACGTGGCGGGAGAACTACCCGTACGCACACCGTATGGAGCGCAAGGAGTACGACTGGCACAAGCGGCTCCAGCAGATCGAGTTGCTGAAGCTGCAGAGCTGGATCAAGGAGACCGGGCGGCGGCTGGTCATCGTCTTCGAGGGACGGGACGCGGCCGGCAAGGGCGGCACCATCAAGCGCTTCACCGAGCACCTCAACCCGCGCGGCGCCCGGGTGGTGGCGCTGGAGAAGCCGACCGAACGCGAGCGCGGGCAGTGGTACTTCCAGCGGTACGTGCAGCACCTGCCGACCGAGGGCGAGATCGTGATGTTCGACCGCTCCTGGTACAACCGGGCGGGTGTCGAGCGCGTCATGGGCTTCTGCACGGACGACGAGTACCGGCGCTTCATGCGCCAGGCCCCCCTGTTCGAGCGGATGCTCGTGGACGACGGGGTCGACCTGGTGAAGTTCTGGTTCTCCGTCTCGCAGAGCGAACAGCGCACCCGCTTCACCATCCGCCAGGTCGACCCCGTACGGCAGTGGAAGCTCAGCCCCATGGACCTCGCCTCGCTGGACCGCTGGGACGACTACACCGCCGCCAAGGTCGCCATGTTCCGTGAGACGGACACCGAGCACGCCCCCTGGACCGTGGTGAAGAGCAACGACAAGAAGCGCGCCCGCGTCGAGGCCATGCGCAGCGTCCTCGCCCGCTTCGACTACACCGACAAGGACGAGGAGGTCGTCGGCCACCCCGACCCGCGCATCGTCGGCGCCGCGGCGGGCCTGCTGGAGGCCGGGGAGGACGACGAGGGCGAGGGCTGAGGACGCCGAAGGGGCCCGTCGGGAGGTCGTCCCGGCGGGCCCCTTCTCGAGGCTTGGTGACTGCGGACCTGCGCGGTCGTCAGGCCTTCTTGGTCTCCCAGAAGATCTTGTCGATCTGGGCGATGTAGTCAAGCGCCTTCTGGCCCGTCGCCGGGTCGGTGGAGCCCTTGGCGGCCGAGAGGGCCTTCAGGGTGTCGTTGACGAGCTGGTGCAGCTCCGGGTACTTCTCGAAGTGCGGGGGCTTGAAGTAGTCGCTCCAGAGCACGGAGACGTGGTGCTTGGCGAGCTCCGCGCGCTGCTCCTTGATGACGGTGGCACGCGCCTGGAAGTGCGGGTCGTCGTTGGCGGCCATCTTCTCCTGGATGGCCTTCACCGACTCCGCCTCGATGCGGGCCTGGGCCGGGTCGTACACACCGCAGGGCAGGTCGCAGTGCGCGCTGACCTTGACCTTGGGGGCAAACAGGCGGGAAAGCATGGAGCATTCCTTCCTCGTGATCGTCTTCTCAGGTGGGACATTACTCCCTGCGGGACCGGTTTTCGCGAGTGCCCCCTTGGGCTTAGGACAAAAGTCCGGGGCGAGACTGGGACTGGTGGATGAACGGACCGGGGAGGTGCCGGGGATGCCGGAGCTGTCGCAGGAGACCGAACGGGGGAGGGGCGCCGCGCCCTTCGGGCTGGCCGAGGTGACCGGGCCGTCCATGGTGCCCACGCTCTACCAGGGGGATCAGCTGGTGGTGCAGTACGGGGCCCGGATCAGGCCGGGGAACGTGGTCGTCCTGCGCCATCCCTTCCAGCAGGACCTGCTGGTGGTCAAGCGCGCGGTGGAGCTGCGCGAGGGCGGCTGGTGGGTGCTCGGGGACAACGCGTACGCGGGAGGGGACAGCACCGACTACGGGGCCGTGCCGGAGGAGCTGATCCTCGGGCGGGTCCGGCTGCGGTTCCGGCCCCTGAGGGCCGATCAGCGCTCGCCGCTGGCGCTGGTGCGCTGGGCGCTGTCGGCGGCGAGGCCGGTCTTCTCCGGCCGGTCGGCCTCCAGACGTTTGCGGGCGCGGTAGGCGGCCACGTTGGCGCGGGTCGCGCAGCGGTCCGAGCAGTAGCGCCGGGAGCGGTTGGTGGAGGTGTCGAGGTAGGCGTTGCGGCAGGGGGCCGCCTCGCACAGGCCGAGGCGGTCGACGCCGTACTCGGTCAGGTGGAACGCCAGACCCATCGCGGCGGTCGCCGCGTAGCCCGCGGTGACGTTCGAGGGATGCTCGGCCAGATGCATGTGCCACAGCGGGCGGCCGTCCTCGTCGCGGTAGTCGTGCCCGGAGATCTGCGGGCTCACCGGGAACTCCAGCAGCAGGGAGTTCAGCAGGTCGACGGCCAGGGTCTCGTCGCCGGTGTCGGCCGCCTCGAAGACCGCGCGCAGCCGGGCACGGACCGAGCGGAAGCGCGTGACGTCCGCGTCGGTGGCCCGGCGGGCCGCGGAGGAGTTGGCGCCGAACAGGTCGCGGACCGCCTCGACCGACGTCAGGGTGTCCTTGCCCCGGACCGGCTCCTCGCTGTTGACGAGACGCACGGCGTAATCCGAGTAATAGGCCAGTTCCACTTGTAGTCCTTACGGGGGCGCTCTATGGTTTCCGGTGCGGTCGGGTAACAGACGGTCGTGCTTCCAGGGTATTACTCGTGCGAGCGAAGACGGGGGTTGCCGTTTCCATGACCACCAGCACCGGCACCGACTGGACAGCCTGGCAGGAGAGCTGGGACCGGCAGCAGGAGTGGTACATGCCGGACCGCGAGGAACGCTTCCGCATCATGCTGGACATGGTGGAGGCGCTCGTAGGTTCCACGCCGCGGGTCCTCGACCTCGCCTGCGGCACCGGCAGCATCACCGCCCGGCTGCTCGCCCGGTTCCCCGGCGCCACCAGCGTCGGCGTCGACCTCGACCCGGCCCTCCTCGCCATCGCCGAGGGCACCTTCGCCGGCGACGAGCGGGTCACCCTCGTCACGGCCGACCTCAAGGACCCCGACTGGCCGGCGAAGCTGCCGTACGACTCCTACGACGCCGTCCTGACCGCCACGGCCCTGCACTGGCTGCACAGCGATCCCCTCGCGGCCCTCTACGGTCAGGTCGCGGGACTCGTCCGCGACGGCGGTGTCTTCATGAACGCGGACCACATGATCGACGACAGCACGCCCCGGATCAACGCGGCCGAGCGCGCCCAGCGCCACGCCCGCATGGAACAGGCCAAGGCCGCGGGAGCGCTGGACTGGTCCGAGTGGTGGCAGCTGGCCGCCCAGGACCCCGTCCTGGCCGGACCCACGGCCCGCCGCTTCGAGATCTACGGCGAGCACGCCGACGGCGACACACCGCCCGCCGCGTGGCACGCGCGCGTGCTGCGGGAGAAGGGCTTCGGCGAGGCGCGGGCGGTGTGGGCGTCGCCGTCGGACACCCTGCTGCTGGCCTTGAAGTGACGCCGGGGGCGCGGCCCGCGCGCCCATGAGGAAGGGGCGGTACGGACGACCCGTACCGCCCCTCTTCTCAGCGCACCGTCACAGCACCTTGGACAGGAACGACTTCGTCCGCTCGTGCTGCGGGTTGGTCAGGACCTCGCGCGGGTGGCCGGACTCGACCACCACGCCGTCGTCCATGAACACCAGCGAGTCCCCGACCTCCCGGGCGAAGCCCATCTCGTGCGTGACGACGATCATCGTCATGCCGTCCTCGGCGAGGTCCCGCATCACGTCGAGCACCTCGCCGACCAGCTCCGGGTCCAGGGCCGAGGTCGGCTCGTCGAAGAGCATCAGCTTCGGCTGCATCGCCAGTGCCCGGGCGATGGCGACGCGCTGCTGCTGACCGCCGGAGAGCTGCGCCGGATAGTGACCCCTGCGGTCACCCAGACCCACCCGGTCGAGGAGCCGCTCCGCGCGTTCCCGGGCGACCGCCTTCGACTCGCGCTTGACCTGGACCGGCGCCTCCATGACGTTCTCCAGCGCCGTCATGTGCGGGAAGAGGTTGAAGCGCTGGAACACCATGCCGATGTCCCGCCGCTGCGCCGCGACCTCCGACTCCTTCAGCTCGTAGAGCTTGTCGCCCTTCTGCCGGTAGCCGACCAGGTCGCCGTCGACGTACAGCCGGCCGGCGCTGATCTTCTCCAGGTGGTTGATGCACCGCAGGAAGGTGGACTTTCCGGAGCCGGAGGGCCCGATCAGACAGAACACCTCCCGCGGATTCACCTCGAGATCGATGCCCTTGAGGATGTGCGCCGGCCCGAAGGACTTGTGCACGCCCTCGGCCCTGACCATCGGCGCGCCGCTGCTCGGCGGCGTGATGTCCTTGCTGAGACCGGTCATCGGGCCACCTCCGGGCGGCGGAACGAACCGAACATGCGGAGGTTCTTCTTCAGGCGCTGCAGCGGGGTCGGCGGCAGGTTGCGCGTCGAACCACGGGCGTAACGGCGTTCGATGTAGTACTGGACGATGCTGAAGATCGTCGTGAGGAACAGGTACCAGATGCAGGCGACGAAGTACATCTCGACCACCGCCAGCGAGGTGCTGGAGATGTCGGTGGCCTTCTTGATCAGCTCGGGGAGCTGGACCGCGTAGGCCAGCGACGAGGTCTTCAGCATGTTGATGAACTCGTTGCCGGTCGGCGGGATGATGACCCGCATGGCCTGCGGGAGGACCACCCGGCGCAGCGTCTGACCCTGGGTCATGCCCAGCGCGTGGGACGCCTCCGTCTGCCCCTCGTCGACCGACTGGATGCCGGCGCGGACGATCTCCGACATGTACGCGGCCTCGTTCAGGCCGAGCCCCAGCAGGGCCGTGAGGACCGGCGTCATCACCTGGTTCATCTCGTCCTTGTAGAACCCCAGGTTCAGGATGGGGAAGACGAGCGAGATGTTGTACCAGAGCAGCAGCTGGACCAGGACCGGGGTGCCGCGGAAGAACCAGATGTAGAACCAGGACACGGTGCTGGTGACCGGGTTGGACGACAGCCGCATCACGGCGAGGACCACGCCGAGGGCCACGCCGAGCACCATGGCCAGCACGGAGATGTACAGCGTGGTCCAGGCGCCGGACACGATGCCCGGATCGAAGAGGTAGTCGGGGATGACGCTGTAATTGATCTTCGCGTTGGAGAACGCGACCACGATCAGCGCCACGAGGGCGACGACCACGACGCCGGACACCCAGCGGCCGTAGTGCCGCACCGGAATGGCCTTGATCTGCTCCGGCGGCAGCGACGGCGCCGGAACCTTGTCGACGATGTCAGTCACGGGGACAGCCCTTCAGTCTTGCGGAGCTGCTCAGGAGCCGCCGTTGATCTTCGACTCGGTGACGGCGCCCTGCGTGACGTTCCACTTCGCCAGGATCTTCCCGTACTCACCGTTCTTGATGATCGCGGCCATGGCGGCCTGGAGGGCGTCCCGCAGCCGGGTGTTGTCCTTGCTGACCGCGATGCCGTACGGACCCGCCTCGATCTGGTCGCCGACGACCTCGAAGTCCTTGCCGCCGCCGGAGGTCTTCGCGTTGTAGGCCGCCACCGGGAAGTCGTTCAGGTCGGCGACGGACGCACCCTGCTTCAGACGGAGCAGCGCCTCGGGGTCGGTGTCGAAGGTCTGCAGGTCGATGGCCTTCTTGCCGTCCTTCGTGCACTTCTTGTTCTGCGCCTTGGCGATGCCCTCGGACGTGGTGCCCTTCTGCAGGGCGACGACCTTGCCGCACAGGTCGTCGAGCGACTTCACGCCCTTCGGGTTGCCCTTCTGGACCAGTATCGAGGTGCCCGCGGTGAAGTAGTCGACGAAGTCGACGCCGTTGCCGACCTTGTGGCCGTTGTCGGAGTCGATGCCGTTCTGGCGGTCCTTGGTGTCGTTCATCGCCGACATGAGCACCTGGTACCGCTTGGCCTGCAGGCCCACGATCAGGTTGTCGAACTTGCCGTTGTCGAACTCGAACCTCACGCCCAGCTGCTTGCCGAGGGCATCGGCGATGTCCGGGTCGATGCCGACGGCCTTGCCGCTCTGCATGAACTCGACCGGCGGGTACGCGATGTCGGATCCCACCTTGACGACGCCGGCCTTGCGGACGTCCGCGGGCAGCTTGGCGGCCAGGGGGGCCGAGGAGGACCCGGAGCCGGAGCTGGAGCTGTCCGAACCGCTCTTGTCGGTGTGGTCACCGCAGCCGGTGAGCAGCAGGGCGCCTGCGACCGCGATCGCACCGACCGCGGCCAGACGGGGGTGCGCGGCGGTCGTACGACGGGTGGAGCTTGCGGTCATTGTGGGTTCCTCCGGCGGATGGGTGGAGTGCCGATGGGTCGACGGGAGCACACGGCTTCGGGTGTCGCGACCTCGTGGGTTTTACCGCATCTTGCCATTCGGACTACGCCATTCAGGTGTTTGACTTTGTCAAAATCGGATAACGGGGGAACCCCAAATCGCATCAGGTCCGCTTATATTCGTCACGATCCGGTCGTGTATCTGCGGAAATCAAGCCATCTGGCCGGAAAATCTTCCGGCCGTCTCACGATGTGGCCGCCGTTTGAGTCTTCGTCGAGCCCTCGTCGAGAGCACGGGTGTGACCTTGGACCTAATGGACTCGTCGTCGGTGCCGCCGTCCGGTATGAAGGTTCTTTACACCCCTCATCCGGGGCTCAGGGTGCGTGTGCGGCGCGCCCGTCGCGTATGCCCGTACGTATCAGTGAACCGGGCCGTACGCGGTCCCGCCCACCCCTCACCAGGAGTGGCAACCCTCAACCATTGAATACTTAAGGGGTAAAACGAAGT
Source organism: Streptomyces sp. NPDC001544 (assembly GCF_042894285.1). Classification (NCBI taxonomy): domain Bacteria; kingdom Bacillati; phylum Actinomycetota; class Actinomycetes; order Kitasatosporales; family Streptomycetaceae; genus Streptomyces; species Streptomyces sp. NPDC001544. Next base: position 5,557 of record NZ_JBIAVN010000025.1, on the reverse strand, counting down.
GGCAGCGGAGATCGTCAATCCTCGCAGCGACGGTAAAGCGGACCAGGACGGCGGGGCCGAGCCCCTCGATTCCTTCGATCCGGCGTTCGCGCTGCACCGCGGCGGCAAGATGGCCGTGCAGGCCACCGTGCCGGTCCGTGACAAGGACGACCTGTCCCTCGCGTACACGCCGGGTGTCGCGCGCGTGTGCACCGCGATCGCGGAACAGCCCGAGCTGGTCGACGACTACACATGGAAGTCCTCGGTGGTCGCCGTCGTGACCGACGGTACGGCCGTCCTCGGCCTCGGGGACATCGGCCCCCAGGCCTCCCTCCCGGTGATGGAGGGCAAGGCCATCCTCTTCAAGCAGTTCGGCGGCGTGGACGCGGTGCCGATCGCGCTCGACTGCACGGGCGTCGACGAGATCGTCGAGACCGTGGTCCGGCTCGCCCCGTCCTTCGGCGGAGTGAACCTCGAGGACATCTCGGCGCCGCGGTGCTTCGAGATCGAGCGGAAGCTGCAGGAGCGCCTGGACATTCCCGTCTTCCATGACGACCAGCACGGCACGGCCGTGGTGACGCTGGCGGCGCTGCGGAACGCGGCGCGGCTCAGCGGACGCTCGCTCGGCGACCTGCGGGCCGTCATCTCGGGCGCCGGCGCGGCCGGTGTCGCCATCGCGAAGATGCTGGTCGAGGCGGGGATCGGGGACGTCGCGGTCGCCGACCGCAAGGGCGTGGTCTCCGCCGACCGCGAGGACCTCACCTCCGTCAAGCGCGAGCTGGCCGGATTCACGAACAAGGCGGGCATCACCGGGTCGCTGGAGGACGCACTGGCCGGCGCCGACGTCTTCATCGGCGTCTCCGGCGGCACGGTCGCCGAGGAGGCCGTGGCCTCCATGGCCGAGGGCGCCTTCGTGTTCGCCATGGCCAACCCGAACCCGGAGGTGCACCCCGAGGTCGCCCACAAGTACGCGGCGGTCGTCGCCACCGGGCGCTCGGACTTCCCGAACCAGATCAACAACGTGCTGGCCTTCCCGGGGATCTTCGCGGGAGCGCTGCAGGTGCGGGCCTCCCGGATCACCGAGGGCATGAAGATCGCGGCGGCGGAGGCGCTCGCGGCGGTCGTCGGCGACGACCTCGCCGCCGACTACGTGATCCCCTCGCCGTTCGACGAGCGGGTCGCTCCGGCGGTGACCGCCGCCGTCGCTGCCGCTGCCCGGGCCGAGGGCGTCGCCCGTAGGTGAACTGTGAATGGTCCCGTCCGTCTGGGCGGGGCCATTCATTTGCCCACGGGCATGTCCGGCTGGTCCGAACTGGCAAGAGGGCATGTGTCACAGGGTGCCGTGGTTCCGCCGGTCCCGCCGGGAACCTATCGTCGAGCCCATGTTCGCTGTCTACGCCGCCCGAATCGACCGCGACCAGCCGCTCAACGGCCTTGAGCTGGGGGAGCGTCCGGCCCCCGAGGCCCGCCCCGGCTGGAGCACCGTCGACGTCAGGGCCGCCTCCCTCAACCACCACGACCTCTGGTCCCTGCGCGGCGTCGGCCTCGCGGAGGACAAGCTGCCGATGATCCTCGGCTGTGACGCCGCGGGAGTCGACGAGGACGGCAACGAGGTCGTCCTGCACTCCGTCATCGGGCAGACGGGCCACGGCGTCGGCCCGAACGAACCGCGTTCCATCCTCACCGAGCGCTACCAGGGCACCTTCGCCGAGCGGGTCGCCGTGCCCACCTGGAACATCCTGCCCAAGCCCAAGGAGCTCTCCTTCGCGGAAGCCGCCTGTCTGCCCACCGCCTGGCTGACGGCGTACCGGATGCTCTTCACCAACGCCGGGGTGCGGCCCGGTGACTCGGTCCTGGTCCAGGGTGCCGGCGGCGGTGTCGCCACGGCCGCGATCGTGCTCGGCAAGGCAGCCGGGCTGCGGGTCTTCGCCACCAGCCGGGACGAGGCCAAGCGGAAGCGGGCCCTGGAACTCGGTGCCGTCGAGGCGCTGGAGTCGGGGGCCCGGCTGCCGCAGCGGGTGGACGCCGTGATCGAGACCGTCGGCGCGGCCACCTGGTCCCACTCGGTGAAGTCCCTGCGGCCCGGGGGCACGATCGTCATCTCCGGTGCCACCAGCGGCGACCGTCCCTCGCACGCGGAACTGACCCGCATCTTCTTCCTGGAGCTGAAGGTCGTCGGTTCCACGATGGGCACCAAGGACGAGCTGGAGGACCTGCTCTCCTTCTGCGCCGCCACCGGTGTGCGTCCCGTCATCGACGAGGTGCTCCCGCTCGACCGGGCCCGCGAGGGCTTCGAGCGGCTGGAGTCCGGCGACCAGTTCGGGAAGATCGTCCTCACCAACGGCTGATCCGCACACTCGCACGGCTGTCCGACGGCCGGTCCGGGATTCCGGGCCGGCCGTCGCCGTTTGTCAATCAGGGTTGACGGCGGGCGGGCTGTCAACCTAAGTTGACGTCATGACCGAAGCAACGGATCTGGCCGAGCGTGCGGGCGACCGCGATCCTCGGATCGGGCTGCGGGCCGTCGCCGCCCTGCGAAGGCTGCTGGAGCAGCTGGAGGCGGTGCAGGTGCGCAGCGCACGCAATCAGGGCTGGTCGTGGCAGGAGATCGCCGCCGAACTCGGCGTCAGCAGGCAGGCCGTGCACAAGAAGTACGGGAGGCAGTGATGTTCGAGAGGTTCACCGACGACGGGCGTGCCGTGGTGGAGGGCGCCGTCGCACAGGCCGAGCGACTGGGGGACGGCAGGGTCGAAGAGCCCCACGTCCTGCTCGCCCTGCTGGAGCGTGAGGGAAGCCGGGGCTCGTTCGCCCTGGCCTCGCTCGGACTGTCGGCGGGGCGGCGGGAGGCGGTGGTGCGGGCGCTGGCCGAGGCCCGGCGCCGCGGCGGCCTGTCGCGGGCCGACGCGGACGCGCTGTCCGGGCTGGGCATCGATCTGTCGCAGATCGTGCACCGGGTCGAACAGACGCACGGCCAGGGGGCGTTGGCGGGGACGCGGCGACGCCTGTCCGGACGGCGGCCGTTCAGCCGTGGTGCCAAGGAGCTGGTGGTCGAGTCCCTGCGTGTCGCGGTCGCCCGCCGGGACCGCCACATCGGCGACGAGCACCTCCTGCTCGCCCTCACGGCCCGCCCGGGCGTACCCGCCGAGGTCCTCGCCGACCATGGCGTGACCTATGAGTCGCTGACGCGGGTGCTGTACGGCGACGGCGAGGCGAAGGCGGGCTGACGCCTGCCTTCGCATCCGCCCCGTCGGACGCTCAGACCCCGGGGTGGCGCAGTATGACGCCGATGTGCGCCGCCGCCGTCGACAGGTGCCGGCGGGCGTCGCGGAGCTGTTCGGCCGTGACCCCGTGGTCACGGGCCGCGTCCCGGATGTCGTCCCGGAACCGGTCCAGCAGGCGGTCCAGGTCCCGGGCCGGGTCACCGGTCGGGTCCTCATGGGCCCAGGCCGGTTCGTAGTCGGCGGGGAAGTCCTCCGGGGTGTCGGAGTACTCCGGGGTAGGGGCGGACTTGGCGGTCCGGGTCCCCGGCTCGGAGCGCCCGAAGCCGAAGTCCTTGCCGAAGTCCCTGCCGAACTCCTTGGCGAGTTCGGCAAGGCCTTCCCTGACCCCCGTCGGCCAGTCGCCCCGCGCGAAGTGGTCCTGGACGTGCTCCTGCACGCGGCGGGCGACGCGCTGGATCTCCTCCTGTGCCTGGGCCCGCGCCCGCGACTGGGCCTCCTCCGCCTGCCGCCGAGCCCGCTGGGCCTCCTCGCGGGCCCGGCGGCTCTCGTCCTTGGCGCGGCGGGCCTGCTCCTTCCATTCCTGCTTGACCCGGCGCATCTCGTCCCTGGCGAGTCGCCAGGCCTCCTTGTCGCCCGGCTCGCCGTGCTCCCCGAAAAGGCCGCGGTCCCCGGTGTCCGCCTTGCCGTCGCGCCGCGCCTCGGAGGCCGCCGCGCGCATCTCCCGCCGCAGGTCGCCGGCCGCGCCGCGCACATCGGCCCTTATCTCGGCGGCGAGCTCGGCGACCGACTCGCGGATCTCCAGCTCCAGGTCGGCCAGCTCACCACTGCGGTCGGCGAGTTCGGCGCGGCCCGCGTCCGAGATGGCGTACACCTTGCGGCCGCCCTCGGTGGTGTGGGTGACCAGGCCCTCGGCCTCCAGCTTGGCCAGCCGGGGGTAGACGGTGCCGGCCGACGGCGCGTACAGCCCCTGGAAGCGTTCCTCGAGGAGGCGGATCACCTCGTAGCCGTGGCGTGGGGCCTCGTCGAGCAGCTTCAGCAGGTAGAGGCGGAGGCGGCCATGGGCGAAGACGGGGGGCATGTCAGAGCACCTTCTTGTCGGTCGTGCCGTCGGCCGGGGCGCTGCCTGCGTCGTCGCCCGGGCCGGAAGCGGAATTGTCCCCCGAGTCCTGATGCGGTGCGGCCGGCGGGGCCGCCGGCGCGGTGTCCCACGGGGCGTCCTCCTCCTCGTCCTCCCTGGGCGGGCGGCGCAGCAGGGCGATCGAGCCGGAGACCGTGGTGGCCCTGAGCTTGCCGGTGCCCGCGCCGAGGCGACCGGTGACCTTGTGGGCGCCCCACGGGCCGTGCACCCTCAGACCGTCGAAGGCGTTGGAGATCACACCGCTCGCGGTGTTCGCCTCGACCTCGGCGTCGGCGGGGTGCGGGAGCCGGATGGCGATCTCACCGGAGACACTGGTGAGCCTGACGTCGGTCGGGCCGTCCGGATCGAGGTCGACGATCATCGAGCCGCTGACCGAGTCGGCCCGTACGGAGGAGCCCGAGGCCTCGACGACGGTCAGGTCCCCGGAGACGGAGTTGAACCGCAGATCGCCCGTGACCGCCTGGGCCTCGAGGTTGCCGGACACCGTTTCCGCGCGCACCGGGCCGGAGAGGGCGACGAGCGTGGTGTCGCCGGTGACCCCCTTGACCACGGAGGGGCCCCGGAGCCCGGACACGACGGCCCCGGCGCCTATCACGCCCACCTCCACCCGGGTGTCCGCAGGGACCGCGAGGGAGACGACCGCACTGCGGCGCCAGCCCTTGCGGTCCAGCCATTTGAGGAACCCCTTCCAGGGCAGGTCCTCGTAGGCCACCGTCAATGTCCCGCCCTGCTGGGTGACTACGAGGGGTGGTCCCTCGACGTCGGTGACCTCGAGGCGGGCGGAACCTTCGTCGGTGCCCACGACGTTCACCGTTCCGTTCACGATGCGTACGTGCAGGTCGCTGACGGGGGTGTCGAAGGTGAGCTTCGCGGGCTCGGCTACGGACCACTCGGGCATGGGAGCCCTCCTCGGGCAGGATGCGACACGCCATATCGCGTCTTCCGGGACTCACGATATATCGTGGCGCCCCGAAGTCAAGACACCCGTTCGTGGGCATGACGGAAGCCGGGCCGCCTCCTCGGCGGCCCATCGGTGGGGGAGGGCGCCCCGCGGTGCGGGGGCGCGGCGTCGGTGCGGGCCGGGTCCGCGGCTAGGGCCTGTCCGGCGGATCAGGTCGCAGGGCACGGGCGGTGCCTCATCGGTGCTGGTGAGCGGGGCGAATGGGGGTGCCCCCGCGCGAGCTCATTCGAGCGTGGGGGAGCGTCCGGCTGCAAGGCG
>NZ_JBIAVN010000024.1:26744-103786 GCF_042894285.1 Streptomyces sp. NPDC001544 | reverse complement strand
CAGACTCGCGCGGGGGCACCCCCATCGCCCCCGCTCGGGTCGGCTGGAAGGCGCCGTCGGTCTCAACCGGCCTGATCCACAAGACACCCCCTAGGCGGCACGGTCACCGGCGTCGGCAATGCCGCCGACGCCGGGCTTCACTCCGCTGAGGGCCGGGCGGGTGATTGTTCTGACGGCCAGTCCACCGGAAAACCCCTCGTCCCGGCGCATCGGCATACTGTCCCAATGCGGACGCAGCGCGAAATTCCCGCCTTGATCCACCAAACCTGGAAAGACACCGATGTGCCCCAGGAATGGGCGGCGTGGGCCGAATCCTGGCGTCGACGCCACCCTGGCTGGGGGTACCGTCTGTGGACCGACGCGGACAATCGCGCATTCCTCCAGGAGCATTATCCGTGGTTCCTGCCCGTCTATGACGGCTATCCAGAAGCGATCATGCGGGCCGACGCGATTCGCTATTTCCTGCTCGACCATTTCGGCGGGCTCTACGTCGACCTGGACTTCGAGTGCCTCAGGCCCGTCGACGACCTCCTCGACGGGCAGGAACTCGTCCTCGGCTGCGAACCCGAGGCACACACACGGTTGCTGCTGGCCCGCCAACGCGGATTCGACCGCATCGTCGGCAACGCGTTCATCGCGTCACGGCCTGGCCACCCTTTCTGGGCGCATGTGCACCACCAGTTGGTGGGCTCCCACAAGTCGCCCAGCGCGCTCGACGCCACCGGCCCCTTCTTCCTCACCAGGGCGGTCGACAGCGCCCCGGATCCCGCCGCGGTCACGGTCCTCGGTCCTGAGGTCCTCTACCCCGAGGTGAGCCCGTACGCCGCAGAACTGTTCGGCCCTCAGGACGCCGACCACCAACGCGCCCACGCCGTGCACCACTGGTCCGGCAGCTGGGTGGCGGACGCCCCCGCGGGCCCACGGCCCTCCGTCGGCAAACGGTTCCCGTTCTGGGCGAGCCAGGAGCTGCACCCCCTCGCCGACGGCACCCTCAGCCTCGACGCGCAACGCCGCCGCTGGGCCTCGGGCGCGCCCGCGCCGACGGTGTCATGCCTGATGGTGACCAAGGACCGCTCGTCGACGTCGCGTCGCGCGATCAGGTGCTTCAGCGCGCAGACCTACCCGAACCTGGAACTGGTCGTCGTCGAGGACGGCACGGACGACGCCCTCGAACGGCACATCCGCGAGCAGGGCGACCCCCGGATCCGCCACCACCGGCTCCCTCCGGAGGGGCGGACGCTGGGCGAGCTGCGCAACGAGGCGGTGGACCGGGCGACCGGGCCCTACGTATGCCAGTGGGACGACGACGACCTGTACGACCCGGAGCGGGTCGAGACGCAGATGGCGGCGATCCTCGCGCTGGGAGCCGACGCCTGCTTCCTCGCCCGTGAACGGCTGTGGTGGCCCGCCAGACGCAAGCTCGCGATCTCCTGCGCGCGCGTCTGGGAGGGGTCGATGGTCTGCGCCAAGGACCGGCTGCCGCGCTACCCGGCACTGCGCCGGGGCGAGGACACGCCGGTGGCGGAAGGGGTGGTCCGCGGCTGCCGGGTGGTGTCGGTCGACGCGCCCGAGCTGTACACCTATGTGTGTCACGGCAACAACACGTTCGACGAGTCCCATTTCGCCGAACACTTCGACGTGGCGACCGAGATCTGGGCCGAACCCGGGGCCTACGCCGAGCGACTGCGGGCCATGGCGGCCCGGATGCCGATCGAGCCGAAGGACATCGTCCACGCCGAGACGGGCCACGCCGCCGCCCTGGCCCGCGTCCAAGGACCGCAGACGGCCACGGAGCCGGCCCCGGGCCCGGCGAGCGAGCGGCCACGGGTGCTGGTGCTCACCCCCGTCAAGGACGCGGCCGCGTTCCTGCCCCGCTACCTGGAAGGCCTTCGCGCCCTCGACTACCCGCGCGAGGCGATCTCCCTGGGCCTGCTCGAAGGCGACAGCAGGGACACGACACGAGAGCTGCTCGGACAGGTCCTGCCCGGCCTCCAGGCGGAGTACCGGCGGGTGACCCTGGTGCATCGCGACTTCGGCCTGCAGTTGGAGGGCCCCCGTTGGGAGCCGGGCGTTCAGCGCCGGCGCCGGTCGGTGCTGGCCAAGGCCCGCAACCATCTGCTCTCCCGGGCCCTCGCCGACGAGGAGTGGGTGCTGTGGCTCGACGTCGACGTCACCGACTGTCCGGCCGACCTGATCCAGCGTCTCCTCGGAGCGCGCAAGGACATCGTCGTCCCGCACTGCGCCACCACGGCGGGCGGACCCACGTACGACCTCAACACGTTCGTCCTCCACCGCAGGGCCGGCACGCTCAACTGGTCCCCATGGCTTCGCGACGGCATCCTGCAGCCCCCCAAGGGGTTCGGCCGGACCTACCTCGACGAGTTGCGTGGACAGGGGCTGGTCCGCGTCGACTCCGTGGGCGGCACGGCGCTGCTGGTACGCGCCGACCTCCACCGTGACGGGCTGACCTTCCCGTGCTTCCCGTACCAGCACCTCATCGAGACCGAGGGCCTGGCCGCGATGGCCCGGGACATGGGCACCGCCTGCTGGGCCCTGCCCGACCTCGAAGTGCTGCACCCGCACCACGTCCCGGAGCCGGCGGGCGTCGGGGCCGTGTCCCCGCCCTGACACCGATCGGCCGACGCGATCGACCTCGATCACTCGGAGTAATATCTTTGACACGGAAAGTAAATAAATCCTACGGTGGCGCCACTGCACCGGTCGCGGAACGTACCGGTCTCGCAGGGCATCCCACCCTCGACAGAGAGGCCCCACCGTGAAAGCTCGTGTCCTGTCCTCGCTGGCCCTCCCCGCCGCACTGGCAACGGCCGGACTGCTGAACGGCGCAGAGGCGGCCTATGCCGCTGCCACCGCCTCGGACTCGCTCGCCCCGTCGGCGACCTCCGGCCACCAGGAGCAGGCGATGGGCGGCGTCGCCGTCATCCCCGGGTACGAGCACCCGTGCACGCCCATCGGCAACATGACCATCACGGACTACATCCACTGCTGCACGCCCATCGGCAACATCACCATCAGCGGCTACCACCACCACTGCTGCGCACCCATCGCCAACATCCCGATCTGCGACTACGGACACCACGGGCACCTGTGGCCCTTCGAGGGATAGGAGCGCCGACGGCGTTCCGCCACGAGTGGGTGATCCGGCGGGTCCACTGCGGCACGGCTGCCCAACGGGCCCCAGGGGGCCGCCGGCACCCGTCCCGTCCCTTACCGTTCTCGTTCCGAAGTGAAAGACGGCGCATGCCCCACAGATCCGATCCCGTGGTTTCGGTGGTCGTCCCGTGCCACGACTACGCCCGCTACCTGCCCGACGCCGTATCCAGCATCGTCGCCCAGACATTCGAGGACTGGGAACTGGTCGTCGTCGACGACGGCAGCACCGACAACACGGTCGAGGTGACCGAGGGTCTGATCGCCCGCCACCCCGACCGGCGCATCAGACTGCTCCGACAGGCCAATGCCGGGGTCTCCGCCGCGCGCAACACCGGGATCGAGGCCGCCGCCGGCCGCTACATCCTCCCCCTGGACGCCGACGACATGATCGCGCCCACGATGCTGGAGAAGACCGTCGCGGTACTCGAAAGCGATCCGAAGGTCGCCATCGCCTCGACCGACGTGTTCACCTTCACCGACGACGATCTTCCGCCACAGGTGATGCCTCTTCCGGCCTACAGCAGGGAACTGCTGCTCCAGCGGCTGATCATGTTCTACTGCTCGCTGTACCGCCGTGAAGCGTGGCAGACCGTGGGCGGGTACGACGAGAACATGCGGGCCGGAGAGGACTGGGACTTCTGGATCGGCTGTGCCGAGCACGGCTTCGACGCGTACCACATCCAAGAGCCGCTGTTCGGGGCGCGCAACAAGGACACCGGGCTGCACGTGGAAGCCGCCGAGAACGACCTGGCCATCCGGGCCCGGATCGTGGCCAACCACCCGGACCTATTCAAGCCGATCACCCGGGGCTGGGCACACGCCGTGCTGAGCCAGGACGCGGAAGCCTGCCTGCGGGACGAGAACGTGCCCGACGACATCCTCACGCGGGCCGCCGAGATGGACCAGTTCCTCGGCGCGGTGATGGCCCTGCAGAGGACCACGCGGGTGCAGTACTACCACATCCGGCGCCTGGAGCAGGCCCTGGCCGCTCACGGAGGAACCGTCAACCCGCCCAGTCAGGGCAGGGAAGAGGCGCCGACGGCATCCGCCGTGTGACGAGTGACAGAGGGACGCCCCGCCGGTCGTCACCGGCGGGGCGTTCTCATACCGGCCGAGGGGGGCTCAGGCCGGCCGTACGGCCGAGGGGGGCTCAGGCCGCCACTTCTACAGACGCGGAAAACGAACACGTGGTTGTCGAACGCGTGGTTGTTTCTCGACTCGGTTCAGGAGTCGCCGTCGCCCGAGCCGTGCGCCGCGAAGTCGCCCTGCACGGTGTACTGCGCGTCGCCGGCTGCACCCGTGGCGGTGTAGATGTCGTCCTTCGCGTCCCGGCCGCCGCGCTCGTGGTTGTACTGACCGGCGAAGACCCACTGGCCCGCGGGGACCGTCCGGCCCTCCTTCAGCACCCAGGTGTAGACGAGGAAGCCGTCCTTCTCCTGCACCGTCTGCGTGAAGTCGGCCTCCGGCAGGGAGCGCCAGGCGCCCGTGTCGGACACGCCGCCCGTCTGCGCCACCTTCAACCGCACGGTCAGCGCGGTCAGCGGCTTCGACGTCTTGAGGGTGATGTCGCTCTGGGCCCAGAAGTCGTTGCTGTGCGGGTCGACCGAGCCGTCCGACCACAACGGGCCGTCCTGCGTGCCCCCGGCGGCGGGCGCCGGAGGGGTGGCCGAGGCCTTCGGTGCCGGGCTCGCGGACGGGCTCGCCCGGTGGGAGGGCGGTGCGGCGTGGCTCGCACCGGCCGTCGGGGCCGGCGAGTGGACCGGCGGCCTCGGCGTGGCGTCCGGTGACGGAGTGGGTGTCGGCGAGACCGCGACCGTCTGCTGTGCGGGGGCCTCGTCCTTCACCGCGGACGCCACCGCGTAACCGCCGACCGCGAGGACACCGGCCACCGCGGCCGTGGCGCCGACCACCCGGAACCAGCCCAACACCGGCGGGAGCGTGGCCCGGTGGCCGGTACGGCCCTCGGCGGCCATGCCCCGCTCGACCCGGGCGAGAATCCGTGCCCGGTCGGGTTCATGCGCCTCGGCCGCCTCGTGCAGCCGGGCGCGCAGCTCCTCGTGCACGTCCTGCTGCCTCATCGTTTCCTACCTCCGGTCTCGCCGCCGCGCGCCATGGCGGCGTGCACCTTCTGCGGGGCGCTCTCGCTGCCGAGCAACCGCTGCAGTTCGGCCATTCCCTTCGACGTCTGGCTCTTAACCGTACCCACCGACACTCCCAGGGCCAGCGCGGTGTCCTTCTCCGACAGGTCGAAGGCGTGTCGCAGCACGACGCACGCCCGTTTGCGGAACGGCAGCCTGCGCAGCGCCCCCTGCACGTCCACCACGCCGGCCACGTCGGGGTTCTCGACCCTCTCCTCGCGGTGGGACCAGAACAGGGCGATCCGGCGGCGCTCACGCACCGCGCTGCGGATCCGGGTACGGGCCAGGTTGGCGACGACACCCCGGGCGTAGGCCACCGGATGGTCGGCGGCGCGCACCCGGTCCCAGCGGTGCCACAGTGCCAGCAGCGCGTCCGCGGCCAGGTCGTCCGCGGCGTCCGGCTCACCCGTCAGGAGGTGGGCCAGCCGGGAGAGTTCCGCGTAGTGCCGTTCGAAGAAGGCGTGGAACTCCTCGGAGGCGGCGTCGTCGACGACTGTGCCCACGGGTACCTCTCTGTGCGTGTCATGTAAATGACATGTGGTTGACCGGGGGTGACCGGGACGAGACGGGGAAGCGTAGCAGCGGTCAACTGCGCGGCTCGTGCGGGGGGTCGAACGCCGTGTGACCGGTCGGCACCCGATTCCGTAACACGGAGAAAACCTGAAGCGGGTTCAACGAGGGAACAATCCAGCCAGCATCCGCAGACCGATCATCAGGCAGCAGGGAGCAGCACCATGTCCGAGACGCAGAAGGTGGCCGGCCGGCCGAGCGCCGCGCCACCCGCGGCGAACAGTGTCGACCGCTACTTCAGAATCTCCGAACGAGGGTCCACGCTCGGCCGGGAGATACGCGGCGGCTTCGCCACCTTCTTCACCATGGCCTACATCCTTGTCCTGAACCCGATCATCCTGGGCAGCGCCAAGGACAAGTTCGGCCACACGCTCGACACCGGTCAACTGGTCACCGCCACCGCCCTGGTGGCCTGTGTGATGACGATCATCATGGGGGTCGGCGGCAACCTCCCGCTCGCCATCGCCGCCGGCCTCGGCCTCAACGCGGTCGTCGCCTTCCAGCTCGCCCCGCTGATGAGCTGGGCCGACGCGATGGGCCTCGTCGTCCTCGAGGGCATCCTGATCTGCGTGCTGGTCCTCACCGGACTACGCGAGGCGATCATGAACGCCATCCCGCAGCAGCTCAAGCAGGCCATCGGCGTCGGCATCGGCCTGTTCATCGCCTTCATCGGTTTCGTCGACGCCGGATTCGTCAGCCGGATCCCCGACGCCGCGAACACCACCGTGCCCGTACAGCTCGGCGCCGTCGGCCGGCTCACCGGCTGGCCGGTCCTGGTGTTCTGTCTCGGCGTACTGCTCACCGTCGCGCTGCTCGCCCGCAAGGTGAAGGGCGCGATCCTGATCAGCATCGTCACCATGACGGTCGTCGCGATCGTCATCGACTCCGTCGCCGACATCAAGAGCTGGGGCCTGACCACCCCGAAGATCCCCGACAAGATCGTGGCCGCCCCCGACTTCGGACTCGTCGGTCACTTCAGCCTGTTCGGCGGCTTCGCCAAGGCCGGGGTGCTCACCGCGGTCATGCTGGTCTTCACCCTGATCCTGTCCGACTTCTTCGACGCCATGGGCACCATCGTCGGCATCAGCGCGGAGGCCGGACTGCTCGACGAGAAGGGCCAGGTGCCCGGCATCGGCCGCGTCCTGTTCATCGACGGCGCCGCCGCCGTGGCCGGCGGGATCGGCTCCGCCTCCTCCAACACCGCCTACATCGAGTCCGCGGCCGGCGTCGGCGAGGGCGCCCGCACCGGCTTCGCCAACCTGATCACCGGCGGCCTCTTCGGGCTCGCGCTCTTCCTCACGCCGCTGCTCACCATCGTCCCGCTCCAGGCCGCGGCGCCCGCCCTGATCGCGGTCGGCTTCCTGATGATGACGCACGTCAAGCACATCGACTGGGACAGGTACGAGATCGCCATCCCGGCCTTCCTCACCATCGCCGCGATGCCGTTCACGTACTCCATCACCGACGGTATCGGCGCGGGCTTCCTGGCCTACGTCCTCATCAAGTCGGTGCTGGGCAAGGCCAAGGAGGTCAACTGGCTGCTGTGGGGAGTCTCGGCACTGTTCCTGGTGTACTTCGCGATCGACCCGGTGGAGCAGATCCTGGGCGTCAAGTGAGACGAGGGGCGGTCTCCCTGTCGGGAGCCGCCCCTTCACCGAGCTGAGCCGCCCCAGCGGGCTCAGTTCTTCAGCGCCGCCTGCATCATCGCCTTCGCCACCGGTGCGGCCAGGCCGTTGCCGCTGACCTCCGACCGTGCCGCGTCCGACTGCTCCACCATCACCGCGACGGCGACCTCCTTGCCGGAGCCGGACTTGGCGAACGAGGTGAACCAGGCGAAGGGCGTCTTGCTGTTGTTCTCGCCGTGCTGGGCGGTACCGGTCTTGCCGCCCACGGTCACACCGGGGATCTTCGCGTTCGTACCCGTGCCCTGCTCGACGACCGTCCGCATCGCCGACTGAAGCTGCTCGGCCGTCGAGGAGCTGATGATCTCCTTGCTCTCCGCACTGTCGTCGTAGTTCTTCAGCACGTCGCCGCCGCCGTCGGTGATCTGCGAGACCATGTGCGGGGAGACCAGCTTGCCGCCGTCGGCTATCGCGGCCGACACCATGGCCATCTGCAGCGGCGTGGCCGTGACGTCGAACTGGCCGATGCCCGACAGACCCGTCTGCGCCTTGTCCATGCCCGAGGGGTACACGCTCGTGTACGCCCGCACCGGCACGTCGAGCTGGTCGTCGTTGAAGCCGAACTTCTCGGCCATCGCCCTCACCTTGTCCTGGCCGAGGTCGACGGCCATCTTCCCGAACACGTTGTTGCAGGAGTACTGCAGGGCGACGCGTATCGGGGCGTTCTCGCAGGGCGCGGAGGCGCTCTCGTTGGCGAGCGGCCGGGTGGTGCCTGGCAGGGTGTACGGGTTCGGGCTGACGGTGTCCTGGTCCACGTTCTTGTACAGCCCGTCCTCCAGCGCGGCCGCCGCCACGACCAGCTTGAACGTCGAGCCCGGCGGCAGCGGCTGGCGCAGCGCCCGGTTGGTCAGTGGCTTGTCCGGATCGGCGTTGAGCTTCTTCCAGGCCGTCCCGGCGGTGTTGGCGTCGGTCAGCTCCGACGGGTCGTACGACGGCGTCGACACCGCGGCGAGGATCCTGCCGGTCTTCGGGTCGATCGCGATGGCGCCGCCCTTCTTGTCGCCGAGCGCGTCGTACGCGGCCTTCTGCACGTCGGGGTCGATCGTGGTGACCACGTCCCCCGGGTCGGCGCGCTTGCCGGTGACGGTGTCCATGACGGTCTTGAGCCGGTTGTCCGTGCCGTTGAGCAGGTCCTGGTAGATGCCCTCCAACTGCGTCGGCGCGTAGGCCTGCGAGGCGTAGCCCGTCACCGCCGCGTACAGCTTGCCGTCCTTGTACGTGCGCTTGTACGCGAGGTCGCTGCCCTTCGTACGCGCCGAGCCGGTGATCGACTCGCCGCCCACGACGATGTTGCCGAGCGGCTGCGAGTAGGTCTCGATGACGTTGCGCCGGTTGTCCTTGCTGTCCGCGAGGCTCTTGCCGTCGTAGAACTGCAGCCACGTCGCCTTGACCAGCAGGGCGAACACGAGCAGCAGCGCGAAGACGGAGGCCCGTCTGATCGTCTTGTTCATTCCGACCAGGAGGACGAGCGAGTGGGGACGATCGTTCCCCTCCGCCGGCATTCTCATCGGGCTCTCAGAAGGGAGCGGCGGCCTCTCAGGAAGAGAGCAGCAGCACGACCTCCTCGATCTCCTCGCCACGGGCGTTGGCGTATCCCAGGGCCCGCGCGCTCTCCCGGAACCCGCATTTCTCCAGCACCCGGAGCGAACCGGCGTTGTCCGCCGCCGCACGCGCGTACAGCGGGCGTTCCGGCACCTGGGAGAGCAGCTCCCGCAGGGCGGCCGTGGCCACGCCGCGCCCCCAGTGCGCGCGGTCGATCCAGTACGTCACCTCGCGGGAGCCCGGCTGTCCGTACACCGCCGCGCTCCCCACCACGTCCCCGTCCGCCAGGACGGTCCGCGCGAGGACGTCCGGTGAGGAGCGGATCTCCTTCCAGTAGGTGCCGAAGGAGGCGTGGTCGGCCGGGTCCTCCGGGGTGAAGGCGGCCATCCGTACCGCCTCCGGGTCGTTCATCTGCCGGTAGAACACCGGCAGATCGCTGTCGTGTATCTCCCGGAGCACGATGTCCATGGTCAGAGCCTCCGGGTCGCCAGCGTCAGCCGGTCCCGGGCGTCGAACAGCGCGTCCTTGATCATCTGTTCGTGGGCGGGGGTCAGCCGGGCCACCGGCACCGAGCAGCTGATCGCGTCGCGCGCGGGCGTGCGGTAGGGGATCGCCACGCCGAAGCAGCGCAGGCCCAGGGTGTTCTCCTCGCGGTCCACGGCGAAGCCCTGCTCCCGGATCTGGTGCAGCTCCTCGATGAGTTTCTCCCGGTCGGTGATCGTGTGCTCGGTCAGCCCCGGCAGCGTCTCGGGCAGCAGCTTGCGCACCTGCTCGTCGGTGTGGGTGGCCAGCAGCGCCTTGCCCAGCGAGGTCGAGTGCGCCGGCAGCCGGCGGCCGACCCGGGTGAAGGGGCGCAGGTAGTGCTGCGACTGCCGGGTGGCCAGGTACACGACGTTCGTGCCGTCCAGGCGGGCCAGGTGGATGGTCTCCGTGGTGTCGTCGGAGAGCCGGTCCAGCGTCGGCCGGGCCGACGCGACCACCTCGTCGCCGTCGATGTACGACGTGCCGACGAGCAGTGCCCGCACCCCGATGCCGTACCGCGTGCCCGTCGCGTCCGTCTCCACCCAGCCCAGTTCCACGAGTGTGCGAAGCAGCATGTAGAGGCTGGACTTGGGATACCCGACGGCCTCCTGGACCGCCGCGAGGGAGTGCATACCGGGCCGGCCGGCGAAGTACTCGAGCAATTCCACCGTGCGCACCGCGGACTTGACCTGTGCCCCGCCGCCTGTCTCGACTGCCGCCATCGCCGTTGACCCCTTCGTTGGACGGAGACCCCGATATATAGTCTCCGACAGCATATTCATCATCAGAGACGGTGTTCAGTATATCGAACGCCCCTGGTCGATGGCCTGGGAAAGCGATATTTGGAGGGACCCGCGGTGGCAGCAGCACCAGTCTGGAGTGTCGACCCGCGCACGGGGAAGCAGCGCGAGCAGGTTGCGGTGGAGGCCACAGCCGAAGAAGTCGACGCGGCCGTCAAGGCGGCTCAGGCGGCGCGTGGAGCCCTCGCCGACCGCACGGTCCGCTCGGCGTTCCTGCGTGCCGCGGCCGCCGGTCTGGAGGCCGCCAAGGACTGGCTGGTGGAGACCGCCGACGCCGAGACCGCCCTCGGCCCGGTCCGGCTGACCGGTGAACTCGCCCGCACCTGCTACCAGCTGCGGGCCTTCGCGGACATCGTCGACGAGGGCGCCTTCCTCGACGTCATCATCAACCACCCCGACGACACCGCCACCCCGCCGATCCCGGACCTGCGCCGCTACAAGGTGCCCCTGGGCGTCGTCGCCGTCTACTCGGCGTCCAACTTCCCCTTCGCCTTCTCGGTCGCCGGCGGTGACACCGCGAGCGCGCTGGCCGCCGGCTGCCCGGTCGTCGTCAAGGCCCACCCCGACCACCCCGGCCTGTCCGAGCTGGTCGCCAAGGTGCTGCGCCGGGCCGCCGTGGACAACGGCATCCCGGAAGGCGTCCTCGGTCTGGTCCACGGCTTCGAGGCGGGCATCGAGCTGATCAAGCACCCGCTGGTCGCCGCCGCGGGCTTCACCGGCTCCGTGCGCGGTGGACGCGCCCTCTTCGACGCGGCGGCCGCCCGGCCGGTGCCGATCCCCTTCCACGGTGAGCTCGGCTCCCTCAACCCGGTGGTCGTCACCGAGGCCGCCGCCGCCGAGCGCGCCGAGGCCATCGGCGCCGGTCTCGCCGGGTCGATGACCCTGGGCGTCGGCCAGTTCTGCGTCAAGCCCGGCTTGGTGCTGGTGCCGTCCGGCGCGGCCGGCGACGGCCTGGTCAAGTCCCTCACCGACGCCGTCAGCGACACCGACGCGGGTGTGCTCCTCGACCACCGGATGCGGGACAACTTCCTCGCCGGTGTCGCCGAGCGGGCCGGGCTGGACGGCGTGGAGTCCCCGGTGACCCCCGGCGCGGGCGGCGAGCACACCGTCAGCGCGGGCTTCCTGACGGTCCCGGCGAGCAAGCTGGCCGAGGAGGGGGCGTACGACCTGCTCCTTGAGGAGTGCTTCGGGCCGGTCACCGTGGTGGTCCGGTACGACGACGAGGGCGAGGCCACGGCCGTCCTGTCCCGGCTGCCCGGCAACCTCACGGCGACGGTGCACCTCTCGGCGGAGGAGGCGGCGGGCGAGGGCCGGGGCGCGGAGCTCCTGGCCGAGGTGACGCCGCTGGCGGGGCGTGTGCTGGTGAACGGCTGGCCGACGGGGGTGGCGGTCGCGGCCGCCCAGCATCACGGGGGGCCGTACCCGGCCACCACTTCTACGTCGACGTCCGTCGGCGGTACGGCCATCGAGCGGTGGCTGCGGCCGGTCGTGTACCAGGGGGCGCCTCAGGCGCTGCTGCCGGCCGAGCTTCGCGACGACAATCCCCTGGGGCTTCCCCGGCGGTTCAACGGGGTGCTGGAGCGGTAGCGCCGTAGGCAGATCCACTTGGCCCGAGACCATTGGTGAGGGACGTGCAACTTCCTGAACTGCCTTTTCCGCTCCGGACCTACGGCCCCGAAGGCAACTGGTCCTACGAGGACGGAGTCCTCACCGGGTGGGCCGGGCCCCGGCAGGACCGGTTCGTGCCGCCCACCGGGGAGGCGTTGGAGCCGGCCTCCGACGCGCCCCGGCTGCTGGGGGCGCCCGAGGGGGACTTCCAGCTGATCGCGCGGGTCACCGTCGGGTTCGCCGCCGCCTTCGACGCGGGGGTGCTCTACGTCCATGTCGGTGAGCGGGCCTGGGCCAAGCTCTGCCTGGAGTACTCCCCGGACGTGCCCACCGTCTGCACGGTGGTCACCCGGGGACACTCCGACGACGCCAACTCCTTCACGGTGGAGGGAAGTTCCGTCTGGCTACGGATCAGCCGCACCGGCCGGGCCTTCGCCTTCCACGCGTCCAGGGACGGCGAGCGCTGGACGTTCGTACGGCTCTTCACGCTGGGCGAGGAGAAGGAGACCGGCGCGGCGCTGGTCGGCTTCATGACCCAGTCGCCGATGGGCGAGGGCTGCGTGGTGACGTACGACCACATCGAGTTCAGGGACGGCTGGCCGGAAGACCTGCGGAACGGGAGTTGAGCCGGCCGGGAACCGTGCTCGCCCCCGGCCACGTCGTCCGTTGCGTGATCGAATCGCCCGGGAACACCGACTCCTTGCTGATCAGAACCGCCCGACCCGCGGAGGCCGAGGCCATCGCCGAACTGCATCTGCGGGCGCGGTCGACGTACTACCCGGACGGTCTGCCGGAGGACGGCTTCGACTGGGTGGCCCGATGGCGCGAGGCCGTCGAGCGGCCCGACGGCCACGTGCTGTGCGCGGTCCGCGACGCCCGCCCGGTGGGGATCGCCTCCTTCCGCACTCCCGAGGAGGGGCCGGGGGAACTGGTCAAGCTGTTCCAGTTCCACGTCGACCCCGACCACTGGCGTGCGGGCATCGGCACGGCCCTGCACACCGCCTGCGTCGAGCGGTGGCAGGCCGACGGCAGGCGGAGCGCGGTCCTCGACGTGCACGTGGACAACGCCCGCGCCCAGGCCTTCTACGCCCGTCAGGGCTGGGTCCCGGACCCGGAGAACCCGCCCGCCGCGGGGGACCACCACCTGTATCTGCGGTACGCCGTACGATCCGGGGAATGAAGCGAGCTGCTTGAACGTTCATGTACCGGCGCGGGGAGAGCCTCCGCACCGGTACGACCTGGAGAGCACATGCGCGTCGAGATCTGGACGGACATCGCCTGTCCCTGGTGCTACGTGGGCAAGGCCCGCTTCGACAAGGCCCTCGCGGACTTCCCGCACCGTGACCAGGTCGAGGTGGTGCACCGCTCGTTCGAGCTGGACCCGGGCCGCGCCAAGGGCGACGTCCAGCCGGTCGTCACCATGCTCACCCGGAAGTACGGCATGAGCCAGGCGCAGGCCGAGGCGGGCGAGGACAACCTGGGCGCGCAGGCCGCCGCCGAGGGTCTGGAGTACCGCACCCGGGGCCGTGACCACGGCAGCACCTTCGACATGCACCGTCTGCTGCACTTCGCCAAGGAGCAGGGCCGGCAGGACGCGCTGATCCAGATCCTGTACCGGGCGAACTTCGCCGAGGAGCGGTCGGTCTTCACCGAGGGCGACGAGCGGCTGGTGGAGCTGGCCGTCGAGGCCGGACTGGACGCCGAGGCCGTCCGCGCGGTACTCGCCGACCCGGACGCCTACGCCGACGAGGTCCGCGCCGATGAGCGCGAGGCCGCACAGCTCGGCGCGACCGGGGTGCCCTTCTTCGTCCTGGACCGCAAGTACGGGGTCTCCGGTGCCCAGCCCGCCGAGGTCTTCACCCAGGCGCTGACCCAGGCATGGGGCGAGCACTCCCCGCTGAAGCTGATCGACCAGGGCGACGCCGACGCCTGCGGCCCGGACGGGTGCGCGGTGCCGCAGCACTGAGAAAGCGCAGCTCAGACCGTATGTATAAGCGTTCCTGAGCTGATCCGTGCAGAAATCCGCAATGGACTACGACTTCATCGGGTCGCAGAGTGGACTCATGGAGATCACGGAGAAGTCGTTCGAGAGCCTCGTCCGCGCCGAGTTCGCCCCGAAGAGCACCTATCTCAACACCGCGAGCAACAGCCTGCTGCCCGCCCGTACCGTCGCCGCCCTGCACGAGGCGGCGCTGCTGCGGGCCGAGGGCCGGCCGCTGACCTCGCTGTACGAGGACGTGGAGGCCTGCCGGGCCGGGTACGCCCGGCTCGCCGGGGTCCCGGCCACCCGGGTCGCGGTGGGCGCGTCGGTCGCCGCGCACACCGGGGTGATCGCCGCAGCGCTGCCCGCGGGCGCCGAAGTCCTGACCGCCGAGGACGACTTCACCTCGGTGCTGAACCCGTTCCACGTCCGCGGTGACCTCAAGGTGCGCCACGTTCCGCTGGAGCGGATCGCCGAGTCGGTCCGCCCGGACACCGCGCTCGTCGCGGTCAGCGCGGTCCAGTCGGCCGACGGGCGGATCGCCGACCTGGCCGCTCTGCGGGAGGCCGCCCGGACGCACGGGGCACGTACCTACGTCGACTTCTCCCAGTCGGCCGGCTGGCTGCCGATGGACGCCGACGCCTACGACTTCTCCGCCTCGGTCTCCTTCAAGTGGCTGCTCGGCCCGCACGGCGCGGCCTTCTTCGTGGTCCCGGAGGACTTCGGCGGGCTGACACCGGTGCTCGCGGGCTGGGTCGCGGGGGAGGAGCCGTGGGACAGCTGCTACGGCCCGGTGGCCGAACTCGCCCACTCGGCCCGGCGGTTCGACCTGACCCACGCGCTGTTCACCTTCGCGGGACTGCGCCGCTCCCTGGAGCTGATCGAGGAGCTCGGCGTGGCCGCCGTCCACGAGCACGACCTCGCGCTCGCCGACCGGTTCCGGGCCGGGCTCGCGGCACTCGGACACGAGCCCGTGTCCGCACCGGGATCGGCGATCGTGTCGGTGCCCGGACTGGGGGACCGGCAGCCGGAACTGAGCCGCGCCGGAATCGAGGTCTCCAACCGCGCCGGCAACCTCCGCGCGGCCTTCCACCTCTACAACACCCCCACGGACGTCGACCGCCTGCTGACCGCCCTGTCCGCCTGACACGACCGAACCGGGACCCCGCGTCCCACACGAGAGGGCCCCGGCCCGGCGGTCGTCGGGTGGTTGCTTCACCGGGGTGAAGTCCCGCGCGCCGATGTTGCATCCTCCGGGGGCGACCCCCGGGCCCCCGGCAGGGCTCCTGGCGTTCGGCCACGGGTCCGTGTGCTCGCCGGCTTGGCCGGGCGCCCGGTGGACACGACCGGGCCGGGACCCCGCGTCCCACACGAGAAGGCCCCGGCCCGGCGGTCGTCGGGTGGTTACTTCACCGGGGTGAAGTCCCGCGCCCCGATGAACTCCGGTCGACGTACCGGAGCGGCGAACGGCTCCACCGCCTCGTTCTCCACGCTGTTGAAGACGATGAAGACGTTGCTGCGCGGGAACGGCGTGATGTTGTCGCCGGAACCGTGCATGCAGTTGCAGTCGAACCAGGTCGCCGAGCCGGCCTTGCCGGTGAACAGCTTGATGCCGTACTCGCTCGCCATCTTGGTGAGCGCCTCGTCGGACGGCGTGCCCGCGTCCTGCATCTGCAGCGACTTCTTGTAGTTGTCCTTGGGCGTGGCCCCGGCACAGCCCAGGAACGTCCGGTGCGAGCCCGGCATGATCATGAGCCCGCCGTTGGTGTCGTAGTTCTCGGTCAGCGCGATCGAGACGGACACCGTCCGCATGTTGGGCAGACCGTCCTCGGCGTGCCAGGTCTCGAAGTCCGAGTGCCAGTAGAACCCGCTCGCACCGAAGCCCGGCTTCACGTTGATCCGGGACTGGTGGACGTACACGTCCGAGCCGAGGATCTGCCGGGCGCGCCCGACGACCCGCTCGTCCCGCACCAGGTTCGCGAACAGCTCGCTGATCCGGTGGACCTCGAAGACGGACCGGATCTCCTGCGACCGCGGCTCGACGATCGACCGCTCGTCGGCACGGATCTCCGGGGAGTTGACCAGCCGGTCCAGCTCCTGCCGGTAGACGGCGACCTCTTCGTCGGTGATCAGCTGGTCGACGGCGAGGAAGCCGTCACGCTCGTACGACTGCAGGTCGACCGTCGAGATCGGGCCCGGGGTGTCCGGGGAGCCCCAGACGACCGGGTCCTGGCGCGGGGTCGAGACCTCGGTGGCGCCACGGCTCGGGTACAGGTCGGTGACGGTGGGCACGGTGGTGGTCGTGGTGGTCACTGGTTGTCACACCTCCTCGGGCTCGGTGAGCAGCGGGTAGACGCCGTTCTCGTCGTGGTCCTCCCGTCCGGTCACGGGCGGGTTGAACACGCAGAGGCAGCGGAAGTCCTCCTTGACGCGCAGCGTGTGCCGCTCATGGCCGTCGAGGAGGTACATGGTGCCGGGGGTGATCGTGTACGTCTTCCCGGTCTCGTGGTCGGAGAGCTCGGCCTCACCCTCGACGCAGACGACGGCCTCGATGTGGTTGGCGTACCACATCGACGTCTCCGTGCCGGCGTACAGAATCGTTTCGTGCAGGGAGAAGCCGACACGCTCCTTGGCCAGCACGATGCGCTTGCTCTCCCAGGTACCGGACGCGGCCTTCACATGCCGGTCGGTGCCTTCGATGTCCTTGAACGAACGGACGATCACGGTGGTCCACTTCCTCCTTGCTGGTTCCTGCCGGGTGGTGGTCAGGCGGTTTCGCGGACGGCGCGGGCGAGGACACGCAGGCCCTCGTCGAGCTCCTCCGGCGTGATGGTGAGGGCCGGCAGCAGTTTGACGACCTCGCTCTCCGGACCGGAGGTCTCGATGAGCAGCCCCAGTTCGAAGGCGCGCTTCGCGACCCGGCCCGCACGGTCCTTGGCGTGGAACTCCAGGCCCCAGACCAGGCCCCGGCCGCGGTACTCCTTGACGTCGGCGAGGTTCTCCTCGGTGATGCCGATCAGCGCCTGCTCGACCTGCTCGCCGCGGGCCCGGGTCTGCTTCTCCATCGCCGAACCGTCGGTCCAGTACGTCTCCAGGGCCGCGGTGGCGGTGACGAACGCCGGGTTGTTGCCGCGGAACGTGCCGTTGTGCTCGCCCGGCTCCCAGATGTCCAGCTCGGGCTTGAACAGGCACAGCGACATCGGCAGCCCGTAGCCGCTGATCGACTTCGACACGGTGACGATGTCCGGCACGATCCCGGCCTCCTCGAAGGAGAAGAAGGCGCCGGTACGGCCGCAGCCCATCTGGATGTCGTCGACGATCAGCAGCATGTCCTGCCGCTCGCACAGGTCCTTGAGCGCGCGCAGCCACTCGGGCCGGGCCACGTTGATGCCGCCCTCGCCCTGCACCGTCTCCACGATCACGGCGGCGGGCTTGTTGAGGCCGGACCCCTGGTCCTCGAGCAGCCGCTCGAACCACAGGAAGTCCGGGACCTGGCCGTCGAAGTAGTTGTCGAAGGGCATCGGGGTGCCGTGCACCAGCGGGATGCCCGCGCCGGCCCGCTTGAAGGCGTTGCCGGTGACGGCGAGGGAGCCGAGGGACATGCCGTGGAAGGCGTTGGTGAAGGACACGATCGCCTCGCGCCCCTTCACCTTGCGGGCCAGCTTCAGCGCGGACTCCACGGCGTTGGTGCCGGTCGGGCCCGGGAACATGACCTTGTACGGCAGGTCGCGGGGCCGCAGCACCAGGTTCTGGAAGGACTCCAGGAAGGCGCGCTTGGCGCTGGTGGACATGTCGAGCCCGTGCGTGACGCCGTCGCGTTCCAGGTAGTCGATCAACGCCCGTTTCAGCACGGGGTTGTTGTGGCCGTAGTTGAGGGAGCCGGCGCCGGCGAAGAAGTCGAGGTACTCATGGCCGTCCTCGTCGAACATGCGGCTGCCCTGCGCGCGGTCGAAGACGGTGGGCCAGCCGCGGCAGTAGCTGCGTACCTCGGACTCCACGGTCTGGAAGACGCTGAGGTCGGGCTGGGTGATGGTCACGACGAATCGCTCCTCGGTGCGTGGGGGAGGGGGAGTGCGTGGGGAAGTGTGTGGGGGTTCGGCAGGCGAGGGGGTCAGAAGGTGAGCGGGCCGATCCGGTACAGGACCTCGCTCTCGTGCGGCCCGTCGGGGAACAGGCCGCTGTCGAAGAGCACCTCGCGGGAGACCGTGGCGCCGTGGCGCTCGGCGAAGGAGGTGAACAGCCGCTCGGACGCGGCGTTGTCCGGGGTGATCGTGGTCTCGACCCAGCTGATCCCGCGCTCGGCGCCGAGGCGCGCGGCCAGTGACTCGAGGAGCGCGGCGGCGATCCCCCGGCCGCGGTGGGCCGCGTCGACCGCCACCTGCCAGACGAGCAGGGTGTGCGGCTGCTCCGGCCGTACGTACCCGGTGAGGAATCCGATCGGGCTCCCGTCGGCCCCGCGGGCCACCGCGGACGTGCCGGCGAAGTCGCGACACCACAGCAGATAGCTGTAGGAGGAGTTCAGGTCGAGGGTTTCGGAGTCCTTGGCGATGCGCCAGAGCGCGGCTCCGTCCGCAACCGCCGGGCGGTCGATGAGCAGGTCTGCTTGTGCGGCAGTCATGCAAATTGAATTTACCGGTGGAAATTCAAAAATGCATGGCCGAACGGGGTTACTTCAGTGGGGGTCCTGTGTTATCACGCGGGCGCGGGCATGGGCGCGACCGAGCGGCTATTTGTCCAAGTTCGTCCGTGACAAAACGGGCAAATCGGGAAGGCTGTGCAATGCGTCACAGCCGTGTAACCCGCTTCACAAACCACTGCGTTTACACCCGGGGAAAGCGGGCAGAAGCACCTGGGAAAGCTACCCTGAAATAAGAATTAGCAAATCACCGTGAATTCACGCTCCGGTTGCACCGTCAATACGCTCACGCAGAATGTCCGCGTGACCGTTGTGCCGGGCGTACTCCTCGACCATGTGCATGAGCACCCAGCGCAGACTGACCTCGACGCCCGCCATCGGCCCGTCGGCGATCCTCCCGGTGTCGTCCAGCGACCGCCCGGCGCACACCTCCTGCCCGCGGGCGATCTCACGCCGCCAGGCGGCGAGCGCCTCGTCCAGCCCCCGGCCGGGATCGAGGGCGTACCCGGTCTCCTCCTCGAAGACCGGCGGCACGTCGAGACCGGCGACGACCCGCTGGAACCAGTTCCGCTCCACCTCCGCGAGGTGCTGCACGAGCCCCAGCAGCGTGAGCGACGACGGCTCGGCCGACGCCAGCCGCACCTGCGCGTCGTCCAGCCCCGCGCACTTCAGCTCCAGCGTGGCCCGGTGGAAGGCCAGCCAGCTCTCCAGCATGGGCCGCTCGTCACCGGTCATGAGGGGGACCGGTCGGCCGTCGGGCAGGGTCTGAGGCATGTCCGTGGTCATACGGGGATCATGACACGGGGCTCTGACACCGGCCCTCGTTTCCGGCCGGGACCGGCCTCACCGCCGCCAGGCCTCCTCCACCGCGCGCCGGGCCCCGTCCGGGTCCACGCCCAGTCCCAGTTCGGCAAGTGCGGCGCCCAGTGCGGCCAGGGAGGCCCGCACCGCGTCCACCGTCGCGTCGGGACCGAAATGGTTGACCCGGATCATCTCCTTGGCCAGCGCCCCACCGCCCGCAGCCAGGGGCAGTCCGGGATCGGTCGCCAGGGCGCGGGCGACCACCTCCGAGGCCACCACTCCCGACGGCACCCGCAGCGTGGTCGCCACCGGCGCCGCGTCCCGCTCCTCGTGCACATACGGCTCCAGACCGCCGCCCAGCGCCACCGCCCCGGCCCGTGTGGCCAGCGCCGCGCGCCGGTGCCGCGCCATCACCGTCTCCAGGCCCGCCGTCTCGATCCGCTCCAGGCAGGCCTCCAGGGCGAGCATCTCCAACTGGGCGGGAGCGTGCAGCAGCGCCTTGCGGCCGCCGTCGATCCAGCGCTCCTTCCAGTCGAGCAGCGACAGGTACGAGCGCCGGGGGGCCCGCGGGTTCGCCGCCATCCGCGCCCACGCCCGCTCGCTCACCGACACCGCCGACACACCCGCCGGACCGCCCATCGCCTTCTGCGCCCCGATCACGCACAGGTCCACGCCCCACGCGTCCGGCAGCACCGGCTCGGCGCCCACCGAGGCGACCGCGTCCAGATAGAACAGGGCGCCCTGCTCCCGTACCGCCTCGCCGATCTCCGCGACCGGGTTGGTGTTGCCGGTGGCCGCCTCCGCGTGCACGAGCGACACGAAGTCGATCTCCGGGTGCTCCGTGAAGGCCGCCCGGATCTGCGCCGCCGTGACCGCCGTGTGGAAGGGCACCGCCAGGTCGTGCACCGTGGCGCCGCAGTCCCGCAGCCAGTTCCCGAACGTCTGTCCGTACGGGCCGGTGATGACGTTCAGCGCGATCGTGCCCGGTCCGGCCGCCGCCCGGATCGCCCCCTCCAGCGGCAGCAGCGCCTCACCCTGCATGATCACGACGTCCTGCCGGGTGTCGAGCAGCCGTGCCACCCGGTCCTCGATCGAGGCGAACCGCGCGGCGCTCAGCGGGGGGAGATCGAGGAAGGCGTGGGTCACGGTGATGCTCTCTTCGCTCACGGGGAACAGGTGAAGTCGAGCGTAACCAACCGAAGTCGGTCGCCCTCGACCGGTTACTTCTCAGGTCGGACGACCTTGTAGCCATCGGATTGGTTTGAGAAACCCAAAGATTTCCTTATTATCGGAACCCAAAGTTCCCTCACAGGGAGGCCCCCCGTGCACACCACCTCCGGGCGCCGGACCCGCGTCCTGGCCGCCACCACCGCGACGGCCGGCCTGGTGCTCGTGGCTGCCGCCGCCTCCGGCTGCACCTCCACCGGCAACGGCGGCAGCGGCTCGAAGACCGCCGCCGGCGGGGTCAAGGTCGTCAAGGCGGGACAGCTCACCACCTGCACCCACCTGCCGTACCCGCCCTTCCAGTCGGAGATCGACGGCAAGGTCCAGGGCTTCGACGTCTCGCTCATCGACCTGGTGGCCAAGGACCTCGGAGTGAAGCAGGCCATCGTCGACACGCCCTTCGAGAACTTCAAGACGGGCGCCTTCCTCAACTCCGGCCAGTGCGACCTGGCCGCGGCCGGCATGACCATCACCGCCGAGCGCAAGAAGAACGTCGACTTCTCCGACCCGTACTTCAACGCCACCCAGGCCGTCCTCGTCGACAAGAAGAGCGGCATCAACTCGCTCGCCGACGTCAAGGCCAAGGGAAAGAAGCTCGGCGCCCAGGCGCAGACCACCGGCGAGGACTACGTGAAGAAGCAGGGCTACGACCCGGTCTCCTTCGAGTCCTCCGACGCGGTCCTCAACGGCCTGCGCACCGGCCAGGTCCAGGCCGTCGTCATCGACTACCCCGTGGTCCAGGGCTGGCTCAAGGACAAGGCCAACGCCGCCCGCTTCAAGGTGGTCGACAACATCAACACCGGCGAGCAGTACGGCTTCACGGTGAAGAAGGGCAACACCAAGCTCCGCGCCGCCATCAACAAGGCGCTCGCCGACGCCAAGGCCGACGGCACGTACAAGAAGCTGTACGAGAAGTGGATCGGCCCGTATGACACCGCCGCGGCCTCCCCCTCCGCCTCATGACCGGCATCGCCGACGCCGAGGTGCGGCCCAGGAAGAAAGGCCTGTCCCGCCGCCAGAAGCGCAGGCTGTCGCGGGGCGTCCAGTACGCCGTGTTCGTCGCCGCCCTGATCGCCTTCGCGGTCACGGCCGACTGGGGACAGCTCCAGAACCAGTTCGCGCAGGCCCACATCGCCCGGGAGATGTTCCCGGACGTCATCACGCTGGCGCTGAAGAACACCGTCCTGTACACCGTGTCCGGCTTCGTCGTCGGCCTGGTGCTCGGCATGGTCATCGCGCTGATGCGGCTGTCGTCCGTGGGGCCCTACCGCTGGCTCGCCGGCATCTACATCGAGATCTTCCGCGGCCTGCCCGCCCTGCTGATCTTCATCTTCATCGGCGTGGCCGTGCCCCTGGCCTTCCCCGGCACCGAGATCATCGGGGGCACCTACGGCAAGGTGGCCCTCGCTCTCGGCCTGGTGGCGGCCGCGTACATGGCCGAGACGATCCGCGCCGGCATCCAGGCCGTGCCCAAGGGCCAGATGGAGGCGGCCCGTTCGCTGGGCTTCTCGCCCGCCCGGGCCATGGCCTCGATCATCGTCCCGCAGGCCTTCCGGATCATCCTCCCGCCGCTCACCAACGAGTTCGTCCAGCTCTTCAAGGACTCCTCACTGGTGCTGTTCCTCGGTGTCACCCTGGAGGAACGCGAACTCTCCAAGTTCGGCCGCGACCTGGCGAGCACCACCGCCAACTCCACGCCGATCCTCGTCGCCGGCCTGTGCTACCTGCTGGTCACGATCCCGCTCGGCTTCGTCGTCCGCCGTATGGAGGCCAAGGCCCAGGAGGCCGTCAAGTGAGCACCCCCGAGGTCCGCATCCAGGACCTGCACAAGTCCTTCGGCGACAACCACGTGCTGCGCGGCATCGACCTGGAGATCCGCCAGGGCGAGGTGGTCTGTGTCATCGGCCCCTCCGGCTCCGGCAAGTCCACGCTGCTGCGCTGCGTCAACCTCCTCGAGGAACCCACCAAGGGCCGGGTCCACGTCGGCGGCGTCGAACTGACCGACCCCGACGTCGACATCGACGCCGCCCGCCGCCGCATCGGCATGGTCTTCCAGCAGTTCAACCTCTTCCCGCACCTTAACGTGACCGAGAACCTCACCCTCCCGCAGCGCCGGGTGCTCGGCCGGGACAAGGCGACGGCCGCGCGGGTGGCCGACGAGAACCTGCGGCGGGTGGGCCTGTCGGAGAAGGCGGACGCCTACCCCTCCGCCCTCTCCGGCGGCCAGCAGCAGCGGGTGGCCATCGCCCGCGCGCTGGCCATGGGCCCCGAGGTGATGCTCTTCGACGAGCCGACCTCCGCGCTCGACCCGGAGCTGGTGGGCGACGTCCTGGCCGTGATGCGGATGCTCGCGCACGAGGGCATGACCATGATCGTCGTCACCCACGAGATGACCTTCGCCCGCGAGGTGGCCGACCGGGTCGTCTTCATGGACGGCGGCGTCATCGTCGAGGACGGCACGCCGGACCAGGTCATCGGCGCCCCCGCCCACGACCGCACCCGCCACTTCCTCTCCCGCCTCCTGGACCCGGCGAGGGCCGAGGTGGAGGAGGAGACCGCGGACCAGGTGGGCGGGAGCAGCCAGTAGCTCACTAAGGTGCCGTACATGAGCGATCAAGCGGTGCTGCACGTGAAGGGCCGGATCCTCGTGGGCCCGGACGAGGTCCGCGACGAACTGTGGGTCGTGGACGGCCGGATCTCCTACGACCGCCCCGTCGGTGCCCGCGAGGTGACGACCGTGGAGGGCTGGGCGCTGCCCGGCCTCGTCGACGCCCACTGCCACGTCGGTCTCGGCGCACACGGCCCGGTCGACAAGGACGTGGCCGAACAGCAGGCCCTGACCGACCGCGAGGCCGGCACCCTGCTGATCCGCGACGCCGGCTCGCCCTCCGACACCCGCTGGATCGACGACCGCGACGACCTCCCGAAGATCATCCGGGCCGGTCGGCACATCGCCCGCACCCGCCGCTACATCCGGAACTACGCCCACGAGATCGAGCCGGACGACCTCGTCGCGTACGTCGCCCAGGAGGCCCGGCGCGGCGACGGCTGGGTCAAACTGGTCGGCGACTGGATCGACCGCGACCTCGGCGACCTGGCCGCGTGCTGGCCGCATGAGGCGGCCGAGGCGGCCATCACCGAGGCCCACCGCCTCGGCGCCCGCGTGACCGCCCACTGCTTCGCCGAGGACTCCCTGCGCGACCTGGTCGAGGCCGGCATCGACTGCATCGAGCACGCGACGGGCCTGACCGAGGACCTGATCCCCCTCTTCGCCTCCCGGGGCGTCGCGATCGTCCCCACCCTCGTCAACATCGCCACCTTCCCCCGGCTCGCCGACGGTGGCGAGTCCAGGTTCCCGCGCTGGTCCGCCCACATGCGCCGCCTCCACGAGCGTCGCTACGACACCGTGCGAGCCGCCTACGACGCCGGAATCCCGGTGTACGTCGGCACGGACGCCGGAGGCTCACTCGCCCACGGCCTGGTCGCCGACGAGGTGGCCGAACTGGTCACCGCCGGCATCCCCCCGACCGAAGCCCTCTCCGCGACCGCCTGGTCCGCCCGCGACTGGCTCGGCCGCCCCGGCCTGGACGAGGGTGCCCCGGCGGACCTGGTGGTGTACGAGGCGGACCCGAGGGCGGACGTGCGGGTACTGGCGGCGCCGCGACGGGTGGTACTGAACGGGGCGGTGGTGGAGTAGCGCAGGCGGAAGTCCCAGGGGGCGGGTGCGCAGCCCTGCGGGGGTGCAGGGGGCGGAGCCCCCGCCGGGGTCCGGGGCGGAGCCCCAGGTGGGGGCACTCCTCGATCGGCTGTCACGGGTGGGTGGGTGGAAACCCCGGGGTCCAGGGGCGGAGCCCCCGCCGGGGTCCAGGGGCGGAGCCCCAGCTACCCCAGCGCGGAAGACAGCGCACGCAGGAACCCGTCCACCGTCCCCCGGTCCCGCACAGCGACCCGCACCCACTCCTCCCCGAGCCCGGGAAACGTGTCCCCCCGCCGCACCGCGTACCCCAGCTCCCGCAGCCGCCCCCGCACCGCCCCCGCCCCCGGCATCCGCACCAGGATGAACGGCCCCTCCGCAGGGGACACCACCCGCACGCCCAGCCCGGCGAACGCCGACAGCCCCGCCACCAGATGGGCCCGGTCGGACGCCACCCGGTGGGCCGCGTGGGCCGCCTCCGCCAGCGCCCGGGGTGCGACGCACGCCGCCGCCGCGGCCAGCGCCGGAGTGGACACCGGCCACAGCGGCTGGGCCCGCTCCAGCTCCCCGATCGTCTCCGGCGCGGCCAGCACGTAGCCGATCCGCAGCCCGGCCAGCCCCCACGTCTTGGTCAGGCTCCGCAGCACCACCAGCCCGGGCACATCCATCCGCCCGGCCAGAGCCTCCCGCTCACCCGGCACCGCGTCCATGAACGCCTCGTCGACCACCAGCACCCGCCCGGGCCGGGCGAGGGAGGCGATCACCTCGGCCGGATGCAGCACCGACGTCGGATTCGTCGGATTGCCGATCACCACCAGGTCGGCGTCCTGAGGCACCCGCGCCGGATCCAGCCGGAACCCGTCCGCCTCCCGCAGCAGCACCCGGTCCACGCTGTGCCCCGCGTCCCGCAGCGCCGCCTCCGGCTCGGTGAACTGCGGATGCACGACCACCGGCCGACACACCTTCAGCGCCCGCGCCAGCAGCACGAACGCCTCCGCCGCCCCCGCCGTCAGCAGCACCCGCTCCACCGGCAGCCCGTGCCGTGCCGCCACCGCGGCCCGCGCGGCCCGCCCGTCCGGGTAGGCGGCGAGCGAGGCCAGCGACCCGGCGATGTGCTCCCGCAGCCACGCGGGCGGGGTGTCCGCACGGACGTTGACGGCGAGGTCGACCAGCGCGGCCCCGTCGTCACGGACCTCGGCGTCCCCGTGGTGGCGCAGATCGTGCTGCCCCGTGACGGTGTCCTCAGTGCGCATGGCTGTGTGCGTGCCCCCCGTGATGGTGATGCCCGTGTCCGTGGCCGTCCTCGTCGTCGTCCGGGTGGAAGTGCGGCTGCTGGGGCAGACCCACCTTGTCCTCGAAGCCGGGCAGCGCGATGCGGTACACGCACGAGTCGCAGTTCATCCTGAGGTCGCCCTTGACGGCCTCCGCGTACCGCTCCATCACCAGGTCGAGCAGCTCCGGTTCGGGCCCGATGACGTCCGCCGACCGCACCTCGACCTCGGGGTGCGCCGCGGCCCAGCCCTCGGTCTGCTGCCGTACCCGGTCGGGCAGGATCCCGGTGAACAGGAAGTACGGCAGGACCACGATCCGCCGGGCCCCCAGCCGAGCGCACCGGTCGAGGCCGCTCGGCACGTCCGGTGCCGCCAGCGACACGAACGCCGTCTCCACACCGGCGTACCCGCGCCCCTCCCACAGCAGCCGGGCGGCCTTGTGCACCTCGGCGTTGGCGTCCGGGTCGGTCGAGCCGCGCCCGACGAGCAGCACGGTCACGTCGGCCCGGTCCTCCGGACTGCGCACCGAGGAGCCGAGCGCCTCGTCCAGCCGTCGCTCCAGCACGTTCAGCAGCGCCGGGTGCGGCCCGAGCGGACGGCCGTAGGTGTAGGAGATGCCGGGGTGCCGTTCCTTCTCGCGGGCCAGCGCGGCCGGTATGTCGCCCTTGGCGTGCCCGGCGGACACCAGCATCAGCGGCACGGCGGCGAAACGGCGTACGCCCTTCTCCACCAGTTCGGTGACCGCATCGCCCAGCGGCGGCGGGGACAGTTCGATGAAGCCGCCCGCGACGGGCAGTTCGGGGTGGCGGCGGCCCAGCTCCCGGACGAAGTCGCGGAACGCCTCGGCTCCGGCGTCGTCCCGGGTGCCATGGCCGGCGATGAGCAGGGCGGGCGGGGTGGTCACGGCTTCTCCTCGGTGGGAACGGGGTGGTACAGCAGGGCGTTGAGCGCGGCGGCGGCGACCGCCGAACCGCCCTTCTCGGACACGTTGCTCACGGCGGGCAGCCCGCTCTCGCGGAGCGCGGCCTTGGACTCGGCCGCGCCGACGAACCCGACGGGCAGACCGATGACGAGCGCGGGGTCGGCGTCCAGCGTCAGCAGTTCCTCCAGGGCGGTCGGCGCATTGCCGATCACCCACAGGGCCCCCGGGCCGACCTGCTCGTACGCGAGCCGGATCGCGTGCGCCGAACGCGTCAGCCCGGGGCCGGACTCCGCGTCCTTGAGGCGGCAGACGGTCTCCCGCCGGGTGATCCCGGCCGCGACCATCTCGACGTCCACGACCACCGGCGCCCCGGCGTGCAGCGCGGCGTGCGCCTTCTCCAGGTCGCCCTCGTCCATGACGAGGTCGGTGGCGTACTCCAGGTCGGCGGCGGAGTGGATGACCCGCTCCACGACGGCCCGGGTCAGCGGCGGGAAGTGCGAGGTGTCCAGGCGGGCACGCAGCCGCCGGTAGGACTCCACCTCGATGGGGTGGACCACACGATTCACCGGTCGCCCTCCTGCCAGCGGTAGCCGCGCGGTGTCACCATGCGGCCCGCGATCTCACGGGTCGCCGTGTTGCCCACGGTGACGACCGTCATCATGTCGACCGTCGCCGGGTCCAGCGCGGCCAGGCTCGTCAGCCGGCTGGACTCGTCCGGCCGCGAGGCGTTGCGTACGACACCGACGGGCGTCGTCGGCTCCCGGTGTTCGGCGAGGACGGCGAGCGCCTTGGGGAGCTGCCAGTCGCGGCCCCGGGAACGGGGGTTGTAGAAGGTGACGACGAGGTCCGCCTCGGCCGCCGCCCGTACCCGCCGCTCGATGACCTCCCACGGCGTGTGCAGGTCGGACAGGCTGATCGACACGTGGTCGTGGCCGAGCGGCGCGCCGAGGATCGCCCCGGCCGCGAGCGCGGCCGTGACGCCGGGGACCCCGACCACGTCGATGTCCTCGGAGGCCTCGGCGAGCGCCGGGGACGCCATGGCGTACACGCCCGCGTCGCCGCTGCCGATCAGCGCGACCGCGTGCCCGGCGCGGGCCTCGGCGACCGCCGTACGGGCCCGCTCCTCCTCCGCGCCGAGCCCCGACTCCAGGATCCGGGTGCCGGGCCGCAGCAGATCGCGGATCTGGTCGACGTACTGGTCGAGTCCGACGAGCACGGAAGCCCGCCGCAGTTCCGCCTCGGCGCGCGGGGTGAGCAGGTCCCGGGCGCCCGGCCCGAGCCCGACCACCGCGAGCCGCCCGCGCCCCGGCCGCCGTACGACGGCACAGGTCGCCATCGCGGGGCTCGCCG
Source organism: Streptomyces sp. NPDC001544 (assembly GCF_042894285.1). Classification (NCBI taxonomy): domain Bacteria; kingdom Bacillati; phylum Actinomycetota; class Actinomycetes; order Kitasatosporales; family Streptomycetaceae; genus Streptomyces; species Streptomyces sp. NPDC001544. Next base: position 75,871 of record NZ_JBIAVN010000024.1, on the reverse strand, counting down.
CCGACTTCCGCTTGGGTACGAGGAGTTCGCCGCCCCGGAGCAGCGCGGCGGCCTCGGCGACGGACGGCGTGCCGACCGCCGCGAGGGGCGCGTCCGAGGGGTTGGGCACCTCGACGCCCGCCAGCTCCTCGGCGGAGTACGTCACCAGCGGAACCCCGAGCCGCCCGGCGGCGGCCACGATCCCGGGCTCCTCCGCCTTGGCGTCGACGGTGGCGAGCTCGGCGACGGACCTGGCGGACAGCCCGGCGTCCCGCAGCGCGGCCTCGACCAGCCCGAGCACCTCCTCGGCCGGCGCGCCCCTGGAGGCGCCGACGCCGACCACCAGGGACGGCGGCCGCAACAGCACCTCACGCTCGCCCGCCTCGACGTCCCGGTCGGTCAGCCGGATGGTGTACGCCCCTTCCGCCGCCGTCGGCAGCGGGGGCAACGGCCACACCGACTCGGCCTCCAGGGCCACCGGTTCACCGTCCAGCAGGGCCCGCGAGACGGCCGCGACGGAGCCCTCCACCGGAAACCCGAGCGTGTCGAGGCCCGGCAGTCCGACGGAGTCCGTCGCGGTGGTCACCACCGGCTCGGCGCCCAGCAACCCGCCCACCTCACGGGCCAGTTCGTTCGCCCCGCCGCCGTGCCCGCCGACCAGCGACACGGCGAACCGCCCGCCCTCGTCGACGCACACCACACCGGGATCGGACTCCTTGTCCGCGAGCAGCGGCGCCACGAGCCGCACCACGGCCCCCGTGGCCAGGAAACACACGAGCTGCTCGCATTCCGCGAACGCGGCCCGTACGGCGTCCCCGACGGGACCCTCGTACACGCGCGTACGGTCCGGCCACGCGGCGGCCAGCCGGTCGCGCGCGACGGTTCCGGCCGCGGTGGTCGAAATCAGAGCAATCACCGGGTGCCCCCGAAAGGTGACTGGTAGAGTCGCGAATCGCTGAGCGAGAACCAAGCCAGCACTGCAGTAACCTCCAACAACTTCATAAACCGGGCTGGTTTCAACCCGGCTGGTGCCGATCGCGTCAGACTCGGCCGCTCATCGAGCCGACGAGCAGCGTGAGCCAGGAATCTCCTCCTTTGCGGGGGGAGAGGATTCAATGAGCAACTCCTTCGTGCAGGAGGCCGGGGGCTCTGACCCCCCACAGCAGGAAAACGGGATTGGTAGCCGCCAGCCGGGTCACGTCACCCGGCAGCGGCGCCAGCCGCGACGACTGCAACAGCACCCCGTCGCAAGTGAACCCGGCCCCGGTGAGCGCGGCCCGGGCCGCCGGGACCCGGTCCAGGGCCGCCATCGCGACGACCACGGTGCGCCGGGCCCGCCGCGCGCACTCCCCGACGATGCCGGGCAGCTCGCGCCCGCCGCCGCCGACGAACACGGCGTCGGGATCGTCGAGTCCGGCCAGCGCCCCGGGTGCCGTGCCGTGGACCACGTGCACGTCCACGCCGTGCGCGGCGGCGTTGGCGCGGATCCTGGCCACCCCGTCCGGGGCCCGCTCCACCGCGCTGACGGCGGCACCGAGCCGCGCGCACTCCACGGCGACGGACCCGGACCCGGAGCCCACGTCCCACACCAGCTCGCCGGGACGCGGTCCGAGCCGGGCCAGGGCCAGCGCCCGCACCTCGAACTTGGTGATCATCGAGTCGCGGTGGGCGAAGTCGCCCTCGTCCAGCGCCCACCCGGCAGCGGCCGGGCCGGCCGGGCCGGCGAGCGTCCGCATGGGACCGGGCGTCCGCGTCTCGTCCAGGCACAGCACGACGCTCACCGCCGTGCCCCAGTCGCGTTCCGCGGCCTCCGCCGGCGCCACCCGCTCGATACGTTCGTCCGCCGAGCCCAGCGCCGAGGCGACGACGAGGACCCGGTCGGGGGCGCTGCGGGCGAGCGCGGCGCCCAGCTCGGCGGGTCCGGCGCCCGGCCCGGTCAGCACCGCGACCTTGGGATGCGCACGGCACACGTGCACGGCCGTCCGCGGCTTCCGCCCGTGCGCGCTGACCACCACCGCGTCGTCCCAGGTCAGTCCGAGACGGGCGAAGGCGGCCGCGACGGACGACACCCCCGGCCGCACGTCCAGCAGCTCGGACCCGAACCGTTCGGCCAGCGCCCGCACGATCCCGAAGAACCCGGGATCACCCGAGGCCAGCACGACCACGCGCCGGTCCTTGCCGACGTACTCCCCGATGGTGTCCAGGGCGGGTGCCAGCGGGCCGAGCACGATCCGCTCGGCGGCCTCGGGCAGCGCCACCGCGCCCAGGTGCCGCCGCCCGCCCACGACGAGCTCGGCCCCCGCCACCACCTCGGCGTCGACCGGCGCCCCGGTTCCCGTACCGACGACCGTGATCACGTACTCGCCCCTCGCTCGCGCAGGGCCTTGCGGGCCGCGGGGTCGGCCTTGCGGAAGCCGTGGAAGTGACCGGGGTGGTACAGGTGCGAGCGGGTGCCCTCGGCGTCCAGGGCCGGGCCGACCAGGAACAGCGTGTGCTTCCAGAGCTTGTGCTCCTTGACGGTCTCCTCCAGCGTGCCGACCGTGCACCGCACGACCAGCTCCTCCGGCCAGGTCGCCTGGTAGGCGACGACGACCGGGGTGTCCGTCGGATAGCCGCCCTCCAGCAGCTCCCGCACGAGCTGCCCGCTGCGGGCGGCGGACAGGAAGATCGCCATCGTGGTGCCGTGCCGGGCGAACTCGCGTACCTCCTCACCGGGCGGCATCGGCGTCTTGCCACCGCCCAGCCGGGTGAGGACGACCGACTGCGCCACCTCGGGAATGGTCAGCTCCCGCTGCGCGAGGGCGGCCACGGCGGAGAAGGCGGAGACCCCGGGCACGACCTCCGTCGCGATCCCGATCCGGGCACACCGGTCGAGCTGCTCCTGCGTGCCGCCCCACAGGGCCGGGTCGCCGGAGTGGATCCTGGCCACCTGCAGGCCTTCCCGGTGGGCCCGCTCGTACACGGTGACGACGTCCTCCAGGGACATCGTCGCCGAGTCCAGGATCTCCGCGTCCGCACGCGCGTGCTCGAGAACCTCCGCCTGGACCAGGCTGGCCGCCCAGATCACCACGTCGGCCTCCGCGATGGCGCGCGCGGCACGGAACGTCAGCAGGTCGGCGGCGCCGGGGCCGGCCCCGACGAAGGTCACCTTGCCGGTGGGGGCATCGGCCATGAGAATCTGTCCTTCCCTACAAGTCCTACGAGCAAAGTCCTGTGAGTACGGCGGCTACGGCCGTGTGTGCGTGAGCGCGGGTCGATCGGATAGCAAGAGCACATGGCGGTCTTCGTCGCGCTGGGCGCGTTCCTGATGACGCTGGCCGGAGGGTGGACGGCACAACGCGTGACCGACCGCCGCCACCTGGTCCTGGGCCTCGCCGGAGGCCTGATGCTGGGCGTGGTCGGCCTCGACCTGCTGCCGGAGGCGCTGCACGCGGCCGGCCGCGAGGTGTTCGGCGTGCCGGCGGCCCTGCTGCTGTTCGTGGCCGGTTTCCTCCTGGCCCACCTGGTGGAACGCACGCTGGCCGCCCGGCAGGCCGCGCACGGCGGTGCCGAGGGACACAACCACCGCGCGCCCGAGGTGGGTCTCGCGGCCGCGGGCGCGATGGTCGGCCACAGTGCCATGGACGGTGTCGCGATCGGCGCGGCCTTCCAGGTGGGCGGCGGCATGGGCGCGGCGGTCGCGCTCGCCGTCATCGCCCACGACTTCGCGGACGGCTTCAACACCTTCACCATCACCAGCCTGTACGGCAACGAGCGCCGCAAGGCCGTCGCGATGCTCGTCGCCGACGCCTGTGCGCCCGTGCTGGGCGCCGCCTCGGCCGTGTTCTTCACCATCCCGGAGGCGTTCCTCGGCGGCTATCTCGGCCTGTTCGGCGGCGCGCTGCTCTACCTCGCCGCCGCGGAGATCCTCCCCGAGGCCCACCACGAGCACCCCGCCCACTCCACCCTGCTGTGCACGGTGGCCGGGGTGGCGTTCATCTGGCTCGTGGTCGGCCTCTCCGGCTGACAAGCGGGGCGCTCTCACAGCTTCCCGCCCCGTCCGCCGTCGCGCCGCGCGGGCGCGATCAGCGTGGAGAGGTACGGCAGCGGCTCACCGCCGAGCTCGGCGGCCGGCCGGATGGACTCGCTCTCCAGCCCGAGCGCCGACCCCCACACGGCGTCCCCGAGCCTTCCGGTCTCCCGCAGCGCCTCAACGACCTCGGCGGCCTGCCGCCCGAACTTGTACGCCACGACCGTCCCGGGCCCGGCCAGGGCCTCCTTGAGCACGGCCGAACCGGCGGTGACCGGCACCAGCGTCAGCGGCTCCGTGCCCTCGGTGAGCACGGCACCCGAGCGCGCCGCGAGATCCTGCATGGCGGTGATCCCGGGCACGGTCTCCACCACCGTCCCCGGCACCAGCTCCGCGACGGTCTGGGCGAGATAGGTGAAGGTGGAGTACACGTTGGGGTCCCCGATGGTCGCGAACGCCACCGACCCGCGCTCCCGCAGCAGCCCGGCGACCCGCTCGCCGGCCGCGTCCCAGGCCGCCTCCCGCCGTCCCCGGTCGGTCCGCTCGTTGAGCGCGAACACGACCCGCACGACCTTCTCCTCGGGCACGTAGTGCAACACGGTCGCCTCGGCCCGCCCGCGTTCCAGGGTGTCCATCACCGGTACGACGACGACATCGGCGGCACGCAGGGCGCCCACGCCCTTGACGGTCACCAGCTCCGGATCACCGGGGCCCACCCCGACTCCGACCAGCCTGCTGCTCATGACGTCCGGCACCTCTCCACGAACCGACGGGCCACACCGGGCGCGGACGCCCAGTGCGTGTGCAGATAACTCGCGTGCACGCCCTGCTGTACAAAACCCTCGACGCGCCGCTCGGCGCCGCGCACCCCCCACGCGGGCTCCGCCCCCGCCCCCGGCTCGACGACCGTCCGGTGGAACTCGTGCCCACGCATCCGGGTCCCGGCGCCGACGAGCACACTGTCGCTCACGGCGACGGCGTCCCGGTACCCGAGAGTCAGCCGCTCGCTCATCCGGGCGGACGCGTCCACCACCCCGCACATGGGCCGCCCGTCGAGCTCCCGGCAGAGATAGAGCAGCCCCGCACACTCGGCGGCCACGGGAGCCCCGGTCTCCGCGAGGGCTGCGACGGCCTTGCGCAGGGGTTCGTTGGCGGACAGCTCGGCGGCGTACACCTCCGGGAACCCACCGCCGATGACCAACCCTCGGGTACCGTCCGGCAGTTGCTCATCACGGAGAGGATCGAAGGGGACGACTTCGGCTCCGGCGGCGGTGAGCAGCTCACTGTGCTCCGCGTAGGAGAAGGTGAACGCGGGGCCTCCGGCCAGGGCGACGGTCACCTTCGAGCGCCGGTCGGCATCACTCAGCCCGTCCGGGGGTGCCCCCTCTGGGGGAGTTTGAGGACGAGGCCGTCCAGGCCGATCGGGGGTCCAGGGGGCGGAGCCCCCGGTGGGGTGCAGGGGCGAAGCCCCGCGAGGGGTCCAGGGGGCGGAGCCCCCTGGCGGGGTCGAAGGGGCGGAGCCCCTGGAGGACGGGAAGGGCAGGGGCGGCGGGGACGAGACACCCACAGCCTCGGCCGCATCCCAAGCCGCACCCGACAAGGCTCCCGCACTGCGCGCCAGCCCGACCAACGCCTCCAGATCACACCCGCCGGAGACCTGCGAAGCCATCGCCGCAACAGCCCCCACCGCCGAAGCCCGCCGCTCGGCGACCGGCACCAGCCCCAGATGCCGCGACGGCGTCTCCACCTGAGCCACCCGCCGCAACACCCCCAGCACGGGCACCCCGGCGGAATCCAGCGCCTCCCGCAGAAGCGCCTCATGCCGGTCGGACGCGACCTTGTTGAGGATCACGCCCCCGACCCGCACCTCCGGATCCCAGGAAGCGAACCCGTGCACCAGCGCCGCCACCGACCGCGACTGCGACGACGCGTCCACGACCAGCACCACCGGCGCCCGCAGCAGCTTCGCCACCTGCGCGGTGGACGCCAGTTCACCCTCCCCGGCGGCGCCGTCGTACAGCCCCATCACACCCTCGACGACGGCGATGTCACACCCGCGCGCCCCGTGCAGGAACAGCGGGCCGACCAGCTCGGGTCCGCACAGGTACGCGTCGAGGTTGCGCCCCACCCGCCCGGTCGCGAGCGCGTGGTACCCGGGGTCGATGTAGTCGGGCCCGACCTTGTGCGGGGAGACGGCCAGCCCCCGCCCGGTCAGCGCGGCCATCAGCCCCGTGGCAACGGTGGTCTTGCCGCTGCCGGAGGCCGGCGCGGCGATGACCAGCCGAGGCACGGATGTCACCACTCGATGCCCCTCTGCCCCTTCTGCCCGACGTCCATGGGGTGCTTCACCTTGGACATGTCGGTGACGAGGTCGGCGAAGTCGACGAGCTTCTCCGGCGCGTTCCGCCCGGTGATGACCACATGCTGGGTGCCGGGCCGGTTCCGGAGCACGTCGACGACCTCGTCCGTGTCCACCCACCCCCAGTGCATCGGGTACGCGAACTCGTCGAGCACGTACAGCTTGTACGTCTCGGCGGCGAGGTCCCGCTTGACCTGCTCCCAGCCCTCCCGGGCCTTCTCCTCGTTGTCCATCTGATCGTCGCGCTGGACCCAGGACCAGCCCTCGCCCATCTTGTGCCAGTCGACGGTGCCACCCTCGCCGGAGGCGCCGAGCACCCGCAGCGCGTTCTCCTCGCCGACCTTCCACTTGGCCGACTTGACGAACTGGAACACCCCGATCGGCCAGCCCTGGTTCCAGGCGCGCAGCGCGAGCCCGAACGCGGCGGTCGACTTGCCCTTGCCGATGCCCGTGTGGACGACGACCAGCGGACGGTTGCGCCGCTGCCGGGTCGTCAGCCCGTCGTCCGGCACCACACTCGGCTGTCCCTGAGGCATTACGCGGCCCTCCTCTGTACGTCCTTCACCAGTCCGGCGATCGAATCCGCCCGCAGTTCGTCCAGCGTCACCGCCGTGCCCCCCAGTTCACCGGCGAGCTGTCCCGCGAGCCCCAGCCGTACGGGCCCCGACTCGCAGTCCACGACCACCGACGCGATGCCCTCGGCGGCGAACAGCCGGGCCGCCCGCCCGGCGAGCGCGACCGGCTCAGGCCCACCGGTGGCCCGCCCGTCGGTCACCACCACGACCAGCGCCCGCCGCGCCGGATCCCGCAGCCGCTCGACCCGCAGCACCTCGTGGGCACGCAGCAGCCCCGCGGCCAGTGGCGTCCGACCGCCGGTCGGCAGCGACTCCAGCCGGGCCGCCGCCGTGTCCACGGAGGACGTCGGCGGCAGGGCGACCTGGGCGTCCTTCCCCCGGAAGGTCACCAGGCCCACCTTGTCCCGCCGCTGGTAGGCGTCGAGGAGCAGGGACAGCACGGCGCCCTTCACGGCGCTCATCCGCTGCCGTGCCGCCATCGACCCGGAGGCGTCCACCACGAACAGCACGAGGTTCCCCTCACGCCCCTCCCGGGTGGCCTGCCGCAGATCGTCCCGGCGCACGACCAGTCCCGGCCCGGACCGCCCGCGTGCCCGCTGGTGCGGGGCGGCGGCCTGCACGGTGGCCGCCAGGTGCAGCTTGGTCAGCGTGCCCTGCGGGCGCCGGGCCCCGGTGGTGCGGCCGTGCTCGGTCCGCGCCCGGGAACGCCGGCCGGCGGCACCCTCGCCGATGCCGGGGACGCTGAGCACCTTGGCGCGGAAGGGCTCGGCGGCCCGGGCGGGGGCCTGTTCGCCCGCCCCGGCGCCGGAAGGCTGCGGCTCCCCGCCCTCACCGGCCTCGGGGCTCGCGCCGGTGTCCCCGCCCTGCGGGTCGCCGTCACCCTGCGGGGGCTGCCCGCCACCGCCGCCGGGGCCGTCGGGGTCGGGATCCTCGTCGTCCTCGCCGGAGAACTCCTCCAGGGTCTGGTCCAGCTTGTCCTCGTCCAGCCCCGGCGCGTCGAAGGGGTTGCGCCTGCGGCGGTGCGGCAGCGCGAGCAGCGCGGCCTGCCGCACGTCCTCGGCGAGCACGTCGGTCCGCCCGGCCCAGGCGGCCAGCGCGGTCGCGGTACGGGCCATCACGATGTCGGCCCGCATGCCGTCCACCTCGAAGGCCGCACAGGTCGCGGCGATCTGCCGCAGCGCCCCGTCGCCGAGCCGCACCGACGGCAGCAGTTCCCGCGCCGCCACGATCCGCGCCCGTACGGCGGCCTCCTCCTCGGCCCAGCGGGCGGCGAAGCCGGCGGGATCGTCGTCGTACGCCAGTCGCCGCCGCACGACCTCCACCCGCTGCTCCGGCTCCCGCGAGGCCGCGACCTCCACGGTCAGCCCGAACCGGTCGAGGAGCTGCGGCCGCAGCTCGCCCTCCTCGGGGTTCATGGTGCCGACGAGCAGGAACTTGGCCGCGTGCCGTACGGAGACGCCCTCGCGCTCCACGTAGGAGGCGCCCATCGCGGCGGCGTCCAGCAGCAGGTCGACCAGGTGGTCGTGGAGGAGGTTGACCTCGTCGACGTACAGGATCCCCCGGTGCGCGTCGGCGAGCAGACCGGGCTCGAACGCCTTCACGCCCTCCGCGAGCGCCCGCTCGATGTCGAGCGCCCCGACCAGCCGGTCCTCGGAGGCGCCGACGGGCAGCTCGACCATCCGGGCCGGCCGGGACTCGAACGCCCCCGGTGCGTGCGGCCCGTCCGGGCAGGCGGGGTCGGGGGAGCCGGGGTCGCAGGAGAACCGGCATCCGGAGACGACGTCCACCTGAGGCATCAGCGAAGCCAGCGCACGCACCGCGGTGCTCTTCGCAGTCCCCTTCTCACCCCGCACCAGGACGCCGCCCACGGCGGGGCTCACCGCGTTGAGGAGCAGCGCCAGGCGCAGATCGTCCTGCCCGACGACGGCAGTGAAGGGAAAGGGCGTGCTCATGCCTGGATCACTCCTTCGAGTGGCTGGTGTCCGAGTCGGCCGCGTGCCGGGCACACGGCTGTCAACGTGTCGCTCGGATCCCCGCCGACGCGGGGATGGTCCGGGCACTGCCAGATCGACAGCCGTCCGTGCGCGTTGCTCCCCGCCGCTGCGGGGATTTCCAGGGAGCTCACGCTTCTCCCTCCAGATCGCCCTCAAGCTCGAGGTAGGTCGCTCGGAGCCGGTCCAGGGTCTCCTGGTCCGGCTCCGCCCAAAGGCCTCGCTCCGCGGCTTCCAGCAGGCGCTCGGTGATGCCCCTCAGCGCCCACGGGTTGGACTTGCGCATGAACTCCTGGTTCTCGGCGTCGAAGACGTACTCCGCGCTGAGCTTCTCGTACATCCAGTCGTCGACCACGCCCGCGGTGGCGTCGTAGCCGAAGAGGTAGTCGACGGTCGCCGCCATCTCGAAGGCGCCCTTGTAGCCGTGCCGGCGCATCGCCGCCATCCAGCGCGGGTTGACCACGCGGGCCCGGAAGACACGGTGTGTCTCCTCGCCGAGCGTGCGGGTCTTCACCTGGTCCGGCACGGCCGAGTCGCCGACGTACGCCTCGGGGGAGGCGCCCGTCAGATGCCGCACCATGGCGACCATGCCGCCGTGGTACTGGAAGTAGTCGTCGGCGTCGACGAGGTCGTGCTCGCGGGTGTCGACGTTCTTCGCCGCGACCGCGATCCGCTTGAACGCCGTCTCCATGTCCCCGCGGGCCGCCCGCCCGTCGAGCCCGCGCCCGTAGGCGTAGCCGCCCCACACCGCGTACACCTCGGCGAGGTCCGCGTCGGAGCGCCAGTTGCGCGCGTCGATCAGCGGCAGCAGGCCCGCGCCGTAGGCGCCCGGCTTGGAGCCGAAGACACGGGCGGTCGCGCGCCGCCGGTCGCCGTGCCGCGCGGTGTCCTCGTCGGCGTGCGCCCGTACGTAGTTGGACTCGGCGGGCTCGTCCAGCTCGGCCACCGCCCGTACCGCGTCGTCGATCAGCCCGACGACGTGCGGGAACGCGTCCCGGAAGAAGCCGGAGATCCGGACCGTGACGTCGATGCGCGGCCGGCCCAGCTCGGCCAGGGGGACCACCTCGAAGCCGGTCACCCGGCGCGAGGCGTCGTCCCAGACCGGGCGGCAGCCCAGCAGGGCGAGGATCTCGGCGATGTCGTCGCCCTGGGTGCGCATGGCGGACGTGCCCCAGACCGTCAGGCCGACGGACTTCGGGTACGCGCCCGTGTCCTGCAGGTAGCGCGCGACCAGCGAGTCCGCCAGCGACTGGCCGACCTCCCAGCTCAGCCGCGACGGGATGGCCTTGGGGTCCACGGAGTAGAAGTTGCGGCCGGTCGGCAGGACGTTCACCAGCCCGCGCGTCGGCGAGCCGGACGGTCCCGCCGGGACGTAACCGCCGTCCAGCGCGCGCAGGATGTGCCCGATCTCGTCGGTGGTCCGGGCCAGCCGGGGCACGACTTCGGTGCAGGCGAACTCCAGCACGGCGACCGCGTCGGGGAGTTCGGCGCCGAGCACCTCACCCACCAGACCGGCCGCTGCCGTCACGTCCCACGCCCGGGACTCCATGCCCTCCGCGATCCGCCGGCACAGCTGCTCCAGCAGGTCGATCGTGTCGGCGGCCGTCCGGGCCGGCCCCTCCACCAGGTCGGTCAGCTCCGCCGGCACCTTCACCGGGGCGCCCGGCCCGGCCAGCAGTTCCTTCTCCACCAGCCCGAAGTGGGCCGCCAGCGAGGCCCTCAGTCCCGGCAGCGCGTTGGCCTGCCCGCCCCACACCTGCGAGGCCCGCAGCACGGCGAGCACCAGGTTCACCCGGGGCTCGCCGACCGGGCCGCCGCCCAGGATGTGCAGACCGTCGCGGATCTGCACGTCCTTGATCTCGCAGAGGTAGCCGTCGATGTGCATGACGAACTCGTCGAACTCGTCGTCGTCCGGCTGTTCCGCCACATGCAGGTCGTGGTGCAGCTCCGCGGCCTTGACCAGGGTCCAGATCTGCGCGCGCACGGTCGGCGCCTTCGCCGGGTCCAGGTCCGAGACGAGCGCGTACTCGTCGAGGAGCTGCTCCAGCTTGGCCAGGTCGCCGTAGGTGTCGGCGCGGGCCATCGGCGGCACCAGGTGGTCGACGACCGTGGCGTGCCCGCGCCGCTTGGCCTGGGTGCCCTCGCCGGGGTCGTTGACGATGAACGGGTAGATCAGCGGCAGGTCGCCGAGGACCGCGTCCGGCGCGCAGCCGCCGGACAGCCCGAGGCCCTTGCCGGGCAGCCACTCCATCGTGCCGTGCTTGCCCATGTGCACGATCGCGTCGGCGCCGAAGCTGTTCTCCAGCCAGCGGTACGCGGCCATGTAGTGGTGCGACGGCGGCATGTCGGGGTCGTGGTAGATCGCGATCGGGTTCTCGCCGAAGCCGCGCGGCGGCTGGATCATGACGACGACGTTCCCGAACCGGAGGGAGGCGAGGACGATGTCGTCGCCGTCGACGTAGAGGGACCCCGGGGGCTCGCCCCACGCCTCCAGCATGGCGTCCTTCAGCTCCGGGTCGAGCTTGTCGAACCACGCCCGGTAGTCGGCGAGCGGCACGCGCGCGGGCGCGGCGGCAAGCTGCTCCTCCGTGAGCCACTCGACGTCGTGCCCGCCGGCCTCGATGAGGCGGTGGATCAGCTCGTCCCCGTTGTCGGGGTACTCGGTGAGGCCGTACCCGGCGTCACGGAGCGCGTCCAGCACCCGTACCGCCGACGCCGGGGTGTCCAGACCGACCGCGTTGCCGACCCGGGAGTGCTTGGTCGGGTAGGCGGTGAAGACCAGCGCGATCCTCTTGTCCGCGTTGGCCTTGTGCTTCAACTGCGCGTGGCGTACGGCGATCCCGGCGACCCGTCCCGCCCGCTCGGGGTCCGCCACGTACACCGGCACCTCGTCGGGGCCCTGCTCCTTGAAGGAGAACGGCACCGTGATGAGTCGCCCGTCGAACTCCGGGATCGCGACCTGCATCGCCGCGTCCATGGGGGAGAGGGCGGCGTCGGACTCGTCCCAGGCCGCGTGCGACGAGGTGAGGCAGAGCCCCTGCAGCACCGGGATGTTCAGCCCGGCCAGCGCCCCGATGTCCCACGCCTCCTCGTCGCCGCCCGCGGAGGCCTGCGAGGCGTGCGTGCCGCCCGCGGCGAGCACGGTGGCCACCAGGGTGTCCGCCCGGCCGAGGATCTCGTACAGCCCGGCGTCGGCGCCGCGCAGCGAACCGCAGTAGACCGGCAGGGCGTTGGCGCCGCGCGCCTCGATCGCGTCGCACAGGGTGTCCACGAAGGCGGTGTTGCCGCTCAGCTCGTGGGCGCGGTAGAAGAGCACGCCGACGGTCGGGCGGCCGTCCTGGAACGTGCGCGAGCCGTGCACGCCGTACTCCGGCATCTTCCGCGGCTCGACGAAGCCCTCACCGGTCAGCAGCACGGTGTCGGACAGGAACCGGGCCAGCTCGGTCAGGTTCTCCGGGCCGCCCTCCACGAGGTACTTCAGCGCCTCGGCCACCACACCGGCGGGCACCGACGACTCGGCCATCAACTCGGCGTCCGGCACGGCCTCTCCGCCGAGCAGCACGGTCGGGACGCCGGACGTCCTGAGCGCGGCCAGTCCGTCCTCCCAGGCCCGCTTGCCGCCGAGCAGCCGTACGACGGCGATGTCGGCGCCCGCGAGGAGCGACGGCAGCTCGGCCTCGACGTCCACCCGGGTCGGGTTGCCGATCCGGTAGGACGCGCCGGAGGCCCGGGCCGCCAGCAGATCGGTGTCGGCGGTCGACAACAACAGCACTGTGCTCATGCGGGCGCTCCCGGTGGAATGAAGGGCAGTCCTTGCGGCGCGCCCGACTCGATGAGCCGCAAGAGCGCGTCCGTGTCCGCGTGTTGTTCGATCAGGTCGCCGAGCCGGTCGAGCTGCTCCTCGCGCAGCGCGGCGAACGACGTGTCCGGCGCCGGTACGAAGCGGCGGCCCGCGGCGGCGGCCACCTCGCGCAGGAAGGCCCGCCGGAAGCCGTCCGACTCCAGCGAGCCGTGCCAGTGCGTGCCCCAGGTCTGGCCGACCCGGCAGCCGTCCAGGAAGGGCGTGCCGCCCGTCACCTCGGCGACCCCGTGATGGATCTCGTACCCCTCGACCGGCTCGCCGAGGGCCTCGCCCACCGGCCGGGTGAGGGTCTTCTCGCGGGCGAACCGCACGCGGACGGGGAGGACTCCGAGCCCTTCGACCTGACCGACGCGCGACTCGACCTCGTCCTCGATGTGCTCGCCGAGGATCTGGAAGCCGCCGCAGATCCCGAGGACCGGCCGTCCTTCGGCGGCTCTCCTGCTGATCGCCTGCGCGAGCCCGCGCTCCCGCAGCCACTGAAGCGCCCGCACGGTCCCGCGCGTCCCCGGGATCACCACGAGGTCGGCGTCCGCGAGCTCCTCCGGCCGGTCCACGAACCGCACCACGACACCCGGTTCGGCGGCCAGCGCGTCCACGTCGGTGAAGTTGGACATCAGCGGGATCGCGCACACGGCGACCCGCAGCACGTCCTCGCCGACGGGCGGGGCGGTGTTCGACTCGCGCACCGTCCCCCGCAAGGACACCCTCAGTCCGTCCTCCTCGTCGATGCCGAGCCCGTGCCGGAAGGGCAGCACGCCGTACGTGCGCCGTCCGGTGAGCCCCTGCAGCATGTCCAGGCCGGGTTCCAGCAGGGAGACGTCACCGCGGAACTTGTTCACCAGGAACCCGGCGACGAGCTCCTGGTCCTCGGGCGACAGCAGGGCGACCGTCCCGAAGAAGGAGGCGAACACACCCCCGCGGTCGATGTCGCCGACGACGAGCACGGGCAGCCGCGCGTTCCGCGCGATGCCCATGTTCACGATGTCCGTCCGGCGCAGATTGATCTCGGCGGGTGAACCGGCCCCCTCGCAGATCACCGCGTCGTACGTGCCGCGCAACTCCTCCAGGCACTCCAGCACGGTCCCCAGCAGCCGCTGCTGCCGCCCGCCGTGATAGCCGCGCGCGCTCAGCTCGCCCACCGGCTTGCCCAGCAGCACCACTTGGCTGCTCTGCTCGCCGCCCGGCTTGAGCAGCACGGGATTCATCAGCGCGGTCGGCTCGACACGGCACGCCTGTGCCTGCATGGCCTGCGCCCGCCCGATCTCCGCGCCCTCCCGCGTCACGAACGAGTTGAGGGACATGTTCTGCGCCTTGAACGGCGCCACCTTGACCCCCTGCCGCACCAGCCAACGGCAGATACCGGCGGTCACGACGCTCTTGCCCGCGTCGGAGGTGGTACCGGCGACCAGGAGGCCCCCGCTCATTTCCCACGTCCCTTCACAACGGCGCGCGCGGCGACGGTGACGCCGAGCGCGAGCAGACCGACCCGCCGGGAGAGCCGTACGGCCCGTTCGATGTCGGGCACGGCGACGGTGCGTCCCTCCTGGTTCAGCACCGGCCGGTGCTCCACCCGCCCCCCGTACGACAGGGTTCCGCCCAGCCGCACGCCGAGCGCCCCCGCGAACGAGGCCTCCACGGGCCCGGCGTTGGGGCTCGGATGCCTGCCGGCGTCGGCCCGCCAGGCCCGTACGGCTCCGCGCGGGTCGCCGCCCGCCACGGTCGCCAGGGCGGCCGTCAGCCGTGCCCCCGGCCATCCCGCGAGGTCGTCCAGCCGCGCCGAGGCCCACCCGTACCGCCGGTATCTGAGGGACTTGTGCCCGACCATGGCGTCGAGGGTGTTGACGGCCCGGAAGCCCAGCAGCCCGGGCACCCCGCCGAGGGCGCCCCAGACCAGGGCCCCCACGACCGCGTCGGAGGTGTTCTCCGCGACGGACTCCACGACGGCCCGGGCGATCCCGTCGGCGTCGAGCGCCTGCGGATCCCGGCCGCACAGGTGCGGCAGCCGCTCCCGGGCGCCCTCGACGTCCCCGGCCTGAAGCGCACGCCCGATGCGCCGGGCCTCACGGGCGAGGGAGGTCCCGCCCACGACGGCCCACGTGGCGGCGGCGGTCAGCGCGACGGAGGCGCTGCGGGAGGAGCGTACGGCCGCGGCGGCGACGGCGCCCAGACCGGCGGCGCCACCCACGCAGGCCGCGGTGTGCAGTGCGCCCCATCCCCGGTGGTCACGCCACAGCACCCGCTCCACGGCGGCGGCGGCCCGCCCGAACGCGGCGACCGGATGCCCGCGGTGCGGATCACCGAGCAGGTGGTCGCCGAGGAGGCCGGCGGCGGCGCCGTACGCGAAGACGCGATCGGCACGCATCGGCTCAGCCGGCCGTGGGGTCGGGCAGCGACCTGGTGCTGTACCTCAACGGCCGAGCGAGCATGGCGATATGTCCTCACTCAGGGTGTCCACGCCCTGGTTCGACTAGACCGGCGGTGAGAGTTCCTGGCTCCCGGGGCTTCCTACCCCGGTGACAGTGGCGGGACCGCGCCGGATTCGCACCGGCTTCCTCTCCTGCCGCCGTACATGGCTCCGGAAGTCCACCACGGCCCCGGAAGAGCCGTCAACTTGCTGTTGACCTGCACGGGGAGAGTGTGCTGAGGCCCACACCGACGCGGTGGCGGACGGTACGGCGGCATGCGAAAGGCTCCTCCCCGAGGACTTCGGGGAGGAGCCTCGATGCCTTGTTCAGGCTTTGATCAGGCTTTGTGCATGATCAGGTAGATCCCGTAGGCCACCGCCGCCGCGCACGCCGCGAAGCAGACGTACGCGCCGGTGACGGCGAGCCCGGCCGAGTCCCCCTGGGCGGCGGCGCGCTCGCGGCGCGAGAGGCCGGTGACGCCGAGGGTGAACAGGGCCACCAGGCCGACGGTGACGGCGAGGCTGACGCCGAAGACGGAGCCGAGGGCTGCCCAGTCGATCTTCATGTCGGAACTGCTTTCTCTAACCGGGTGCCCGGGGTCAGACGGTGGCGGCCGGCGGGGTCGCCGGGTCGGCGGCGACGCGTGCCGCCGGGGACGGGATCGTGCTCGACAGGTCCTCGGCCGGCACGCCCACCGGGGGCGGGGTGACGACGGCGATCGCGGTGGTGACCACGCCGGCCGGCTCCTCGCTCTCGTTGACGTTGGTCGCGTCGACCACCCCGCGGCGGGAGTACTTCCAGATCGCGGCGCTGGAGGCCACGAGGAAGACCAGTACCAGCGCGGTGCCCCAGTCACCGAGACCGGTGACCGACTCGGCGAGCGCGCCGACCAGCGCGGCGGCCGGGAGGGTGAGCGCCCAGGCGACGAACATCCGGGTCGCCGTGGACCAGCGGACCACACCGCCCTTGCGGCCCAGGCCCGCGCCCATCACGGAACCGGAGACGACATGCGTGGTGGAGAGGGAGAAGCCGAGGTGGGAGGAGGCCAGGATGGCCGTGGCCGCGCTGGTCTGGGCGGCGAAGCCCTGCTGCGGCTGAAGCTCCGTCAGGCCCTTGCCCATGGTGCGGATGATGCGCCAGCCGCCGATGTAGGTGCCGAGCGCGATGGCGAGACCGGCGGAGAGGATCACCCAGGTGGGAGGGTCGGAGTCAGGGGCGATGGAGCCGCCGGCGACCAGGGCGAGGGTGATGATGCCCATCGTCTTCTGCGCGTCGTTCGTGCCGTGGGCCAGGGACACCAGGCCGGCCGAGGCGATCTGGCCGACGCGGTAGCCCTTGCGGGTGGCCTCGCCGTCGGCGTTCTTGCCGATGCCGTAGGAGACCCGGGTGGCGAGCATCGCCGCCACGCCCGCGACCACGGGGGCCGCGACCGCCGGGAGCAGCACCTTGGTGACGAGCACGTCGCCGTGGACGGCGCCCATGCCGGCGGAGGCGACGGTGGCGCCGATCAGGCCGCCCATCAGGGCGTGCGAGGAGCTGGAGGGCAGCCCCACCAGCCAGGTCAGCAGGTTCCAGAGGATCGCGCCGACCAGGGCGGCGAAGATGACCTCGGGACGGATGCCGCTCTCGTCGACGAGACCCTTGGAGATCGTGTTGGCGACCTCCACGGAGAGGAAAGCGCCCACAAGGTTGAGCACGGCGGACATGGCCACCGCGACCTTGGGCTTGAGCGCGCCGGTCGAGATGGTGGTGGCCATCGCGTTGGCGGTGTCGTGGAAACCGTTCGTGAAATCGAACGCGAGAGCGGTTACCACCACTATCGCGAGGATCAGCGAGAAGCTTTCCATTTACCCAGGCAATCGTTCGAAGTCATTGGTCGGTTGACCGTAGGCAACCTGGATGAACGGAAGGTGAACTGAGATAGGCGTCGAGGTGTCGGAAACGCCTGGTGAAGGACCTGAGTGGGGGTGCGCGCCACGGATGGCAGGATCACCGCCATGGCTGAAGAGAGCAGAGGCGTACGCGAGGCCGAATCGCGGGCCTGGGAGGCGCTGGTCGCCACGGCCCGCCGGACCGTGGCCGACGGACTCGTGGTCGGCACCTCCGGCAACGTGTCGGTACGCGTCGGCGACACCGTGCTGGTCACACCGTCGGGCGTCCCCTACGACCGGCTCACGCCGCACGACGTGACCGGCGTCGACCTCACCGGACGCCAGGTGCTCGGCACGCTGGTCCCCACCAGCGAACTGCCCATGCATCTGGCCGTCTACCGCACCACCGACGCCGGCGCCGTCGTCCACACCCATGCCGTGCACGCCACGGCCGTCTCCACCCTCGTGACCGAACTCCCGGCGGTCCACTACATGTCCGGCACCCTCGGCGGCCCGGTCCGGGTCGCCCCCTACGCGACCTACGGCACCGAGGAACTGGCCGAGAACATGCTCCGTGCCCTCGCCGACCGCTCCGGCTGCCTGCTGCAGAACCACGGCACGATCACCTACGGCGCCGGCCTCGACCAGGCCTACGACCGCACCGCCCAGCTCGAATGGATGTGCCGCCTGTGGCTGACGGCCTCCGCGGTGCCCGGGCTGACGCCGTCCCTGCTGACCCCGGAGCAGCTGGCGGCCGCGGGGGAGAAGCTGCGCGGGTACGGCCGGCGGAGGTGAAGGGCGACGGCCACCCACTTGGTCCCCGCCCACGGGGATTGAAGGGCGCCCCGCGCTGGAACCCGGAAGGACATGTCACCCCGACCCTTCCTCCCGCTGGCCGGTAAGGCGGCCCCCCGGGACACTGGACCCGTGCGCACCGTCACAGCGGCGGCCTCGGCCGTCACCGCGGTCCTGGCGGCCGGCGCGGCCGGCGTGGCCGTCGGCCGGATCGCCAGCGACGCCGCGCTCAAGGCGGCGCCCGGCAGACCGCTGCCCACCGAGCCCCGGCTCACGGTGCACACCGTGACCGCGGACCGGCTCGCACTCACCCGTGACCTGGCCTCCCTGCGTCCCGGCGCCTACGGCCTGGCCGGCGACGGTTCACACGCCGTCGTCGGCCCCGTCCTGGAAGCCGCGGCGCCCTCACCCGACACTGTCGTACGCCGCCTCGAACGCGTCACCCACGGCACGCTGGAACCCGGCGACCAGGTGTGGCTCACCCCCAACCTCTACGTCGGCAACCCGGACGCCGCCCTCGGCCTCGACCACGCCGACGTGGACGTGCCCGGGGAACTCGGCGCGCTGCCCGCCTGGTTCGTGCCCGGCGCGCGGGACACCTGGGTGATCGCGGTGCACGGCCTCGGCACGACGCGGGAGCTCCCCATGAACGTCATGGGGTTCCTGCACGGTCTGCGTCTCCCCGTACTCGCCGTCTCCTGCCGCGGCGACCTCGGCGCCCCGCGCCCGCCGGACGGCCTGAACCACCTCGGGGAGACCGAATGGCGCGACGTGGACGCGGCGATCCGCTACGCCGTCCGCCACGGCGCCCGACGCGTCGTCCTCCACGGCTGGTCCACCGGCGCCACCATGGCCCTGCGCGCCGCCCTCCACTCCGCCACACGCGACCGGGTCTGCGGACTGGTCCTGGACTCGCCGGTGCTGAGCTGGGAGGCCACGCTGCGCGCCCTGGCCGCGGCCCGGCGCACGCCCGACTTCCTGCTGCCGCTCGCCGTCCGGGCCGCCCAGGGCCGCGTCGGCCTGCGCGCCGAGCGCGCCGCGGAAAGTGCCGACCCGGCGCGGCTGACCGTGCCCACCCTGCTGATCCACGGACCGGACGACGCGGTGGCCCCCTGGGAGTTCTCCCGCCGCCTCGCCGCGCGGCGCCCCGACCGGGTCACCCTGCACACCGTGCGGGACGCCCCGCACGGGGCCATGTGGAACGCCGACCCGAAGGGATACGAGGAGGCCGTACGGCGGTTCCTGACGCCGCTGATGTGAACGCCGTCGGCGGGAACGCCGCCGGTGTGCACACCGACCGAGCCATGCCGACCCGCTGCCGCGACGCGGGGGCTGACGTCCCGTCCGGCCGTTCCGTTCAAGGCCGTACCACTGGCCGGAACCGCCCTCCTCGGCCCCCGCCGGAGCCGGTGCGTTGGCCCACCCCGTCGCCCGCGGTGACATTCCGTTTGGGTTTTCGGACCGTCAACCGGAAGACTGCACCCGTGACGTCCCGTATCCCGCGCGACTCCAGGCTTCGACTCGTCCGACCGCGACCCCTGGCCGCCGCCCCCCGAGCGATGAACCAGCGGCGCTCGCGCCGCCCCGCACCCCGCCCGCCGGAGGGCACGCCCGCCCCCGCCGAGCTGGCCAGGATGGCGCGATCCCGCCTGGCCGGCGCCGCTCGCGTGGCGCACTGGGCCGACGCCGCCCTCGGCCCGGGCCGCGACGGAGCGACCGCGGACGGCAAGGCCACCCTGTCCGCGGCGACGGCCGAAAGCGCCGCCGCGGATCTGGGCCTGACCGCCGCTCAGGTCCGGGCGGACTGGGACACCGCCCGCCTCGCCGGCCTCGTGGAGGTGCACGGCGACAGCGCACGCCCCGGCTGGCGCCTGCGCGCCTGGGACCGCGACGACAGCGCCGTCCTGCGCGGCTGGGTCGCCCTCTTCGACGCCTGGTCGCTCGCCTACCCCGAGCCCGCGGAGCACGAGGCCGCCGCCGTCGCCGAGGTCGTCTCGGCCATGCCCCAGGTGCTGTCCTTCCTCCAGCTGTCGGCCGGTCCCGTCCCGGTCGAGCAGCTCCTCGACCTGCTCCAGCAGCGGGTCACCGAACTGCGCACCGAGCGCTGCGAGATCTCCTACGGGCCCGAGCCCCGGCCCGTCACCGGCGCCGCGCCCGCCGCCGCCCGGCCGGCGCAGCCCGCGCCCGACCTCGCACCGCTGCTCGACTGGGCCCTGCACGCCCTCGCCTCCGTCGGCGCCCTCACCTACGGCGACGGCCAGGCCACGCTCACCCCGCTCGGCAGCTGGGCCGTCTGGGTCAAGCTCGAGCAGATCTGCGTGGCCGCGCAGAGCCCCGCCGGGAACATCGAGCAGGGCGCCGAGGACATGCTGCGCGGCTGCTCCCAGCTCCGGCCCAACGCGGCCCGCGCCGAATACCGCGCCTGGCTCGCCGCCCGTCCCGTCGGAAGCGCCGTCACCGAGCTCATCGACGCCGCCCGCGGCGAGGACGCCCTGCTGCGCGGCCTCGCCTTCGAGGCGCTGCGTGTCGTCGGCGCCCCGGCGGAGGCCGACGTGCGCGCCGTCCTCGACGAACCGACGCTCAGACCGTACGCGCTGCTGTGGCTCGCCGAGCACGACGGCGTGGACCCGGAGGACGCCCACGAGGTCCTCACCCGCGAGGAGGCCACCTGGCTGTGGGTGGACACCGCCGCCGCCGTCGCCGACCACGGAGAGGCGCCGTTGCTCGTCCGCCATCTGGAGTCGGCGGTGCAGCCCACCGTCCCCCAACTGCTGGACGAGGTCCGCGCGGTCGGTCACCCGCGCACGGTGCAGGTCCTGGTGGCCCTCGCCGCCGCGCACCCCGACCCCGCCCTGGCCAAGGCGGTGCGGCGGGCCGCCTTCCAGGTGCACACGGGGGGATGAGACCGGGCGGGCGTCAGGCCCCGATCTCGGGGGCGTACGTCCCGAAGCTCCAGATGTTGCCCTCGACGTCCCGGGCCATGTAGTCCCGGGAGCCGTAGGGCTGGTCGGTCGGGGGCACCAGGATCTCCGCGTCGTGGTCCACGGCGCGTCGGTGGTGGGCGTCGACGTCGTCCACCACGACGTACACCCCCGTCGGGCCCGCGTCCCCCATCGCCTCCGCGAAGACGCCGTCCCGGCCCTTGGAGCCGACCATCACCCCGCCGTTGCCCTGCACCAGCTCGGCGTGCAGCACCGTGCCGTCCTCGCCCTCGTACACCGACAGCTCGCTGAACCCGAAGGCCTCCGTGAGCTGCCTGATCGCCGCCTTGGCGTCCGCGTACAGCAGCGTCGGATAAACGGTCGGCCGACCACCACCCGTGCCCGCCATGCCCACCACTCCCTTCCACGTCCGTTGTGCCCGGCTTGCCCGTTCAGTCTGGCACCGCCTTTCCCCGGCCGGGGGTTGCGGTGTGGACCGCCGGCCCGGTTCCTGCGAGGGGGATATCGCCCCCGCCGCCCCTACCCATCCCGACCCCAGGGGCTCCGCCCCTTCAACCCCACCGGGGGACTCCGTCTCCCCGGCCCCCTGCGGGGCTGCGCCCCTGCGCCCCGGGCTGGGGCCTTGCGGGGCTGTGCTCCTGCGCCCCGGGCTGGGGCCTTGCGGGGCTGTGCCCCTGCGCCCCGGGGGGCGTGCCTCTGGTCTCCTGCGGGGCTTCGCCCCTGCACCCCGGGGGGTTGCACTTCCGGTCTCTTGCGGGGCGTCGCCTCTGCGCCCCAGGGGCTGTGCTCCTGGTCTCCTGCGGGGCGCCGCCCCTGCACCCCTGGGGGCTGTGCTCCTGGTCCCCCTGCGGGGCTTCGCCCCCGCACCCCGGGCTTTCGCCCCCGCACCCCGGGCTTTCGCCCGCGCACCCCGGGCTTCGCCCCCGCCCCGGGGGCTGCGTGCCCGGACCCACCCACGCCCTGGGGCCGCGCGCCCCCACGCCCGCCGGGGGCTGCACCCCTACCGCCTGCTCCGGCCTGGAAGGCCAAGGTTCGGACGCCGGCGCCGGGTCCTGCCGGTGGGCTCGCGGCCCTGGGCCTACCGTGCGCCCTCGCCCGGAGGGCCACCGCGCCCTCGCCCGGAGGGCCACCGCGCCCTCGCCCGGAGGGCAACCGCGGGCGTGCCGTATGTCACGCGGGTGTCCTGCTCTGCGTACGGCTCAGGGACCGCGCAGGTCGTCGCGGTGGACGGCCTGGGCCGACGGTGGCCCGAACACTCGCACGCAGAAAAAGTGCTTGCCCCGCCCCGTTAGACTTCTCCCATGGCCATTCTCCTCGCGCATTAGACGGCGGGAACGTCCTCAGCCGCCCACCCGCCACTACCTCCGCTCTGGAGTCTGTCCGTGATCTCCGCCTCCGGTATCGAGCTGCGCGCCGGTGCCCGCATCCTCATCGAGAACGCCACCTTCCGCGTGGCCAAGGGCGACCGCATCGGCCTGGTCGGCCGCAACGGCGCAGGAAAGACCACCCTCACCAAGTGCCTCGCCGGCGAAGGCATCCCGGCCGCCGGCACCATCACCCGCTCCGGCGAGGTCGGCTACCTCCCGCAGGACCCCCGCACCGGCGACCTCGACGTCCTCGCCCGCGACCGCATCCTCTCCGCGCGCGGCCTCGACGTACTGCTCCGCAAGATGCGCGAGAACGAGCAGCGCATCGCGAACGGCCAGGGCGCGACCCGGGAGAAGGCCCTCAAGCAGTACGAGCGCCAGGAGACGGAGTTCCTCACCAAGGGCGGGTACGCCGCCGAGGCCGAGGCCGCCACCATCGCCGCCGCGCTGAACCTGCCCGACCGGGTGCTCGGCCAGCCGCTGCACACCCTCTCCGGCGGTCAGCGCCGTCGCGTGGAGCTCGCCCGGATCCTGTTCTCCGACGCGGACACCCTGCTGCTCGACGAGCCGACCAACCACCTCGACGCCGACTCGATCGTCTGGCTGCGGGACTACCTGAAGACCTACCGCGGCGGCTTCATCGTGATCTCCCACGACGTCGACCTGGTCGAGACGGTCGTCAACAAGGTGTTCTACCTGGACGCCAACCGCTCCCAGATCGACATCTACAACATGGGCTGGAAGCTCTACCAGCAGCAGCGCGAGGCCGACGAGAAGCGCCGCAAGCGCGAGCGCGCCAACGCCGAGAAGAAGGCCGCCGCATTGCATTCGCAGGCCGACAAGATGCGCGCCAAGGCCACCAAGACGGTCGCCGCGCAGAACATGGCCCGCCGCGCGGACAAGCTGCTGGCCGGTCTGGACGCCGTCCGGCAGTCCGACAAGGTCGCCAAGCTCCGCTTCCCGGAGCCCGCGCCCTGCGGCAAGACCCCGCTGATGGCGGAGGGCCTGTCGAAGTCGTACGGCTCGCTGGAGATCTTCACCGACGTCGACCTGGCCATCGACAAGGGTTCGAGGGTCGTCATCCTCGGCCTCAACGGCGCCGGCAAGACCACCCTGCTCCGTCTGCTCGGCGGGGTGGAGCAGCCCGACACCGGCGCGGTCGTCCCCGGTCACGGCCTCAAGCTCGGCTACTACGCCCAGGAGCACGAGACCCTGGACCCCGAGCGCACGGTGCTGGAGAACATGCGCTCGGCGGCGCCCGACATGGACCTCGTCGAGGTGCGCAAGGTGCTCGGCTCGTTCCTCTTCTCCGGTGACGACGTCGACAAGCCGGCCGGTGTCCTCTCCGGCGGCGAGAAGACCCGCCTGGCCCTCGCGACCCTCGTGGTGTCCTCCGCGAACGTGCTGCTCCTGGACGAGCCCACCAACAACCTCGACCCGGCCAGCCGCGAGGAGATCCTCGGCGCGCTGCGCACCTACAAGGGGGCCGTGGTGCTGGTCACCCACGACGAGGGCGCCGTCGAGGCGCTCCAGCCGGAGCGGATCATCCTGCTGCCGGACGGCGTGGAGGACCTGTGGGGCTCCGACTACGCGGATCTCGTCGCCCTGGCTTGATCGAATGAATGATCCACTGCGTATGGATCATTCGGCCGATCCGTGATCCATCATCTGTGTGAGATCTCCTCGTATCGAGGTGTGTCCTACATCGATTTCGCGGCCGATCCCTCAGTTGCCGAGGGGTCGGCCGCTGCGCGTCTCTGACCTGGCACTTCATGAAAGAACCCGTTCGGCCGTACGGACACACGCGTCCGGAATTGCGGATTCCGGTTGTGGGGATGCGCTCCTGTCGTCAAAACCGTGTCTCACGGACCTTGCCGAATGGGTGGCCATCGGGCCCGGGAGGGGTGATCATGAGGAGACCAGAGCGCACTTCCCATGAGGAGGCACGGGTGGCCGAGACTCTGAAGAAGGGCAGCCGGGTGACCGGCGCCGCGCGCGACAAGCTCGCGGCAGACCTGAAGAAGAAGTACGACTCCGGTGCGAGCATCCGGGCGCTGGCCGAGGAGACCGGCCGCTCGTATGGCTTCGTACACCGGATGCTCAGTGAGTCGGGCGTCACGCTCCGTGGGCGTGGCGGAGCGACCAGGGGCAAGAAAGCCGCCACGTCCTGATCCGGGCGGCCATCGGCTTCGATGGTGGCCACCCGGTCGGTCGGGTGATCGGCCGGGTGGTTACTGTGCAGTCACTTGAGCGACCGCACGCATCGGAGGCGTCATGGCTTCGTCCGACAAGGATCTCGTTCCCCTGCTCGACCAGGACGGCGTACGGCTCACCGTCGACGACGCGCTCGCCACGGTGACGCTGACCAACCCGGACAAGCGCAACGTGCAGAGCCCCGCTCTGTGGCGGGCGCTGGCCCAGGTCGGCCGGCTGCTGCCGGGCTCCGTTCGGGTGGTCGTGCTGCGCGGTGAGGGCAAGTCCTTCTCCGCCGGACTCGACCGGCAGATGTTCACGCCCGAGGGGATCGAGGGCGAGCCGACCTTCGTCGATCTCGCGCGCCGTGACGACGCCGAGCTCGACGCGACCATCGCCGGCTACCAGGAGGCGTTCACCTGGTGGCGGCGGAACGACATCGTGTCCGTCGCCGCCGTACAGGGCCACGCCATCGGCGCCGGCTTCCAACTGGCCCTCGCATGTGACCTGCGCGTCGTCGCGCACGACGTGCAGTTCGCCATGCGCGAGACCAGCCTCGGGATCGTGCCCGACCTCACGGGCACGCACCCGCTGGTGGAGCTGGTCGGGTACGCCCGCGCGCTGGAGATCTGTGTGACCGGACGGTTCGTGCAGGCCGAGGAGGCGGTGAGTTCCGGGCTGGCCAACATCGCGGTGCCGGTGGCGGAGCTCGACGACACGGTCCGCGACTTCACGGCCGCGCTGCTGGCAGCGCCCCGTGACGCGGTCGTGGAGACCAAGGCCCTGCTGCGTGGGGCCGCCGGTCGCGGCTACGACGAACAGCGTGCCGCCGAGCGTCAGGCCCAGGCACGACGGCTGCGCGACCTGGCCGGCGTCGGCGAGTGAGCCCTACGCAGTCAGTCGACCGCCGTCACCAGGACGGCCACGGTCGGATGATCCGGTAGCGCGTCCGCGACAGCGGCACGCACCCGCCGGGCCACGTCCAGGGCCCGGTGGCCGGCGTCCACCGCCACCTCCACCCGCACATGACGATGCGCGAGCGCGGCTCCGTCCCGCCGTTCCTCGACGTGCACCGCCCGGCCGAGGCCGCCCAGCGCGCCCGTCAGCCGGGTCACGCCGGGCACGTAGAGGGCGGCCGTCTCGGCGCGCTTCTCGTCGGCGTCCGTGGCCCGCCGCGCGGGAGCCGGCACCGCCGCCTCCGCCGTCGGCGCGGGCGGCTCCTCGGCGTCCAGCAGATCGGTCACCCTGAGGTCCACTTCGGTGACCGTGAGCCCGATCCCCTCCGCCGCGGCCCGCGCCAGCACCAGACGCAGACGGGCCGCGGTGTCCGGCAGGGGCACGGCCGCCGTGGCCGCGAAGTCGGCGGTCAGCCGGAGCGGCCCCGGCGGCAGGGCGCTCGGCGGCAGGGGTACGCAGCTCTCCTCTGCGCCCTCCGGCCCGGCCGGCCCGAGCCGCAGCGGCCCCGGGCGCACACCCGTCACCTCTCGTGCCGCGCGCCGCAGCAGTTCCCCGGCCGCCGCCTCCGCGATCCACGCGCCGTCCCGCGCGCCGCCGAGCGGCAGCAGCCGGCCGAGCCCGATCTGCTGCCGCACCGCGTGCGTCCATGACTCCGTCATTGCTCCAGCCTGCCGTATCCCCGGCGCACTGTGCCGCAAGCACGCTTACCGTGGTCGAAGGGGGACGACCGAAAGGGACATGCGGCCATGACCGACATGACGGACCAGAACCGGACGGCGGGTCCCACGGGCGGCAACGAGGTGCCCGACACGCCGGGAACCCGCAGGACACAGAGCACCCGACGCGGGACCGGCGATCCCGCCACCCGGGGGCGGACCACCATCGCCGACGGGGTCGTGGAGAAGATCGCCGCGCTGGCCGCCCGGGACGTGGTCGGCGTGCACGCCCTCGGCAGCGGACTGGCGCGGAGCCTCGGCGCCGTACGGGACCGGGTGCCGGGCGGCGCGAAGTCGGTGACCCGGGGAGTGAAGGCGGAGGTCGGCGAGGTGCAGACGGCGCTCGACCTGGAGGTCGTCGTGGACTACGGCGTCTCGATCTCCGACGTCGCCCATGCCGTGCGGGAGAACGTGATCACCGCGGTGGAACGCATGGCCGGGCTGGAGGTCGTCGAGGTCAACATCGCGGTGAGCGACGTCAAACTCCCCGAGGAGGAGGAAGAGGAACCCGAGCCCCGGATCCAGTAGGAGCCGACGGTGCGGGCAACACACGGCTGACCAGCTAGGGAGCGCAACATGAGCATGGCCGTGGTCGGCATGATCGCAGGGATGGCGTTGGGCTTCGCCGGGTACTTCGGCGGATTCGGAGCCTTCCTGCTGGTGGCCGCCCTGGGAGCCGTCGGGTTCGTCGCAGGCAGGTTCGCGGACGGCGACCTGGCACCGGGCGACTTCTTCCGCACCCGGGACGACCGGCGCGAGCGGCGGCCGTGACCGCCATGAGCGGCGCCGCCGGTGAGGTGCGCGAGCCGGCGACCGTCGTCGCGCCCGGGGAGCGAGGCGCCCTCCGGATCGGCGACAAGGTCGTTGCGAAGATCGCGGCACAGGCGGCACGCGAGGCGGTCGGCCCGCTGCCCGGACCGGCGGCACCGCCCTCCACCGGCGTCGTCGTCCACCGTGACTCCGTCCGGGTCCTCGTCCACCTCGAACTGGGCTACCCGTCCGACATCCCGGCCCGCTGCCGCGCGGTGCGCCACCAGGTCACCGATCGGGTGACCACACTGGCGGGAATGGCGGTCCGTGAGGTCACCGTCCGGGTCGAACGGCTGCATCCGGCGCACCCGCGGGGCACGGCCGGCGGGAGGACGCGATGAGCGAGCCCGGAGGAACCGAGGGCACCACCCGGCGACTGCCGGTGGTCATGGAGAAGGCGCCCCCACCGGCGGCGGGCGACCCGCCGGTGCCGGCCGGCGGGAGGAACGGCCGCTTCTGGTCGGCCCGCCGCGTCCCCGCGGGCATCGTCGCGGCACTGCTCCTCGTCGTCGCCGTGGTCTTCCTCTACGACATCGCGGCCGTCCGCGCCCACCTGCCCGCCATGAGCTGGCGTCGCGTCCTCGTCCGGCAGCTCGCCGAACGGCCGCTCGACGACAGATGGGTGCTGCTCGGCGCGGGCGTCGCGGCGGCCCTCGGCCTCTGGCTGCTGGTGCTCGCGGTCACGCCCGGTCTGCGGGAGCTGCTGACGATGCGCCGCCCGCACCCCGACGTACGCGCCGGACTGCAGCGCGCGGCGGCAGCCATGGTCCTGCGGGACCGAGCCGTGCAGGTCTCGGGCGTGCAGTCGGTGAGGGTCCGGATGGGCCGCAGGAAGGCCGACGTCCGCGCGGTCTCGCACTTCCGCGACCTCGACGAGGTACGCGCCGACCTCGACACGGCCCTCACCACGGCCGTCGAGGGGCTGGGCCTTGCTCGGCCGCCCAAGCTGTCGCTGCGCGTCCGCCGGCCCAAACGGAAGGGGTGAGCGCGGTGCTCAATGCCGTCAACCGGACGCTGACCGGGCTGGTGGGGCTGGTGCTCCTCGCCCTGGGCGGCTCGGTGCTGGCCGTGGGGCTCGGGGTCCGGCCGCCCTCCTGGTGGATCCACCAGGGCCCGCACGATGTCCTGCTCAGTGACGCCGAGCGGACGCGCTGGCGGGACGCCGGCTGGTGGTGGCCGGCCGTCCTCGCCGCGCTCGCCCTCCTGGTCCTGCTCGCCCTGTGGTGGCTGACCGCGGTACTGCGCCGCCGCAGGCTCGCCGACGTGCTCGTCGACACCGGCGACGGGGAGACGGCGCTCCTGCGGGGCCGCGCCCTGGAAGCCGCCCTGACCGCCGACACGGCCCGCCGGAAGGGCGTCGCCGACACCCGCCTGCTGCTGACCGGCCGCCGTACCGCCCCGCGGGCGCGGGCGTGGCTGCGGCTGCACGCGGACGCCGACCCCGCGACGACCCTGCGGGACTTCGCCGCCCAGGCCCTGACCGACGCCCGCGTGTCGGCGGGCCTGCGGGCGCTCCCGGCGGAGGTACGCCTGCGCGCGGTCAGGCACCGCGCGGAACGGGTGGCCTGAACCCCGACCAGACCCCCCTGGCAGCGAGCGCACGGGCCTCAGAACCCGTGCCGCATCCCGCCGTCGACCGGGAGCATGATTCCCGTCAGATAGGACGCGGCCGGAGACAGCAGAAACGCCGCGACCCGCCCGAACTCCTCAGGAGCCCCGTACCGCCGCAGCGGAATCCGGGACTCGTTCGCGGCCCGGGTGGCCTCGGGGTCGGCGGACAACCCGTCCAGCTCGCGCACGCGGTCCGTGTCGATGCGCGACGGCAGCAGCCCCACCACCCGGATGCCCCGCGGCCCCAGCTCGTCCGCGATCGACTTGGCGAACCCGGCGAGACCCGGCCGCAGCCCGTTCGAGACGGTCAGCCCCGGAATCGGTTCGTGCACCGACCCGGACAGCACGAACCCTATGACCCCGCCCGGCTCCAGTTCCGCCGCCGCCGCGCGGGCGACCCGCACCGCACCGAGGAACACCGACTCGAACGCGTCCCGCCACTGCTCGTCCGTGTTGTCCGCGACGAACCCCGGGGGCGGCCCGCCGACGCTGATCAGCACACCGTGGAAGCCGCCGAAGCGCTCCCGGGCGGCCGCGATCAGCCGCTCCGCGCCCTGCGGGTCGGCGTTGTCGACGGCGACCCCGGCCGCGTTCGCGCCCAGCTCGGCCGCCGCGTCGGCGACCCGCTTCTCGTCCCGTCCCGTGATGACCACCTTCGCCCCGTCGGCGACGAGCTCACGCGCGGCGGCGTTGCCCAGGCCGCGCGTGGCCCCGGTGACGACGTACACCCGGTCCTTCAGTCCAAGATCCATGGCCTCTATCCTGCCTCCTCGGTCCCGAACAGGGCGAGGGCGGTGTTCACCAGACCGATGTGGCTGAAGGCCTGCGGGAAGTTCCCGAGCTGGCAGCGGGCCACCGGGTCGTACTCCTCCGACAGCAGCCCCACGTCGTTGGCGACGCCCACCAGCCGTTCGAACAGCTCCCGGGCCTCCTGCGTCCGGCCCGTCATGTGCAGGGCGTCCGCGAGCCAGAACGAGCACGCGAGGAAGACGCCCTCCCCGCCGGGCATCCCGTCGACGGACGCGTCGTCGTCGGTGTCGTAGCGGCGTACGAAACCGCCGTGCCCGAGCTCGGCGCGGACGGCGTCGACCGTGCCGACCACCCGCGGATCGTGGGCCGGCAGGAAGCCGACGCGCGGGATGAGCAGCACGGCCGCGTCCAGCTCGCGCGACCCGTAGGACTGCGTGAAGGTCCGGCGCTCGGGGTCGTAGCCCTTCTCGCACACCTCCCGGTGGACCTCGTCGCGCAACGCGCGCCAGCCGTCCACGTCGCCGGGCAGCTCGGGATGCTCCTCCAGCGTCCGCACGGCACGGTCGGCGGCCACCCACACCATCACCTTCGAGTGCACGAACTGCCGCGGCCCGCCCCGCACCTCCCACAGGCCCTCGTCCGGCTGCCGCCAGACCGAGCGCAGGAACTCCAGCAGCACGGCCTGCAACGACCAGATGTGCGGCCTCGGCGGCAGACCCGCGCGCCGCGACAGCGACAGCGAGTCCATGACCTCGCCGTACACGTCGAGCTGCAACTGCCGGACGGCGTCGTTGCCGATCCTTACGGGCGCCGAGCCGGCGAATCCGGGGAGCCAGGGCAGTTCGAACTCGGGCAGCCGGCGCTCGCCCGCGAGGCCGTACATGATCTGCAGGTCCGCCGGGTCGCCCGCGACCGCGCGCACCAGCCAGTCACGCCAGGCCTCCGCCTCCTTGTGGTAGCCCGCCGCGAGCAGGGCGCCGAGCGTGAGGGTGGAGTCGCGCAGCCAGCAGTAGCGGTAGTCCCAGTTGCGTACGCCGCCCGGTTCCTCGGGGAGCGAGGTGGTGGCCGCGGCGACGATGCCGCCGGTCGGCGCGTAGGTCAGGGCCTTGAGGGTGATGAGGGAGCGCATGACCGCGTCCCGGTACGGCCCCTGGTAGCGGCAGTGGGACGCCCAGCGCCGCCAGTCCCGCACGCTGGCCCGCAGGGCGTCGTACGGGTCGACGAGCGGGGGACGCGGCTGGTGCGAGGGGTGCCAGGTGAGCACGAACGCGACCCGTTCGCCCTTGCCGAGGGTGAACTGCGCGTGCGTGCTGAAGTCCTCCCCCCAGGTGCGCACCGCCGGTTCGCTGCGCAGCCACACCGAGTCGGGCCCCGCGACGGCGACCCGGTGATCGCCGGACCGGCGCACCCACGGCACGATCGAGCCGTAGTCGAAGCGGAGACGGAGGGTGCTGCGGACGGTGACCCGGCCGGAGAGGCCCTCGACGATGCGTACGACGTCGGGTGCGCGGTCGCGCTGCGGCATCAGGTCCGTGATCCGGACCGATCCGTCCGGGGTGTCCCACTCGGTGTCGAGGACCAGCGTGTCGCGGCGGTAGGCACGGCGGGTGCAGGGCCCGGCGCCCAAGGGGGCGATCCTCCAGTGGCCGTGCTCCTCGTCACCCAGCAGCCGGGCGAAGCAGGCGGCGGAGTCGAAGCGGGGCAGACACAGCCAGTCGACGGAACCGTCCCTGCCGACCAGGGCCGCGGTCTGCTCGTCGCCGATGAGGGCGTAGTCCTCGATGCGCGGATGCACGGCTTTCCGGATTCCCGGCCCGCCACCGCGGCAATCAGCCCGCTGGGCCGGGAAGGTGACCGCTCGGACGTGCTCTTCTCGGGCTCACACCGCGGCGGGCGTCGGCTCCTCGCTCTGCTGCCCGGCCTTCTCCGCCCGTGACCGGGCCTCGCGGCGCACCAGGACGAACCAGCCGTACGGGACACCCGCGGCGAACAGCCACCACTGGATCATGTACGCGTAGTTCAGCGGCGCGTCTTCCTTGCCGGGGTCGGAGAGCTGCTCGGGGCTGCCGCCCCTGGGCTCCGGCGCCGTCTGCTGGATGTAGCCGCCGAGCACCTGGGCGCCGAGCCGCCTCGCCTGCTCCTGGCTGTTGATCAGCATGATCTGCCGGTCCGGCAGCCCCTTGATCTCCTTGATGCCGCTGGCCGCCGTCGTCTCGTCGGGCATCAGCCGCCCGGTGACCGTGGTCCGGCCGCCGGGCGGGGCGGGGATCTTCGGGAAGGCGGTCTGCGCCCCGGCCGCCGGGATCCAGCCGCGGTTGACCAGCAGCACCCTGCCGTCCGTCAGCACGAACGGGGTGAGCACGTGGAACCCGACCTCGTCGTCGGCGTTGACCCGGCGCCGGACGACCTCTTCCCGCGCGGTGTCGAACGTGCCCGTCGCCGTGACCGTGCGGTACCGGTCGGTACGGGTGACGGCGTGCCCGGGGGCCGTCAGCCGCTCCACGGGGACCGGCTTGGCCGACAGCGCCTCGGTGACCAGCTGGTTACGGGCGCTGCGTTCCTCGTAACGGTGCTTCTGCCAGAAGCCCAGCCGGATCATCGTGGGGATCAGCAGCAGGGCCACCAGGGTGAGGATCACCCACTGGCGGGTCAGCAGGAAGCGGTACTGGTGCACCCCACGACGGTACAACTCGGTCGGGGGGTGCAAGCGGGCGGGTACCGGTCACACCTTGTCGACGATGCCCACCCTCCCCTCGGAGCGCGCGCAGTGGGCGCCGCAGTACCAGTGGCCCTCGACCTCGACGCCCTGACCGATGATCTGCACCCGGCAGTGCTCGCAGATCGGGGCCATGCGGTGGATCGCGCAGGAGAAGCAGTCGAAGACGTGCACCGCGCCCTGGGCGTGCACCTCGAAGGACATACCGTAGTCATTGCCGCACACTTCGCATCTCGCCATGCGCCACAGGGTGAGCCGTGGTAGTCGCCCCGCGCGAGCGGGCGCCGGGCGAGTCGTACGACAATCACCCGTCCGTACGGTCACCCGTTCATACGGTCGGTCCGTGCGGTCACTCCTCCGAGGCGGGCTCCACGTCCGCGAGGAGCTGCCCGAAGGCCGCCTCGTCCACCACCGGCGTGCCGTACTGCCGGGCCTTGACCACCTTGGAGGTGCCCGAGTCCGGATCGTTGGTCACCAGCAGACTGGTCAGCCGGGACAGGCTGGTCGCGACGTGCAGGCCCGCCTCCGTCGCCCGGTCCTCCAGCAGCTCGCGCTCGACCGAGGTGTCCCCGGAGAAGGCGACCCGCATGCCCTGCTTGAGGCGTTTGCCCTCCTCGTAACGGCCCGGGTTGGGATACGGGCAGGCGGGCCGCTTCCGGGACGGGCGCCAACTGCCGGGCCGGTAGCCCCCGTAGCCACCGGAGCCTTCACCGACCGCCTGTCGGCCGATCCGGGGCGCGGGCCGGTCCTGCCACTCGGTCAGCGGCCGGCACTCCAGCAGCGGCAGCCGCACGCCACCCTCGGCCGCGGCCCGCAGACTGGGCCGGAACGCCTCCGCGAGCACCCGCGCGTCGTCCAGGGCGTGGTGCGCGCGCCGCTGCTCGACGCCGAAGTGGGCCGCCAGCGACTCCAGCTTGTGGTTGGGCAGCGGCAGGCCCAGTTCCTTCGAGAGCGCGATCGTGCACAGCCGCTGCCGCACCGGGGCCTCGCGTTCCGCGCGCGCGTACTCCCGGGCGATCATCTGCCAGTCGAAGACGGCGTTGTGTGCGACCAGCACCCGGCCCTCGAGCCGGGCGGCGAACTCCTCGGCGATGTCGGTGAACAGCGGCGCGCCCTCGAGCGCCTCGCTCGTCAGGCCGTGGATCCACACCGGGCCCGGGTCCCGCTCCGGATTGACCAGCGTGTACCAGTGGTCCTCGACCTCACCGCGGGCGTCCAGCCGGTAGACGGCCGCGGAGACTATCCGGTCGTCCCTGGCCAGGCCGGTGGTCTCCACGTCAACGACCGCGTATCCCTGGGGATACGCGGTCGGCCACCGGGTGGCGGAGGACGCTGCGGTCGTGACGTCTTCGAGCATGGTCAATGAGGATACGGGCCATGACTGACAGTCCCCGCCCGGAGGTTGGCGTGCGGCGCCGTCAAGCCCCGCTCCTGCGCGGCTATGGACCTTTTCACCGGCCGGTGCCACCGTGCTGCCGCCCGGCGGTTGACGGCCCATGGAAGGGCGGTACGGCGTATGGCACGCGTACGGTACGGCGCACGGACCGAGGCGGAGGTCACGGCCACGCGCACCGCGAGCGCGAAGCTCCCCGACATCTGGTCCACCGGCGTGGTGGCCCTCTGGGAGACCGATCCGGACGCGGTGGCGGCGGTGCTGCCACCCCCGCTCAAACCGACCGGACGCCCCCTCGTCCGGGTGAACATCAGCAAGGTCGACCTGCCCGGGTACCCGCTCGGCGCGGGCTCGTTCGCGGTCGCCGCCGCCCACGACGGAACCGAGGGCTGGTACCCGCTGGTGATGCCGATGACCCACGAGCGTGCCCTGACCGGCGGCCGCGAGGTCTTCGGCGAGCCCAAGAAACTCGGCGAGGTGAGCGTCGAACGGGACGGGCCGGCGGTGCGCGCGTCGATGGCCCGGCACGGCATCGCCTTCGTCGAGGTGCGCGGCACGGTCGGCGGCGACCTCCCCTTGCCCGAGCCGGCGCACAAGACCGACTTCTACTTCAAGTTCCTGCCCGCGGTGGGCGGTTCCGGCTTCGACGGCGACCCGCTGCTGGTGCACTGCGTGCGCCACGAGAAGGTGCGCAGGCTCCAGGCCGTCACCGGGGACGTCGTCCTGCGCGAGTCCATGTACGACCCCGTCGCCGATCTGCCGGTCCTGCGCCTGGTCGAGATCACCCTCGGCGAGAAGACCGGCGACCAGCGCGGCAGGGTCGTCGAACGGGTCGACCCGCGGGCCCTGTTGCCGTACGTCCACCAGCGCTACGACGATCCGCGCCAGGTCCTGGACGCACCACCGCAGGCCCCCGAGGGGAGCCTCTGATGGAGCTGAGGGAGGGACAGGTCGCGGTCGTCACCGGCGCCGCGAGCGGCATCGGCCTCGCCATGGCCCGGCGGTTCGCGGCGGAGGGCCTGAAGGTGGTCCTGGCCGACGTCGAGGAGGCCGCCCTGGCCAAGGCCGCCGACGACCTGCGCGCGGACGGCGCCGATGTGCACGCGCGCGTGGTCGACGTCGGCGTCCGCGAACAGGTCCTGGACCTCGCCGCGTCGGCGTACGAGACGTACGGCGCCGTGCACGTCCTGTGCAACAACGCCGGGGTCGGCTCGGGCGCCGAGGGCCGCATGTGGGAGCACGATCCGAACGACTGGCAGTGGGCGTTCGCGGTCAACGTGTGGGGCGTCTTCCATGGCGTCCAGGCCTTCGTGCCCCGGATGCTCGCCTCCGGGGAGCCCGGACACGTCGTCAACACCTCATCCGGCGACGGCGGCATCGCCCCGCTGCCCACCGCCTCGGTGTACGCCGTCACCAAAGCGGCCGTCGTCACGATGACCGAGTCCCTGTACGCCCACCTGAAGGCGGAGCACGCGCGCGTGGGCGCCTCGGTGCTCTTCCCCGGCCCGCACATGCTGCGCACCGGCCTGTGGGAGTCGCACCGCAACCGGCCCGCCCGGTACGCCAAGCAGCGGCCCCGCAGGACCCCGTACCGCAGCCTCGACCAGTGGGAGGCGGCGATGCGCGCGGCCGGCGAGGAGGTCAGCTTCACGCCCGTCGAGGAGGTCGCCGACCTCGTCGTGGACGGCGTCCGCGCCGACCGGTTCTGGCTGCTGCCGCCCAGCGAGCACAGCGACGCGCAGATCCGCGCGCGGGCACGGTCGATGCTGGACCGCGCGAACCCGTCGTACCTCGAGAGCTTCATACTGGACAACCTGAACAACCTGGATAAGTCGGACAAGTTGGACTAGGAGGCCGATGTGACCGGCCAGGACCCGTACCTGATCGTCTCCTCCGACTGCCACGCCGGGCTGCCCACCGAGGAGTACCGGCCCTACCTGGAGGCCCGCTTCCACCGCGACTTCGACGAGTTCCTCGCCGGCCGCGACCGGCGCCGCGAGGAGATGACCCGGCTCGGCATCCGCAACGAGGCGTTCGCGGACAAGTGGTTCCAGGACAACGAGGAGGGCCTGCGCGGCGGCTGGGACACCGCGCAGCGCCTGAAGGAGCTGGACGGCGACGGGGTGGCCGCCGAGGTGGTCTTCCCCGACGCCGACGCCGTGGACAGCCGCACCGCCGCCCCCTTCGGCGTGGGCCTCGGCCTCTCCGGTGACCAGGACCCCGAGCTGGGCATGGCGGGCGCCCGGGCGCACAACCGCTGGCTGGCCGACTTCGTCTCCGAGCACCCCGAACGGCACTGCGGAGTGGCCCTGCTGCCCGTCACGGCCCCGGCCGAGCAGGTGGTCGCCGAGATCCACCGCGCGAAGGAGTCCGGGCTCGGCGCCCTGATGATCCCGTCCATGTGGGTCGACAAGGAGCCCTACCACGACCGCCGTTACGACCCGGTGTGGGCGGCGGCGGCCGAGTGCGCGATGCCCGTGCTGACGCACTCCGGAGCGGCCCCGCGCCACGAGTACGGCGACCACCTCGGGATCTTCGTCTCCGAGGTCACCTGGTGGCCCGCCCGCCCCCTGTGGTTCCTGCTCTGGTCGGGCGTCTTCGAACGCCACCCCGGCCTGCGCTTCGGCGTCGCCGAGTCCGGCTGCTGGTGGCTGCCGAACCTGCTGTGGTTCATGGACCGCCTCTACCTCGGCGCGCACGGCGGCAAGAAGCTCTCCCCCTTCCAGGGGCTGAAGCACCCGCCGCACGAGTACCTCGACCGGCAGGTGTTCGTCTGCGCCACCAACACCAAGCGCCGCGAGCTGGCCCAGCGCTACGAGATCGGCGTGGACAACATCCTCTGGGGCAGCGACTTCCCGCACCCCGAGGGCACCTGGCCCGACACGCGCGCGTGGCTGCGCCGCACCTTCCACGACATCCCGGTGAGCGAGACCCGCCGCATGCTCGGCCTCGCGGCGGCCGAGGTCTTCGGCTTCGACGTGGCGAAGCTGGCCCCGCTCGCCCGGCGCATCGGCCCCACCCCCGCCGACCTCGGCCAGCCGGACGACCAGACGGCCGTCGAGGCGTCCTGGGCCCGCTCACGCGAGGTGGGCCGCCACTGGCTGACCGGCCACGACTTCCCGGCGCTGGGGGTGACCGCGTGAGCTCCCCGGAAGAACGCCTCGGCGAGGACCACGGCGAGGACCGCTACACCGTCATCTCCGCCGACTGCCACGCGGGCGCCGACCTCCTCGACTACCGGCCGTACCTGGAACGGCGCCACCACGACGACTTCGACGCCTGGGCGTCGACGTACGTCAACCCGTACGAGGACCTGCTCGCCGACTCCGCCGACCGCAACTGGGACTCCGACCTCCGGCTGGCCGAGCTGGAGGCGGACGGGATCGTCGCGGAGGTCGTCTTCCCGAACACGATCCCGCCGTTCTTCCCGTCCGGCTCCCTGAGCGCGCCCACGCCGACCCCGGAGGAGTTCGACCGCCGGTGGGCGGGCCTGCGCGCCCACAACCGCTGGCTCGCCGATTTCTGCGCGGCCGCGCCGGGCCGCCGCGCGGGCGTCGTCCAGATCCTCCTGAACGACGTCGAGGAGGCCGTGAAGGAGATCCGGTGGGCGGCGGACACCGGCCTGACGGGAGGGGTGCTGCTGCCGGGCACACCGCCGGGCTCGGGGCTTCCCGAGCTGTACTCGGAGACGTACGACCCGATCTGGGCCGTCTGCGCCGAACTCGGCGTGCCCGTCAACCACCACGCGGGTTCCGCCTCCCCGCCGCTCGGCGACGAACCGGCCGCCCGGGCCGTCTTCATGGTCGAGACCACCTGGTTCTCCCACCGCGCGCTGTGGCACCTCGTCTTCGGCGGCGCCTTCCGCCGGTACCCGGACCTGAGGCTGGTCCTGACCGAGCAGGGCGCGGGATGGATCCCCGGGGTCCTCGACATGCTGGACTACTACCACGGCCGCCTGGTCGCGGCCGGGACGAAGGCGGCCACGGCGGAGGCCAAGTTCGGCGCGGGCCTGGCCTCCGCGATGGGCGGCGCACCCTCGCAGGTCTGGCGCGACAACTGCTACGTGGGCGCCAGCTTCATGCGCCCGCACGAGGTCCCGCTGCGCGACCGCATCGGCCTCGACAAGATCATGTGGGGCAGCGACTACCCCCACGACGAGGGCACCCACCCCTACACCCGCGAGGCCCTGCGCCTCGCCTACGCGGGCGTCCCCCGAGGCGAGCTCGCGGCCATGCTCGGCGGCAACGCCGCCCGTGTCTACGGCTTCGACCTCGGCCTCCTCGACCCGATCGCGGCCAAGGCCGGCCCGACGGTGGCGGAGATCGCCCAGCCGCTCCCCGAACCCCCCGCCGACGCGACCAGCCCGGTCTTCGCCCGCGGGGCGTCGGTACGGGTCTGGTGACGGCCGGAGGTGAGATCCTCGCTTGCGTGACCGAACGAACCCATGACGAGGCCCACGGCGGCGCACTGGGCTCCCGCCTGAACTGGCTGCGGGCCGCCGTCCTCGGGGCGAACGACGGCATCGTGTCCACCGCCGGACTGGTCGTCGGCGTGGCCGGCGCCACGGACTCCCGCGCCGCCCTGCTCACCGCGGGGCTGGCCGGGCTGCTCGCCGGGTCGATGTCGATGGCGGCGGGGGAGTACGTGTCGGTGTCGACCCAGCGCGACTCCGAACGGGCCGCCCTGGCGGTCGAGAGACGGGAGCTGAGGGAACGGCCGGAGGCCGAACTGGAGGAGCTGACCGAACTCCTGCAGGACCGCGGACTGTCCCGGGAGGTGGCGCGGGAAGCGGCGGAACAGCTCACCGCGCGGGACGCGTTGAGGGCCCACGCGCGCGTGGAGCTCGGCATCGACCCGGACGAGCTGACCAACCCCTGGCACGCGGCCTGGGCGAGCTTCCTGGCCTTCACCGTCGGCGCTCTGCTACCGCTGCTGGCGATCGTCCTCCCGCCGCCCGGCTGGCGGTTGCCGGTGACCGTGGTGTCCGTCCTGGCCGCCCTCGTCCTGACCGGCTACACCAGCGCCCGCCTCGGCGCGGCGTCCCCCGGCCGGGCGGTACTGCGCAACGTGGCGGGCGGTGCGCTGGCGATGGGCGTGACCTACGTGGCGGGGGCACTGCTGGGCGCGGCGGGGGCGTAGGGGAGGGCCGCCGGGCCCGCCGCTCAGCTCCAGCGGGCCGGGTCCGTACCCCAGGGCACCGGAGGCCGTGTCCAGTCGGCCGGGCCGCCGGCGAAGGAGACGGCCGGGCGCGCGTACCGCAGCCGCCCGAGCCGGCTGTCCGTCTCGGTGAGCCAGGCGTCCGGCCCGTCGTACGGAAGGTCGCCGCCGGCGCCCCGCTCGAGCCCGTCCGTCAGCCAGCGGGCGGTCCGGGCGAGCGCCAGCCGGACGAAACGGCCGCCGCCGTCGTACGACTGCTCGGTCAGCGCCCGCAGTACGGCCCCGGCCAGCAGATAGCCGGTGCCGTGGTCGAGCGCCTGCGCGGGCAGCGCGCCGGGCCGGCCGGCCGAGCCCTCGACGGCGGCGATGCCGGTGGCGACCTGCACCAGGCTGTCGAAGCCGCGCCGCCCGTCCCACGGCCCGTACGCGCCCCAGGCCGACACCTGCGCCACGATCAGCCCGGGCCGCCGCTCGGCCAGCGCCCGAGGGGAGAGACCGAACCGGTCGAGGGCGCCCGGCCGGTATCCGGTGACCACCACGTCCGCCTCGGCCAGCAACTCCTCGAAGACCTTGCCGTCCGTGGCGAGGTCCAGCGTCGCCGACCGCTTTCCGAAGCCCGTGTCGGCGTGCTGGTCGGACAGTTCGGGCAGGTGCGGCGGATCCAGGCGCAGCACGTCCGCGCCCAGCAGGGCGAGCGTGCGGGTGGCGACCGGGCCCGCGAGGACCCGGGTCAGGTCCAGGACGCGCAGTCCGGCGGCGGGCAGCAGGGGAGTGGCGTCACCCAGCGGCGGCAGTACACGCGCGCGTGCCGAGTCCAGCCGCCCGCGCTCGACCAGCGGCCGTGCGGCCACGGCGGCGGCCTGGTCGTGCGCGGCCCACTCCTCGGGGGTACGGAGCGCGACCGCCAGGCCCCCCGCGCGGTACACCGTCTCCTCGGTCTCCCGCGCGGTGCGCCCGGCCAGCCGCTGGGCGACGGTTTCCACGGACGCGTCCTGCGGCAGCCCCAGCGCACCCAGCAGCCGCGTCCGGTGATGCGGGTAGTTGGCGTGCGTGCGCACCCATCCGTCGGCCGTGCGCCAGAACCGCGACAGCGGTGCGAAGGCGACCGGCGCCCGCCCGTCCACGAGCAGATGCCGCTCACTGTGGAACGCCGTCGCGACCGCACCGTCGTCCACCCGGACCTCCGGCACCGCACCGAGCCCGGCGCGCCGGGCACCCAGCTCGGCGGCGGCCAGCGCGCAGGCGCCCACACAGGAGCGGGCCAGCTCCCGGACGGGAAGACGCGCCGGGAGCGCGCCTTCCCGCACGACGGGGGTGATCCGCGGGAGAAGGGCGGGGTCGCCGCCCAGGGCGGACCATGCCAACTTGATTCCAGTCATTACTGCACTATGCAGTATTGACTCAATCAATATAGGGCGGCCCCGCCCCTCCGCCCGTCCACGTGGTCAGCTACCTGGTCACCGCGGCGAGTGCGTCCGCCGTGCCCCAGCCGTAGAAGCCGTTGCGGTTCGTCGACCCCTCGCACACCGCGTCCACCTTGCCGTCCCCGTTGATGTCGTACGGGTCGGTGCACGGTGTGGCGTCGGCCTCGGCGTACAGCAGGGCCTTCACCAGGGCGGCGGAGGCGTGCGGGTGGGTTGACTTGATCAACGCGGCGACACCGGCGACATGCGGGGTCGCCATCGACGTGCCCGCCATGTAGCCCCACTTGCCGCCGGGCAGCGGGCCCAGGATCCGGCCGTCCGTCGCCGGGGGCTCCGGCTTCTGGTACGCCGTCGAGTCACCGCCGGGCGCGGCTATGTCGATCACGCCCAGGCCGTAGTTGGAGAAGGACGACTTGATGCCCTTGGCGCCGGTCGCCGCGACCGTCACGACCCCCGGGAGCTGGGTGGGGATGTCGTAGCACTTGTGCGGGTCGATCACCCGGTCCGACGGGGTGGAGTCGTTCGGCGAGACCGGGTCGGTGATCGAGTCGGACGCCAGGTCGTAGTTCTCGTTGCCCGCCGCCGCGACGTTGACCGCGCCCTTGCGCTCCGCGTACCGGGAGGCCCGGGTGACGGCGTCGACCAGGGCCTTCTGGTCCGGGTCGGTGGTGCAGTTGAAGTACCACGGGTCGGTGTAATAGCTGTTGTTGGTCACGTCGACGTGGTGCTCGGCCGCCCAGACGAACCCGCAGACCACGGCCTCCGTGTAGAAGAAGCCGTCCGGGTTGCCCACCTTGATGCCCGCCACCCTGACACCCGGCGCCACGCCCGTGATGCCGACGCCGTTCTTCGCGCCCGCGATCTCACCGGCCACGTGCGTGCCGTGCGGGCTCTCGCTCGCGCTGGGCCGCCAGGCACCGTCGGTGGTGTCCGGCTTGCCCGACACGCAGTTGGCGGAGGCGGCGCGGTCGAAGTTGGGCGCGATGTCCGGGTGGGTGTCGTCGACGCCGGTGTCGATGACGGCGACGGTGACCTTCCGGCTGCCGAGCGTCTTCTCGTGCGCCTTGTCCGCCTTGATGGCGGGCAGGTCCCACTGCAGGGGCTCCAGCGGGTCCTGTCCGTCGGCGGCCCGGGCGCCCGCGACCTGCTCGGCACCGAGCACCTTCGGCGTGCCGACGTCGGTGGTCGACTGGGCGGGCAGCGGAGCGGTCCTGGTGGCGCCGGCGGAGTCGACGCCGCGCACCTCGCGGATGGTCTTGGCGAAGTCGGGGTTGGACGAGTGGACGACGATCACGCCGATCCTGTCGTACGCCACCACGACGCTGCCGCCGGCCGCGGCGATCACCTTCCGCACCGACGCGATCGTGTGGTGGCCGGTCCTCGTGTTGACGACGTACGAGAGGCTCGGGCCGTCGGCGGCGGGCGTCGCCTCAGCCGTCAGCGGGGTCGCCGAGACCGGCGACGGGAGGAAGCCGAGCGACGCGGTCAGCGACAGCACGACGGGTACGGCGAGCGCGAGCCGACGTCGGGTGCGCAGATGAGGCATGGGTTCTCCACATCATCCGAGAGTCATCCGAATGTCATCCGGAAACGAAACCGGCCCGAGGCACAGGTGGTGCTCGGGCAGGTACATGACGAGTGCTGCAGACGTGAAGCTATCTCCCCGGCTCACAGGCCAGCAATGACTTCGTAAAGACGACTTCCGAAAGAGCTCATAGGACTTGAACCGGACCTCGCGTGGCGCCGTGGACCTTCGACGGGGAGCCCGAGCAGGATCGAGCCCCCGCCGCCGCAAACCGCCCGCAACCCGAGGAGACCCCGTGGCCACCGAGACACCGCCCCCCTCGAAGACCCACCCCCAACTCCCCTCCACCGAGGAGTTCGTCGCGGTGCAGGAGAGCGCGGAGTTCGGGGAACTGCGCCGGTCCCACCGCTCCTTCGCCTTCCCGCTGACCATCGCCTTCATCGCCTGGTACCTGCTGTACGTCCTGCTCTCCAACTACGCGGGCGACTTCATGGGCACCAAGGTGGCCGGCAACGTCAACGTCGCCCTCGTCCTGGGGCTCGCCCAGTTCCTCACCACGTTCCTCATCGCCTGGTGGTACGCGCGGCGTGCCGCCGCTCACCTCGACCCCAAGGCGGAGGCCATCAAGTCCCGGATGGAGGGCGGCGCATGAGCATCCCGCAGCAGAGCGTGCTGGCGGCCGGTGAGGCGAGCGAGCACCGGCCCCTGATCATCACCCTGTTCGCGGTGTTCGTCGCCGCGACCCTCGTCATCACCGTCTGGGCGGGCCGTCAGACCAAGGGCGCCGCCGACTTCTACGCCGGCGGACGGCAGTTCACCGGTTTCCAGAACGGCCTCGCCGTCTCCGGCGACTACATGTCGGCCGCGTCCTTCCTCGGCATCGCCGGCGCCATCGCCCTGTTCGGCTACGACGGCTTCCTGTACTCCATCGGTTTCCTGGTCGCCTGGCTGGTCGCCCTGCTCCTGGTCGCCGAACCGCTGCGCAACTCCGGCCGCTACACCATGGGCGACGTACTGGCGTACCGCATGCGCCAGCGACCCGTGCGCACGGCGGCCGGCACCTCCACGATCGTGGTGTCGATCTTCTACCTGCTGGCCCAGATGGCCGGAGCCGGCGTCCTGGTCTC
Source organism: Streptomyces sp. NPDC001544 (assembly GCF_042894285.1). Classification (NCBI taxonomy): domain Bacteria; kingdom Bacillati; phylum Actinomycetota; class Actinomycetes; order Kitasatosporales; family Streptomycetaceae; genus Streptomyces; species Streptomyces sp. NPDC001544. The sequence continues at coordinate 33,337 of NZ_JBIAVN010000024.1, read as the reverse complement.
ACTGCTGCTCGGCATCACCAGCGACGGCGGCAAGATCGGCATCGTCGCCCTGGTCGGCCTCCTGATGATCGTGTACGTCACCATCGGCGGCATGAAGGGCACCACCTGGGTCCAGATGGTCAAGGCCGTCCTGCTGATCGCGGGTGCGGTGCTGCTGACCTTCCTGGTCCTGCTGAAGTTCCACTTCAACATCTCCGACCTGCTGGGCAGGGCCGCCGACAACAGCGGCAAGGGCTCCGCGTTCCTGGAGCCCGGTCTGAAGTACGGCGCCACCGGGACCACCAAGCTGGACTTCATCTCCCTGGGCCTCGCCCTGGTCCTGGGCACCGCGGGCCTGCCGCACATCCTGATCCGCTTCTACACCGTCCCCACCGCCAAGGCCGCCCGGAAGTCGGTGATCTGGGCGATCGGCCTCATCGGCGCCTTCTACCTGATGACGCTCGCCCTCGGCTTCGGCGCCGCCGCGCTGATCAAACCGGACGAGATCGTCGCCTCCAACAAGGCGGGCAACACGGCCGCACCACTGCTCGCCCTCCACCTCGGCGGAGTGGACTCCAACTGGGGCGCCGTCCTGCTCGCCACCATCTCCGCGGTCGCCTTCGCCACGATCCTCGCGGTCGTCGCGGGACTGACCCTGGCCTCGTCGTCCTCCTTCGCCCACGACATCTACGCCAACGTCATCAAGCGGGGCCGGGCAACCGAGAAGCAGGAACTGGGCGCCGCCCGCTGGGCCACGGTCGGCATCGGCGCGGTGTCGATCGTGCTGGGCGCCCTCGCCCGCGACCTGAACGTGGCGGGCCTGGTCGCCCTGGCCTTCGCGGTCGCCGCCTCCGCCAACCTGCCGACCATCCTCTACAGCCTGTTCTGGAAGCGGTTCACCACCTCGGGCGCCCTGTGGTCGATCTACGGCGGCCTGGTCACCGCGGTCGGTCTGGTGCTGTTCTCACCGGTGGTCTCCGGCAAGGAGACGTCGATGTTCCCGGACGCCGACTTCCACTGGTTCCCGCTGGAGAACCCGGGCATCATCTCGATCCCGGTCGGCTTCCTGCTGGGCGTCGTCGGCACCCTCCTGTCGAAGGAGGCGCCGGACGCGGGCAAGTACGCGGAGCTGGAGGTGCGCTCCCTGACCGGGACCGGGGCCCACTGAGCCGCGTACCGGCGGCCGTGTCGCGGGAACCGTCAGGCCCCCGCGGCGCGGCCGCGTCCCACCTCGTGGAAGCGGACCTGTGTCCCTGTCAGTGGTGTCGCGTAGGCTCACAAGTGACAGCACACGAGTGACCGCAGTGATCCACGACGAGGGAGGGGGCCCACGTGCTCATCGACACCTTCGGCCGGGTGGCCACCGACCTGAGGGTCTCGCTGACCGACCGGTGCAACCTGCGTTGTACGTACTGCATGCCCGAGGAGGGCCTGCAGTGGCTGGCCAAGCCCGACCTGCTCACGGACGATGAGATCGTCCGCCTGATCGACATCGCCGTCGCCTCCCTCGGCATCACCGAGGTGCGCTTCACCGGCGGCGAGCCCCTGCTGCGCCCCGGGCTGGTGGGCATCGTGGAGCGCGTCGCCGCCCTGGAGCCCCGCCCCCAGACGTCCCTGACGACCAACGGCATCGGCCTCGGGCGCACCGCGGCCGCCCTGAAGGCGGCGGGCCTGGACCGGGTCAACGTCTCCCTCGACACGCTCCGGCCGGACGTCTTCAAGACCCTCACCCGGCGCGACCGCCACAAGGACGTCCTGGCCGGCCTCCAGGCCGCCCGCGAGGCCGGACTGACCCCGGTGAAGGTCAACACCGTCCTCATGCCGGGCCTCAACGAGGACGAGGCCCCGGACCTCCTCGCCTGGGCGATCGAGCACGACTACGAGCTGCGCTTCATCGAGCAGATGCCCCTGGACGCCCAGCACGGCTGGAAGCGCGAGGGCATGGTGACCGCGGGCGACATCCTGACCTCCCTGCGCACCCGCTTCGAGCTGACCCCGGAGGGCTCCGAGGAACGCGGTTCGGCCCCGGCGGAACGCTGGATCGTCGACGGCGGCCCGCACCGCGTCGGCGTCATCGCCTCCGTCACCCGCCCGTTCTGCGCCGCCTGCGACCGCACCCGCCTCACCGCCGACGGCCAGATACGCACCTGCCTCTTCGCCACCGAGGAGACGGACCTGCGCGCCGCCCTGCGCTCCGGCGCCCCCGACGAGGAGATCGCCCGCATCTGGCGGCTCGCGACCTTGGGGAAGAAGGCCGGCGCGGGCCTGGACGACCCGTCGTTCGTCCAGCCGGACCGGCCGATGTCGGCGATCGGCGGCTAGGAGGCTTCGGGCGCTTCCCAGTCCGCGAACTTCACCACGTCCTTGAGGAACCCTCGTACTCCGAGGAACTGGGACAGGTGCTCACGGTGCTCCTCGCACGCCAGCCACGTCTTGCGACGCTCCGGCGTGTGGATCTTCGGGTTGTTCCACGCCAGCACCCACACGGCGTCGGCACGGCAGCCCTTGGCGGAGCAGATGGGAGTCTCGTCAGTCACGGCTTCGTTCTCACACACGGCGGAAAAAGGCGACGCCGAGCAGCCACGGGGGGAGCTGCCCGGCGTCGGTCCGTCGCTCCGACGGGGGATGCGGAGCGCGTACGAAGTATGTCACGGGTAAGCCGTCGCCCGGCACTGGAACAGCATGATTGATCTGAGCTTTTCTTGAGCTTGGCGCGGAATCTACGTCCGCCCGCGGAGCATCCGCGATGGTCACACGGGGTCCCGCCGCTCACCGTGCACCCCGGTCGGGGGGTCCACCGGCACGTCCTCCGGCACGGGTTCCGTCTGCGTGTCGTCCGCCGCGGGCGGCGCAGCGATCATCGGCCGAACCGGCACGGTCACAAAGGTCGACGGCAGCCCCGGCGCCCGCTCGCGGCCCGCGTTGGCGACCACCACGGCGATGTAGGGCAGGGCCGCGCCGAGCACCAAGGCCACGATGGCCACGTACCGTTCGACGTTCCACAGGGTGGCCGCGAGGATCACCGCGACCGTACGGATCGACATGGAGATGACATACCGGCGCTGCCGGCCGCGCACGTCCTCCGCCAGGCCCGTCCGGGCTCCGGTGATCCGGAACACCTCGACGTTGCCGCCGCCATGCTGCTTCCGCATCACATTCCACCATCCGCCCGTGTCAGCCACTCCCCGGCTCCCACGGTACGCCGCGACCGGGCCCCCTTCGAGACCGGGTCGCCCCCGCCGGCCCGCGAACGGCCTCCGCCGCACCACGTAGGTGCCCGTACGCCCTCCGGCCGTACTCGACATGCGTCATGCGGCCGACCCGCCGAGACTTGGCGTAATGCTCACGTCGAGCCGTACGAGGAGGCAGTGATGGGCTGGTTGTGGGCGATCATCGTCGGATTCGTGCTGGGTCTGATCGCCAAGGCGGTCATCCCCGGCAAGCAGCACAGCCCGCTCTGGCTGACCACCATCTTCGGCATGCTCGGCGCCGTCGCGGGCAACGCGATCGCCCGCGCCTTCGGCGTCGCGGAGACCCGGGGCATCGACTGGACCCGGCACCTCTTCCAGCTCATCGCCGCGATCATCATCGTCGCCGTCGGAGACATGGCCTACATGGCGCTGTGGGGCAACCGGAAGAAGGAGCGGCAGCAGCAACAGCAGGTCTGACACGGATACGCCGGAGGGCGGCTCCCCCTCACGGGAGCCGCCCTCCGGCAGGTCTCACGCGCCGACGACCTCGACGGCCGCCAGGTTCTTCTTCCCGCGGCGCAGGACCAGCCAGCGCCCGTGCAGCAGGTCCTCCTTGGCGGGGACGGCGTCCTCCGCGGCGACCTTGACGTTGTTCACGTAGGCGCCGCCCTCCTTCACCGTGCGCCGCGCTGCCGACTTGCTGGCCACCAGGCCGACCTCGGCGAACAGGTCGACCACCGGGCCCAGCTCGGCGACCTGGATGTGCGGCACCTCGGACAGGGCCGCGGCCAGCGTCCGCTCGTCCAGCCCGGCCAGCTCGCCCTGGCCGAAGAGGGCCTTGGACGCGGCGATCACGGCGGCCGTCTGGTCGGCACCGTGCACCAGCGTCGTCAGCTCCTCGGCCAGCGCCCGCTGCGCGGCACGGGCCTGGGGGCGCTCCTCGGTCTGCTTCTCCAGCTCCTCGATCTCCTCGCGGGACCGGAAACTGAAGATGCGCAGGAACTTCGAGATGTCCCGGTCGTCCGCGTTCACCCAGAACTGGTAGAACGCGTACGGCGTGGTCATCTCCGGGTCCAGCCAGACCGTGCCGGACTCGGTCTTGCCGAACTTGGTGCCGTCCGCCTTGGTGATCAGCGGCGTGCCCAGCGCATGCACCACGGCACCCGGCTCGACCCGGTGGATCAGGTCGGTGCCCGACGTGAGATTGCCCCACTGGTCGCTGCCGCCGGTCTGCAGTGTGCAGCCGTACCGCCGGTACAGCTCCAGGAAGTCCATGCCCTGCAGGATCTGGTAGCTGAACTCCGTGTAGCTGATGCCCGCGTCGGAGTTGAGCCGCCGGGCGACGGCCTCCTTGGCGATCATCTTGTTGACCCGGAAGTGCTTGCCCATGTCCCGCAGGAACTCGATGGCCGACATGCCCTGGGTCCAGTCCAGGTTGTTGACCATGACCGCCGCGTTCGGGCCCTCGAAGTCCAGCAGCGGGGCGATCTGCGCGCGCAGCCGCTCGACCCACTGGCCGACCACCTCGGGCGAGTTCAGGGTGCGCTCCGCGTTGGGCTTCGGGTCGCCGATCAGACCCGTGGCGCCCCCGACCAGGCCCAGCGGGCGGTTGCCCGCCTGCTGGATCCGGCGCATGGTCAGGATCTGCACGAGGTTGCCGAGGTGCAGGCTGGGCGCGGTCGGGTCGAAGCCGCAATAGAACGTGACGGGACCGTCCGCGAACGCCTTGCGCAGTGCGTCCTCGTCCGTGGAGAGGGCGATCAGCCCCCGCCACTTCAGTTCGTCGACGATGTCCGTCACGGTCTCTTGTCTCCTTGATGATCTTCGGGCAGCCGAGTGACTACCGGCTACGAGGTTATACGCCCTGGCTGACAGAGCTCATATTGAAGTCGGGCACCCGCAGCGCGGGCATCGCAGCCCTAGTGAACCAGTCGCTCCACTCCCTCGGCAGCGTCTTTTCCGTGCGCCCGGCCTCCGTCGCCCGCCCCAGCAGGTCCACCGGCGACTCGTTGAACCGGAAGTTGTTCACCTCACCGGTGACCTCGCCGTTCTCCACGAGGTAGACACCGTCCCGGGTCAGTCCGGTCAGCAGCAGTGTCGCCGGATCCACCTCGCGGATGTACCACAGGCAGGTCAGCAGCAGACCCCGCTCGGTGGCCGCGACCATCTCCTCCAGGGAGCGGTCCTCGCCGCCGTCCAGGATCAGATTGCCGCCCGCCGGGGCCACCGGCAGCCCGGTCAGGTCCGCGCTGTGCCGGGTGGTCGTCAGGTGCTCCAGCCGGCCGCCGCCGACCCACTCGGTGCCCCGGACCGGCAGCCCGTTGTCGAACACCGACTGGTCGCCGCCCGAGGAGTGCGCGATCACGAACGGCGAGCACTCCAGACCCGGCTCGTTCGGGTCGCTGCGCAGGGTCAGCGGCAGCTCGGTCAGCCGCTCGCCGAGTCGCGTGCCGCCACCCGGCTTGGAGAACACCGTCCGGCCCTCGGCCGCGTCCCGGCCCGACGATGACCAGAACTGGTAGATCAGCAGGTCGGCCACCGCGGTCGGCGGCAGCAGCGTCTCGTAGCGGCCCGCGGGCAGCTCGATCCGCCGCTCGGCCCAGCCGAGCCGCACGGCCAGCTCGGCGTCGAGCGCCCCCGGGTCGACGTCCTTGAAGTCCCGGGTGGAGCGGCCCGCCCACGCCGAACGCGCCCGGTCCGGGGACTTGGCGTTGACCTCCAGCGTGCCGTTGGGCTGGTCGTGCCGCAGGCGCAGGCCCGTGGACGTGCCCAGGTACGTCGAGACCATCTCGTGGTTGGCGAAGCCGTACAGCTCCCGGCCGCCCGCACGCGCGCGTGCGAACGCCTCGCCCAGCGCCGGGGCGAAGTCCGCGAACACGGCCGAGGAGGTCTCGGCGGGCGCGTCCGTGAAGTCCGGGGACTCCTGCACGTCCGTGACCAGCGGCTGCGCGTCCTCCGCGGGCCCGGCGCCGCGCGCGGCGGCCTCCGCGGCCCGTACCAGGGGCTCCAGCTCCTCGGCGGTCACCGCGGACCGCGACACCACCCCGGAGGCGGTGCCCTCCTGCCCGTCCACGGTCGCGATCACGGTGAGCGTACGGCCGCGCGTGACGCCGTTCGTCGTCAGCGCGTTGCCCGCCCAGCGCAGGTTGGCCGTCGAGTGCTCGTCGGCGATCACCACACAGCCGTCGGCCCGGGACAGCCCGAGGGCCCGCTCCACGACCTCGTGCGGCTTGTTGGTACGGGCGCTCATCGACCGGCCTCCTGCGTCGTGTTGAGACTGTGCCTTCCCGGGGGGTAACCCCCGGACCCCCAGCCGATGCCCCTGCTGGCGCTCATCGACCGGCCTCCTGCGTCGTGTTGAGACTGTGCCTTCCCGGGGGGTAACCCCCGGACCCCCAGCCGATGCCCCTGCTGGCGCTCATC